>JAEWKC010000029.1 GCA_023386235.1 Bacteroidota bacterium | reverse complement strand
CTTTGTAATTGTTATTTTGTGAGGCTGATGAAGTTAGCACCAAACCTGATTTAATATTTTGCAAAGAATCAATAGTAGCCTTATCCTGTGGCCTGAAATTATTGTTTACATATCTTTGATTAGCCAGTTGCAACTGGTTGTCAATACGCACTATCTCACTATTTTCTTTGTAAGAATCCTGCTGTAAATATCCGCCGTCACCATTCAGTTTCGCATTAATCTCATCCAGTGCGCCTTGTATGGAGCTGATGTTACGCAAGGCGCCAAGCCTTTGAGATTCTGCTTCGGAAACTTTCTGGTTGATCAGATCAGATCTTCTTTGTGAATTCAACGCTCCCGTCTCCTGCGCGGTAGCATGTATGGAAGAATTAACAACCGCCGAGTTTTTATTCATCATTTCGTCGCCCTTTTCACGTAGCATAGTATCTAAAACAGCAAGCGATTGTTGCCTGCTCATCATTGAAAGGCTTGTATAATAATTGATAAAATCATTGGAAAGCGTGTTTACCACAAACGCTGAAAGGTTGGCGTTGTGAGAGGTGTAGGTAACATTTATAAAATCGCTCTCGCCACTCCGGCGTATCTCAATATTTTTTAAAACACTTTTATCATCGTAAGCTGCAGACTTTAAAATATCGTACAATCTGTGCTGGTTGTTATCTGCGGGAGAAATTAAAGCCTGGGCAGACAGTCTGTTTTCGAATTCTTTTATAACGGTGTCTTTTTGCTGAGGAGAAAGATCCGTGATCAGTTCGGAATATTTAGTAAACGTATGCTGCGGGTTTTTAAGATCGTGTAGTATCAGCTTGTAAGATAGCTGCGTGATCGCTCTTCTCGTTTGCATCATTTCCAGCAGATTACCAAACTGCTGGCTAATCTTAAAATTATCCGCAGTACGATTTTCCAACAAAGCAGATTCGCTGAGTTGCTGAGTAATGCCCGTGGAGATTAATGTATTCGACTTATATTTTTTCGGTAATTCTTTTACAAAAAGATAAGTGAGCACAACACACAAGACCGGTATGATGATGATAAACCATTTAAAATGATTTAGGTATTTTAGAAAATCTTTTAGATTAAGATTCATTTTATCAGTTTTTATTTAATTTGATTAATGTACATTTTCTAACTTAGTGCCGATCATATCTTCCAGCGCATTCTTTGCTTTCAGGTAGTTAACCTCGGCAGCTAACACCAGCGCTTCTGATTCTGTAGCCATACTTTTTGAGGAGTTGTAGGCTTCAATAGATATATCGCCACGTTCATATTTTGTTTTAGCATCCGCGCCTTCTATTTTAGAATTTTGATAAGCAAGATTTCTGATCTCCAGATGTTTTTTCATCAATAAAAAATCATAGTATTTTGATTTCACTTCAGTTTCCAGCATCATTTCGTACTCTTCATCCTGCGCTTTGGCTAAGGCATAATCCGCTTTTGCACTTTTTATAACCGAAGGTTTGGAAAACAAGCTACCCAAGTTGACAGCTACACCCGCCTGAAAGCCTCTGGTTACTATTTGGTTGCCGTTTACATTTCCGGGATTGCCCGGCACAACAGCAATGCCATCCACATTCTCAGGGCGATAATAATATCCTGCATTCAAGATATCGAACGCGGACATCTTTGCGGTTGTAAACATGTTTTTCGCTTTCTCTACCTGCGCGTCATAAATTTTTACACGGGGATAATTTTGTTTTGCAAGCCGGATATATTTTTGCAACAAACTATTATCAAGCGTTCCGATAATGGATGTCTGCGACAGGGCTGTTATAGAGCATAAGAGAAATCCTATCAAAAAAATATTTTTTTTCATGTGTGTATTTTTAAACTTTTTCTTTCTGTAATAATGCAGGAAAGGTTTTGAGCAAAATTTTCATATCCATTAGCAGGCAATTATTTTGCGCGTAATAGTTATCTAACTGCTTACGTTCCAGATCAGACATACTTGCATTTCCTCTTTTGCTTACCTGCCAAAGTCCTGTAATGCCCGCCGGGCCTAAGAAGCGCATCACAAACTCATCTGAAGTTAATTTTTCAGCTTCGTATAAAGGAAGCGGCCTGTTGCCAACAATTGACATATCGCCTTTTAAAACATTGAATAACTGCGGCAGCTCATCAATACTCGTTTTTCGTAAGAAAGCTCCCACTTTAGTTACACGGGGATCGTTTAAGATTTTCACAAAAGCTTCCTTTCCATTTGCTGATTCTTTGGCATATTGATTATTGCTTTTGCTGAGATCTTCCAGCTTTTTTTCAGCATCCATAACCATTGACCGGAACTTGTAAAAATCAAAAATTTGGTATCCTGCGCCTGCACGTTTGCTTTTGTATATAATGGCTCCTTTACTTTCGAGCCTGATGAAAATAGCTACCACAACAAATAAAGGAAGCAGCATAATCAACAAAGCCGAAGAAACACATATATCGAACGCCCTGCTGTAGAATCTGTTTATCTGCAAGATCGTTTTCTTTTTTTCTTCCGGAAACGCCGGTGACTTAATTAGTTTATACCTGATCAAAAAATTTATTCTTTTTGCTATCGTGCTTATATCAAAAGGGTATTTATAAACATCATCCACTTTTGCATTTATCAAGTATTCTTTTGAGAATTGACATTCATTACTGCACAAAAGAATGATGATTGTGGAAGCGAATGCAGGATTTTTTCTCATTTGCCTGATGGCATCAATATCAGCGATACTGTCGGTTTCAATTAAAATCACAGAGCTTATATCTAAAATGCAGCTTTGCAGCGCTTCTGATACAAAGCTTTTCAGATGAGGGTACATGCTGGTTTCACAATTATAATGCTCGCTTAACTCCAGCGATAATTGGCGTAAATTTCCTTTTCCGATACACGCTATTTTATCAACACCTATAAATTTTTTAGAAACTGCCGTAGTTAAGTAATCAGTTGGTGAGTAAGGTTGAAATTTCATTTTGCAGTTTTAATGGGTTAAAAGGTTTATTGATTATTAAATCCACATGACGCGTAAGATCAGCATCATGATCGCCAGCATCTGTAAGTTCCGTCAACACAACCAGCGGAATAGAAGACAACATACCACTTACTTTAATGGACTTTACAAATTCAACAGCATTCAGATAAGGCATTTGTCTGTCAAGAATGATTAAGTCCGGGTAATTACCTTCAAGCAGCCAGGACATAGCATCATAACCATTACTTTTGAGCGTCACTTTATATTTTTTTGATAAGATGATCTGTAGAAGCTTCAACATAGACGGTTCGTCATCTACAACCAGTATATTTTTGTTCATTTTATCAAGTTATTTTTCATTATTAAAAAATTTCATCAGACAACAGCTAATTCTTTTTCAGGTATTAAAAAGTCCTGCTGAACGTACTGCCATGTTTTTAAAAGCCCATCTCTTCTGTCTGTTATCGGTTCCCAGTCAAGGATCTTTTTGGCCAGCGTTATGTCGGGTTTTCTTTGTTTAGGATCATCCTGTGGCAAAGGCTTATAAATAATTTTTGAACCCGAGCCTGTAATGTTTATTATTTCTTTGGCAAAATCAAGCAGCGAAATCTCGCAGGGATTGCCGATGTTGACAGGCAAATGATAATCTGAAAGCAGTAAACGATAAATACCTTCCACCAAATCATCTACATAACAAAAAGATCTTGTTTGCGATCCATCTCCGTATACCGTTATATCTTCCTTGTTTAAAATTTGCTTCATGAAAGTAGGCAAAGCTCTTCCGTCGTCGAGTCTCATTCTCGGACCGTAAGTATTGAATATTCTCACGATCCGTGTTTCTACTCCGTGAAAATTATGGTAGGCCATGGTGATGGATTCCATAAATCTTTTGGCTTCATCGTACACACCGCGCGGCCCGATAGGATTTACATTTCCCCAGTAACTTTCTGTTTGCGGATGCACATGCGGATCGCCGTATACTTCGCTGGTAGAGGCTACCAGTATTTTTGCTTTTTTTGTTTTTGCCAGGCCTAACAGGTTGTGTGTGCCAAGCGCGCCGGCTTTTAATGTTTGAATAGGCATCTTGAGATAATCTACAGGGCTCGCCGGTGATGCAAAATGTAAAATGCAATCTATATGCCCCGCCACATGCACAAACGTTGATACATCATGATGATAAAACATAAAGTCAGGCCGGGAAAGCAGGTGTTCAATGTTTTTTATTTTCCCTGTGATCAGGTTGTCCATGCCAATAACCTGCCAGCCTTTACTTAAAAATTTATCACATAGATGCGACCCTAAGAAGCCTGCGGCTCCTGTTATCAGTATTTTCTTCTTCATGAATATTATTTTTATGCGTGATTACTTTTCTTCCGATGCTTTCATAATGGAAGCCTAATTCATCCATCTTATCTGCATCATAAATATTACGTCCGTCAAAAATTGTTTTTGAATTAAGCAGCGCGGAAATCCTTTCAAAGTCAGGATTACGAAACTCGCTCCATTCCGTTATGATTAAGAGCGCGTCGGCATCTTCCAAAGCATCATATTGATTTACCGCATACTCAATCACATTGCCAAAACGCGCGCTCAAATTTGTCATAGCTTCGGGATCGTAAACTCTTATAATTGCGCCTGCCTGTAGCAATTTTTCAATAATATCTATGGAAGGCGCATCGCGTATGTCGTCTGTTTCTGGCTTAAAAGACAGTCCCCATATAGCCAGACGACGTCCTTTTAATCTTCCATTAAAATGATCATATACTTTCTTGAACAACAATAATTTTTGTCGCTTATTCACTTCCAGCACCGACTTTAGCAGCTTGAAATCATAGTCATGCTCTTTTGCAGTGTGATGCAATGCGAGCACATCTTTAGGAAAACAACTACCGCCATAACCGATGCCGGGAAAAAGAAATCGTTTGCCGATTCTTTCATCGCTGCCGATGCCAATGCGTACCATGTCTACATTTGCATTCGTTTTTTCGCACAGGTTGGCAACTTCATTCATGAAAGATATTTTCAAAGCTAAAAAAGAATTTGCCGCATACTTGGTCATCTCTGCACTGCGTACATCCATAAAATATATCGGATTGCCCTGCCTAACGAAAGGCTGATACAGGCTTGTCATCACTTCTTTTACCTTCTCAGAGTTAGTACCTATCACTACCCTGTCCGGTTTAAGAAAGTCTTCCAGAGCAACACCTTCGCGCAAAAATTCAGGATTTGACACGACATCATACAGTTCGCGAGGTAATTTTTTAGATAAAATTTTTATCACTTTTTCTGCAGTGCCCACAGGAACCGTACTTTTATTAACGATTATCTTATAGTCTGTAATTATCTCAGCCAGGCTGTCTGCCACACACATTATATGTGCCAGGTCGGCGGCACCATCAGCGCCGGGCGGTGTCGGTAATGCAAGGAATATAACATCCGCATCCCGTACAGCTCTGTTGAGGTCTGTTGTAAAAAATATTCGCTCTTCTTTTATATTTCTGTGTAACAGATTTTCAAGCCCGGGTTCATATATGGGACAGATACCATTTTTAAGACGGGTAATTTTTTCCGAATTAATATCCAGGCAGGTTACGGTGTTTCCTGTTTCGGCAAAGCATATGCCCGTTACAAGTCCTACATAGCCTGTGCCTATAATTGTGAGTTTCATTTTTATTGATTTGTTTGTTTATTGTATTTTTAATCGGTTAGTGATTCTCTGGTTGACTGTTTCCTGTAGTATTTTTGCCAATGTTCTGTTATGCGGCGCCAGCAAAAACGTTCTGTGGTCTCCGGGAACGCTGTGCACACGTACTCCTCCTGTCGCAAATTTTTTCCATCCCAAGTACGCGGGATCATCTATGTAATAAATTCTTTTTTCAACTTTAAATAAATCTATTTCAATAGTAAGAGGTTGCATCACATAATTATTGTAAGCCTTATCGTATGCCTTTATTACTTCATCGCTGTAGTCATGCACCTTATCATCTTCGGATGTATTTGTTTTATTATGAATCTTTTGACTGAAAATATATTTCTGGTACTTTAGCGTAGCTCGTGGATATTTAAAGAAAGCTTTGGCAAAAAACAGCGCTTTACTGAATTGTCTTTTACTTTTAATGAAGTATCCGGATAGCTTTCCGCTTGCTCGGTTGTGATCTTTTGCATAGGTATCCAGTATTCCTAACATAAGAACTTCTTTATTCTGCTCAAGCAATTGCCTCACCATTTCATAAGCAATAATGCCTCCGAAAGAGTAGCCCATAATAATATAAGGCCCTTGGGACTGATGCTCAAATATCTCCTGTAAATAGCGTGTAGCAATGGTTTCAATACTTTGCAAATGAGACAGATCTCCATCAAGACCTAAACCTTGTAAGCCGTATAAAGGCTGATCGTCACTCAAAAAATGACTGAGAGATTTATACATTAAAATATTCAACCCGCCGGCATGTACTAAAAAAATCGGATTTTTCTTTCCCTCTTTTTTTATCGGAATGACTACTTTCCCATTTTGAGAAGATTTCTTTTCATTAATAACTTTCGATAAAGATTTTATTGTTGAATTTTCAAAAAGTACAGATAAAGGCAGCTTTACACCGGTTTCCTTATTTATTTTTGTCATTCCTCGAACAGCTATCATGGAGTGACCGCCTAATGCAAAAAAATCATCCTCTTCATCTATATCATGCATCTGCAACTCTTCTGCCCATATTTTTTTTATCACATCAATCAGGTCATCATTACTATATGTTTCTAATTCTGTATTTAAAATAGTTTCAGACTGATAATTGATCAATGCTTTTCTGTCTGTTTTTTTATTAGGAGTTAAAGGAAATTCTTTTATCGGTATCCACTCTTCAGGAATCATGTAGGCTGGCAAAAAATCTCCAAGGATATTGCGCCAGGATATAATCTGCTGCTTGTTTACAGGCGTTGTATCAAAATCATCCTTTATGATATAAGCTACTAATTTCTCCGCTTCTCCCGCATTTTTTACAACAACCGCAACATCCTTGATTTGTTGTATATTTAGTATCTGTTCTTCAATCTCGCCCAATTCTATCCTGTATCCCCTAATTTTTGCCTGCTGATCTATTCTTCCCAGGCAGATTAGCGCTCCCGAAGATGTATATTTGCCTAAGTCTCCTGTTTTATACATCTTTCCCGAATTACTAAACGGATCGTCAATAAATTTTTCTGCTGTCAGCTCGGGTCTGTTATAATACCCGACTGCAACGCCGGCGCCGCCAATGCAGATTTCACCTATTTCTCCGCGATTCACAAGCCGGTGATCTTTTACCAGGTATATGTATGTATTCAAAATAGGATCGCCTATTGATACTACATCGTCTGTACTATTGACTTTAGCAACGGTTGACCAAATAGTAGTTTCCGTAGGGCCATACATATTGTATACCGATTCGGAACGATCACATAACTTACCTGCCAGGTCTTTTGGCAAAGCCTCTCCACCGCATAAAATTGTTACCGGCAATTGCTCATTCCACCCTGCCTCGATCATTAATTTATAGGTTGAAGGCGTTGCCTGCATCAGATTAATACGCTTATTCAGTAAGCAATCTGTCAATAATCCTCCGTCTTTTACAGTTTCCGCATCTGCAAGGATCAGTGTACTTCCACTGATTAATGGCAAGAATATTTCGAGCCCGGAAATATCAAATGAAACGGTAGTTACAGATAATAGTCTCGTGGTGTGATCTGTACTGAACATCTCTTTCATCGATATAAGAAAATTTAAAAGATTTTTCTGTGTGATCATTACACCTTTTGGCTTTCCTGTAGACCCCGATGTATAAAGGATATAGGCCAGATCTTCCTGACGTGCCTGTGCAGCTGATCTTGAAAATGGTAAATAGTTTTCTATTACCAGATCTTCTATTATTACCTGAACTGAATTTGTTCTAAAGTTTTCCGAATATTTTTGATTGATAATTGTATACTTTGTATCGGCATCGTCAAGCATAAATTTAATGCGCTCTGCAGGAAAGGCAGGATCAAGCGGAAGATAAGTTGCGCCACATTTTAAAATCGCTAACAAGGAAATAATCAGCTCACTGCTCCTGTCAAGTAAAACGCCAATAATATCTCCTTGCCGAACGCCTTTATCTGTAAGCATTGCAGCGTAGATATCCGCGAGATAATTTAACTGTTGATATGATATGCTTTCTCCCTTAAATTCCAGAGCTGTATTTTCAGAATACTTTTCAGCAACATCTTCAAACATTTCAACTACGGTTTTATCAGGCAGTTGTTTACAATTAACTCCTGTATCAACCGCTTTTTTTCCATGATCAGGTAGCTGATAAGCATCAATCAATACATCGTCTTTCTCGCCTATCTGCCTTAGTAAATCAACGAAACTATCCATCCAGTATTTTATAGTTTCTTCTTTAAACAATCCGGTATTATAGTTCCATTGGAATATATATTTATCTTTGCTGCTTGTTACGTTCAGGAAAATTTCAAATGACTCAGAAATCCTTTCGTTGTAAACTATAGTATAGTCAATTTGTTTAAATAAAACGTTCGTATCCATTCCAATATCTACGTTGAGACTTAATGGTACCAAGGGTATTCTGGAACCATTTCTCGGAACATTTATTTTCTTTAATAAAGTGCCGAAAGTAAAACGCTGATGATCATAATCGTTCAATCTTTCCGATTTGCGTTGTTTTAGATACGCGTTAAATGGCAAAGTGCCGTCGGGATTACTTCTCAGCGGAAGCAGGTTCACACAATGCCCTATTAAATTAAAATTATCCGAAGCGGCCTGATCTGCCACCGGCACACCAATTACTATATCGGATTGCCCGGTCAATTTATACACCAGCACTTCAAAAGCGCTCATTAAAGTATTTACAAAACTGCTATTATTTTTTGCAGCTACTTTTTTAATTTGAGAAGCGACAGAATCGTCAAGTAAATGATCATATCTTTTGCAGCTGTATGATCGTGCGGCAGCACGCTGAAAGTCAGCAGGTAGCTCAAAGGCAGGCAGATTGTCTTTGTATTTCTTTACCCAATAATTTTCAATTTCATTGTAGTCATCCGACTGTACGAAAGAAGCATATTCTTCCGCGTAATCGCTGAACTGTAAAGGCATAGCGGGGATATCTGCATTATTATATAAGGCAGAAATATCTTCCAGTAAAATCCCCATAGACCACCCGTCACAGATTACATGGTGTGTATTGATGTGCAGTAATGCTTCATTGTTATTTATTTTAAATAAGCCAAATTTTATCAACGGACCATTCAACAGATCAAAAGCTGTGGCGGATTCTTGTTTATTATATTCTTCAATCACAGTTTTTTGTTCGTCTGCAGACAGATCACTTAAGTCGGAATATTTTAAAGGAATATCTACATTTTCATAAATCACCATTTTAGTACCGTCTGCATTAAAGGAAGCTCTCAGCGCCTCATGCCTTTGTGTAACCATTCTTAAAGCATCGTTTAAAAACGTAAAATTTATTCTTCCGTTTAATTGCAGAGAGATAGATTCGTTGTAGGCCAGATTAGCTTCTTCGCCGCCGAGCAAGCACGAAACCAGTATTTCCTGCTGGGGTTCGGTGGTAGGCACTACTTTCTGTATTTCTGGACCGCAGAAAGGATCATAATCTATAATTGATTTTTGCAAAGTGTACATTTTATTCTAATAATATTTAATAATTTCGGAAACGCTATTCATTATCAATCAACATGTATTTTCCTGTTGATATATCTTGCAGAAACCACGCGGGGTTACCTTCTTTATCCTTTCCTAACCTTGCGCCGGGAACAGGAGGATCTATATTAATAAAACTTTTTGTTGTCTTTTTCGTATAAGGTATAAATGCCGCATCACACAATTCTTTTATGCTTTCTTCAAATGCCGTTGCTATCTTATCCATATCCTGTGAAGTATGTGCAGTTGTAAGGAAGCAGGGGAAGCCGTCCCAGATATGAATATTTTTAAATCGCATGGAAGAAAATAACAGTTCGCTGTAAGGATATTCTTCCCTAAATTTAATTTTCCATAAAGAAGAGAAATGAACAACGTAAATAGGAACCCCGTATTTTTCACAAATAGTATTTAGTCTGATAGACAATTCAGCGGTTTTGCCATTAAGACTTTCCTGCAATTTGCCTCCCATTTGTTTTAAATACTTTAATGATGCAAGCGCAGTAGAAAGCGCCAACGGATGACGAACAAATGTGCCTGCAAAATAAGTGACACCCACTTCAGGAACAGAATCGTCTTCATACTGCCAGTAACCGCCATCTAAAGCGTCCATGTACTTTTTATTTCCCGCTATAACCCCGATAGACAAACCACCGCCCACTACTTTTCCGTAAGTAGCCAGGTCTGCTTTGATGTCAAACATTTCCTGAAAGCCTCCATTGTGTGCTCTGAAGCCGGTGATGACCTCATCAAAGATCAATGGTACATCATTCGTTTCTGTCAATTGTCTCAATGCTTTCAAAAAATCAAGTGGAACAAATTCAGGACGCCTGCTTTGCACCGGCTCCACCAAAACACCGGCTATTTCATTAATCCTTTCTTTAATGATCTGTAACGATTCTTCGGTACCGTAATCAAGTATCAGCATATTTTGCACATTGCTGTTCAATATGCCTGAAGCCGCGGCAAACGTTTGTAATTTCTTTGTTCCTCTTACCAACACTTCGTCATTAATGCCATGATACGAACCTGTAAAAGCGACTATTAATTCTTTATTTGTAATACTTCGCGCAATGCGCATAGCACCCAACACCGCCTCTGAACCTGTATTGCACAAACCCGCTCTGTCAAATCCTGTGAGCTCACAAATAAGTTTACATACATTACCGGCTAATGCATGTTGCGGGCCTATTTCATAACCGTTTTCTACCTGTGCAAGTATGGCTTTCTTTAAAATAGCTGACTGGTAACCGAGAAAATTAGAACCAAAACCATTCAATGCATCAACATATTGATTACCATCAACATCCCATAAATAGGCGCCATCAGATTTTTTTACAACGATGGAATAAGTCATTTCTTTTGTAAGTGGTTTAAACCCTGAAACCACGCGAGGATCAGCCATACAATTTCTGTAATACTGTGTGTATTCTTTGCTTCCGGCAGTTTTTTTATTATATTTTTCAATAAATTTTCTGAGATATTCTTTTTGCTGATCAGTAATACCTATAATTGTTTTTTCAATTCGCGCAGTTGCACCAAATGGTTTTTTAAGCTCATTTTTTTCCTCCGAAGAAATATGCACAGTCGGTTTTATAACTGTAATAGGTATTATTGATGTTTCGCGGCGCGGAGATTGCGGAGCGCTTTTTCCGTTTAATAATGAAACCTGTTGAGCAAGCAGGTGCAATTGCTGTTGTATCAGTTCTATAGCGCTGGTGTTTTCAGTATTTTCATTCCGACTTTGATGAGATATGCATTCTTCATTTTCAATATTTTGTTTTACTTCCTGCTGATAAGCTTCCGGCGAAAGATTTTCATCAAGATAAACAGCGAGTTTATGAATGCTGTCGTAGCTTTCATTGAGCTGACGAAAAGTTACCGGCAGTTGAAATTCTTTCTTAACGGAAGATGCAATTTGCGTGAGCAACAAGGAATCAAGCCCCAGTTCCATAAAACTACTGTGCACATCGGCATGAGCAATATCTATACCCGATGCCGATTCGAAAATTTCTTTGATTTTCTTAATAAGTATATCTTTTCTTTCCATAGTAATTACATGCTGTATTTTTTCGTTTGTAGAAGTTTGTGTAAATCCTTCAGACAACTTGGAAGCCTCATGGTATATAGCTTTCAGTGGTTCTATCCAATACTTTTTTTTATTAAAAGCATAAGTAGGTACCTCATCAAGCAGTGTGTGTTTTTGTTGATATATTTTTTTCCAGTCAATATTTACACCTGAAGACCATAATTCACCAAGTGTTAACTGAACACATATAATTTCATTTTCAGTGTTATTGTTCGTATCCAAAGCGCTGAATGCTCTTGAACGAATATCCTGATCGTGTTGCTTTGCCAATGTACTTGTAGTTCTTCCCGGGCCAAGTTCAAGATATACCGGCTGCCAGTCTGCTTCAAGAGTTTGTATAGCTTTTGAAAAATCAACACAGGCTCTCGCATGCCTTGCCCAGTAAGCGGGATCGGTAGCTTCTTCATCTTTCAGCCATGTGCCTGTAACTGTTGAAACTATTGGTATAACAGGCTTAGACAATGTAATACTGCTTATAACCTGAAAAAGAGTATCCACAACAGGAGTCATCATAGAGGAGTGAAACGCATGACTTGTATGCAAACTATTATGGGCAATATTTCTTTGGTTTAACTGTTCTGCAAAAGAATTTACCTGTTCAGCCTCGCCCGAAACAACACATAATTGCGGCGCGTTGATAGCCGCAACAGAAAGCTCTTCAGGCAAAAAATCTTTTAAACTATCCGCTGATGCTCTTACGGACAACATCAATCCTTTAGGTAATTCACTGATCATTTTTCCCCGATTGGAGATGATCTTCAACACATCTTTTAAAGAAAAAACACCAGCCAGATGTGCAGCTACAAATTCGCCGATACTATGACCAACAAAGGCTTCCGGCTCTATGTCCCAACTTGAAAATTGTTTGGCAAGCGCGTAAGAAATTGTAAAGATACCCGGTTGCGCATATCGGGTATTTTGGAGTTTATCTTTTTGCGCTTCCGTTTCTTTTTCAGAAAAAATAACGTCTCTGATATCCTCACCTATTTCTTTCATTAAAATAGCAGCACATTCATCAACTGCATTTTTAAAAACCGATAACTGATGGTACAACTTCTTTCCCATATTCAGGTACTGACTTCCCTGCCCCGGGAACATGAATACGATCTTCTTGTCTTTACTATAAACTTTTCTAATGCGTGAAAGTAGTTTTTCTCTATCACTCAATTGCACTATTAAATCTTTCATATCAGATGCAACCAGATAGGAACGTACAGAAAAATTACTGCGTGTAGTGTTCAATGTATATGCCACATCTTCTATATTCTCTTCTATATTTTCTTTAGCGTATTGCAATAATTTTTCAAAGTACAATTGCAAACTGTCTGCATTAGTCGCAGATAATTTAATAATCGCTGGTTGATTAACAACACTATTTTTTTCAGCTGCCTGATTATATTCCTTAAGAATTACATGTACATTCGTGCCCCCAACTCCAAACGAACTTACGCCTGCAATCCTCTCTCCATCGCAATCCCATTGAGTAAGTTGATGATTAACAACGAAAGGACTTTTTGAAAAATCAATTATAGGATTTGGCGCTGAATAATTTATAGAAGCAGGAATTTTTTTGTGATGTAAAGCCAATGCCGTTTTAATTAAACCGGCTACACCGGCCGCGTGTGTAAGATGCCCCACATTACCTTTTAAAGAACCGATAGCACAATATTGTGTTTTATCTTGTTCTCCAAAAGCCATTTTCATTCCTTCAAACTCAATAGGATCGCCAATCGGCGTGGCCGTACCATGTGTTTCAATATAGCTGATTTGCGATGGATGTACTTGCGCGTCTTCCATAGACATTTTAATAGCGGCAGCCTGTCCTTCTGCATTTGGCGCCATAAAGCTTCCTTTATTACCACCATCATTAGAGATGCCCACACCTTTAATAACCGCATAAATTTTATCTCCGTCGCGTTCAGCGTCTGCCAATGGTTTCAGCAGAACAGCTCCTGCGCCATCACTAAAAATGGTACCCGTAGCATTTTTATCAAACGGTCTGGAATGCCCGTCAGCGCTGAATATAGAACCCTCTTCGTATAAATACCCTACCTGCACGGGCACATGAATAGACACTCCTCCGGCAATAGCAATAGCGCATTGTTCTGCTCTCAGACTTTCTACGGCCTGTGCAATAGCAAGCAAAGACGTTGAGCACGCTGAGTTTACGTTCACAGACGGTCCGGTCAGATTCAGATGATACGAGATGCGCGTACCGATGTAATCTTTATCTGAAACAGAAGCTGCATTAAAGTATCCTACCTTATCAATTTTGTCTTTATGATGAATAACATTGTTGTGAAAATAAGTATTGGTGCCGCATCCGGCGAATACACCTGTTCCTTTGTTCGCCTGTAAATAGCCGGTCTTCTCCAACAGATTGCGACAAACTTCTAAGAATATTCTTTGTTGAGGATCCATCAACTCTGCGAGTTTAGGATTTATATTAAAAAAATCGGCGTCGAACTGATCAACGTCTTTCAGAATTCCGCGGGCTTTTATATAATTTGGATCATTTTTTATGCTGTCATCAACAGAGCTGTCTATTTCATGCTGATCAAAAAAGGAAATCGTTTCTTTTCCGTTTGCTAAAACATGCCAAAACTCTCTGACAGAGCCTGCTCCGGGAAAATTGCATTCCATGCCTATGACAGCTATGTCTTTATTATTACCAGATTTTTTCTTTTCTATATGATTATTGATTTTGGCTTCTTCTCCATCGAGATAACCGGATAATTGAGAGACCGTAGGATACTGATATACTTTTGTAATCGGAAGATTATATGAATATTTTTGCTGAAGAGAAGAAACCAGTCTTTGTGCCAGTAAAGAATTACCGCCATTTTCAAAAAAATTATCATCCATACCTACAGTCTCTGTTTTTAAAATTGCTGACCAGACAGAAGCAATATTTTTTTGCATTTCAGTCTCAGGTTTTTTAAACAAACCGTTACGTACATTGTGTTTCACTGAAAGTGATAATAGTTTTTTCCTGTCAACTTTTCCATTCGGATTGATTGGTAAAATAGTCATGAAAATAAACTGATCCGGTACCATGAATTCCGGCAGTGTCATTTTTAAATCGGTTTTTATTGTTTCAAGTTTATCACGGTCTGCCTGATCTTTCAATACTACATAAGCAACGATTTTTTTATTGTCAGCATCCGCTTCATCCAGTAAAACCACAGCATGCCTGATGTATTGATTTTGCATTAATCTGTATTCGATTTCACCTAACTCAATCCTGTAGCCGCGCAGTTTAACCTGGTCGTCAACCCTTCCGGCATAATCAATTTTTCCATCTTTTCTCCATTTGCCCAGATCGCCGCTTTTATACATTTTTGCATCTTTCTCATTAGCAAACGGATCTTCTAAAAACCTCTCTGCTGTTAATGACTCATTGTTAAGATAACCTTTTGAAACACCTTTGCCGCCAATATATATTTCTCCCACTTCTCCCATTGCAAGCCGCTCCTGTTTATCATTTAAAATATAAACCGATGTGTCGATTGTAGGTTTTCCAATCGTTATATTGTCTTCTGAAAAGATTTGCGTAAGAATACAAATAACCGTGGTCTCTGTGGGGCCGTACACATTGTATAAAGCTGAACATCTTTGCAAAAGTTCACCCGCCAGCTTCTGTGGCAATACTTCACCGGCGGAAATAATAGTTGCAGACAGCCTATCTTTCCAGCCTGCGTGCAACATTAATTGATAAGTTACAGGTGTTGCCAGCATAACGGTTGCTTTATTCTCAAGAAAAGTTTGCAATAACTTCTTACCGTCTTTTGCAGTTTCATTATCTGTCAGTATCAACTCTGCGCCGCGCGATAAAGAAAGAAAATTATCGAAGCAGGAAGCATCAAAGGAAACGCTGGAAACCGATAAAAATTTATCCGAAGCGTTAATTTGAAAAACTCTCTGCATACCTTTTAAAAAATGTATTATGTTGCCATGTGTTACCATCACACCTTTTGGAACACCTGAAGATCCTGAAGTATAAATTACATAAGCCACATCGTTTGAGTCAATGGCAACGTCAGGATTATCAAGGCTTTCAGGCTGATCGTATCGCATTATTTCTTCAATTAAAATTTTCTCTCCGCACTTACAAGAGTTCTCCGGTCGTAGAGAAGTAATCACAAATTTTGCAGAAGCGTCTTTCAGCATCAGTTGAATTCTGTCTTCGGGATAAAAAGGATCTATAGGAAGATAAGCAGCGCCACATTTTAAAATACCTATAATAGAAAAGATCACTTCTGGTCCGCGATCAAGGTATACAGCAACGATGTCTCCTTTTTGTATACCTTTAGAAGTCAGGTAATGGCTTATAGCGTTGGCTTTTGTGTTTAGTTCGGCGTAAGAATAACTTGTATCATTAAAAGTAACAGCTTTGTTATTTTTAAATATATTTACCGTTTGATAAAACTGGTACAGGAAATTATTATCGCGACTGGCATTCATGTTCATTACTTTGGTATTTATCAATTTAGCGGTTGTGAATTTCGTATAGCTTAATTCTTCTTTTTCTTGACAATGCGAAAATAGATGTAAATAAATTTTCTCTTTATCGTAAATATTAGTGACAGACTATTAGCACATGCAAGTGCATAACTATTTAACTTTGATATAAACTTTTAAATGATAAAATCATGCATACACCTCTGCACAATTTCTTTGTGATGCACAATGATGTATTGAAAAGCAAGCGCAAAAAAGAAATTACTTATATCAATAAAATCCTGCGCAGGCTTGGCTTCTGGCATCAGTTAACCCCTGTACTGAATCCTATGGTAGAAATGAATACGATAGAGCATCGTATCAATTTTTATCATTTATTAGTGCATGTTATAGAGAATAATATCGAAGGAGAAATAGTAGAGCTTGGAAGCTTTACAGGGCAATGCGGCATATTGTTTCAGAAAATTTGCAATATGCATAAATCTGAAAAAACATTACATCTGTATGATAGCTTCGAAATAAAATTTGGATACGAAAAAAATATAGAGCAGGAGTTAATTGATAATTTTAATAAAAATAATTTACAGTTGCCTGTTATTCATAAAGGAAGTTTTAATGAAACAATTCCTCATCAGCTGCCGGAAAAAATAGCCTTTGCTCATATTGATTGTGGCTTTGGTGGCGACAAGAACGAGCATAAACAAATCATGCTATTCTGCCTGCGACACATATATAACCGCTTAAGCAAAGGTGCGGTCTGTATGCTAATGGACTATCACGATGCGCATTTGAACGATCCGGGCATTGATTGCAATCCCGGTGTAAAACTGGCCTGTGATGATTTCTTTGCAGACAAACCGGAAAGCGTCATTTCTTTGTATGCCAACCAGGCTTCGCATGGATATTTCAAGAAAGCATAAGCACATAATTCTTCTAAAATTTATATGCTTTCATTGTGAAAGCTGTAGCGCATAATTTATGCAAGGCACCCGCTTTTCCTATCCAAAGATTTAGACAAAAAAAGGTCCGTAGTAGAAACTACAGACCGTCTTCGATTGCTTGCCATATGAAAAAAAACTTAAGTAAAATTTATAGAACCAAAGCGCACTTCAAAATTAACTACATTTACTCTCCTCTTTGATTGCAATGCAAATATAAGCTCTAACAAATAATAAACAAAAAATTAATTATATTTTTTTGTATTGTTTTAAAGCAGCTTCTAAAACATCCATGGCCTGGTCTATTTTCTCTGCGCTGAGTACATACGCCAGCCTTATTTCGTCTTTCCCTAACCCGTTTGTAGCATAAAAGCCGGGTGCCGGCGAAACCATGAGGGTTTTACCATTATATTGAAAACTTTCTAGTAGCCACTGACAAAAATCTTCCGCGTCTTGTATCGGTAATTTTGCCATAGCATAAAAGGCGCCTCCGGGTGTTGGGCAAAAAACACCTTCCATTTTTTGCAGGCGGGAAACAAGTGTGTCTCTTCTTTTTTTGTATTCTGCTTTAGTTTGATTAAAATAATCATCAGGCAATTCTGTAGCAGCTTCGCCTAAAACCTGCCCGAATGAAGGAGGGCTTAAGCGGGCCTGTGCAAACTTAATGACCGTATTATATAAATCTTTATTCTTTGTAACCAACGCGCCTATTCTTGCCCCGCACGCGCTGTATCTTTTACTGATGGTGTCTACCAGTACAATATTTTGCTCTGCACCTTGCAGGTTCATAGCGCTGAAAGGTTCGCTATCGTAGCAAAATTCTCTGTAAGCTTCATCTGAAAACAAAAATAAGTTGTGCTTTAAAACTATCTCTTTCAGCGTTTCCATTTCTTCTCTGCTGTACACATACCCTGTAGGATTGTTAGGGTTGCAGATGATGATAGCTTTAGTTTTAGGTGTAATGAGCTTTTCAAAATCAGCTACCGGCGGCAATGCAAACCCAGTATCAATGGAAGAAGCTACAGGCACCACTTTTATACCTCCCTGCAAAGCAAAGCTATTGTAATTAGCATAGAAAGGTTCAGGTATAATCACTTCGTCTCCTTCATCGCAGCAAGCCATCAAACCAAAGATAATGGCTTCTGAACCACCTGTGGTAATGATGATTTGAGAATAATCTGTATCTATGCCGTTTCTTTTATAAAAGTCGGCCAGCTTTTTTCTGTACGATTCATTGCCTGCACTGTGTGAATATTCAACAATTGGTGAAGAAAAATCTTTCACTGCCTGTAAAGCTACAGGTGGAGTTTCAATATCGGGCTGGCCAATATTTAAATGAAATACTTCAATTCCTTTGGCTTTGGCTTTTTCGGCAAAAGGTACTAATTTTCTAATAGGAGAAGCAGGCAGGCTTTCTCCGCGTTTACTGATTTGCAAAGGCATGGTTTATAATCCTAATTTTTGTTCTATTAAATACGAATTTCTTTCAGACGAATTTCTTGTAATCAATTCTCCTAAAAAACCTGCTAAAAACAGCTGCATACCAATGATCATGGTAGTGAGCGAAATATAAAATAATACACTATTGGTTAGACTTGTATTTGGAGAAATAATTTTGAGCGCTATTAAAATAAAAACAATTAAAAGACCTATGATAAAAAACAGTGTACCCCACAAACCAAAAAAATGCATGGGTCTTTTTCCGAATTTACTAATAAAGCTAATGGTAAACAAATCGAGAAAACCATTGATGAAACGACTAAGACCAAACTTGGTAACTCCGTACTTTCTTGCACGATGCTCTACCACTTTCTCTCCTATATTTCTGTAACCTGCCCACTTAGCCAAAATTGGAATGTAGCGGTGCATTTCGCCAAAAACCTCTATACTCTTCACTACTTTTTTGCGGTAAGATTTTAATCCGCAGTTAAAATCGTGCAGTTTAATTCCCGAACTTTTGCGGGCCACGGAATTAAACAGTTTGGATGGCAGGTTTTTGGTAAACTTGTTATCGTATCTTTTTTTCTTCCACCCGCTCACCAGATCAAAGCCGTCCTTAACGATCATTTTATATAAATCGGGGATTTCATCGGGACTGTCTTGTAAATCTGCATCCATGGTAATAACCACATCGCCCTGAGCAGCTTTGAATCCTTCGTTTAGCGCGGCAGACTTTCCGTAATTTCGCTGAAACTTTATTCCTTTAAAGTTAGTGTTGATGCGGGCTATATTCTGAATCACTTCCCAACTTTTATCTGTACTTCCGTCATCAATCAAGATTACTTCGTATGTAAAATTGTTGTCTTTCATTACGCGCGTAATCCATTCGCTCAGTTCGGGCAACGACTCATCTTCATTGTATAAAGGAATGATAACTGATATATCCATATTTCTTATTTAAATCAATCAGGTTTATTATTTTTTGCAAGCGCAGCGCCTAGCAACGAGCCTACCACACCGGTAACGGCATAGAGCAGCAAGGTAGAGCTAATTGTAAGCAAAACATAGTTTTCTTGTGCAAATGCCGCCTGCTTTTCAATCATTTCTTTATCTAATCCTTGCGTTACCATCTCCGTTTTACGATCTTCAAAAATTTTATCTGCGTTTTCTTTAAAAATGATTTTAGTAGACAGGAGGTTCCACCCAATCATTATCAGCGCTGCCACACAAGCTGTTTTAAAGCCATGAGCAAATACGTTGGCGAAACCGGTACCTGTGCGATGTATTTTTTTGTAATGAAAACATGCGATAATTATAAGAATGATAATAGCAGGATACAAGGAATAACTTACAATATCACTGGCATACAAACCAGTAAGGTTCATTATTACATTAATGATAATTACTACAATTGCCAGCAAAACACCATGTTTGATATGAACTTTTGTATGGTTCATTTACTGTAATCTTTTAATTTCTATAAAAATTGTTTTTTACTATTGTTCCTATCACTTTTCCTTTTAGCTCTTTGCCAAAAAACGGCGAATTAGAGGATCTGCTCCAATTCTTTTCTTTGGTAAAGATAAAGCTTTCATCGGGAGAAAACAGAGTAATATCAGCCTGCTTACCCACTTCAATGCTATTTTTATCTATTCCGAAAATATCACGATTGTTATTTGAAAACAATTCGGCAATCTGCGCTGCACTTAATTTAGGCAGAACGGTCTGTACTACCGAATAAGCCGTTTGCAATCCTATCATCCCGTTTTTGGCATATTCAAATTCGCAATCCTTATCGTCTGAATGCTGAGGGAAATGATGTACGGCAATGGCATCTACATAACCTTCGGTTACCGCTTTTCTTAATGCATCCCTGTCTGTTTTTTGACGCAGTGGCACATTCACTTTCAGGTTGGTATCATAGCTTTGAATGTCTTCATCGCAAAAATAGAGATGATAAGGAGTAACGCTGCATGTAATCTGTAACCCGTTTTGTTTGGCTTCTTTTATCAATTCAACGCTTTTTGCGGTAGATATACCTGTAATGTGTAGTTTGCTTTGTGTGTAGCTAAGCAATTCTATATCGCGCATTATCATCAAATGCTCGGCTACAGCGGGCATACCGGGCAAACCGAGTTGTGTTGAAATCACACCCTCATTCACCAACCCATTGCTGCCAAAAGTATCTTCTACCGGTTGTGATACAATCACCCCGTTTACACTTTTTACATATTGCAACGCTTTTACCATTAACCCTGCCGATTGTATGGTACGTTTACCATCGGAAAAAGCTATGCTACCCGATGCAGCCATATCGTACATTTCTGCCAACTCCGCTCCATCTGTATTTTTACTGATGGCTCCTAACGGATAAATAGTAGCTGCGGCCGATTGAGATTTATTGACAATATACTCTACGGCCGATTTATTATGCACAACCGGTGAGATATTGGGTATTACAAAAACATGTGTAAACCCACCTGCCACAGCAGCTTTGGCGCCCGATTCGATCGTTTCTCTGTATTCGTAACCCGGATCGGAAAAATCGGAAAAAGTTTCTACCCATCCCGGACTTGCATAAACTCCGTTGCCTTCCAGTATTTCGATATTATCTTTAGAAACTTCGTTGCCAATGGCTGTAATGATGCCATTTTCTATTAATATATTAACCGTTTTGTCGTATGTTAAATCGTTATTACCGACAATATGTATATTTTTAATAAGCAAATCTACCATGCTGAAGAAAAAATTTAACGCAAGATACTTTAATTTGACAAAAAGAGTTTAAATTTGTGCCCCAAGTTTATGAGGCGGGACGTAGCGCAGCCCGGTAGCGCACTTGCATGGGGTGCAAGGGGTCGCTAGTTCGAATCTAGTCGTCCCGACTAAATACATTGATTATCAATGACTTAAAGAACTGTTCGGATATATTTCGGACAGTTCTTTTGTTTCTTTACCCTATTTGATCTATTTGAATAGCGGATTCACTACTCCTCTCTTACAAATCAAGAGTAAGTTTTTGCGAGCATATAATTACTTTACAAATCAGGGCTTCAATATTGTTTTTCCTAAAAATTATTCAACAAAAAAAATCTTTTTCGTCAGATAGTTTTAAAAATGAGTATATATTTCAAAATATTATACTTAAAATATTGAACTTGATATATTTGTTTCCTCGATAAATTCCCTGCCAATTCCTCGTTGACTTTTTGTTTGAGCTTTTCCAATTTGCAGCTAAAACTTAATCAAAATGGAAAAACTAATCATTAGCACAGAAGAGCAACTTCGCCAAATCGTACAAAGAAATTTTTGGCTAAAGATCAGCAACTGATACCCAGAAATGACAAGCGAAAAAATCAAATGAAAGAAGTTATTGAAGAGCAAATTTATCAGTCAAAGTCTATAGAGGAGTTTGCTGAGAGGTTAAAATACTTTGGCATTGATACAATCAAATCTCGCGGCTTGACTTTTTTATTTGGTAGTGTAAAATAAACTGTGTCAAATTATTTTTCACATCGGGCAATGTGAGTCGGCTGCGAAGCTTTTGGGCAGCTGCAAGATAGCTGAAAAAATCATTGCCCGGAATTTTTATATTTTTAAAGTTAGCCTGTCACAAAAATGATACAGAGTTGTGATACAGTAAGGCTCCAGCTCTGTAGCGGCTGTGTCCATTTTTTTTCGATTTTGCGGCTGGCCAGGTACACCAGTTTCAACAAAGCCATATCACTGGTAAAAGGCCCTTTGGTTTTGGTTACTTTACGGATTTGGCGGTGATAACCCTCAATGGTTATTGGTGGTATAAATGAGTTTTCTGATGGCTGCCGGGTACTTGAAGTATGTTGTGAGTTTATGCCAGTTGCGGCGCCAGGAGTCAATGACGACCGGATATTTTTTGCTCCCGCTTTCAGAAAGTGTCTCAAATTGCTGTTCAGCCATCTCTTTACTCACTGCCTGATATACCGGCTTAAGTTATTTTAAAAAGGCTTTCTGGTCTTTACTGGCTACGTATTTAGTATCCCTTCGGCCAACCCCGTCATTGTGTTTTGAAGGAGGCAGCATAATTTTGTGCCTGCCTCGCAGCCCATTGTGGGGGCAGCAGTTGGTGTAGCTGATCTTTTGGTGTGGAGTTGATTTTTTCA
>JAEWKC010000013.1 GCA_023386235.1 Bacteroidota bacterium | reverse complement strand
GCTCAAAGGATAAAAGGTACTCCGGGGATAACAGGCTGATCTTACCCAAGAGCTCATATCGACGGTAAGGTTTGGCACCTCGATGTCGGTTCGTCACATCCTGGGGCTGGAGAAGGTCCCAAGGGTTGGGCTGTTCGCCCATTAAAGTGGCACGTGAACTGGGGTCAGAACGTCGCAAGACAGTTCGGTCTCTATCTGTGGTGGGCGCTAGTAAATTGAGAGGACATGACCTTAGTACGAGAGGACCGGGTCGTATGTACCGCTGGTGTATCAGTTGTGCCGCCAGGTGCAGTGCTGAGTAGCTACGTACAGCAAGGATAAACGCTGAAAGCATCTAAGCGTGAAACCTTCCTCAAGATGAGTTTACTTTTAAGGGTCGTCAAAGACTATGACGTTGATAGGCTATAGGTGTAAAGGTGGTAACATCAAAGCCAAGTAGTACTAATTGCCCGTAAGCTTTATTTTTTTTATTTTTCATTCGAAAAATACAATATACTCCTATGTGAGCTTTTCCAATATGACCTTATTTTATAAAACGGTTTCGTTTTATAACCTTTTTATGGTGATTATGCCGAGGGTGTTCACCTCTTCCCATTCCGAACAGAGAAGTTAAGCCCCTTATGGCCGATGGTACTTGGGTTTTGTCCCTGGGAGAGTAGGTAGTTGCCATATTTATTTAAAAAAGTCTCAAGATTTTTCTTGGGGCTTTTTTTGTTTTATACCTTAATAGAACAATATTTTTTTGATTCTTGTAAAAAAAATCATTGGTTGTTTTGATTTTTTAATCTTTATTGCTTTATTTTTGTGTATATTTATTAGGAATACTTTTCCATATTATATAAAACACTTAAAATTTCTGCAAGTATGAGAAAGATTTTTACTTTATTTTTTGCAATTGTATTTTTTTATCCTTAAATGTTGTGATCGCTCAGTTAGCTGCTACCGTAACCACTATCAACAGTCAGTGCCCGTCAACCGGTAGTATTACGGTGAATGCTACAGGAGGAACGGCTCCTTATAGTTATTTACTCAGAATTGGGCAATTTTCCATCGGACCCCAAAGCTCTAATGTATTTAATTCTTTACCCGCGTCTACCTATAGTGTAGTAGTAACGGACGCTACTTCAGCCAGCATTCAGCTGGATAACGTTACTGTTGCCAGTAGTTATGTGCAGATGAATCCTACGGCCAGAGCTATTACTGAAACCTGCGGAGGAAGCAATACAGGCTCAATTGTATTAAGTATGCCTGCCGGGCAGGGTATAGCGCCCTATACATACCGGATTGTGAGCGGGCCTACCAGTCAACCTGCCGCTATCGGCATAACCGCTACTTCCTATACCTTTAATAACCTGGCACCGGGCAGCTACCGTGTTTCGGTAACGGACGCTTGCGGGCAGGTTCAGGCGCGAGACGCCGTTTTGCGCGTAGGTCAAACACACACGAATGATATAGTAGGAGTAGCCAATAACGGTATTACTTGTGACTCTACCGACTATTACCTGCAACCACAAATAGGCACCTATTTTCCGCATACATATTATGCATATCCTAACGGAGACCTCACTCAAACGCCTTACACCATTACTTTTGCCAATGCTGATGCAATGGTAACCGTGCAGGGAGCCAATGGTTTGAGAGCCTTTAAATGGACGCTGCCTACTCCCACTCCTTTTGTGGGCGGAAAACATGCATTTAAGTATACAGATGTTTGCAATACGGATGTAAACAGTCCTAATGTACGTGCAACTACCGTGACTTTGGGGAATCGGCGTATTATCGCGTCAGCGGTTAATTGCAGCAATAATATGAATGTATGGGTTGGTAACGGCTGGTCGCTGCCGGTGACCATTACTGCCACACCTACCAATGGTGGTACGCCGCTGGTGCAGCAGATAACAGATGCAGATACCAGAACTACTACATTTACCAATCTTCCCGATGCTACTACTTATGAAGTAACTTTTCAGGATAATTGTGCAAGCCATGTAATGACAGACGGCTCATTGCTTAAAGAAACTTTTACTGTAAGTACAGATAAAAATTTTAGTCTTCATAAAAGATGCGGAGGAAATATAGACGGACTTTCAGGTATAGATATGACATTTGGCAACGGCTGGCAAAAAAATACCATTACTGCCACATTTAACAGCGGGCCTACCACTTATCATTCTGCAATATTTGATCAGGATTTTTCAGTCTCTTATCCACGCAGCTATAATATAGATCCGGATGGTGTACTGCGTGTAAATAATTTAGCTCCTGGCACTTATAATATAACTTTAACCGACGGTTGCTATAGTACGCCTTATACATTTACAGTAGATCAGAACAATGGTACTACTTATAGTTTTTCAGATCCTTTAGTGGCGGGCTGCGCCGGGGCGCAAACGCTTAGCGGCATCGCAAGCTCTACCTGTAATAGTCTTGTTGCAGATATATATAACGCTGCTACCAATAGTACTATAGGTAACGGGCACCCGAGCAACTTTACATTGAACAATGTGCCTCCCGGAAATTATATCATTTATTATTATACTTCCATGATGAAGAATGCACTCTTTATCAGCCCGACTGTTTATCAAAATAACAGTACCGCCATACTTATAAAATCAATCCCGGTAACAGTGCCTGTTCTGGATAGTTACCCAAGCCTGGGCTCTTATGGAATTGCGCAATGTGACGGCACGGGTACCGGAGGAATAAATGTACAATTATATAAGTCGTCAAACTCTGCCAATATCAGGACATTCTCAATAGAAAGAACTGCCGGTCAGGGAGATTTTTATACTCCCCAGGCATCTAATATTTTTACACTGGCAGATTATGGATCGCACGCCTACAGGCTTACCGATGAATGTGGCAATACCAGTACCGGCAGCATAGATGTACAGCCTAATATCAACCCTGTTATTTCAATATCGGCCAATACCTGTCTTGCTAATGCAGATGTGATTTTGTCAGTAGAACCTCAGCAGAATGCAACATATGTATGGAACAAGCCCGATGGATCAACGGTAACAGGAAGCAGCTTAACTTTAAAAACGGGTGTTGACCAGCCGGGTATTTACAAAGTGGTAGCCTCTCATAGTGTAGGAAGCTGTACAGAAACCAAAGAAAAAACGTTTACTGTAAACTCTTGCGACATTACCACGCCAGTAGCTTACACACAACTGTTAAAAGCAACGCTTAAAAATGAATCTGTAACGCTTACGTGGGCTACCGGTGTGGAATCAAATACCAAAGGATTTGCTATACAAAGAAGCAGCAATAGCAAAGACTATACGCAAATCGGTTTTGTAAATGCAAAAGGCGCTAATAACAGATACGAATTTACAGATGACCGCCCGGCGAATGGTACCAATTATTATAGGCTGGCAGAATTGAGCAATAGCGGCGACAATGAATATAGCAACACGGTAGCAATAAATATAACTCATACTACTAAAGAAAATATAAGCCTGTATCCTAATCCGGCACATAGCCAGATAACCGTAGTAGCCAACGGCCAAGTGAATATATATGATATGAGCGGTAAACTGGTGCTGACAAAAGTGGTGAACGGAAAAGCTGTAATAGACATCAGCCGCTTAGCCAATGGAGTATATATATTACGTACGCAAACCGGCTCTGCCAAATTTATCAAGCAATAAAAAATAAACACATTCAAAAATAAGTAAAAGCCATTTCATAACAGAAGTTGCTTTTTTGTTTAGACTTGTTTATTAAAACCAGGATATAAACATGCGGCAGATATTATTTTAAACTATTGTTTGTTTAATTTTAATGTTATAATTTTATAATTGTAAATCGGGGGATTGGAGAGTTTCGGTTCTAATGAGAATTCAGGAACAATAATCGTTGGGACAAGGAAAATTTCATTCTTTCCGGCACATTTTCCGGAAAGATAAAGGCAATATATGGAGAAGAAATTATAGAAATAAAAGACGGCAGATTTGATTTAAACTTAAATACACTATAATAATGTAAAGCTATTACATCTGAATTATAGAACGGAGTTGATGTTATCAAATGGTGAATGGTTGTGCTGCAAAGTTTACAAGCATTGCCATCATGTATCTTAACATATATTTATTTTTTTTCTTTCTTTCTATATCTTGCAGGTTTTACAAACGATCCTAAGGCAACATTTTTTATGCAGAAGAGTAAACATATCTTCTTTCTTATTCTTTTTTCTTGTATTACACTCAATATTTTTGGTCAATACGAGTCACTATTGCATAAATCTTATGCCGAAAAAATGCCGGTATTAGATACTATGCATGCGCGGCTGATGCTTTTGCCTACTATGGACGCTGCTAAGCGCGCATCGCAGGAAATGGAAGTGTTTGGTGTAAAACAAAAAAATAAAGAAATAGTACTGGAAGCGCCACTTTTTTTAGCTTATTACATAAAAGAAAAATATAAAAACAGTAAGGACAGCTCTCAGCTGATTGTGAACAGTTTTCGGGAAGTGGCCAACAGGGCGGAAATCAATAATATCCTGCATATAGAATTGCGCGCTTTAATGACTTTGGCAGAATATTACTGGCTGGATATAGAGAACTACGAAATGGCTTTTGAAACATACATTGAAGTAGACCGGTTGCTGAAAAGAACAAATTATCACGCTTTTCCTAATATAGTGCAATATTATAAAGTTATTGGCGAGCGCTATTACTTTTTTAGAGATTATATTACAGCCATCAATTTTTTGAAGCTTGCGGTAAAAGCGCCCACCACACCTATAAGTTTGTGGCCCAAATGGGCGGCCTATAATACCATAGGACTGTGCTATCAGAAAATTAATCAGCTTGATTCGGCAGATCATTATTTTTACATTGCGGCCGGCGCTTTCTATAAAGAAGAAAACGACATTCACAGAACAATTTCTATGGGCAATATTGGCTACAACCAATATTTGCGTGGCGATTACGAAAAAGCCATTCCTTTAATACATGCCGATTGGGATAATGCCATTAAACATCAGGATTTTGGGCTGGCCGCGGGTGCGGGCATACCGCTTGCCGATATTTTCATTCATCAAAACAGCTTAGATCAGGCATGGGAATATTTGCAGCTGTGTAAAGAATATATAAATCAAAGCGGTCAGCAAAGCAGGTATATTGCTTATTATAAAGTTTTGAAAAACTGGTATTTGGCAAAAAACAATCATTTGCAGGCAATCCGTTACCAGGATTCTGCCACTATGGCTATTGACAATAACAGGGCACGTTTCAATGCTATACAATTATTGCGGGCACAGCAAAAAGTAGATAAACAGCAAATTGAAGCTTCGCAATTGAAGCTGATGCTGTTAAGACAAAGTACCAACTTTAAAATTTTATTTTTAATTATTATCATATTCTCCATTATAGCGCTGGCAGTTGTATTGTACAATAACATTCGCAAAAAACATCTTGCCAGGCAAAAAGCGAGGGAAGAAGAACTGAACCAGGCTAAAACTAAATTAGAATCTTTCGCAAAAGCGATTACCGACAAAAATAATATTATAGAGCATTTGCAGCAGCTTCAGGAAAATGTAGAAAATACACAATACATTAATGAGCTCAGGCAAAGTACCGTACTTACAGAATCGGATTGGAATCAATTTCTCGTCACCTTCGATAAAGCCTATACAGGCTATTTTATAAGGCTAAAAAATAAAGTACCGGGCATTACACCTGCCGAAACCCGCATGGTAATGCTCAGTAAGCTAAAACTTTCTCATAAAGAAATGGCAGAAGTGCTGGCTATTTCTCCCCAGACTTCACGCATTACCTGGCACAGGTTGCGTAAAAAAATAAACATCAGCGAGAGTATTTCTCTCGAACAATTTGCCGAAGAAGTATAAACCTGCTTACTTTTCTTAGCGTATGTGTGCAATAAATGGGTCATTAGAACACTCCTAATTACTTTATTTTCAATTGTTTCAAAATTGCAATGTTTTTGCAATGCTGTTAATTTGCCAAAAACCGCGATGTTGAGATAATTTGCGTAATAAAATTATCTAATCCGTATGCATTATTATTTTACCAACCGAAAAAGAACTATCAAAGCAAAAACTATAAGCCAGTTGATAACCTGGATGAGACATTACGATCTTGAGCATTCTGACAGTAATGAACATTTTATGAAATTGTATGCACACCGAAAATGGGTTTTTGAGCAAATAAATATTCGCTACCAGAGCGAAGAGCATTTTGTGCAAGACCTAATCTTAGCCGATATCATACAACCCGTAAAAAGATCCATTTTAGGGATTGCTATATAATCTGGCAACACTCCTTCATCGTAAAAACCCAACCCCTATTCGCTAAAAAAAATAAAAATGAAAACAAAAATCATTACACTTATCTTTTCCGTATTTATTACGCTTTCTTCTTTTGCACAAGAGGAATATATTGGCACTATTAAAATGTTTGCCGGCAATTTTGCGCCCCGCGGCTACCTCTTTTGTGATGGACGCTTATTGCCTATCTCCCAGTATACGGCATTATTTTCAATTTTAGGCACTATGTACGGCGGCAATGGAGTAACCACTTTTGCGCTGCCCGATTTGCGTGGGCGTGTTCCTATTCAAGCAGGTGCAGGCCCTGAATTGTCTAACTATGCGTTGGGACAAAGCGGTGGAGAAGAAAGAACTTCGCTCACTATTGCCAACCTGCCTCAGCATATGCACGGTATTACAGCTCTGGGCGTAGAACTGGAAGGGAACAGTCATTTGCCTACAGATGCCTATCCTGCCAATACCTATGAAACAACTCCAATCAACGGCGACCAACCGTGTAGCGGCTTGGGCACCTGCGAATTTAGAATTGCATGGAATACCTCCCAAAACCGGGAGAGCAAGCGAGGATACTGGTGCATTAGAGGCAGTAATGGATGAGTGATGAATGATAAGTGGTGAGTGATGAGTTATGGAAGTATGGAGTACGAAGCGAAAAGTAAAAAAAAGGCCATTTCTATCCCCCGCTGGCGGGGGCAAGGGGGTGGAAGAAGCGCGCGAAGCCGGAAGCTTTCTGTCCGGTAAGAAGCAGATGTTTCGCTCTGCGCTCAACATGACAGAAAAGAGTGTGGAGGATAAGTGATAAGTGATGGAAGCACGAAACCGGAAGCTTTCTGTCCGGCGAGAGAAAAACGTAGCGGAACAGTGATGTATGCCGATAGGAGTGTGAGAACAGCAATAAGCTTACGAGACGGAGCCTTACACAACATACAACTCTTACGCGGCATAAATTGTACTTGCAGCGGAGTTTTTCGGTCAGGGGCTTGCGCGTAGGCGCCTTCGGACAGAATAGACTTTTTGGTTCTTTTGCGGTAATGGCAAAAGAACAAGCGCTAAAACAAGAGCAGATGTTTCGCTCTGCGCTCAACATGACAAAGAGTAACAGGAAGATTTAACCTTTTTAGATAATCTATAATGAATTTTTTTGAGGAAAGTAAGTAAAACAGTACAAAGAAAAATCAAGAGAAGAAAAGCAGAAAGACGAATGGCTATCATTCTATTCTTTGCACTTGCGGCAACGATAGTTATGTTTATAAAATATTTTGAGGATTAGTCAGATGCTTTCTAACGAGACTGGACATAACAAAATATTGACGCTAATGCAGATTTGCAATCCGTGTCAATGATGATTATTTTTTTATTAAAACTTTTTCAAAAATCAAGTCGATGGCTTCACGCACGGCTTTAAGCGAAGAAAATTTGCGCTTCAAGTACAATTGCTGCCGGAATTGCCTGGCAGCAATCACTGTTCCGCGCATTTTCTTCTTCCATTCGCATGCCGACGGCTTTGGGTGCAGCATTTTGCACATGTTGTTATTGACTTCGTTGAATCTTCGATTTACATAAACTTGGTATAGATTTGAAATAAGATTCTTCTTTCTGTAGGTGTAAGTACATTGGCTTTTGAATTGCTCATGCAGAAATGTCGGCGGAAAGCAATGATCGCGGCGCCGGGATCGTCTATGCTGTAGCCGATAATGCGTAAAGCCTGCAACTCGTTAAAGTCCGGCGGAACCATCAGGTTAGGATTGTCATTGTACCAAAGCCCGAAACCCGCGTCTGCCAATCGTTTCCAAGGGAATAAAACACTGGGATCGTTTTTTCGGGTAGGCGCAATGTCGCTGTGGCCTATAAAATTTTTCGCAGGAATGTTGTATGCTTTCTTTAAATGTGCCAATAGCTTTAGTAATGCATCTATCTGCGCGTTGCTGAAAGGTTCTGTACCGTTATTGTCCAGCTCAATGCCAATGGAAGAGGAATTTATTTCGGTATTATTTCCCCAAGATCCGTTGCCGGCATGCCAGGCGCGGAGATAATCATTGAGCATTTGAAAAATGGTACCGTTGCGGCAGATAACATAATGAGCGCTTACCTGCGTACGCGTGAGTTGGAAGGTACGGATGGTTTGGTCGCAACTGTTTTGTGCGGTATGGTGCAGAATAACCATATTGGGTCTGCGCAGGTTAAAATTATAGGTGCCTTCAAACTGACCGAAATTTACATTTTCTAAATGCACGATGGCCGGTGGGCGCGCTATGATATTTGCCAGATCTTTTGCCTGGCGTTCGTATTCCCAGTTTTTATTATTGTAAAGCGAATCTATTCTTAACGCTTCTCTTAACAGGAATTCTTCTTTGGCGCTTAGTGGCACACGCTTTTCTATTGTCTGGTATTTTATTACTTCTTTTTCTACCACTTTGATCTCCGGGGGCGACTTTACAGTAACTACTTTGGGAGAGCAGGCAGTAATGGCAATCAATAAAAAAACCGGATATTTTATATTATTCATTATTAAATGTCAGTCAATTTAAAAGTTTCTTTTACCGCGATGCCTTTTTCTGTTTGCTGCAATGTACAACATTCGGTGTCGGCATCATGTTCAAAAAATAAGATATAGTTGTTTTCCACAGCTTCCTGCAAGAAAACGCTTTTCTCTTGCATAGATTGTAAGGGCGCTACATCATACGCCGCTACGTAATTGAGCGGCAGATGGTGTTGGCTAATGAGTAAATCGGCTGTGAATACCACGATTCTGCCTTTATATTGTATCATGGGCACCATCATTGCCTCTGTATGACCGTTGGCAAGCCGAATAGTTATATTCTCAGAAAATTTTGCGATGCTATTTTCAGTAAAATCTATGAATCTTATTTTCTTATGCTCCATCAGGGGTTGAAAATTTTCTTTCAGGAAAGAGGGCTTTTCCCTGGGGTTGGGGTCAGATGCCCACTGCCAGTGTTTTTGATTGCTCCAATAGACCGCGTTTTTGAAAGCGGGCACCAGCTCTCCGTTTACAATATCTACCGCGCCGCCTACATGATCAAAATGGAAATGAGTGAGCAACACATCAGTAATATCATCTTTTGAAAAACCATATGTAGCTAAGGATTTTTCTAAGATATTTTCTTTGTTGAGATAGTAGTAGCTAAAAAATTTTTCACTTTGCTTATTGCCTATGCCTGTATCTACCAAAATAAGCCTGTTGTTTTCTTTTATCAACAACAAGCGCATGGCAAGCAGTACCATGTTATTCTCGTCGGCCTGTATTTTTCTGCTCCAGATAGTTTTAGGCACCACGCCAAATACGGTGCCTCCGTCCAGTTTAAACAATTCAGTGTCGATAGCGTAGAGCTCCATTCATTTTTGCTTTGTATACAAACGTACAATTATAATTTTTTTTCCTATTTAAACTAATGAGAAATATGAAGAATGTACTTCATTTTTTTGTTTAGTTTAACTTTTAATGAAATGTGATTGGTTGGCAGCCGCGTAGGATTGTAATTTGAAAAATAAACCACAAAGATAGGCAGGCAAGATAGCAACACGAAAATCTTTTTTATTGGCAGGCTTACATGCCCAAGTCCCTGTTGAGGGCAATCATTTTAATGGCAGTGATGGCGGCTTCTTCTCCTTTATGGCCATGTATGCCGCCGGTTCTTTCAAAGGCCTGTTCTTTACTATTTAGGGTTAATACACCAAAAACAACGGGTATGGAAATAGTTAGGTTGAGTTGCAGTATGCCTTCCGTAACAAATTTACATACATAGTCAAAATGTGGCGTGCCTCCTTGTATTACGGCGCCTAAGGCTATGTAGGCGTCTGCTTTTATTACATTATTATCGGCATGAGATTTTATGGCAAAGGGAATTTCTACGGCACCGGGCACGGTGAATATCTTATATCTTATACCGTTTGCATCCAACACCTGAGTGCAGCCTTCCAGCAGGCGATCTATAATATCCTGGTTCCATTCGGTTCTTACAATTACTACAAAGGCATCCTCAATAGAGGGGATGCCTTTTAATACGTTATTATTGCCTTCTGTAGTCATATTTATTTTACGCTGAAATCGTTATCTACAATGTTTAGCCTGTAAATATATTTGTCTGCTTCTGCGCCGCGTTGTGTTTGCGGAAATTTATTTTTTAATTCCTGGTACAAAGTTACCGCTTCATTGGTTTTGCCGGTTACTTCGCTAAGTAAAGCTGCTCTGAATAAGTATTCGCCGGCATTTACGGCATCTGCTTCAAATGTTGCCGCTGCTTTTTTATAGCTTTCTATAGCTTCGTTGTTTTGTTTCAATTCGCTGTGCGCGTCGCCCAAGGCGCCATAGGCCATCATTTGAATTTGCTTGGCATCTGTAGAAAAATCTTTCAGGTATTTAACCGCGTTGTTGTAGTCGCCTGTTTTCAGGTAGCTGATGCCTGCATAATATTTTGCGAGATTAGCGGTTTTACCGCTTGAGTTTTTAATAATGGAAAGTACGCCTTTGGTAGTTCCTTCGCCGTTTAGTACGGCTTTGAAAGCGCCGGTATCGGTAACTGGGTTGGCTACTGCCCGATCAAATATATGCTGCGCGCCGGAAAGCGCTTCCTGATCTTTTAGCTGGTTGGGCTTTTGTACAAAATTGACATAAGCAAAATAGCCCGCGATAGCTGCAACGATGAATACTACAGTATACAGCAGTATGTTTTTATTTTTATTCAGCCAGTGAAGCGTTTTGTTTTGCTGCATGGCGTATTCCTGGTCTACTGAAGGTGTTTTTTCTTTTGATGTAGCTTTAGACATTTTCTATTTTTTTAAAAACTTGTTTGTTATATTAAAGGGAAAACACGATACCCGAGTACCGTGTTTTTTATAATCAGATATTTACATTAGCATTGATCAACTTAGTCTACTATAAATTCATAATTCTCATCTGTATACACGTCTTTCAGCAGTTCATCCTCCGATGGGAACGGACTTTCTTCTGCAAATTTTACAGATTCTTCTACAATGTCGTTGATTTTTTTATCGATTTCTGCTATTTCCTCGTCGGAAGCAAAGTTGTGTTCTTTTATTGTAGCCAATACTTTTTGAATAGGATCCTGTGTTTTGTATTGTTCCAGCTCTTCTTTAGTTCTGTATTTCCCGGGATCGGAGATGGAGTGACCTTTGTAGCGGTAAGTTTTAATTTCCAGTAAGGTAGGTCCGCCTTTTTCTCTGGCTCTTTTTACTGCACGGGCTACTGCTTCGTGTACAGTTTCTGGTGTCATTCCATCCACCATATCGCCCGGCATATCGTATGCATCAGCTAATTTGTAGATATCAGTTATATTTGATGTTCTGGCTACAGAAGTACCCATTGCATAGTGGTTGTTTTCGCAAATGAAGATTACAGGCAGCTTCCAGGTCATAGCCATGTTAAAGGTTTCGTGCAATACACCCTGACGCGCAGCGCCATCTCCAAAGAAACACAATACAACATTATCCGTACCTTTATATTGTTCTGCAAAGGCAATGCCTGCGCCAACGCCTATTTGTCCGCCTACGATTCCATGTCCGCCAAAGAAAAAGTGATCCTTGCTGAAGAAGTGCATGCTTCCGCCTTTACCTTTCGCTATGCCTGTTTGCTTGCCGTACAACTCAGCCATTGCCTCGTTGGGTGTAATGCCTTTGGCAATACCCAAGCCATGATCGCGATAAGCGGTGATGAACGGATCTTCCTGGCGCGTAGCGGTCATGCAGCCCGCGGCAATTGCTTCCTGGCCCACGTAAGAGTGAAAAAATCCACGAATTTTACCCGCCATTTTGTATTTCTCTTCAGCTTTCAGCTCGAACTGGCGTATCAATTGCATCAATTCGTACCAGTACAAATAAGTTTCTTTAGTATATTTTTGTTCTGTTGCCACTGTTAAATTAGTTTAGGGAGCAAAAGTAAGTAATATTTACACAAAATCAAAACAAACCAAAGCAAAGAAAAAGCCTTTCGAATTTAGGAAAGAAGCCCTGGTAAACAGGAAAAAGAATCGGCGTTGATAACTGTTGCTGAAACTCTAAAAGAGAGAAATGAAAAATGGTTTATTGTACGCTACAATCTTAAACAGAGAAAATAGCTCTACTTTTTAATCATTAACTTTTATAGCTTTTCTGATTGTCAACATTTTTATCGACTTTTGTGTATCTTATATTTACCACTTAATTATTTTTGAAGTTAGCAGCGATTTTTTATCATACATGAATATTCTTTCAGATATCTCCATAGCACAATTCAGGAATTACACTTTTCAAAAATTTATTTTTGAAAAGAAAATAGTTGGTATATACGGCGAAAACGGTACAGGCAAAACCAATCTGCTGGATGCTGTTTATTATCTGTGTTTTACCAAAAGTTATTTTAACAGACCCGATGCAAAAAGCGTTAAACAAAACTTTGAGGGATTCAGAATCGAAGGTAATTTCAGTGCAGGTAATTCCGTTGCCTGTATACTACGCGAAACAGGCAGAAAAGAATTTTCTATAAACAACGAATTGTACAAAAAATTTTCGGAGCATGTGGGTAAATATCCCTGCGTAATGGTTGCGCCCGACGATGTGCAACTGATATTAGGCGGAAGCGAAGACCGAAGGAAATATGTAGATGCCATACTATCGCAGGTAAACAGAGACTACCTGGAAGCGCTGATGAAATACAACAAAGTGCTACTGCAAAGAAACAGCCTGCTGAAAAACACCGAACCCGGCACTATAAATGAAAACCTGCTGGAAGTGTTGGATGCGCAACTTATAGACTGGGGCGAAAAAATATACATCTGGCGAACGGCTTTTTTTAAAGAAATTATTCCTGAAATTACAAACAGGTATCATTTAATAGCCGGCAAAACCGATGCTATAGATATTGAATACGCGTCGCAGCTTTCTTCGCCCCAGTCTTTTAAAGAATTGCTGCACCAAAGCCGCAAGAAAGATTATATACTACAGCGAAGCACCGCCGGCATTCATCGGGATGATATGGTCTTTACGATGGAAAACCAGGCTTTTAAAAACATCGCTTCGCAGGGGCAACGCAAAACCCTGCTGTTTGCGCTGCGACTGGCAGAGTTTGCCTATCTTAAAACGAAGCTCCATGTGGCCCCGTTTTTATTATTGGATGATGTATTTGAAAAACTGGATGCTAAAAGAATGGATAATTTGCTGCAATTCATCTGCGCGCAAGCCGATGCCCAGATATTTATAACCGATACCCACCGCGCCAGATTAGAGGAAGCGCTTAGTAATATCGGCGCAGATTACCAGCTGATAGGTTTATAGTATAAAAGCGCGTAGCCTGTTATTCATTTCTATGAATTAACGCTTATTTTAAAGAATAATAATTCAAAATTCAATTTTAATGTTGTACCTTACATTTAGAAAAAAGAATATTTATTCTTTATTATTTTATTAAACAAAAACCGTAGAACTATGAACGTGAACATTCAAACGGTACGTTTTGATGCAGACGCTAAACTGCTTGATTACGTAAACAAAAAAATGGGAAAGCTCAACACATTTCATGACAAGATCATCAAAGCTGATGTTTATTTAAAGCTAGATAATGTGGTGCATTCCATTAAAGACAAGACAGTGGAAATAAGTGTGCAGGTGCCGCGCCAAAACTACTTTGTGAAGTCAACTTCAAAATCATTTGAAGCGTCTTTTGAATCGGCATTAGATTCAATGATCAACCAGGTAAAACGTAAAAAAGAGAAACAGCGGGCATAGAAAATACCTCATATTTTATATTTTGTGAACGGCTGTTTTTATACAACAGCCATTTTTTATGTATTTTGTAAAAAAAGAATTATAAAAAAAATTTTGTCAAACGAGTTTTTCGGTTAACTTTGCAATCCCAAATTATGGGAATAGTTCTTTTTATGCTAAAAAATGTTATGCCGAAGTAGCTCAGTTGGTAGAGCAACTGATTTGTAATCAGTAGGTCGCAGGTTCGACTCCCGTCTTCGGCTCACAAAGAAAAGCTTTGGGGCAGTTACCAGAGTGGCCAAATGGGGCGGACTGTAAATCCGCTGTCTTTCGACTTCGGTGGTTCGAATCCACCACTGCCCACTAAATTTGAAAATCAGCTGATGGTAAGGTTTGAAAATGGCTTTATCATTTTTCAACTTTTCAAATTGTAATGCGGAAGTAGCTCAATTGGTAGAGCGATAGCCTTCCAAGCTATAGGTTGCGAGTTCGAGACTCGTCTTCCGCTCTCAAAGGTTGTCATCGAAAAACATGTTTTTGGATGAAATTTTGTATATTCGCAAAGTTGCTCTAAAATATGTTCCACTGACACACAATAACTTTGTAAACAAAAGCTGTTGTAGCTCAGGGGTAGAGCACTTCCTTGGTAAGGAAGAGGTCGTGAGTTCAAATCTCATCAACAGCTCTTAAAGCTGTTTTAGAGATTTTAGAAGAAGATAGAAGAGAGCAAATAACCTTTAAAAAACTGAATATATTTTTAATATATGGTCTGTGGTCGATGTGACTGTGGACTGTTACATTTTAAAACCACAATAAAAAACCGATAAAAATGTCAAAAGAAACCTTTAAGAGGGATAAACCCCACGTAAACATTGGTACAATTGGTCACGTTGACCATGGTAAAACTACCCTGACTGCTGCTATAACCACTATTTTGGCTTCAGATGGTTTAGCAGAAGTAAGAAAATATGATGATATTGATGGTGCTCCTGAAGAAAAAGAAAGAGGTATCACAATCAATACTGCACACGTAGAATATCAAACTGCCAACCGCCACTACGCACACGTTGACTGTCCGGGTCACGCTGACTATGTTAAAAACATGATCACCGGTGCTGCACAAATGGACGGCGCAATATTAGTAGTTGCTGCTACAGATGGTCCTATGCCACAAACCAAAGAGCACATCCTTTTGGCTCGCCAGGTAGGTGTTCCCCGTATTGTAGTATTCATGAATAAAGTAGACTTGGTTGATGATCCTGAACTACTTGAATTAGTAGAAATGGAAATCAGAGACTTATTAAGCTCTTACGGATTTGATGGTGACAACACACCAATCATTCAAGGCTCTGCTACAGGTGCATTAGCCGGCGACGAAAAATGGGTTCCTGCCGTTAGAGAATTAATGGCTGCCGTAGATGAATACGTGCCATTGCCTCCAAGAGCTGTAGATCTTCCATTCCTTATGTCTGTAGAAGACGTATTCACCATTACCGGTCGTGGTACAGTTGCTACAGGTCGTATAGAAAGAGGTATTGTAAGAGTAGGAGATCCTGTAGAAATCGTAGGATTGATAGAGCAACCTCTGCAATCAACTTGTACAGGTGTTGAAATGTTCAAAAAATTATTAGACGAAGGTCAGGCAGGTGATAACGCAGGTATCTTATTGCGCGGTATTGAGAAAAAAGATATCCGTCGTGGTATGGTAATCTGTAAACCAAAATCTATTACTCCGCATACCGAATTTAAAGGTGAAGTATACGTATTGAGTAAAGAAGAAGGTGGACGTCACACTCCGTTCTTCAACAAATATCGTCCTCAATTCTATTTCCGTACAACAGACGTAACCGGCGAGGTTTCACTTCCTGAAGGTACTGAAATGGTAATGCCAGGTGATAACATTAACCTTACAGTTAAATTGATTCAGCCAATCGCTATGGAAAAAGGTCTTAAATTCGCTATTCGTGAAGGCGGACGTACCGTAGGCGCTGGTCAGGTAACTGAGATTTTGAAATAGTACGGAGTATTAGTACTAAGTACTAAAGAGCATATAAAGTATTGAGTTACAAAGGTTCTTAAGATATACAAAGTACTTGGGCAAAACGTCTAAGTACTTTGTACTTTGTACTAAAAAACTTTTTTTTACGGGCATGGTGCAATGGTAGCATACGGGTCTCCAAAACCTTTGATCTGGGTTCGAATCCTAGTGCCCGTGCAATGAAGATGAATTTAATATTATTCATCAAAGTTTTATCTTGAAATTAATTATTTGCAAATGAGCAAGTTTACTAACTACGTTAGAGATTCTTATCATGAGTTGATGGAGAAAGTTACATGGCCTACATGGAACAACCTGCAGCAGTCTACAATCGTGGTGTTGATAGCAACCATTATCATTACTTTGATTGTTTGGCTAATGGACTTCATCAGTAGTGGAGCGCTTAACTTTATTTATTCACTTTTTAAATAGTGATAAAATAGATTCTAACCAATGACAGAAGAAATAAAAAAAGAAGAAACCAGATGGTACGTGCTGCGCGTGGTTACCGGTAAAGAAAAAAAAGTAAAAGAGTATCTGGATAAGGATATTGTGCGTAACGAATGGACGAATATCATTAAACAGGTTTTTTTGCCCATGGAAAAAGTTTACCGCGTACAAAACGGTAAAAAAGTAATGCGCGAAAAAAACTACTATCCCGGCTATGTGATGATTGAAATAGCCGATGGGAAACTTACCGACGACATAGTAGTGCACATTACCGGCATTACAGATATTATGCACTTTCTTACAGATGGTAAAGGCAGCAAAGGCAACATCATCTCATTACGCAAGGCAGAAGTGAATAAAATGCTGGGCAGGGTAGATGAAATGAATGACCAGGGAATGGTGATTAGCGAGCCATTCATTGTTGGAGAAACTATTAAGATTATAGAAGGTCCGTTTAACGATTTTAACGGTGTAATTGAAGAGGTGAACGACGATAAGAAAAAACTGAAAGTAACCGTAAAAATATTCGGCCGTTCTACCCCGGTAGAGCTGAATTATGCACAGGTAGAAAAAGAAAGTTAACCGTTCTAATTTTTAAAATAGATTATATTTGTTCCGATAATGAATTTTATCGGAACTTTTTATTTTAATATAAATGCAAAAAATAGTACTCTTTTTATTCCTGGTGTTTTTCGTTGGCAGCACGTATGCCGCAAAGGTTGATACGGTAAGCATCTACAGCGCATCAATGAAAAAAAATACCAGGTGTGTAATCATTACCCCCGATTCTTATCAAAAAAATAGCCGCAATAATTATCCTGTTTTGTATTTGCTGCATGGCTACAGCGATAACTATTCCGGCTGGGTAACCAAAGCGCCCAATCTGAAAAAATCGGCGGATGAAAATAATATCATTGTGGTATGTCCGGATGGAGGCTTTAGCAGTTGGTACTTCGATAGTCCCGTAAACGACTCATTCAGGTATGAAACGCACATTACAAGAGAAGTGTTAGAATATACCGATAAAAATTATCGTACTGTAAAAGACCGAAAAGGCAGAGCTGTAGCAGGTTTGAGCATGGGCGGACACGGTGCTTTGTATCTTGCCATAAAGCACAAAGAATTGTTTAGCGCAGCCATTTCTCTAAGCGGAGGTGTTGATTTTACCCCGTTTCCTGCAAGCTGGGATATCGCCAAAAGATTGGGAGATTATCAAACCCATCGCGACAGATGGGTGCAACATACCGCGCAGTACTTAGTGCATCAACTTAATAACAAAGATTTGAATATCGTATTGGACTGTGGAGTGGATGACTTTTTTATTGACGTAAACAGGATATTGCATCAAACATTAACAGGGTTAAAAATAGATCATGAATATATAGAGCGGCCCGGCAAGCACAACTGGGATTATTGGAATAACGCGATACAATTTCAAATGTACTATCTGAAACAACATTTTAACAAACAATAAAATAAACAGTATGCAAGAACTTATTGATAAGCTTATACAGCAAGCCGGCTTGACAGAAGAGCAGGCAAAAAACGCGGTAAACGTAGTAGCTGATTACGTAAAAGAAAAGTTCCCGATGATAAGTGGCGCCGTAGACCAGGTATTTCCGAAGCAGTAACAGAGATGTGATTTTATTAAAGTATGCAGAAACATAATTTGCAAAACATACAGAAGGCGATGAAGGTCTTTTGGTAAGATACTCTCATCCTCCTAAAAACCCGGACTATGAATAATACACTTAAACATTTCTTTTTCTTTCTGAAATTATTTACTGTATTTTGTGTATACCTCATTGAAATACCGGCAACCGCACAACTAAAGACCGATACATTAGAAAGCTGGAAGAAAGGTTATTTAGATAGATATCCACTTTATCAATACCGGCTAGGGGTAATTGCAGTTTTATAATAATGCCCGATGGTACAACCATGATGACGGACGCCGGCGATTTGAATGCCGACGCATTTAATAAAAGCTATGCTCCTATGTACTCGCCACCAAAGTTTCCTAATGCAAGCTTTACGGCGGGGGAAGCTATTTTTAACCATATAAAAAACGTGACCAAAAAAGAAGCGCCCATTTTAGATTACACGCTTATTACACACTATCATGGCGATCATTATGGAGAGGTGCGCAAAGGACAAAGAAAATCGGTCAAAGGAGATTATGTATTGACAGGCGTTACAGAAGTTGGCGAATACATTCCTATAAAAACACTGTTGGACAGAGCTTACCCCAATACAAATT
>JAEWKC010000044.1 GCA_023386235.1 Bacteroidota bacterium | reverse complement strand
AGTTGCGGTACCCCAATTTCGTTATGCCACCAATTAGGATTTTGATATTTATGCAGGGCCCAGTTATCCAATGCGTTTATTATAATCTGGAAAATCTTTTGATTTTTATACCATTGTGATTTTGGGTCTGACCAATGAACCGCCAGCTCTTTTGTGTTTCTCAGATGGTCTGATACGCGCCAGGCTGCCCGCTGATTATCTCCATAGTCTATAGTATTCCATCTTTTTTTTTGAAGGTCAAAGGACGCTACTATTTCTGGCACATTGTTTTCCCCGTCAGAGCCCTGTTTAAGCAAAAATTCCTTATGGCGGTTGAGGATGACATCAACATCACTATCAGTACTTGCAAAAGTTTTTTTTACCGACAGCAAAAAGAATAGGAAAAATAATATGCAGGAATAACGGAGCATCACTTTTTATTTAGGTCCAAGTATCTTAAAATACCTTCAATAAAATAATAATCAGCGTAAGTCAAAGGCACATCAACTTCAGAATTATGCGGTAGGCTACCCACGCTATGCTTTAGCAAGAAGCCTCCGTTTTGTTTATAATTAGCAAAATATTTATCAGATATTAGGGTAGATAAAATATTTTTAGAGTAGTTAATGTACTCTTTACGTTTTTTAATATTGTAATCACTCAACTCTAATAATGCAGAAGCTATAATAGCACCGGCAGATGCATCTTTATAATTTTGAGTTCTTTGATCAGCTCCAAAGTCCCACACCGGAACATAGTCATCTGACAATACTTTTATTTCTTTCATGAGGTAGTTTGCAATATTATTAGCCTGTTCAAGGTATCGCTGATCTTTTGTTTCCCTATACAACATAGTAAACCCATATAAGCCCCAAGCCTGCCCTCTTGACCATGAGGATCGATCAGACTCGCCCTGGTGTGTTTTCTTCCATTGTACTTTTCCGGTTTTGGGGTCGTAATTCACTACATGATAACAGCTGTAATTATCTCTGTAATGATTTTTTAAAGTTGTATTCGCATGTTCAACTGCAATATTATAAAAAGATGAATCTCCCGAAAATTTAGTAGCCCAAAATAATAATTCAAGGTTCATCAGATTATCTATTATAACCAAAAAATCTTCAGGAGGCGAATCCCAGGAACGAATAGATTTTACAACCGGGTTATATCTTGATGCTAACGATTTTGCACTGTTCAACAATACCTCATTATATTTTTGGTTAGATTCTATTTTGATAGCATTTCCAAAACTGCAATACATCATAAAACCTATGTCATGTGTGCGTTTATTAAATTGCTCTTTTTCCAAAAGATTCAATTTAGGTAACGCAAGATTATATAAGCCTTTATCTTTAAAATGATCACTAAGGAAAAGCAATGTACCGGGATAAAAACCAGACACCCAATCTGCAGTGCCACAGGGAATCAATCTGCCATTCTGATAACTTTTAGGCAGCTTATCTGAGGGAATAACCTGTGCGAAATATTCATATTGTATTTTAGACTTTTCTAAAACATTTATGAGATTAGACTTAAAAGCATTTTCGTTCGACAATTTGCTAACACTAGAACACGAAGCCAAATAACAGATAAATAATAATAATAATACTCGTTTCATTTTTAGATTACTTATGTTAATAAATACGGTTTTTCTAACATGACTTTCCAAAGCAGTTCGCCAAAAAGAGTATTTGTCCAGGCAAACCATTTTCTTGTAAATCTTTTAGGATCATCTTTATTGAATGCCTCATGCATAAATCCTGTTCCGGCGTGTGTATTTTTTAAAGTATCAATACACCACTTTAATTCTTTATCATCTACAGAAGTAAATGCTTTCATAATGATACTCATCGGCCAAATCATATTTTTACCAATGTGCGGACCTCCTATACCTTCTGCTGCTGCTCCCTGGTAAAAAAAAGGATTATCAGAAGACCATATAAATCGCCGTGTATTCATATAAACAGGATCCGTTCTGCTCATACTTTTAAGATAGGGCATGCTCAGCAACGACGGAACATTGGCATCATCCATCAACAGATGGCTATCATATCCATTAATTTCGAAAGCATAAATCTTTCCATATTTAGGATGCTGAACAATCGCATGCTTTTTTAAAGCCATTTCAACCTCATTGGCTAATAAAAACAACTCATTTGCAAGTGAGTTATCCTTACTGATTGAACTCACCATTTCTGATGCTTGTCTCAAAGAAGTTACAGCGAAAAAATTCGATGGAACAAGAAAAGGGAAAATGGTAACATCATCACTTGGACGGAAAATAGAAGCAATGAGGCCTACCGGTTTTACCGGGTAACCATAGCCATACATTTGCACACTGCTGTTGGCATTGGCAGTTTCACGTTGGAACTTGTAAGGTCCATCGTTTTCCTTTCGCTGCTGCTCTTTAAATGTTGCCAGTATTTTTTCTACAGACCTTTTCCATTCTTTATCAAATGGGGAAGTGTCCCCGGTAGATCTCCAGTAAGCAAACGCTAATCTGATAGGATAACATAATGAATCCAGTTCCCACTTTCTTTCGTGTACTCCCGGTTTCATTTCAGTAATGTCCTTTACCCATTTACTTGTCTTGTTAGGATCATCGTAAAAAGCATTCGCATACGGATCGAGGAGAATAAACTGTACCTGCTTGTTTATAACGCCTTTAAGTAAGTTTTGTAGAGGCCTGTCCTTGTTTGCAAACCGAATGTAAGGGAATACCTGCGCAGAGCTATCACGTAACCACATCGCATCAATATCTCCCGTAATTACATAAGTTTCCGGTTTACTATTTTTTACAGAATAAAAAACAGTCGTGTCCAGCGTGTTAGGAAAACAATTATTAAATAACCAAACAAGTTCTTTATTCTTAACTCTTGCCTGAAATGTTTGAATAGCCTGATCCACTGCTACACTTCTGAACTTCCTTTCATTTTCCGGTACACGTACTACAGGAAACTCATTTTTATATTTACTAGCAAACGAGAAGCCACCGGACATAACACCAGTCCCTAACAATCCTGTACTTCTAATAAAATCTTTTCTTTTCATACTTTCCGGTTTATCAATAGTTCACTCTAATCCTTGGCTTTAATTAGGAATTGTCATTTCTCTGGTATCGGAGTAATTATACTTATTATTGAAAGAATTTCTAACCCCAATTCTATAGTAAAATTTTACTCCCTTCGGAATAGGATTATTCGCGCGAGTTATTACTTTTTGAACTTTTCCTAAATGCGATGAATTTTGTGACCAGCCCCATTCATATCTATTGTCGTAATTATTCATCTGCAATACATGTGGTGTATACCCTGCTAAAATAACCATTTCGTTGGGGTTGACCTGAAACGCCGGATTTGTAGTACTTCTTGTATATTTAACATCGGCCGAAACTCTGCCATCGCTTTCAACAGAAAGTTCACTAGCCCATTCCACTTTAAAGAATGGATCTACTTCAAAATTTACTTCGGTAACACCGGAAACATCTATTGTTTTTCTTTCATCTACTGTAATATTTCCTTGCCCGTCTCTCTGAAGTAGCGGAACAAATGGCCCTTCAACATTAATTCTGTAAGTACCTTTAAAAATTTTTGAATTATTAAAAGTGCCATCGATTTTTCCACCGAAATTATATGGTGTTGGGTTGTCGCTCCAACTTAATTCTTCAAGAATTATATTTAATCCAGTTGTGCCATATTCAGAGTTTAAAGCTTTACCGGTTGATTTGTCTATTATTGTTCCCGTCAAAGTTTCCGCGGGAGCATCATAATTATCAATTTCCTTAGAACACGATGATTGAAATAAAATTATGAATATTGATACCAATAACAAATAATGTTTCATAACTATTAATATTTTAAGATTTTATATAATTTACCATTGTGGATTTTGAATTAAGCTTGGACTTCTTTCCAGCTCGGTTGATGAAATTGGTAAATAATACCAGCGGAAATCGTACGAATAAGATACAGGAGTGCTCTTTTGATCGAATCTGGCATCAAAGAAATACTTACCTGCTTGCGAAGCATAAAAAGGCATTAATACTCTGTACACTTTAGCGGATTGCTCCAAATGAAATATTCTCCATCGTCTTAAGTCATGCCATATTTTGTTTTCAAAAGCCAGCTCTTTTCTTCTTTCTTTTCTGATAACTTGTATATTGAGATCGTTTACTGTAGCAAGTAAGTTTGCACCCGCTCTTTCTCTTATCTGGTTAATGGCGTTAAAAGCCTCTTGTTGAAAATTATTGCCTGACTGACCAGATAGAAATAATTCATAAGCTGCTTCGGCTTTCGTTAGAAGCACTTCAGCATACCTTATTTCTATCCAATTCTGAGATGAGCGCCCGGTAAGCACCTGCGAGGTTGGCAAATTGGGATCCAGATACTTTCTAATGTAGAATCCTGAAAGTGTATGAATGTTTGTAGCGGTAAAAACACCGCTTCTGCCTGCAGCATTCATTCTGGTTCCGTCTGGCAAGGTAACTACCGTTTGACTTCCGGCGTTGGCAGATGTTCTTAAATTCGTTGTTGGATAAGGCACCATTGCGCCGGGAGGAATCAATGGATTGATGCCATTTGCCACACTACCTGTATAAATTCCTCTCCATACTTCTATCTGCTCTCCTTTAAATTCATCTCCTGGAAATATTACCGTGGCTCTAAGTCTGGGCTCAGCATTTAAGAAAGGATCCATTAAATTATTATACAAAATATATTTTCCATTATTATCTAAATATTGGAAGGTACTATCGGCATTTTTAGGCAGTCCGTCATAAAGTTCTACCAGATTCAATGTCGGAGCTAATTCTGAAGACCAGCCGTTAGGTCCTGCTAATTGAAGCGGTACCATATAAGCATCCCAGCTATGTGCCGAACCAGGATAAGTATACTCGCGAACAAAGATATTTTCCTTACTTGAGTTGTCTAAAAACAAATTTACAAAATTTTTATATTGTGCTTCTTTATCTCCTGCCGACCAATGTTGTTTATAAAGGCTATACTTGCTTTCAATTTGCTTTGCAGCATCAAAGCTTGCTTTAAAATATTCGTTTGCACGCGATGCCGGAATGCCTGTCAATTGTTTTTTATCGTTATCAAACAAAACGATGTTGTTATATTTAGCAATAGAACCTGCATATAGCATAACTCGGGATTTCAGGGCAAGCGCTGAATTTTTATTCCATCTGTAGTTAATCAAATTATCTGGCAATATGGAGATGGCGCTATCCAGATCCTTAGCGATATAATCATAAACGTCAGCTTCGGCTGCACGCGGAATATCATAATATTCTTTAGGTTGTCCGGGATATTCTAAAACACCATCAACTATAGGAACCCCTCCATAACGGGTAGCTAATGCAAAATAGGTCATCGCTCTTATTACCTTTACTTCTCCTGTCCATTGATTAATTTCAGCCTGGGTAAAATTGGAAGTGTATTTTGGTAACGTTTGAAAAAACAAATTACACTGGCGAATGGTGGTATAACTATCACTCCAAATATTAGCACCATAACCTGCCGAAGTCACATCTCTTGACAATGCCTCGCCAGTATACGCACTGGTATGCCTGTAAATAGCTATATTATTGAATCCTGTATTTAAAGAATAGCTGAAATCTTCTGTTGGCATCAGATAATACAATCTTGAGAGAAAAGAAGTTACCCCTTCCTGAGAAGTGAAAATATCCTGCTCATTTACAATGTTGGGAGGAGCCACATCCAGTTTATGACAGGATGGTAAAAAAAATATAAATAATATTATAACAACTATCAATCTTTTCATTTCTTTAATTTTTATATTAATTGAAGGTATATTGAGTTTCCAGTTCATTTATTTGTGCTTCGATAAAAAATATTAGAACGTGATTCCAAGATTCAGATTATAGGTTTTATTCATCGGATATAAATATCCATACTGACTTGATGGATGTTCCGGATCCACAAATCTCAGTTTAGTAAAGGTGAGCATATTGTACCCACTTACTGAAATTCTTATATCTTTCAGATTTACTCTTGAAAGTATATTTTTAGGCACACTATAACCTATTTCCAAACTTTTCAATCTTAAGAAAGAAGCATCCTGCACACCATGACCCGTATTCAGCGTAGGCACTCTGCCTGTAAAGGCATAATGACCCGGTATCCATTCTGTTGACGGATCAAAAATATCTGCAGTAGGATCTACAGGATGCCATCTGTCAGCAAAATGCTCCAAACCTGCGCCGCCATATAGGCCACCAAGCAAAACTTCCGGATAAGCAACGTATACCAAAGCATTACCTTGCCATAACATATTTAAATCAAACTGCCTAAACGATGCACCTAATGTAATACCGTAGGTTACGCGCGGCATCTGAAATTGGTATGAAATAGGATGATTGTCTAAGGAGCTGATAACACCGTCTTCATTCCAGTCAAGGTATTTATAATCACCCGGTAAAGTTGTTTTAGTATAATATACAGGACTATTGAAAAACTCTTCATAGGATGTAAATCTTCCGTCAGAGCCGTATCCCCACCATATGTCGTTATATCTATCGTTTCTATTATTTAGCCAGTTTAGATACGAATTACCCGCTCTAACACTTTCAACATACAGATTCTTGCCTCTTGAATAGCTATAAACCAGCTTTAAAAAATAGTTTAATTCTCCCAATGTGTTCCTGTGATTAACTTCCAGCTCAAAGCCTTTTCTCTCATCGGAATTTATATTTTCCTGTCCTATATCAGCTCCTATAACGCTTGGAAGTGTATAAATACTTTTCGCGGCTAATCCGCTACGTTCTCTTCTGAATACTTCAAACGTGAAGCCCAACAAACCTCTCCATGCTTCAAAATCAATTCCTATATTGGTCATTTTTGACTCTACCCATGTAAGATACGGATTAGGAATAGGCATAATTGCTGCACCATTTACATATTTTCCGCTAAACACCGATCCTACGGCCGGGTAATTATATCCCGATAGATATTGATATTGTAAGAAATCATCATCGCCGGTTATGCCAATGCCTCCTCTAATCTTGAGCATATTGATGAAATTAAGAGAAGAGTTGTTTTTCCAAAAACTTTCTTCCGAAATCCTGTAGCCTAAAAGTGCCGCGGGAAAGAAACCCCATCTTCTTTGTGGTGAGTTTAAAGAAGAACCGTCATAACGTCCACTTAGCTCAATTAAATATTTATTTTGAAATCCATAATTTATTCTACCTACATAACCACGCCGCACTTCTTTCCAAATTAAATCAGGATTTGCGCTTGCAACTTGCTGATCATCATTATCGCCGGCATAGATCTGATCAAGAGGAATGGAAAGATTGCGCTGAGCAAAGAAATTATTTCGACTTCTGACCCTTTCCTCAACTAATGCGAGAATCTGTAGACTATGATCATCATTAAATCTTCTGTCATAGTTCAAAGAAATCTGTGCGAGCGACGCCGGAGTATTTATAAAATCTCTCCTTAAACGTGACGGAGACTGTAATGTGCGAGGAGTATATGTTTCAGTATCTGCATTATATGTATATTGATTATATTGCTTTCTAAAAGTTGTATAATCAGACATATCATAATCATAGCTGTACAACCCTTTTGCTTTTAACCCATTTATAAAAGGAAAATCATATGTGATAGCCAATGAAGATCGAAACATTTTATTCTGCATTTTTTTGTATCCTGAAATATCTTTACGAGTCATAGGATACGGGTTTCCACCCTCATTCTGAGTATGTAAAATATAATCCGGATTATCATTTGCAAAAATTGTTTCTGTAGGATTTTGTCTCCATATGCTTCTGATTACCCACCAGGCATCCTGATGTGGTTGATTTTTCTCATCTATTATTGCGCTTAAGTTTAAATCTAAACGTATATTTTTTCCAATTCGACTACTTATATTAGAAGACAGGTTAAATCTGTTATAATTTAAATCGCCTGATTTGTACATGCCTTGTTGCTGCATATAACCTAATCCTACATAATAATTAACGTTATCACCACCGCCGGTTACACTTAAATTATGTTGTGACTGTGGGAAAACATCTCTTATAAGCGCGCCAAACCAATCCTCAACTCTTCTGGTACCATTTAAATAAGGGGCAAAGGCTGCGCTGTCATAAATGGGTTTTGCACCGAAACCACCACCCATTGTTCTCTCGTTCCAAAATGTCATCCAATCGACCGGATTAGCCGCCTTAGGCATCCCTGAAAGTTGCTGCCAAGTTTGAGTAAAATTGTAATTGAGTTCTGTAGCTCCTTTCTTTCCTTTTTTAGTAGTTATCAGCACCACCCCGTTTGCCGCTTTTAACCCATATACTGCTGCTGCGGCATCTTTTAAAACTGATATACTTTCTATATCATTGGCATTGAGTCTTTCAAAGTTAGGACGCGGCACACCATCAACTATTACCAAGGGATTACCCAATCCTCTTATATCCAGAGAGCCATTGTAAGCTCCGGGTTCCGCGCTACCTTGAACAATCCTTACTCCCGGCATTTTACCAGTAAGCATATTCCTAAGATCTTCATTCTTCGTTGTCGTTATCTCTTCATTTGTAATTGATGCAATGGAACCGGTTACGGTTTCTCTTCTTTGCGTACCATATCCTACAACAACTACTTCATCTAATGCAGATTCGTTATCTGTTAAGGTAACCTGTATTGTATTGGCTCCTTCATTTAGCACATAATCCATTCGCTCAGCTTGATATCCCACATGCGTAAATTCAATGCTGTAATCACCTGCAGATAAAGTATTAAATGCAAATGTACCGTTTGATTGAGTCAGAGTTATGTTTTTTTGACCGTCAGAACCGACAATAGTAACCGTTACCGATTCAATCGGTTCATTAAGCGAATTGAAAACAACACCTTCTAAACGGGAATTTGCAGTTTGTGCACTTAGGTTGTTAACTAAAAATAAAGTTGCACATAATAGCAACCCTTTACAGAATGTTTTTATCATTTGACTCATTTTGATATGATTTAAATTCCCAAAAATGGTAGATTATAAAAATAATAAAAATTGTCTACGTTTACATTTTATCTATTTTCAAAATTATAACAATTAATTAAAATAACAACTTTATTGAGAAATTTTTTATAAAATTTTTTTTAATAAAATTATATAATATTTATAATCAACATTTTATTTTAAAAAATTAATAAAAAAATAGGTAGAATAAACTACTGTACGTTATAGTAACGTTTACATTTATTATTTTTTATTAGACAATATAATCCTATATTTGTTTCATCTTGTTATAAATAATCTTCAATGCAGAATCTTACAATTGTTGAAATAGCAAAAAAACTGAACGTTTCTACTGCCACTGTTTCCAGGGCACTAAACGGTAGCAGCCAGGTGAAGGAAGCAACACGAAAAAAAATCCTAGATTTTACGCAAAATATGGGTTATAGCATCAACGGCGTGGCCTCTACACTTAGAAGCAATAAATCAAAAATAATTGGTCTGATTGTTCCCAAGATCTCTATGAATTTTCATTCCGAAGTGATCACTACTATTCAAAACGAATTGTATAAATTCGGCTACAATGTTATCATACTTCAGTCCAACGATTCCATCGAACTTGAAAAGCAAGCTACGGAAACACTTTCGTCTTTAAGAGTTGCCGGCGTTATAGCTGCTGTAACTTTGCATACCACAGATTTCAGTCATTTCAATATTTTTCTTCAAAGAGAAATCCCGGTAATTTTTTATGACAGAATACCCGATTATTCTTTCGGCTCTACCAATATTTCCGGCGACGATTTTCAGGGGGGCTATGATGCTACAAAACATTTATTGGAAGTGGGTTGTAAAAATATTTTGCACATCTCGGGGCCGTTGGAATGTTATTTATACAAATACAGGTCTAAAGGCTACAAGGCTGCGCTGGAAAAGTATGGCATTCCTTTTAAGAAAGAAAATATTTATTATCACGAACTGACACATGAAAATGCATGGAATACTTTAGTAAAAGCTATCAGTAACGATCCTTCAATAGACGGCATTTTTACAGCTAACGATACCTGTGCCATTGCCGCATTGGAGTTTTGTAAATCAAAGGGAATAGACGTGCCGAAAGATATAAAAATAATTGGTTATTCAAATGACAAAAGAACCTCTATTGCCAGTCCTTCTTTAAGTACGGTTGAGCAGTTTCCCGCTGAATTCGGCAAAAAAACGGTGGAGATATTAATGCATCAGCTTAACCGAGAAGAAAGCGAGTTATCCATTGAACAAAAAAAATCAGACAATTACATTATACCCGTTTCGGTTATAAGAAGAATGTCAACATAGAAAAATAAATTGAAAATGCATATTTCAAACCTTTATGATCTTTCGGGAAAAACAGCGCTTATCACAGGAGCCAGCCGCGGTATCGGTCAGGCTGTGGCTGTAGCTATGGCGCAATGCGGAGCAGACATTATCTGTGTTTCAAACCATTTTCCCGAAAACTCTGAAGCCGAAAAAGTAGCGCAACAATGTGGCAGACACTTTGGTAAATACAGCGTTGATTTTTCTGCAAGAGAATCCGTGTATAATTTTTTGAGAGAGATAAAAGAAAACGAAAAACCGGTAGACATTTTAATAAATAATGCCGGCACCATCATCAGGAAGCCGCTTACAGAACATGACGATGAAACCTGGAATAAAGTGCTGTCCGTGAACCTTGATACCCAGTTTATTTTAGCCCGGGAAATTGGCAAAGAAATGATTGAACGCAAAAAAGGAAAAATTATTTTTACCTGTTCTATGCTCTCTTACCAGGGAGGTATTAATGTAGCGAGTTATACAGCCAGTAAGTCGGCCATAGCAGGCATTATAAAAGCTTTTGCAAATGAGTGGGCCTCAAAAGGCATAAATGTAAATGGCATTGCTCCCGGCTATATCGCAACAGACAATACAGCTGCATTGCAGAGTGATGCTATAAGAAGCAAAGCTATTCTCGAAAGAATCCCGGCTGCAAGATGGGGAACCCCCGAAGATTTGGCAGGAGCTTATGTTTTCCTCGCTTCTGCCGCTGCCGATTACATAAACGGAACCATCCTGAATGTGGATGGCGGCTGGATGGCAAGATAAAAAATCAATTTATTTATAAATAAAATATCATGGAAATAAGATTTCAAAACAGTCCGAAAGAGACGAAACAAATGTGTACGGAAGAATTAAGAAATAATTTTTTGATAGAAACGCTGATCACTGAAAATAAATTAAAACTTGTTTATTCGCATTACGACAGGATGATCATCGGAGGTGCTATGCCTGTTAACGAAGAGATCGCTTTACCTAACGAGCCTGAATTGCGCGCAGATTATTTTCTGGAACGAAGAGAGATAGGCATATTTAATGTTGGTGGCAAAGGAAAAATAACAGCGGATAAAACGGTTTATGATATAGAAAAACTGGAATGTGTGTATTTAGGCAAAGGCACCGAAAAAGTTGTTTTTTCCTCTGCAGATGCTAATGATCCCGCTGTGTTCTATATGCTTTCAACTCCTGCTCATACAACATACTCTAATACAAAGTATACCAAAGCCGATGCATTCACCGCCGACCTTGGAAGCAGTGAAACATCTAACAAAAGAACTATCAGAAGATACATACACAAAGACGGCATTCAGAGCTGCCAGCTTGTAATGGGACTAACTGTGCTGGATACAGGAAGCGTATGGAATACAATGCCCGCACACACGCATACACGCAGGATGGAAGCCTATTTTTATTTTGACGTACCTGCTGATCAGCGCGTTATACATTTAATGGGCGAACCACAAGAAACGCGTCATCTCATTATGGCAAATCACGAGGCTGTATTGTCAGCGCCTTGGTCTGTGCACGCCGGCTGCGGCACATCCAATTATGGATTTATCTGGGGAATGGCCGGCGAAAATCTTGATTACGGTGATATGGATGCGGCCCCTGTGGAAGAAATGAAATAGCATATAAACTGTTCGAAATGCTGCCCGGTCAGCTAAAACGATTAAAATGGTAAAATATACATTTTTTAAAGTAGCTTTTACAAGCCTCGTATGTTACTTTCTACCAGCTGATGTATTTGCTCAGTATAAAAATTCAGCAAGCGTGGAAAGAGCGGTAACTGCTTTAATAAAGGCGATGACAGACAGTGACATTGCGCAACTCAGTCATATAACCCACAAGCAATTGAGCTATGGTCATTCAAACGGCAAAGTTCAGGATAAAACGGCATTTCTGGAATCTTTTAAAAACGGATCAACGGACTTTGTCTCTATTGAAGTAACAGGGCAGACGATAGATATGTTCCGCAAAACAGCAGTTGTTCGCCACACTATACATGCGGTAACAAACGACAATTATAAACCCGGCAATGTTAAACTTAATATTGTTACCGTTTGGAAAAAACAAAACGGTCAATGGAAAATGATAACCAGGCAGGCAGTAAAACCCGTTTCTTAAAATAAATACACATGAAATTTTTAATTGTCATACTTGCATCCGTTTTATGCAGCAATGTTTATGCTCAGTATAAAAGTATTTCCATCAGCAACCCCTCCGATTTTGAGAGAAAAGATGAGTTGATCGTACTAAGCAGAAATTTTTTAGAAACAAAACTCGGCCATATACCAAACGGTAAATTCATACACATCTTTTATAAAAATGTTCCCAAAGTATTGCAGCACGATGATTTGGACAGAGATGGCACTTGGGATGAGATAGTTTTTTTACAAGACTTTTCAGCAAAAGAAAAAATTGTTTTGAACCTGCAAACCGCCAATAACCCGGCTACTGTAAAAGCAGTTGTAAGAGCGTATGTGCGGCATAAGCACAACCTCAAAAACACATTCGGAGAAAATTTACAGAAAGATACTATGCCGTATAATAATCAGCCCACAGATTTTTCAAAACAAAAGCTTGCTCTGTTTCTTACTGAAGGGCCGGCTTGGGAAAATGATAAAGTAGGCTTCAGAAAATATTTCGATGTACGCAATGCAAATGATATTTGGGGCAAAACCACATCAGACATGGTGCTTGATCATGTAGGCACTGATCCTGCAAAATCTTATCACCAATTGGACAACTGGGGAATGGACATCCTGAAGGTGGGCAAATCTCTGGGCGCCGGAGCATTGGCGCTGCGTATAAAACAAAATGGCAGAGACTCACTTATCAGGTTTGGCAAAAATGCAGAAGTAACTTATGAAAGAATTTCAAACGGACCTGTCAGAGCCATATTTCAATTGGTTTATAAAAATTGGAAATACCTTCCGAATGCCGATCCTATAAGCGTTACAGAGCGTATAAGCATTTGGGGAGGACAGTATTTTTTTCAAAATGAAATTAGCCTTTCAGACAATAATGCTGGCTTACAGATTACTACCGGCACAATAGATTTCTACACAGACAAAACAACCAACATCTTCACAGAATCATACGCTGCACTATGCACACACGGAAAGCAAAGTGAAAATAAGGATACGCTCGGGTTGGGAATTATTACACCTGTTAAACACTTTGGTTCTTTCGGGTTTGCTTCTTCCGGAAATGATGAGATTGCAAACAGTTTTACCGTAAACATGCACACAATATACCCAGAAAAATATATTTACAGGTATTATGCAGCATGGGCAAAAACAGATGAAAAATTTAATTCCAAAAAATATTTTGAATCATTTATGAGAAAAGAAGGCGAAAAGTTTACAACTAAATTATTAATTGAATAATAAAAAGATTATTTCCTCTTTTCCATGTAATTTGCTCCATTAAATCATTTGCTCGCAAAGAAGTGAATTTGTAAAAATGTATTTTAAATGGTCCAACTTTTTGGTGCTCTTGCCTGATAAATAAATTAAACATACTTAAAGTGCAAATATCAATAAGGATAATCTGCATTTTGCAGATTATCTATAGTAAAATTTACAAGTTAAAATCATAAGCTTTACGAAAACGGAGAACATTTGGGATTATTCAACACCAATAAACAAGAATATCAAAAACAAAAACCCTTGCAAACATACTGTTTACAAGGGTTTTATTCATTTCAATACATTTTAAGTATTGGTTAGTGCCCCGGGCGGGAGTTGAACCCGCACGGACATTGCTGCCCACAGGATTTTAAGTCCTGCGTGTCTACCAGTTCCACCACCAGGGCAATCCTTAAAAAAAATCCTGCAACAGTGCAGGAAGTTTTTCTTAAGAGCGGAAGACCGGGCTCGAACCGGCCACCCCAACCTTGGCAAGGTTGTGCTCTACCAAATGAGCTACTTCCGCTTATCTATAAAAGAACTATGTATCTTTTGGGAGTGCAAAAATAAAAAATATTAGTTCAATCACCAAAATTTTTTTGCATATTTATTTATACTCAGGCGTATATTTTGTGCTGGATTGAATTTCTATGTCAGGTTTGCCTGCATATCTGTTTTTGTATAACTGAAAACAACCAGCAAATAAGAAAGCGACCAACGCGAACATAGTGATATAAAAAAGAAAACGCGAAGAGCTGACACGATTATAACGAAAATCAGACTCTAAAAGTTCCTGACGCTCTTTTTCGTATGTATTTTCTTCCGGATGATGATGTGCCATATAGTTTTAATATTACTGTACAAAAATAAGTAACTGTAATCAAATTCAAAATTTAAGAGCATATAATTTCTGAAAAATATTTTTTGCCCTTTATAAAGTGCTCGAATACCACCGATTTGCTTATACCACCCCTGAGTTTTGAAAATGGCAGTCGCAAGTTATCTGTTTTATTTTCTTTTGAAAAAGACCATTTATAAAAATGCATGTGAGCAAAAAACACAGCGCGAATGGATTCAAAATCTCCCTCAAACAAGGTCTTAATGGCAAATACCCCATCCAGTATCAAACGTACCAGCAGTTTCCAGTATTTTTCTCGTTTGTCTAAATTGCGCGAAAGCATGATAAGATTATTCCTGAAATTAAGATATGTTTTTCGGTATTGACCTTTGGGAAGCGTGCCGCCGCCTACATGATACACTTCTGACGCTCCGCAGTACACAACCCTGTAACCGTGGCATTGAAGCCGCCAGCAAAAATCTATTTCTTCCTGATGTGCAAAAAAATAATTATACAAACCTCCCATTTGATTATACACTTCCGCTTTTACAAACAGCGCGCAACCCGAAGCCCAGAATACATCTGTGCTATCATTATACTGTCCGTTATCGGTTTCCATTATTTCAAATACTCTTCCTCTGGCCAGCGGGTAACCTAAATGATCCAGCATACCACCTCCCGCACCCGCGTATTCAAACATATTCCTGTTGTGATAGGATAATATTTTTGGCTGACAGGCCGCGATTTTTTTATCCGATTCCATCAAATTTATTACAGGCTCTATCCATTGAGGCGTAACCTCCACATCGGAATTCAGTAATATATAATAATCGGCTGAAACGCGCTTCAACGCCTGATTGTAGCCTTCGGCAAATCCGTAATTTTTTTCATTGATGATGATCTCTACTTCAGGAAAATGTTGCCGCAAATAATTTACCGAATCGTCTTGCGAAGCATTATCGGCCACTATTACTCTTTTATTGGCATACGTAGAATCAACCACATAACGAAGAAATTTTTCAAGAAAAACTTTTCCGTTGTAATTAAGAATTACAATTGCTACCAATGGTTGAGTATTCAAATCTGATGCTAATTTACTATCAAAAATAAAGAATGTAAATGTATAAAAGTTATTTACTTTTTAAATAGGTAAAATGATGAAGCAATATTCTTATTTCATGAAATTCAAAATCATCGGGCAGGCCTTGCTTCCATTCAGTAAGTGTAGTGTAATGTACTTTATTAAAATACTTTTGGAATATGGCTATTTTTTCTTCGGTAAACAATCTCTTTATATCCAGCACACCTTGCCGGGCAAATTTGCTCAGGTGACCGTAAACAGTAGTTTCAGACAGTTCTCTTTGGGCAGCTATTTCCTGTGCCGATTTGCCATCTTCAAACAGCTGGAAAGTAATCACATGTGATGGAATTTTTTCTACCTTTACATCTATCTTTTCATTGGAAGGCTTATCAAGTAAAGGTTTATCAAACAGGTGCAGCTCGCCCAGATCATTTAAATAATCTCCCACATCTTCTAGGAATACTTTAAACTCAGCATTGTACAATTTCAGACCTTTCTCGCCTTTCGTTTCGGCATACAGATCTTTCAATGGTAAAAGAATTTCTTCGTTAATGCTTGTGTAGAAAAAATTCACCGCTCCTTTTATTTTTTCCTGCACAGCTTCCCAGCCTACGACCTTTTCGGCATGTTGTCTTAATCGTAGTTCAATTATTTTTTCAAACTTATCATACACACCGCTTATTTGCTCTATTGATTGAAATATATTTGTTTGCAGTTCTTCCAGTCTTTCCTTGTCCAGCTTTTTAGCTTGCTGCGCGGTTTGATACCATTGCTGCAAGTCGCTGTTCATCCACTGCATATTTAAATAACGTAATATTTTCTGCACACTATAGGTATAGCGTTCCTGCTCCAGCACTTCTTCCATTCTATGATTGGAATGTGTGGTAGTGTGAAAGTGCTCAATGGTTTTGTCGGAAAAAATAACCTGCGGAGTAATCTTTGATTTCAGTACAATACCTTCTAAAGTACGACAACGACTAAGCGCTACATATACCTGGCCGGAAGCAAAAGAGCGTCCTGCATCGATGATCAATTTATCGAAGGTTAAACCCTGGCTTTTATGAATAGTTACGGCCCAGGCCAGCCGAATCGGGAACTGTTCAAAACTACCCAATACTTCTTCCTGAATATTTTTATCGCTGTCAAGATAATATTTTTTTTGCTCCCAGATTTCCCGCTTCAATGTAATCTCTTTATTTGCTCCCTCCAATACCACAGTGATTTCATCTTCGCTCAAACCGGCTACCACAGCCAGTTTACCATTGAAATACTCTTTCTCTAAAGATGTATCGTTTCGTATAAACATAATCTGAGCACCTTCTTTCAATTCTAAACGTTCTTCATTGGGGTACTGACTTTCTTTAAAATCTCCGGTGATTATGGCGTTGTAAAAATAGGATCTGCCTGCCAGTTCCGCCAGTTTTTTATTGTTGATATCATCCGCCACGCGATTGTGCGAGCATAAATACACATACGCTTCTTCTCCTGGTTCAAAGTCCGGATCGTATCTTTCATTCAGCAGCGTAAAATCTATGGCGCTTATATCGCCGTTTCTTATCTGATTAAGAATGTCGATAAAAATCTTATCTTTTTGCCTGTATACTGTAGTCAGTTCTACGGGCATCAAATTGGCGCTCTGCATTACTTTCGCGTCAAAGAAAAACGGCGTAGCATAGTATGCACTCAAAATGCGTTCGCTCTCCTGTCTTACTACCGGTGGCAGCTGATACAAATCGCCAATAAACAACATTTGCGCGCCACCAAACGGCAAGCTATTGCGGCGTATATGCTTCAGCGAGAAATCCATCATATCCAATACATCTGCACGCAGCATTGATACTTCATCAACAATTATTATCTCTACCTCGCGCAACAGTTTCAGTTTGTCTCTCCTGTATTTAAAATGCGGTAAGAGATCGGTAATATTCAACGCATAATCGCGATCAATTTCTTCAAACGTGGGCACGAATGTGCGCAACGGTAAGCCAAACATGGAATGAATGGTTACACCTCCGGCGTTAATGGCAGCAATGCCTGTAGGCGCCACTACAATATGTTTCTTACGTGTTTCGTTTACAAAACCTGTAAGAAAAGTTGTTTTGCCGGTACCTGCTTTTCCTGTAAGAAAAATATTTCTGCTGGTATATTCAATAAGGTTGAACAGTGAATCCAAATGAAAAAATTTATTTCAAAAATACTAATTTTTTTGGCAAAAACTATAAGGTCTTATTATTGAAATAAGTATGTTGTACGGGAAAATAAAAGTAAAGACCTCTTGTTTGTTTGCTACAAAGAAAAAAGCAATATCTATTTCCCTGAAAGAAATTGAGAAAAAAACCTATAAAACTGAAATAGCTTTATAGGTTTTAAAATTAACTCTCTGTTGTATCATTTCTAAAGACCACCACTCCGTCAAACACGTCTACCAATACTGTATGGTCTCTGTCTATTTCTCCGGCAAGAATTTTCTTGCTCAAAGGATTGATAATTGATTTCTGTACCAGTCTTTTCAATGGTCTGGCGCCAAACTGCGGATCGTAGCCATTTACTGCGAGAAAATCAATTGCATAATCACTGAAGGCAATGCTCATGCCATTTTGCGCCAGTTGATTCTTTAAATGCTGCAGCTGTATATCCACAATTTCTCTGATATTTTGTCTTGACAAAGGATGAAACATGATGATATCATCAATCCTGTTTAAAAATTCAGGACGAATAGTTTCTTTCAACAAACTCATCACATCATTCTTGGCTACTTCTTCGGCTCTTTCTACATCATTGCCATATTTATCAAAAGCATCCTGAATCAAATGGCTACCAATGTTGCTTGTCATGATAATGATTGTATTCTTAAAGTTTACCACGCGGCCTTTATTATCCGTTAAATGTCCATCGTCAAGTACCTGCAGTAGTACATTGAACACATCGGGATGCGCTTTTTCAATCTCATCAAACAATACCACGCTATATGGCTTGCGGCGTACGGCTTCTGTAAGTTGGCCGCCTTCGTCGTAACCTACATATCCGGGAGGCGCTCCTACCAAGCGCGAAACAGAATGTTTTTCCTGGTATTCGCTCATGTCAATACGGGTCATCATTGATTCATCGTCAAATAAGAACTCCGCCAAAGCTTTGGCCAATTCCGTTTTACCGACACCCGTGGTTCCTAAAAATATAAATGAACCGATAGGACGTTTGGGATCTCCCAAACCGGCGCGGCTTCTGCGTATGGCATCTGAAACGGCTTCTATGGCATCTTCCTGCCCCACCACTCTTTTATGCAGGTATTCTTCTAAATGCAGCAGTTTCTCTTTTTCTGTTTGCAGCATTTTACTTACAGGGATACCTGTGGCTTTAGAGACTGTTTCGGCGATGTCTTCCGCGTCTACTTCTTCTTTCAGCATTCTTTTTTCGGTCAACGATTCCAACTCATCGGAATATTGTTCAATAATAGCCTCCTGCTCTTTTACTTTGCCATAGCGTATTTCAGCTACCTTACCATAGTCTCCTTCGCGCTCCGCTTTTTCCGCTGCCGTCTTTAAATTTTCTATTTCCGACTTGGCATTCTGCACTTTATCTACAATCTCTTTTTCCTGCTGCCATTTGGCATTATACGTATCTCTTTCTACCATTAAATTGCTGATAGTGGTATTAAGCTCTTTTAACTTAGCTTCATCGTTTTCTCTTTTTATCGCTTCCTTTTCAATTTCCAGCTGACGAATTTTTCTTTCCAGCTCGTCCAGCTCCTCGGGCATAGAATTCATCTCCAGCCTAAGCTTGGCGGCACTTTCGTCTATCAGGTCAATAGCTTTATCGGGCAAAAATCTGTCGGTTACATACCTGTTAGATAATTCCACCGCTGCAATAATGGCTTCGTCTTTGATACGCACATGATGATGAGCCTCGTAGCGATCCTTTAATCCGCGTAGAATAGATATTGCGTCTTCTACGCTTGGCTCATCTACCATTACTTTCTGGAAGCGGCGCTCCAGCGCTTTATCTTTCTCGAAGTATTTTTGATACTCATTCAAAGTAGTAGCGCCAATGGCACGCAACTCGCCTCTTGCCAGCGCGGGCTTCAGAATATTAGCGGCATCCATAGCGCCCTCGCCGCCGCCGGCACCAACAAGCGTGTGGATCTCATCAATAAATAAAATAATTTCGCCATTGCTGTCGCCTACATCTTTTATTACGCCCTTTAATCTTTCCTCGAATTCTCCTTTGTATTTAGCCCCTGCTATCAACAAGCCCATATCCAGCGTATAAATAATTTTTGACTTTAAATTCTCGGGCACATCACCATTGATGATTCTGTGCGCCAGCCCTTCTACGATAGCCGTTTTACCTACGCCCGGTTCTCCTACCAGTATCGGGTTATTTTTAGTTCTTCTGGAAAGGATATGCAAGGTTCTTCTTATTTCCTCATCTCTGCCTATTACAGGATCCAGCTTGCCCGACTGTGCCAGATCATTTAAATTCTTTGCATATTTTTCCAGCGCGTTGTATTGCTGTGAGGCGGTTTGCGAATTAATGGTATTCCCTTTTCTCAATTCTTTAATAGCGGCTACCAGACCTTTTTCCGTAAGACCGGCATCTTTTAATATGTTAGCCGTATCGTCGCTTCCCTGCACAATAGAAAGTAATAAATGTTCAGGCGCTATAAATTCATCATTAAACTCTTTTAATACCGTATTGGCACGCAGTAAAGCGTTGTTTAAATCTCTGCTAATCTGCTGTGCCGGATCGCCGCCGGAAACCTTTGGCAACTTGCCGAGCTTTTCTTCTAATTTAGATTCTAATAAATTGATGGTAACATTATTTTTCTTTAGCAGAAAATCAATAGCGCTGTCTTTATCATCCAGCAAAACTTTCAGCAGATGCTCCGTTTCAATGTTCGGATTGCCATTGCTAAAAGCCAGCTGCTGCGCGGCGGCTATTAATTCCTGTGCTTTTATAGTATATTTATTTGGATTCATTGTATTATTATTTTTTACAAGTTATTCAACAAAAAATATACTACCTAGTTTTTTCTGAAAAATTGTCGTTAAAACTTGTTGCTACCTGACGGAAATGCAGAACAGGTAAGCGTTTCAGGAAAATTTGTCGGAAAAAAATTATTTTTATTTTACTTTATGTAATTTCGCTGCAAATTTTAAAATATACTATGAGCAACAGAACATTCACCATGATTAAACCGGATGCGACAAAAAACGGGCATACCGGTGCCATCTTAGATCAAATAATTAAAGCAGGCTTTGCCGTAAAAGCAATGAAGTGGACCAAACTTACTAAAGAACAAGCCGGCGCTTTCTACGAAGTACATAAAGAACGTCCTTTTTACGGCGAGCTGGTAGATTTTATGAGCAGCGGACCTATTGTTGCAGCCATTCTGGAAAAAGATAATGCTGTTTCAGATTTCAGAACACTGATTGGCGCTACAGATCCTTCAAAAGCCGAAGAAGGTACCATTCGTAAAAAATATGCTACCTCTATGGGTGAAAACGCTGTACACGGTAGCGACAGCGACGAAAACGCGAAAATTGAAGGTGATTTCTTCTTTTCTAACTTGGAAAGATTTTAATTGATTTATTCGCAACTTTATATGAAATGCAAGCCGAAAAATGGCTTGCATTTTTTATTTTCCTGAAAGTACAGCCTTGCCCACATTACACTCTAAACAAAGTCTTTCATTGCAATAATTATTTTTGAGTTCTATCAAACCCTGCGACTCCATTGCATTACAGGCAGTTATTTCAAAATTTTTCCATCCTGCAATAATAACATTCTTTTCCGCATTTACCTGTTGCAGCCAATCCAGCGCTTTATCTTTATACGCCTGCAAACGGTGATAATGTCCATACGAAAATATGGTAGGAATAACCGTATTGATCATAATATTTTCAATCATCGCGTTGCCCAGTTTTTTGGGTTGAAAATCTCCCGGATCATCGGCAAGCTTGTAACGATAATGCCAGTAATCATTGGCAATAACGCTAAACATGCTTTGAACGTTTTGAATGGAGTCAGTTTCTTTTATTTTAGAGAATAAATGATTGGACTGATGAATGAGCATGGCAAGTTGCGCCAGTCGTATACTCGGGAAATTGGCCGGGCGCATCCTTAAAAACAGCGGCGAATTGGGTAATTGCTTCAACCTATATTTGTTGCTCAGCACTTTATATTCTCTGATCAGAATCTTAGCGTATTCGTCGTTAGTTGCAGACGGCAATAAGTTTGCTACACCAAAGAGCAACGCCTCCAACTGGTGAATTTGATTTTTATGCTTAGCCAAAATATTGATGGATATTGACTTTGCCACTGCATAAAAAATATCTGCATTTACTTTAATACCGAAATTCTTTGCCAGTAATTGCCAGAAAGTTTCTTCCCAGTGATTATTATTCTGTTGCAGAAGCAATAGTATTTCGTTTGATTTGCGCAAAAGTCTTTCTATAGCCAAACGCTCTTTCCATTGCTGCCAGGCTACCGGAGATAAAAAGGGCAAATGATTTTCACAAAAGACAAAAGGCTTTTGCTGCATCAATTGCCGGTATTTGTTTAATAAAATTTTAGCAACCAGTGGCTGCAGGGTTAATGTAGAAAAATTGCTTCCTATTGCCATATCGTTATCCCAAACTACATGCAAAACTACATTGTTGTATCGGGCATCTGTGCTGTGCTTATGTACATTCCAGTCAGAAGCCTTTACGTGCACCTCCACGCTTCCTGCCAATAATGTATTGTCAATTCTGATTTTTGCTTCTAAAAAATCAGGCCCCTGATTGGTATTAAAGTAGCCGGGATGTACAATTTCAATATGCTCATCTTCATCACTCTTCAGACTTTGCTTATTGAAATATTGGAATTGCCATATAAACTGAAGTAAGCGCTCGTTCATGGCTGAATATTTAATTATTTATTCAAAAGATTTACCAAAAGGAGAAAAGCTCAGGCGCATTAATTTAAAATGCTGCCTGCCAAACGGGATACCAACAATAGTTAAACACAACAATATACCGAAAAACAAATGCGATAGCGCGGTAAAAATGCCTCCGAAAATAATCCAGATTATATTCATGATAAGATTAAGGCATCCGAAAGATTCTTCCCTGCTTTTTATTTCCCTGCCGAAAGGAAAAAGTATGGCCACGCCCAGTTTAAAACATTGCAAGCCAAACGGAATACCAATAATGGTAAGGCATAGAGCCAGACCGCCACCCATATACCCGAGAAAAGATGTGAAGCCTCCGAAAATGATCCAGATGATATTTCCAACAGTATTCATGCGTAAAATTTTATGTAAGTTACAAAAAAATCAGGCTGAATCATTCTTTTCCACAATAGCTACCAGTTCGCTCAGCTCCACGCTCATAGGCAGCTGACCTATCAGCACTATGGCCCGCTTACCGCGCAATTCCTTTACCACGCCTAGCTGATGATTCTTTTTAATCTTTACCTTAGTGCCTACCGTAATTTCATCTTCCACTTCTTTGTACTGGGCATCTATTTTTTTAAGCTTTTTACTTATAACTATTTTTTCATTTTTCGGGAATAAGATGCTGTTGATTTCTTTTACCACACTTTCCTTATCGTCTGCTTTGCGCCAAGATAAGATCATTTGCTTTAGCTTACGTTCTGTATCTTTCAGATAAGCTATGCGTTCTTCCGATATTTTATTTTGCTGCTTTAAAAGCTCTACCTGTTGTTTGTGCTTTTCTCTGTTAACCACCTGCTGCATTTCTTTTTTCAGGCGCTCATTTTCCTTAATCAGTTTTTGCAAGGTTGATTTTTCTTTATCCAACTTTTGTAAGCCCTGTTCGGTACTATTTAGTAATTTGTCTAATTTAAAATGATTATCATCTACCAGTTTCTTTGCGCGGTTTATGAGCGGCTTGGGCAGGCCTATTCGCTCGGCGATAGAGAAAGTGTAGGAACTTCCGGGCTTGCCTACGATAAGCTTATACAGAGGCTGTAAGTTGATTTCATCAAACGCCATAGCCCCGTTAAACAATCCTTGTGTGTGATTGGCCATCACCTTCAAATTCAGATAGTGCGTAGTTACAATGCCCACCGCATGCCTTCTTCCTAATTCTTCGAGAATCACTTCCGCGAAGGCTCCTCCCAGGTTGGGATCGGAACCGCCGCCCAACTCATCTATGAAAAACAAAGTCTTTCCATTGGCATTTTCTATGAAATACTTCATTGCATTTAAATGTGCCGAATAGGTGCTTAGCTCGAACTCTATGCTTTGCGTATCGCCGATATGAATAAACAGTTGCTTAAAAATTCCCATTCGAGATACGGGCCTTACGGGAACGAGCAAACCGCTCTGCATCATCATTTGATTCAGCGCGATCGTTTTCATGGCAACGGTCTTTCCCCCTGCATTAGGACCGCTGATGACAAGAATCCTGTCTTTATCGTTAAACTCAATATCTAAAGGAATGGTAGTTTTTCCCATTTTTTGATTGTACAATAAGAGTAAAGGATGATAAGCTTCTTGTAAGTCTATTACAGCTTTATCAATCACTTCCGGGTAGTGTCCGTTTATATCCAAAGCTAATAAGGCTTTTGCCCGGATGAAATCGTATAAACCTAAAATCTCATAATGCTGCTTCAGCAAAGACGCGTAAACACTAAGCCTGGCAGTAAGTTCTCTTAAAACCCGAAGCACTTCTTTTCGTTCATCACTTTCCAGCGAATATATTTCGTTGTTCAATTCTATGGTTTCCTCAGGTTCTATAAAAGCCGTTTTACGGCTATCACTTTCTCCGTGAAGAATCCCTTTTATTTGTCGCTTATGTTCAGCGAAAACGGCCACAACCCTTCTGCCATTGCTAAAACCTTCTTCAATGTCAGCCGTATAGCCCGATTTGTTTAGCCTGGCTACCACTCTTTCAAATACGCGCCGCAGTTCATTTCTTTTCCTGTAAAGGTTCATGCGTATACGCTGCAAATCATCAGAGGCCGTATCTTTTACATTCCCGTATTCATCTAATATTTCATCGATTAATTCTATAATGGTTTTTTCGTAATAAGTATTTTCAATTACGGTATACAATTGCGGGAAGGCCGCTTTTCTTTCATCGTTAAACCAACGAAAAATATTTTCCATGGCCACGCAAAGTTTTCTTATTTGCAGCCATTGCTCACCAACCAGCGTGCTTCCGGCGATGCCTAAAAGCTGCAGATCTTTGGCAAGATTAAGAATAACATCATTGGGAAATACAAGACTTTGTTCTGTTACAAGCTTATACTCATGTGTTTGCGAAAGCTCTCTTTCTATAAAATCTTTTCTGGTATGAATACGTAAATGCTCTGCCCTGTAAATGGCTAACTCTGTTCTGCAATGCCCGGCCAGCAAGGCTTTCACCTTGTCAAATTCAATTTGTTGCTCTGCTGCCTGAGGATATAATTTCATCTATAATCCTTACTAAATTTTTATGTTTTTTAACTGCAATAAAATAAGTTCTAATATCGAATGGTAAAATGCTGTTTCTGTTTAAATTCTTTTTTAAAGAAAACAATGCCTACAAAAAACAAATCTATACTTAAAGATACGGAAGGATGCTGTATAATCGTATGCCAGGCATTTTCCATTCCCTTAGACCAATGCACGTCATCAAAAACCATTAATGAATCGTTATGTATCAGCGGTAGCAATTGCTTAAAGTAGTTAATGGTAGCTTCTTCTCTGTGATTGCCATCTATAAAAATAAAATCAAGTTTTTTATCATTTTGTCTGTAGCTGGAAATAAACCCCGGAAGTGTATCGTCAAAATTGCCTCTTACTATTTCAATATTATTCAACCTTAAATTGTCAAAAACCGTTTGCGCCACACTCGCTACTTCGGCTGCACCCTCCATAGTGGTAATAACCGCATGATCATTGGTTTTAGAAAGATATGCCGTGGTAATTCCTAAGCAGGTACCCAGCTCAAGTATATGTGCGGGCTGATAATATCGGGCTATTTTGTATAGCAGTTGCGCATATTTCTTAGACTTCAAAGAATTTTTGGCGATGGAAGATACTGTTCGCTGTTTTGTATTTTCTATTACCGATCCGGCTCCAAAGTCCTGCAATGTAAGTGTCCGCTGATTTTGCTTAAGCGCGTTGCGCTGCTGCTCTATCAGCATATATTCTTCTTTTTTTACTTTCCTGTTCAATACGTTTTTAATAAAATCAAAAACAAAGGGAGAGTGCACTCCGTGACCTTTACCATTGCTTGATTTGAACCAATAGCCTATATATTTTTTTGCTAACTGTGTTGCTGAATACATGATAAGATTTAATAAGCCCCAATATAAAAAACGACAAGCTTCGTTTGTGCTTGCCGTGATTTATTGAAACAAAGTTTTATACTACTCTTCTGTTTTCTTCTCTTCTTCTTTCTTTTTCTCAGCATTCGCCTTTGTCGGTCTTGCCGGGCGAACTTTTCCGTAAGAACTTAAAAACCTTTTTCCTTTTTTAGTTTTTTTATCACCTCTACCCATTTTGTAATGTGTTTTTTGTTGTTGAATGAATAATATGCAAAATTAGATTATTTTCTATAAATAAAAAAAGCAGAAGAGCATTTATCTTCTGCTTTAATAATATCAGCAATCTATTTAGATTTTGTCTGACAGCTCTTTACCTGCTTTGAATTTAGCTACTTTTTTGGCTTTGATTTTCAAAGGAGCGCCGGTGCGAGGGTTACGGCCTGTACGAGCTGCGCGCTTAGTAACAGAGAAAGTACCAAAACCTACCAAGGTAACTTTATCGCCTTTCTTTAAAGTTTTTTGTACAGTTGTGGTAAATGCGTTTAAAGCATCGTTTGCTTGTGTTTTAGTTATACCTGCTTCGTCAGCAATCTTGGCAACTAATTCAGCTTTGTTCATAGTGTAATTTTTAATGAGTTAAATTAATAATACAAAAGTACTGTCTTTTAAGTTATTTCAAAATTTTTGATGCCTTTTTTTCAAACAAAAATCTCTTATAATGCTTTAATGATGCGACTTCCAAAAAATTATCATTTTTAATAATCTGTTTTATCTAATCCACAACCTGCATTAAAGTATGGAATGTGTACATTTTATTGTTCCAGAAATTTCTTTCAATAGTTATTATTTCATTGGCATACAATTCAATATACCTGTTATAGTCGGCTTTTGCTTCGGCAAAAAACTGTACAGCATAGGTAGGCCCGTCACTTTCGTCAATCTCCTGTAGCTGAAGCAGCCTGGCATTGGTGAAGCAGCCATAATCAAGTATAGCGGGTATGTGATAAGTTTTTAGCCACTCCAGCCATTTTTCATGAATGCTCCAGTCTACTTTTATGGTTACGTTGTATATATACATTGATTTAAAATTTTAATTCTACTGAAACGGGACAATGATCGCTGTGCTTAGCATCGGGGTAGATGACCGCGTTTGCCAGCAGTTCTTTTAAATTGTCTGTAACGCTGATGTAGTCTATTCTCCAGCCTTTATTATTCAACCTTACCGAAGGAAAACGCTGGCTCCACCATGTGTATGCACCGGTAGCGTTCGGCTGAAAATGGCGAAAAGTATCGATATATCCGTTATCAAAAAATTTATCCATCCAGGCTCTTTCTTCCGGCAAAAAGCCCGATGAATTTTTATTGCCTTTAGGATCATGAATGTCAATAGCTTTGTGACAGATATTATAGTCGCCTGTAATCACAAGCGCTTTTTTCTCTTTTCGCAATTCGTTCAAATAATCGTAAAACTCGTCTAACCATTGATATTTGTATGTTTGACGAATATCTCCGCTTGTACCCGAAGGGAAATAAGCATTTACCAAAGTAAATTTCTCATAATCCAGTTGTATTACTCTGCCTTCAAAATCGCTTTGCTCTATCCTGCTGCCCAAAGTTACTTTTAGTGGCTCTGCTTTAGAAAAAACAGCCACGCCGCTATATCCTTTTTTCTGTGCGGAAAACCAATAGGTATGATAGCCCAGCGCTTCTATGGATTTGTAATCTACGTTTTCTTTTTCAGCCTTGGTTTCCTGCAAACAAATTATATCTGCCGGGTTTTCGGCTATCCATTCAAGCAGCCCTTTCTTTATGGCGGCTCTTATACCGTTTACATTATAAGATATAATCTTCATTCTATTATATAAAATTTTTTGGTGCAATTTATGATAGGTTTATGTATATTAAAAATCAATTATAATATTTTTGCTACAAACACATAACATGGAAGAACTGAAACACCCCGAAGAAGAAGAAAGAATAATTCCCGCCAAACGTATACTTTATTTAAACGCTGATACCGAAACGCCCGAAGACAGGGTGTTTGCAGATAGTGTACATAAGCAGATAGTGGAAAGCATGGATATGCTACGCTACGTAGGACCCGGCATAAGCGTATTCGGATCGGCCAGATTTACCGAAGATCATCTTTACTACCAGGATGCCGTAGAATTTGGCAAAAGGATTGCCGAAATGAATTTCACTACTATCACGGGCGGTGGCCCCGGTATAATGGAAGCTGCTAACCGCGGGGCTTTTGAAGCCGGCGGAAGATCAGTAGGATTAAATATTGTATTGCCGCACGAACAGCACGAAAATCCCTATCTCACAGAATCTTTCACATTCGATTTTTTCTTTGTAAGAAAAGTGATGCTGGTAAAATATTCTTACGCGTTTATAATCATGCCCGGCGGATTTGGCACAATGGATGAGTTTTATGAAACACTTACCCTGGTACAAACCAATTCTATAGAACAGTTCCCTATTGTGCTTTTCGGGAAAGACTATTACGAAGAAATTATAGACAGTATGGAAAAAATGGTGGAAGACAAAACCATCTCGCCCTACGATCTTGACCTGGTATTGATTACAGATAGTCATGATGAAGCGATGGAACATATAAAGAAATACATCAATCATAATTACATCATTGTACAAAAGAGAAAAAAGGGGAAATGGTGGCATGCTGACGATGACGGCAGAAGAGCGAAAAGGAAGTAGGAAGTACGGAGTGCACAATATACGAAATCGTCACTGCGATGCGCGATAGCGCAGAAGCAGTCTACCTCATCCCGGCCTTCTCCTACAGGAGAAGGAGTTGTTAACCATCTTTCAAAAAAAGGAGATTGCTGCGTTTTTTCGCTACGCTGCAAAACCTCGCGATGACGAACCTTACAAAATCGTCACTGCGATGCGCGATAGCGCAGAAGCAGTCTCCACCTCATCCCGAGGCATATCAAACTTTTCTTCGTGTATTCATGACCTAGTCGTGAGGAATATACATTTCTTTTTATTACATTTACTCTCAATAAAAAATAAGAGAAATGAGCAGAGTTATCAATACAGGCATCGCTTCCTACGGTATGAGCGGAAGAATTTTTCACGCGCCGTTTATACAACAAAATCCCAATTTCAAATTAAGCGCCATTGTAGAAAGACATAAAGACAACTCAAGGGAATTATATCCTGAAAGTAAGCTATATCGCTCCTTTGAAGAAATGATCGCTGACGATTCAATAGAATTGGTTGTGGTAAATACACCTGTACAAATGCATTTCGACTATGCCAAAAAAGCTCTGCTGGCAGGCAAATCAGTGATAGTAGAAAAACCTTTTACAACCATTGCGCAGGAAGCGAAAGAATTAGATGAGATCGCCAAAACAAATAACACATTTTTAAGCGTCTATCAAAACCGCAGATACGACGGAGATTTTCTGGAGCTCAAGAAAATAATAGAGACCAATCTGCTGGGAGAATTAAAAGAAGCCGAGTTGAAATTTGACAGGTACAGACCCGGCCACAGTGGCAAAGAGCATAAAGAAGGCGATAAGCCGGGTGCAGGCAATCTCCACGACCTGGGCGCGCATTTAATAGATCAGGCATTGCAGTTGTTTGGCATGCCCGAAGCTGTTTTTGCCGATTTGGAATGTATGCGACCCGGACTTACTTCTAATGATTATTTTGAAGTGCTTTTATTCTATCCTTCTAAATTGCGCGTAAGAATAAAAGGATCGGTATATGTAAAAGAACGCACCTTTTCCTACATATTGAACGGAGAAAACGGAAGCTTCTTACAAAAAAGATCAGACCTGCAGGAAGAAGCTTTAGAAAAAGGCGCCATCCCTTCTTTAGAAAGCTGGATAGAAACTCCCGGCGATTTTGACGGCTTGTTGCACACTACCATTGAGGGTATAGAAATAAGAAAAGAAACACGCTCTGCAATAGGCAACTACATGAATTATTATCAGGATATTTACAAAGCGCTGACCGGAGCAGCCCCCAATCCTGTACCCGCTGCCGACGCAGTAAAAACAATGACAATCATTGACGCGGCATTTCAAAGCGCTAAAGAAAAAAGAGTCATTAATTTATAAAACAGTCCGCCATCAAAGCATCAATCTATGAAGAACATCCTACATTATTTTCTCGTATCTTTTTTAATCGTATTATCTTCTGCTTCCCATGCGCAAATAAATGAAAAAAGTATTGACAGCCTTGTAACGGCCACGATCAAAGCCTTTGACGTGCCCGGCATCTCGGTAGGCATTATTAAAGATGATAAAATTGTGTATAGCAAAGGTCAGGGCGTACGTTCATTAAAAAACAATTTACCGGTAGATTCCCAAACGCTTTTTGGCATTGCTTCTAACAGCAAAGGATTTACCTGCTTCGCGTTGGCTATGCTAGCAGACGAAGGCAAGCTGAAATGGGATGATAAAGTAAGAAAATATATTCCTGAGTTTAAAATGTATGCCGATTTTGTTACCGAAGAATTTACCATAAGAGATTTGGTAACGCACCGGAGCGGCCTGGGTTTAGGCGCGGGAGACCTTATGTTTTTTCCTGAAGGCGGCACCTTTACCGTGCAGGATATCATCAACAATATACAATATTTACAACCCGAAAGCTCCTTCCGCTCCAAATACGTATACAACAACAACATGTATATCATAGCCGGAGAAATCATACACCGGGTAAGCGGACTTTCGTGGGAGGAATTCATTGAACAGCGCATATTACAACCCGTGGGAATGCGCACCAGCACTGCATCGTATAACAGGGTACGAAACAATGCCAACCTGATTGACGCGCATGCACCCGTAGAGGGAAAAGTAACAGCCATACCACATGACTGGAACAGTATTGCCAATGCTGCCGGAGGTATCATGAGCAATATAGAGGATATGCTTGTATGGGCAAAGTTCCTGATGAATGACGGCGTTACACAATCGGGAAAGAGACTCATCAGCAAACAACAATTAAAGGAACTATGGAGCCTGCAAATGCCCATAGCGGTAGCCGGCAATCATCCATACAATACGAAATTAAACGGCTATGGCCTGGGCTGGTTTGTAAGTGACGTGAACGGTTGCCTGCAAGTAACGCACACCGGCGGATTGATAGGAACAGTAACGCAATTTATTTTGATTCCCGAAAAAAAGCTGGGCATTGTAGTCTTGACCAACCAGCAATCGGGCGCGGCATTTACCGCTATCAGCAATACTATTAAAGACCACTATCTGAATAATGCAAAGCGAGACTGGATAAAAGAACTGAAGACAAGAACGGATAATTTCAATAAACATTCCGATAGCCTGAAGCTGGCGGTTTACACACAGACAGAAAAAATGAAATTGAGTAATCTTCTCCCTTCCAAAGAGCAAATCACGGGCATATACAACGATAAGTGGTTTGGCGATATTGAGATCAGTTTCATCAACAACGCGTACAGAATTACCTGCAAAAATTCTCCGAGATTAAAAGGAACGCTGCTGCCCTACAACTACAATACGTATATTGCTAAATGGGACGACAGAAGCTATGACGCGGATGCTTATGTAATTTTTAATTATGATGAAAAAGGTATAGCGCAAGTATTAAAAATGAAACCCATATCGCCCATAACCGATTTCAGCTTCGACTTTGAGCATTTAGCTCCCAAAAGAAAGCCCGGGCTAAAATAAATATTCTGCCAGGTTACAATGCATTTTTATCCAGTTTCTTTAGCACTTCTTTTATTTCCTGCTCTTTATGAATAGGATAAATGAGCAACGCATCTTTTTCATTTACCACAATAAAATCTTTCAATCCGTCTATCACTACTACACTATCGTCTTTTGAAGTAATCATACATCCTTCGGTATTGGTAGCTACCACCTGCCCCTGCGCTACAACGGCATTTTGCCGGGCGTCTTTTTCTTTTACATTCCAGAGAGAAGCCCACGTACCTACGTCGCTCCAACCAATATCAGCAGGAATGGTATATACATTTTCGGCCTTTTCCATTATAGCGTAATCAATAGATATCTTGGGACTTTGAGGATAATATTCTTCAATAAAATCTGCTTCCCCGGCGGTATTGTACAGACTTATTCCTTTTTCAAAAATCATACTCAATTCCGGCGTATACTTTTCAAACGCGCTGATAATATCCTTTGCTTTCCAGATAAAAATACCGGCATTCCATAGATATTCTTTAGAATCAATATATTGCTGAGCGGTTGCGGCATCCGGCTTTTCTTTAAATGCCATTACCTTTTTAATCTCTTGCTCACTTTGTTCAAACTGAATGTAGCCGTAGCCGGTATCGGCACGTGTGGGATCAATACCTAGCGTTATCAGCGCCTCCTTATCCTGTAAGAAATTTACAGCCGTTTTTATTTTTTCTTCAAAAACTTTTTCCTTCAATATAAGATGATCCGAGGGCACAATCACCATTACCGCATCCTTATCTTTTTGATATAATTTGTAGGCCGCATAGGCAATGCAAGGCGCTGTATTATTCCTGGAAGGTTCGGTAAGAATGTTTTCCTCCGGCAGCGCAGGCAATTGTTCCGCCACAAGTGTTTTATAATCTTTATTGGTAAGGATCAAGATATTCTCCGGATTGGAAAATGCCAAAGACCTGTCGTAGGTCATTTGAATGAATGATTTTCCCGTACCCATAATATCAATAAATTGTTTGGGAAATTTCTCTCTGCTTTTTGGCCAGAAGCGGCTACCCACGCCGCCTGCCATAATAAGGGTATATATCATGTTTGTTATGTTATAGTGTTATTTCTATCAGTTTTTTATATGTTTATTAGTAAAAGCAAATTTACTAATTAAACATTGATTATATTCTCTTTATCGGAGTTCGTTTCTCCTGCTATATTGATATTTTCTATTTCAAAAGAGACAACAATTCTTTTATCTGATTTTTTACTTTACTTTTTGAAAGGGGTAAATCTTTTTCAACCGATTGTTTTAACGCTCCCGCTATAGCCTCTACGTTAAAAGGATCAAAAACAACCGAAGGTTCGCATACGGCATGCATATAAGGCAGATCGGCGCCTATAACTTTACAGCCGCAGTCAATAGATTCTAAAATGCCCAAACCTAAACTTTCTGTAAGCGAAGGAAATACATGATACTCCGATTCGAGAAAAAGTTTCTGAACATTTTTCCGATCTATATATCCTACATTCTCAATCGGGTAACCTGCTTTCTTTTTTTGTTCTATTTGCTGCAATATATCTTTAAACTCCGGTGGCAAGGTCACTATTAATTTACCGTATTGATGCTTATCATAAAACAGACAAAAGGCAGTGATTAAACGCAAATGATTTTTATAAGGTACGCCAAGACTCACATAGGTATATTGACTTTTTATTTTGCTTACATCAAGCGCATCCTGATTGACAGGCTCATAAAAAGGCAGTACAAGAATCTTCCCAGGCTGTAAACTATATCTTTGTCGCAGCTTTTCTTTTATCAGATCCATTTGCACTATCCAGAAATCGGTATTATTTTTATAATAATTTACAATCATTCTTTTCAGTGAAAAAAGAATATTTTTCTTTGTTGAAAACTCTCTGATGGTCTGTAGAAGAGGCGGATTATGAAAATAGGTATAAACAGTAGCTTTCAGCCGCATGGCAGGTGGCAGATTATTCATGGACAGAACTGTAGTAAAGTTATTTTTTTGCTTTTTATAAAATCTTCTTCTCTTAGTAAGCTTCGCTTCCTGATAGATGACCTTGTTTCCTGATTTTATCGTTTGTATTTTTCCCTTCACACGCTTATCCAAAAGATAGGTAACTTTTTTATCTGTTTTTTCCAGTTCATTTATCAAATAATCTAACAGTATTTTCGGCCCTCCGATATGAATGTATATGGCATCTATTAAAATCATGAATTGCTCAATAAAGTTGACTCATCTCTTATTGTTTACGTGGCAAATATCTTTATTATTTTTTTGAATTATTCAATTCTTTTATCCGTTTAATGGTTTTGTTATTTATATGTGCTCTTTCCCAATCCAAAAACCATCCCCATTTATTGAAATAATGGATTGCCGAGCGTATATGGTGTTTCAATAACTCCGGTTCCTGGTAAGAGCCTTTTCTAAAATGATGCATGATGTGTACATAAGGATACACTACCGTCTTAGCAATTCTGCCGATCCTTCTGTTAAGATCTACATCTTCCAAGTATAAGAAAAAGCGTTCATCAAAGCCGCCGGTTTGTTGCAATACGGTATTTCTGATAAACATAAAGCATCCGGACATATTGGGCACCTCCATTACAGCATTGTAGCGAAAGTTTTCCAGTTCGTATCTGTGGTTTAATTTTTTTGTAAAAAAACTATAGCGGGCAAACCTGCGAGAAAATAAAGTAAGCGGTGTGGGCAGTAATTTACAAAGTGGTTGCACTTCTCCTGTTTTATAATACACTTTAGGAATTACATTGCCTACATCAGGATTTTGATTCATAAAAGTATACAGTGCAGGCAGTACCTCCTTATCAAATTCAATATCCGGATTGAGAATGACATGGTATTTGCTTTTGCCAAGCATTTTGTTAATAGCGATATTGTGTGCTTTACCAAAACCTTTATTCTCCTGTAGCCAGATATATTCAATACGTTTATCAATAGCAGATAAGATTTTCAAATCGTCAGTAGGTGAATTGTCAATCAACAGCAAACAGACATGCATATCCGTATCAAAAAAATCCTGAATTATTTTTTCAAGATACTTTTCTTTAGTTTTATATAAGACGATAGAAGCCGAAATGTCTATTTGCATAAAATTATCTACATACGGGTTATATTTATCATTCAGTATATATAAAACGCAAAACACATATATTTATTTTACTAAATATATGATGCGATGCTAAAAACTTGTAAAATAAAAAAAGTGAAATATTTTTATAATTCTCGTTTGGGCAAGTCTTTAAATACTTTATAATGCAATTGACTGTCCGGTTTGATGATAGCCCAAGCTGTAAGAAATATGATCCACATATCCACGCTAAAGCTTCTGTGTGTGTTATACCACATTTCCAATTCACCTTTGTAAGGGGCTATTACGGTATTGTAATATTCCGTTCTGTCCATTTTAGTATTGGTAAGCAATTCTTCCTCATCCCGGAAAACAATAGAACCGATGCCGGTAATGCCGGGCTTTGAATCATAGATCCTTTCACGAACTTCGATCGGGTAAGCATTGAAAGTTTTATCTACCAACGGTCTGGGACCAACAATGCTCATGTCTCCTTTCAGTACATTCAATATTTGAGGCAGTTCATTTATTTTAGTCATACGCAAAAAACCACCTATCGGTAACAAACGCGGATCTTTCCGGACAGTAATCAGGCCGGTTCCCATATTCGGACTGTTTTTCAGCATGGTAGCAAACTTGATAATATTGAAATACCTGTTTTTATAGCCGATTCTTTTTTGTAAATAGAATACATGATGCTCCCCCGTCAGCAATAGAATGATCACTATGGGAATCATGAATGGCAATAAAATAATAAATGCAATGCCTGAAACAAGGACATCAAAAAGACGTTTGAAAAATGGATACATACGTTACCTAACCTCTCCTAAAGGAGAGGGATTTTTTTTAAATTAATGATTATTACATTTTCTGATCAAGACTCATGCCCGTTTCAATGTGTTCAAAGCCGGGAATGATTTTAGCCAGGGCATTGACGATATCTTTTTTCTCCGCCTTCTCCGATTGAAAAACTTTTTCCAGCTCATTGATCACGCCATCCAATTCACTCATTTGCTTTCTCTCCGCATTTTTCACTACGCCGAAAGAATCAAATCTATCCATGTCTAACTCTTCTTCATCGGTATAAAACTCTTCGTATAATTTTTCGCCGCTGGTATTGCTGGAGAAAAAGTACACAGGATATTTTCCTTCTTTTATTTCTACCACAGCATTCCTTGCTTCTTCCTCAGAATTACACGCCTTCATTTCATAACCAATCTCTTTTAAAAACGGCTCTACCACATCGGCAAATTTCACCATGGTTTCTTCTTCCAGCTTAGGGAAGAATATTTCACCGGAATTGCCCAGAATGCAGGCAGACAAACATATCTGGCCCGATTCATCGGGTGATACAAAAAACCTTTTTACATCAGACGGACAGGAAAGCGGTTGCTGCTTCAATACCCTGTCTACAAATCCTATCAGCAGGCTGCCGTTTGAGAAAGCCACATTCGCAAAGCGCGCGGTAGTGATCTTGAATTTTTCAGAATAGGCCAGTATCACTTCTTCCATCAGCTTCTTGCTGGCACCCATCACGTTTACAGGGTTGGCAGCTTTGTCGGTCGACACGCAGAAGAAATGTTTGGGCGGGTATTGCAACAGTAGGTCCAGCAATGCTTTTGCTTTGATCACATTGTTATCTACCATCGCCTCAATGGAATAAATATCTTTTTCAGAGCGCACATGCTTATGGGCTGCAAAGTTGGCCACAATATCAAAAGGGCCTTCGTGCAGGAATATTTTTGTAAAAACCTTGTCGCTGAAGTTTACCGGGTACGTTTTAAAATCCTGCGGCAACTGAATATCATTCCTGCTGCGGCAGTCTCTCACCAGTTCGGTCAGCCCGTTTTCATTGATGTCCACTACAATCAGTTTAGCGGGGTTATACTTCACCAGCGCCCGGATGTAAGATGACCCAATGGTGCCTGCACCACCGATCACCAGTACTTTTTTACCTTCAATTTCTTTTTTGAATGTTTCATAATGGGCATCCAGATCCGGTTTGAACAGGCTTTCCGTGCGATGTGTAATATGCTGGCCGACAAATTTTTCTACGTTGAATGAAAGAGACATTTTTGTTTAATTTTAAATGGTGAATGGTGTGAATAGTGATTTATGGATTGTGATTTTTGATTACTATTGCCTTGACCTGTAATCAAGTCATTGTATTGTATTATTTGACTTGACATCAAGGCTAATTAGCTGATAGTCGATAATTTTGATGAAACATGGATTTTTAGTTTGCGCAAAGATATTATAATCAAACAATCTAGAGATTAAATAATTACTAACTTATTTTGTAATATTCCAAAACATTCAATGGCTGCCAACTTAATTCTCGTTTTGCTCTCTCATTGCTAAAAGTCAGAGATTGAGTTATCTTTTCTAATTTAAGAGAGTTAATTGGCGCCTTATCACCTAAAACGTCTCCCATTATAGCTATTGACTTCGCCAGCCAATATGGAATATTTATCGGTAATTTTTTATTCAACTGATGTGATATAAGAATTTCTAATTGACGAAAAGTAGGTTGAGTATCATCGCAAACGTTATAAATACCGCCTTTTTGCGCCAGCGCAGGGATTATATTAGCAATATCTTCTACCATCAATACACTTTTCCTCGCCTTTCCACCTGCAATGCTTAAATATTTTCCCGACCTTATACCGTTTACCATTGCTCCAAGATTGCCAGGCGCATTTGGCCCTGCAACAAGAGAAGGCCGGATAATAGCCAGCGTTATACCATGTTTAGAGCACCATTGTGTTAGGAATTCTTCCGCCTGTTTTTTACTTAAGGCGTATGGGGACGTCCCATCCAATGGATGATTTTCTGTAATATTCTCACCTTTTTCGCATCCGTAAACAGCAACAGTACTAATAAATATAAATGAATTTGGCAGACCCGACTTCTCCAACCCGGTACAGAGATTTTTTGTGCCTTCAAAGTTCACCTGAAAAAATACTTTCTTTTCATTTTCTGTTTTAGGGACAGAATGAGCCTTTCCTGCTGCATGCAAAATAATATCGTATTTCTTATCAAAAGCAGGAATCTCTTCAGCTAAATTTATTTTATAATCATCTTCATCCGTCAATCCTGCGGTAGTAACTTCATACCTATTTCTTAAAAGAGGTTTGACGTTTTCTCCCAAAAAACCAGATGCACCTGTGAAAAGTAGAGATTTCATGTGTGTATATTTGAGTTTTTAATGGTCACATGGAATACGCCATATAACCATTCGGTTGGTTTTCAACTTCACTTATGGCTATTCCTTTTACAATAATTTATTAATTTGATACACTTTACAATATTTCATAAAACTTTTCAAGCACCTTATCTTCGGAATAATATTGTTCTGCAATTTCTCTCGATTTTTTGCCCATTAGCTTTAGTTTCAAAAGATCACTTTCTGTGAGTGAATTAAAAAAATTATATAATCCAAGTGTATCATCAGCAACAAATGTATAACCAATTTCATGCTCTCTCACAAGCATACTAATTTCACTATCTTCATCACCGATAAATAAAACAGGCTTTCCTGCAGATAAAATATTATAGGTTTTAGAAGGCACTCCCAGCCCTTTCATTCCTTTAGCTAATGTAATTATAGCCACATCACATTTTCCTAAGACTTCCTGTTGCTCATCTCTGCGGTAAGGCGGATAAAAGCTTACCTTATGCATCATTTTATTATGCCTTACAAAATCAATCATATCATTTTTTACTGCACCATCACCTATAAAATCAAAACAAATTTTATCATTGTTAACTTTGCTTATTATATCCAATAACTCAAGCAACCCTTGAACTCTTCCCATATTTCCGGCATATTGAAATACAATCTTTTTAGCAGCATTTTCATCATTTCTGATGAAGGTATTTTTGGGTAAAGCCTGAATATTTATTGTATCTCCCCAATTGGGAACTATCACTATTTCCGGTTGTAAAGATTTGAATTGTAATTTTTTTTCCATTATCGATTTCATATCCCTGCCTAATACAATTAACCTGCTTGCATTTCCGTATGCCTTGTCAAATATGGCTTTCAGAATTTTATAGAAAAAAGATTTTTTGCTTTTGATTATACCCGCAGGAATAGTATTTTCCGGGAAAACATCGTGAACCAATACATTTAATTCAAACCTTTTTATTTTTTTTAGAAGACTGATAAGCACCAACAATGGCGCCGGATTAGTTACTATAAAAACCTTATCACTCTTTCTGATGTTGATCATAGCGCTCCAACATAAGGCAATACTTAATGTCATAAACCGTAGCATGCGATGTATAATTTTGTCTTTACTTCCGGCAAATGATTTAATTCGCTTTATATCTATCGTATCGCTGATCTCAAAAGACGGTTTGCGCGAATTCTTATCATAAGTCGGGTAACCACATAGAACTTTTACATCATATTTATCCGAAAGTTTATTTGCAATTTTTGAGAGGATAAATGACGTAGACGTTTCTTCCGGGTAAAACAACTCAGTAATAATCCATAGCCTTTCTTTATTACTTTTCACTCCAAACAACTCTTTTTATATAATCGGTATATGATATAATTATTCTTACAACTTTCTCCGATACATTTGGCATGGAATAATCTGCCACTCTCCTGAAATTCCTGCTTTCCCCTACTTCCTGCTGCTGCAATTGTACCAGGCCCTGCATAATTCTTTCAGGTGAAAGGCCTACCATCATTACCGAAGTCTCTTCCATAGCTTCCGGCCTTTCGTGTGCCTCACGGATATTTAATGCACGAAAATTGAGAATGGAACTTTCTTCAGAAATGGTACCGCTATCCGACAAAACAGCATAAGCGTTTTTCTGTAATGCGTTGTAATCGTGAAAGCCCAATGGTTTCAGGAATTGCACTTCATTTCTGACCTGTACTTTCATTTTCTCAATCATATTCCTGGTGCGCGGGTGCGTAGAAACGATTATCGGCATATGATATTGATCAGCAATGGTATTCAGGCTTTCGATAAGTCCGTTAAAGTTTTTCTCGGAATTGATGTTTTCTTCCCTGTGAGAGGATACTACAAAATAATTTCCTTTCTCAAGATTCAATCTTGTGAAAACATCAGAGGCTTCTATCTGCGGCAGGTAATGATGCAGCACTTCATACATGGGCGACCCTGTCTTAATAATCCTGTCTGCAGGCAACCCTTCCCTTAATAAATACTCTCTTGCAATATCGCTATATGTTAGATTAACGTCTGCTGTATGATCTACAATTTTACGATTGGTTTCTTCGGGTACGCGTTGGTCGAAACAGCGGTTACCCGCTTCCATGTGAAAGACGGGAATATGGCGCTTCTTAGCGGGGATGGCACAGAGGCAACTGTTGGTGTCTCCCAAAACAAGGAAAGCATCAGGCTGCAGCTCCTCAAGCAAGGGATCGATCTTTATTAAAATATTGCCTACTGTTTCGGTAGCATTTTTTCCGGCCGCTTCTAAAAAATGATCCGGTTTGCGTAAGCCAAGGTCTTCAAAAAATACCTGGTTTAGCTCATAATCATAATTCTGGCCCGTATGCACTAAGGTGTGTTCTATAGCTTCTGAAGCATCCAATGTCGATAATACTCTTGATAATCTTATTATTTCAGGACGGGTTCCTACTACCGTCATCACTTTTAATTTTTTCATAAATTAATTTTATACTTCTTCAAAATAGGTATCGGCGTCTTCAAGATTATATGGTTCGTTTATCCAAAAAACTGTAAATAGCTCTTCTTCTCCTATATTTTTAATATTATGCGTGTACCATATTGGCATGTCAACATAAGCGGGGTCCTCTCCGTCAATATAAAACTCCAATACCTCATCAGTATCAATTTTTCTTAGTTGAATTAATGCTTTTCCTTTTATCACCGCAAAACGTTCGATTTTTCTGGTATGATAATGGTTTCCTCTGGTAATACCCGGAACTGTGGTAGAAAAAGAACATTGTCCTCCTATACCTAATCTTACTATCTCTACAAATGCTCCCCTGTGATCTGTATGCTGAACAAACTTTCGTGGAAAATAATCTTTTAAATCGATGTATGACCGGAAGGTATTAAACAAATTGAGATCAAACGTCGTCTTCAACTCCGGTATCTCGCCTTTATCAAAATAGCTGGATTTAAAATAGTTTAATTTTTGCAAAACTTCAGTTACCTTATTGGTGGAGGTATGAGGTATTATGTATGCTTCATTTGTTTCGCGCGATCTTATGCGGCCAATTATTTTATTTACCAGCTCGCCGACATAGATCAGGCTTACTTCTGCATCCTGTTGTACTTCGGGTAACTCCCCATGTGTAAGTTTATGACAAAAAGTAGCAATAAAAGAGTTGTAATTTGGCAAACCAAAAGGGCCAAATACGTTAGGTATTACCAGGCCTGTAAATAATCCACCATTTTTTTGCGCCCACAATGCCAGCATTTCCCGTCCTTCTTTTTTAGACTTGCCATACAGATTTTCGCGCTGCTCCTGAGAAGATGATGAAAACAAGATGTGCGCCTTAGAACCTGTACGCTCCAAAGCATTGATCAGCTTTTGAACCAGGCTGATATTCGTATCATATATCACCTGCGGATCGGGGTGGCGGTTCATAGCTGCCAAATGTACAATTACATCGCATTGACCAACAAATGTCTCCAATGCTTTATCATCTCCGAAAAAAGAAATATCATAGGGTACTCTTTCAAATTCTTCCGGGTACAATCCAAGTGTATTGTATAAATAAGTTCCTACAAAACCTTCTTGACCTGTGATGCCTATGCGTAACATTTTTATTAGTGATTGGTTTGATGATTGTGAATGGTGGTTGGAAACTAGTGACTGGTGATTAGTGATTAGTAATTGGTGATTAGTAATTTGTACCACTGATTGCTGATTGCTGATCGCTACTCAAAAAATATTCCAACGGATACCGGTGCTCGTCTTTGGTAACATTCAGTAAATAATCTGCCATAACAAGCAACCTTGATCCTGGTTCTAAAGCCTGAATAGCTGACACATATCCCGGCGGGCAATATAAAATGTCTAAATCTCCTGAGTGTATTGTAAAGTTTCTCTGTGGCAGATCTTTACCGGGTTGCTGCCAGTTATCTATAGCCATCAGTTTAATGCTGAAGCTGCCTGAAACTGCGGAAAACCAACGCTGTTCTATCTCATGCCCCTGCCAGCCTCTGACAAAATCAGTGTCCCTGTTTTCAATAATATAAAAACGCTTTATGGCAGCCGCATCAAAATCATTGTTGTATTTTAATGAGCCGCGTTCATCTTTGTATATTCCGCCTTTGATCAATTCTGGTTGCATAATTTCTTCATCGTCCAACCCTCTCATTAAGAAGGTTGCGGTATATTTTTATCCGGGATAATGATTTACGTCTTTTTCACCTAAAATATCTTCCCTTATCAAAGGAAGTTTTTTCAACAATTCTTTCATACCTTCTACATCCAGGCGATGTGTGTTGTGTGAATGGTACTCGTCAATATAATTTTTTTCTACCTCGCCTTCGGTAAAATATTGTTCGTAATTCAGGTCGCGGTTATCAGCCGGAATGCGGTAGTACTCACCCAGGTCTTCCGCTTTTACCATATCCTCTTTATTTACCAGGGTTTCATACAGTTTCTCTCCGTGCCTGGTACCGATTATATTAATGGATACATCGCTCTGGTACAGTTCTTTTAATGCCTTAGCTAAAGTCTCCACAGTAGCTCCCGGCGCTTTCTGTACAAACAGGTCGCCCTGCTTTCCATGTTCAAAAGCAAATAGCACCAGGTCTACAGCATCTTCCAGTGTCATCATAAAGCGTGTCATGTTGGGATCTGTGATGGTTAGCGGTTTGCCGGCTTTGATCTGATCTACAAACAGGGGTATTACGGAGCCGCGAGAAGCCATTACATTGCCGTAGCGGGTGGCACAAAAGATGGTCTTGCTATCGTCTAGGTTTCTGGATTTAGCAATAGCCAGTTTTTCCATCAGTGCTTTAGACATTCCCATCGCATTGATCGGGTAAGCAGCCTTATCTGTACTTAGCACTACCACTCTTTTTACACCATGCCTTTCAGCTGCCGTCAATACATTATCCGTACCCAGAATATTGGTCTTTACAGCCTCTAAAGGAAAGAATTCACAGGAAGGGACCTGTTTTAAAGCAGCAGCATGGAAGATATAATCCACACCCATTACAGCCTGCTCCACGCTACGATAGTCGCGCACGTCACCGATATAGAACTTTACTTTCGGATCATTCAGGCGCTTGCGCATGTCATCCTGCTTTTTCTCGTCGCGGCTAAATATTCTTATTTCTTTAAAATGGTCGGTCTTTAAAAATCGCTGCATCACAGCGTTACCAAATGAACCGGTACCTCCGGTGATGAGAAGGGTTTTATTTTGTATTTGCATATATATTTCGTGTTTTATGGTGCAAATATAACGAAACCTATATTGATTTAAAATTAAATCTATATTGTAAGTAGTTTTTTATATAGATTCATATAGTTTTTTGTCATCAGAGACTTCTCAAATTTTTTATTTACTAAGTCAACACAATTAGAGTAATAATAAGATTTACCGTTATTTTTTATTGTGTTTATTGCTGAACGCAAACCATCATAATCATATTTTTCAACGACTATTCCTGTATTATTAGTGATCAATTCTGGGCTAGCAGTACAATTATAAACTATTGCAGGAGTACCACAGGCAAAACCTTCTATAGTAGTCATACCAAAAGTCTCTTCATGTGATAAATTCAATACAATATCTACCAATGAATACCAATTTATTAATTCATCAATATTTTCAGTTTTTTCTATTCCCAAAATTTTGGAAGGTAATTGGTTAACTTGTTTACTACTAAGGCCTATTAATACCAATAATTCATCATCATTCAAATTTTTACTTAATTCTATGTAGTCCTCAAAACCTTTCCTATTATTCCATGTACTTGCTACACCTAGCAATAGAAATTTATCTCTAATAGGGTATTTACTTAATAGATTAGTTCCATTTCTGAAACTAAATTTTTTAGTGTCAATGCCATTATAAATCCTATATATTGGCAGCTTTTTAAGAAAAGATTCAGTAACTATATTCTTCAACCATTCTGAAACTGTAACTATAGTTAAATTATTTAAACCCGAGAAAATTGCTTTTTTTAATATATAATTGTTCATAGAGTTGTCCAATAAATAACTTTTAGGATATTCCAATTTCTGTGGACACTTAAAACATTGTGATTTCCACTTATTGCAATTTACATAAGTGAAGTGAGTGCAGTGACCAGTGAATGCCCAACAATCATGTAACGTCCAAACAGTAGGTATTTCGGATTTTTTCAAATAATTGAATAATAGCTCTACATTCAAATAATATCCATGTAAATTGTGTAAATGTATTATATCCGGATTGATGATCTTCATTTTTTCAATAAATTTTTTGGTAGCATCATTCGAAGCAAATCCATGATTATCAAACAAACGTGTTTGAAATGCATGATATTTATTATCCCATTCGTTCCCAATTTTAATTTTTGTTGAGCAACTCGGACGTTCATTCCGACCAAAAGCGATATAACTATCCCAACCGTTTTCTATCGCATTAGTTCCAATATCTTCTGCAATACGCCCTGTCGAGCCTGAATTTACAACTGTGTTTATTTGAAGAATTTTCATATTATTTTTATTTAACGAACATTGCAGTTAATACTTATATTTTAGGATTTAAACTCTTGATTGCCACCTCCTATCTTTTTGGTATAACTTTTTATTATTTCTTACCAGCTTTTTTTTATTATTTCTTACCAGCTTTGTAAATACATAAAAAATAAAATAATATGATACAATAAATCCAACAGTGAACGCAGTGGAACTCAGCAAATCTCCACGCATTGCAAAAAAAAGCATTGACAATATTATAAAATATAAAACCTGAAAAAAATTATTTTCTTCTCTATAAAAAAATTTCCAGTATTTTTTATCTATTAAAGCTGTAACGTAAGAAATTATAATTAGAAATAGCAAAATACCTACAAAACCAAAATTAATAAAACCCTCTGCAAAGTAGTTAGCAGATATATTTTCCCATATTAAATTAACTTCCTTAGCTAAAAACGCTCCAGAGCCAATAGGCTTATTCTCCCACACAGACCGAGGCACCCAAAACAATAACACTCCTATTAATTGCCTCCCATAAGTAATTAGGTCTTCAAAAAGAATAAGGGAAAAATTATAGTAGCTATCAAAATGCGCGGAAGAAAACATATCGAATTCAAATTCAAACTTAATTTTTTGATTAACGTCAAAATATCGAAAATTATTAAGAAATGGAAAGACAAATAAAAGGCCTGACATGAATAATAATGAAAATAGATTTTTTATTTTTGTAAATTTAAAAGAAATAAGCACTAAAGGCAGATATACGGCAGCAGCGTAAAATCTTGCTACGCTGGTAGGGAAAATAGTTAAAATGGCAATAATCAATAATAAGATGGAAATAAAAATCTTCCTATTAGGTGTAGACAAATAGTACATCAAACATAGGATAGATATAGGTCGAATTGTTTGCATTAGAGCCATTGCGGAAGATGATGATATTGAAGCTACGCCACTTTCTTCTTCTCCGTATAGACCCCTGAAAAACATCTTATTGATATCAAAATCCAAAAAATAAAATGTTGTAACTAGCGAAAATATTGATAAGAAAATCAAGATCAATACCTGTTTTGGAGTAGCTTTATTTAAGTTATATTTGTTAACAACAATTTTATGAACTTGTATTTGTCTGAAAAATTTATTATATAAAAAATTATATATTATTATTATTAGTATTAGTAATGTATTCATTAAAAAATATTCGACTTCTTTCAACTCCCTTCCTCCATAAAATGAACTTCGTGAATAAAATTGTACGATTGGTGCAACACCGAAAAAAAAGTATGAAAATAAAAAAAAGATTTTTTTTAATGAATACGGATATTTATCGTCTATAAAAATTATATATATTGAAAAGATTTGTATAATCAAGCTCGTTATATATACCCTAAACGAAAAGTGTGGTACATCGCCGTTATAGAATAATAAAATAGATGATAAGGAAAGGATAAAAAATATAACTTTATTCATATGGCATCTTTTTTATATAAATAATATTGTAATCATCTGGATTTATACTAACTTTTATCGTGTTATTACCTACGGGATATGAAGTTCCACGGTTTGTTTTCTGCAATATACTTTCTGGCAAAAATTTAAAGTTGGTCCTTAAAATTATTTCTTTGTTAACGTTAGATAAATTAGTAATAATACACAAAAATTCATTTCTGTTATTTCTATACATTGAAGATTTTACTGACAAATCATTTGTAACAGCTAAAGGATTAGTATGATAATATGATATAAATTCAGAAGATATATATCCAGGAAAACTATTTAAAATTTCACGAATTTCCTCCCATTCATTAATTGCGCTGTAGATTGGCCACGGTTGTATATCATGAAGCAAAAGTAATCCTGCAAGTTTACGTGTTGGACCTATACTGGTATAATATTTTTCACTAAAAGCAGGAAGAAACCCTGCTGGAATGCCATAGGCTTTACCGGAATATTCAGATTGAAAAGCAGCAAGATTTGTCACCTTTAAGTAGTCGTCTTTAACCCTAATAACATCTTGTCGGAATTGTTCTCCATCAATATACATATCTGCAAATGCTAAAATTGTAGGAACTATTCTGGCTGACGAATGTGCGATTATCATTTTAGATTGATCAGTTTTAACCATCTTGTATATTCTTTCATACAACTTTCTCATATCCATAAAAGGAAAGTATGGTATCTTTTCATTACGATTGTTGAACTTTCTCACAGGTTTTATAGAATTAATATTGTTAATCCAAGCATAATCTAAATAATAACCATCAAGGTCCATTTGTTTCAAAAAAGTATTACTTTTACTAACAATAAAATCCTGATAAGTTTGCGATGTAAAATCGACGCTAGCGTAGCGATCACCATAAGCTTTAACATCTGATGAAAGATCTTCATAGCCTATATCCCACGAATTGTGATACATTTTCCACTCTGGCGTGGCAGTTGAAATAAAATTTAGATTGTTGTATACTAATACTTTGTGACTGTGCGTTCGTAAGTTTTGAACGTGTTTTTTAAAAGCTTTCTCATTTTTTGCTTCTAAATAACCAAAATATTTTAGTGCATATGGTTGCTGGGGAGAGGGCCAAATAATATTGATATTTGAGGAACTCGAGCCGGTAAGAAACCACGCGCGCCAATCTTCCGGGTAAGGCTTAACAGGAGTGGCTTGTATACCAAACTCAAAATTCCAGATATTTGTATTGTTGTTGAGCTTAAATTTAGATCTAACATTAGCTGAAAGCTTATCTTTAGTAAATATAATAGCCCTTGAATCTGTATAATTATACCATGTTTTCGGGGATTCCGTAAACCAAAATATTCCTTTTTCCTGATTTCCCACCCACCAATAAGGTATAAAGGCAGAATTATCATTACCGAAAAAGTCAGCTTTCCACCAAAGGGGGGAATCATTAGCAACATTTGAATAACGATTAATATATTTACCAAGATCTTTATTTAGCTTAAAGTCTAAATAAATTGTATGTTCAAGCGCAACATTCGAAGATAAATATGTCTTAAAATATATGAGTCCATCGTAATAGACATCAACATAATTTTTTAGTGTAAGTGTAGCTTTATTTGCTAGTTGAGCTTTAGATTGTAACAACAATTGAATTTTCGACTTTTCCTTCGACAGCACCTGAAGAGAAGGATAGTTCCAATAAAGTTGATGTTGATTTATTACGAATTCGATTGGTTGTGCCAAAACAGGTTCTCCTAAAATTACAACTTGCTTTAATAATACGGTCGGGTTAAAAACATAATCACGACCCCAACATTTAACGATAAAATCATCGTTTCTATGTAATATTTTTAAAGGTTTCCATGGTAATGGTACTTCATCATTAATACCTATTTTATTATTTAACCATACCTGAGACTTTAGAGAAGAATTAAAAAGTATAGTTAGTATTAATAATATAATAAACTTATGTTTAATAGTCATTTTAGTAGAAATAAGTGGTAAGGCAAATTTAATTGTCAATCAGACGAATAAGTTTACTAACTTGAACCTTAGAACTCTTGTTTTGAAGTACAAATTCTCTAGCTTTTTTACCAAGGTCATTAAGATCATACGCATCTTTATAGTTAATCATTTTTAAATTTTCAGCCAAAGCTTCCACACTTTCATCATCGCTTGTAAAGCAATATTCATAATATTCATCAGGTATGCCTTTTAACTTATACATAAATGTAGGTGTTCCTGATGTAAAGTATTCAAAAACTTTGGAAGGAAAAGAATATTTTGTAAACTCACCGTCCGAACCTCTGGGATTAACCAATAAAAAAGCATTGGCTTGCAAATCAAGAATTTGATTTCTGGGAAGCTGTCCCAAATATTTTATTTGCTGATTTTTTTCGGAAATTTCAACAATTTCATCTTTAGTATCTCCATCACCACAAATCACCAAATCAACATCATGTAAATTAGCCATAATAAAAGCTTCAACTAAATCTAAAATCCCATGTCTTCTGCCTAATGATCCGCCATAAAAAATATATTTTTTTTCATCGTTTTTAGTTTTAGATGATATGGCAGTAGAGTTATCCCACATTCCCTCAATAACCAAACTTTTTTTACCTGACACATTTACATGCTCTTTCATAGCTTCCGAAATTAATACAAAAACATCAATATACCTGGAGTTAGAAGAAAAAATATTTAAGGCAATTTTATTCAAAAACCTATGAATAAAGTTATCAGGGCTTCCCACATGTCCTATTAAATCCGGAAGGTAGGCTACAGTTTTCGCTGCAGTTCTCTGTTTAATGTAAGGCAGCAACTTAAAGAACGGTATATATGCATCATACATAAAAACTGCATCATACTCTGACAAATTGTATCCCTTCAAAATTTTTTTTAGGTTATTATAAATAACCAAGTGCTTAAATAGGGGTAAGTTTATGAATTGTATGGTTATGCCATTTATTGCCTCAGAAATTTTTATTTTTTTACTATTAATGACCGGTTTTTTGTATTTGGAAGGGTATGCACCAATATTAGGAACATTGATGAGATCAATCTTATAATTATTTTCTTGAAAACCTTTCATTAAAGCGCGTTGCAACGTATCATTAGCTATAGAATTTGGCCCTATACTATTATTAAAGTAAGTTTCTTCAGGAATAATACTGGAAAAAAACAAGATTTTTTTTGTCATACTCAAGGTCTTAAACATTTAATTTTTTGCGCCATTGGTTTCTTAACCAGCACGTTTTAAGAATTTTGCATTTATAATATTCACTATGGGTAATTTTTCTTTTTTGTCTAATAATATATAATATCCGCAAATAACAGCCAGTAAACTATTGATAATAGTTATTAATAAAAGACGATAAATATTAGCAGGAATACTATATACTATAAATGCAGCTACGCCTGCAAGAATCACTGAAATAATGAATGAGCGAATTACTATATTTGAGAGGAAGTGTCGGATATTGAACATTATTGCTTTCTTAGCGCTTAACATTATCAAAACGTTTCTTAGCAAAGCAAACACAATCGGGACATACACAGCATAATAAAAATTGCTACCGTACTTAAAACACAAGTATACAAACAGGACACTTAGAAAATAAGATATTGTAACAAGCAATTGTTGTGTTTTGATTTTTCCTGAAGCATGCACTGCCTGATATATAAAGTAATAAAAAGTATCAATATTAGCACATACAACAAGTAATATTGTAAATGTGGAAGCATGTTGGGGAGGCTGACCCAGCCATAAGTCTAACAAATAATCCATTTCGAAGATGGCAGGTATGGAAATTATAAGCATAAGAATAAATGCAATCTTTGTTCCTAAATATAAAAGCTTATACATTCTTTCAAAATTTCCGGCACCATAAGCCATCATAAGTTGTGGTACCACAGATTGTTTGAAATTCATGGAGAAAAGTTCAAATATTGAGGATACTGAAAATGCTATTGCGTATGCTGCATTTATGGTAAGTCCGAAAAACAGGTTTACAATGATGACAACACCCTGTTTATCCGCCACAGAAGCTAATATGGTTACAATCAACATGGAAATAAAGTTCAGCATTTTCTTTATCAAATCTTTATCCCGGACAATTTTGAAGCTAATATTTTTATAGAGCTTAATAGCAAGGAATGTGATCAATAGCACATACAACAAAGTAATACCAAAGTTTAACAACGAGAGTGTTATTAATTTATCTTTATTAATATTGTATAATAAAAACAGTACAATTAATTTCAAAACGGCTTGCCCTATATCTAAAACAGCAATTTTTGAAAACTCCTCTTTGGCTCTCAATAGAGCGGCAAAAGGAACATTTAAAATATTGACAAGTAAGGAAAGAATTGAGATTTGAAAAACTACCTGGGCAGCAAACATACGCTCAACAGGTATATTCATTTTCTTTAAAAAAAATATTGCGAATATTTCTGCAATCAGTAACGACACCACGGCTACTATAGTATGCAAATACAAAGAAGTTCCAAATATTCTAGATAGGGCACCACCTCTGTTCTCACCAATTTCTATTGAAAAAAAACGTTGAACGGCTGTTCCCATGGAACCATTTATAAAACCAAACATAGTTACCACACTTGCTACTACGTTATTCAAACCATAATCCTCAACCCCTAACACTTCTAAAGTTATGCGTGTAGTAAAAAATGAAATCAGCATTGTTATACCCATACGGATATACAATGTGATGGTGTTCTTTGCAATTTTTTTGTTTGCTGAAATTGTCTCCATGCTCAGATATTCAGATATACTTAAACCGTCAATTGTTCACGTTAGTAACATCAGTTTAATCTATTGATCAAATTCTTTTGTTTCATTAGTTAATTTATAGAGGTTACTACTTCTGGAATTGGTACACCCGTGGCATGATGTCTTATAATATGTTGGTAAGCTACCAGTAGTTTTTCCATAATTCTTTTGTTATTCCACATTTCATTGACGGTAATTAGCGCATTGGCTTTTAGTTGTTTTGCTAAACCAGGCTCTTCAATAAGCCTTATCATATTTTCGCCGATAGAAGATACATCTTCTTTCTCTGACAACAACACACTTATCCGATTTTCATTGAGAGTAGGCGTTCCACCTGGCGTTATAGTTGTCACAACAGGCAAGCCGCAGAACATAGCTTCACGGATCGTACCTGAAATAATATCGATTTTGAGAGGAAGCAGAGCATATTTGGATAATTGAATCTGCCGGATTACATCTTCATGGGTAGCAAGTTTACCGCTAAAAGCAATCTTGTCTTCAATGTTAAGTTCTTTGATGCGGGTTTTTAAGTTAGATGTAAAAGGTTCTGGTGTATCGCCTACTATATTAAGTGTAATCTCCGGTTTTTTTTGCGCTGCTAATGCAAACGCTTCCACAGCTAGATCTGCAGCTTTATTAATCCCGCCGGCAAAATATACAAAATCAAATTGCTTATGAACATTTAATATGTGAACTTCCTGTGATAAAAACAGAAATGAGTGAGTGAAAATTGCATTGGAATTAACATAATTCCTTATTATGGATCTGTACTTTTCAAGCTCAGAACCTATATAAGAAGCTCTTTTTAAAACACGATTTTCAATATTAACACGTAGAGCATACTCTTTATTATCAATGGGATAATTAACTTTAAACTCTTTATCACTCATTACAGTTTGCAGAGTTACTAAAAATGGGTGTGTTTTAATATCTATATCCAACCCCGAAATTGAATAGTACGGATTCTCTGCGCCATACATGTGAATTATATCTGGCTTAATCTTTCGGATAAATCGTTTTATATTTTTCCTATTTCCGATATGCATCATTTTTCTAGCAGATAATTTTCTTTTAATCTTACCAATAATACTTTGATCATCCGGTCTAAAAAAATAATAATGAACGCCTTTATTCTCAAAAGACACAATACGATCATTCATTCCATAATGTGGCGAAATAACATGTAGCTCATGTTCATAGATGTTTTCAAACTCTTGAATGCCATTGGATATCCATTGTGCGAAGTCAGAGGATGCTATTAGCGGTCTATTCAGTATTTTTCTTACGAAACGCTCAAGTAGACTCATCGATGCCGATAAATTTAACTTCTCTCTAACAAAAGAATTTGAAAAATGGCAAATCCAAACTATTTTCATTTATACCTGATTAAAGTTGATACACGACCTTCTATTCTTCCATATTTTTTAAATATTCATCCCATTCACCTATGTCCTTCCAAGATTTTTCACTGACAGGAAAAACTCCCACTCTACCTTGACGACTCTTTATTTTATCTATAAGATCAGTAATGTGGAAGAATTTATTAGCAGGAATTTCATCAAGTAAGTGAGGCTCTAGTATATACAAGCCTGCGTTTATCTTATAAGTAATCTCAGGTTTTTCTACCATCTTCTGTAATTCCCCATTAAATCCAGTTTCCACTGTTCCATAAGGTATATTATAATGTTTAAGAGCTGCCACTAAGGTTAATTCATTTTTATTATTTTTATGGTAATTATAAATTTCCGAGTAATCCTGATCGATGATTATATCACAATTTGAAACAAAAAAAGTCGAATTAATTTTACCATTCAGTAGATTTAGGCTTCCGGCAGTACCTAAAAATTCTTTTTCTTTAAGATATTTAATTGTATAATTCGGATGTTCAAAAGAATTGAAATAATATTCAATTAATTCAGATTTAAAGTTTACTGAAAAATAAAATTCAGCACATCCTACTTCAGTAAAACGATCTATAATATGCTCTATAATAGGCTTTTTGCCAATAGGAATTAAAGGTTTTGGCAAAACATTGGTAATTGGCTTTAGACGAGTACCTTTACCGCCAGCCATAATTACTACTGGCAGAGTCACGGTTTCAACAGGAGGTAATTTTTGGCTTTCCAATAGATCATCCCAGAAAAGAATTTTGACAACATGGTTGTTGTTGTTAATTACCGGCATAAATTCTGATCTAATTTTTAACATCTTTTTCTTAACATCAACAATGTCTTCGCTTTCATTCGCAACAATAATATCGTCTCTTAAAAAATTTTCAATTGGGCTATTTAAATCATAATTTTTAATTATAGCTCTTTGTAAATCGCCTACGCTAATAAGTCCCTTAAAACAACTTTCATTTCCAACAATAAGTAATTTTGTACCCTCAACATCCATCCTTTTTAGAGTTTCAGTAATTGATGATGAGCTGTTTATATAAAGATTTCTTTGCTTTGTCATAGAATTAAAATTATTTGATCTTTACAGCTGGCACTCCCGCATACACGCTTCCACTTTCTGCTATACTTCTTGTTACCACTGCTCCAGCACCAATAGTAACATTATCACATATATTAATATTTGGTAAAATAGTTGCGTTAGATCCTATATAACAGCCAATGCCTATATTTACATGTCCTAATATAACAGCATTGGGAGCAACAGTAGAGAAATCACCAACAGTAGAATTGTGCATTATATTCGCTGAACAATTAACTTTCACAAAATCTCCAATAATTACTTCTGACGATATATTTGTACCACTTTGAATTATTGTTCCATTACCTATTGATGCACTTTTTGAAATTTTAGCCCGGCTAGAAATGAGAGAAGAAAAAATATATCCATAATCCTCATACAATAATTTTAACTTTTTACGAGTATTTGGTAAATCCGGGGTAATGATTAAAGAATATTTTTTTAATTCATTATATAAATTTTTCGCGTCATGATCGTTTCCAAATACTTTATAAGAATGCATTTGTTGTTGATTACAGTTATCAAAAATACCTTCTATATTAATATTATCCTCTTCACACATTTCAATAATTTCTATAAAACCTCCAACAATAATTATCTTATCCATATTCAAATTATTCTTTATATGATAGTAGTAAGAGTATATAAATTATTTATGAATTTACAGCAGAATCTAATGTTTCTACAATAAAATCAATTTCATCTTCTGTCAAAGCTGCATACATAGGTAGAGTTATTTCATTATCAGTAACATAGTCCGTGTTGGGCAATATAGCGCCGTATTGTTTATAAATAGAAAACTTATGTATTGCCGGATAGTGTACACTAGTTTGAATTCCTGCAGCGTGTAATTCCTCTCTTACTCTATCTCTCTTTTCTACATTAGAATCTTTTAATACAATGGGCATGATATAATTAGAAACAAACTCCTCATTTTGAGCAAACGGCAAAATAACGCCTTTAACCTTCTGTAATTTTTCATTATACCACTTTCTCACTTGCAATCTTTGCTGTAAATTCTTGGGCAACTTTTTCAATTGCACTAAACCGATTGAAGCTCTAATATCATCCATTCTATAATTGTATCCTAACTCTACAATATCGTAAGATGTAGCGTGACCCCCAGCACGTTGATAAGACATAGTAGTCATTCCATGAGATCTTAACAATCTTGATTTTTTAGCATAATCATCGTTGTTAGTTATCAACATACCTCCTTCACCAGTACTGATATTTTTATTGGAAAAAAAACTAAAACAACCCACATCTCCGATTGTGCCAAGCTTCTTGCCCTTGTATTCAGATAAAGGCCCGTGGCATGCGTCTTCAATTACCCGTAAGTTATATTTATTCGCAATTGCCATAATTTCGTCCATATTTGCCGGGAAACCAGCCATGTGAACTACAATAATTGCCTTTGTTTTAGGTGTTATCTTCTTTTCAATATCTTTTGGATCAATATTGATGTCTTCAAAACTTGAAATGTCTGCAAATACAGGGTGCGCTCCTACATATCTTATACAGTTTGCAGATGCAGCAAATGTTAAAGAAGGACATATTACCTCATCTCCTTCTTTGATGCCACATAAAATGCAAGCTAAATGTAAAGCATCGGTACAATTAGACATTGAAACCGCATGCTTTACGTAAAATTTATCAACAAACTGCTGCTCTAGTTCCTCACATTTTGGTCCTGTTGATATCCAGTTTGAATTTATTGTACTAGCTACGGCCTGAATCTCTTCTTCACCAAAATTTAAATCAAATAAAGGAATTTTATATGCCATATGTTTTTTTTAGAGATTTGTTATAGATTGAAACTTATGAGATTTTAATACAGGCAATCAAGAGCTATCCCGAATACATTTCCTGATAATACTTTTGATAATCCCCACTCGTTACATTTTCCAGCCATTCTTCATTTTCCAGGTACCAGTCAACTGTTTTTTCCAAGCCTTCTTCAAATTGTAAGCTTGGTTCCCAACCTAAATTTTCTTTAAGCTTGGTAGCGTCTATAGCATATCGCAGATCGTGGCCCGCACGGTCGGTGACAAAAGTAATGAGTTTTTCTGATTCCCCTTCCGCTCTGCCCAGTTTTTTATCCATTATTTGGCACAATAAACGAATCAGGTCAATATTTTTCCACTCGTTGTGCCCGCCTATGTTATAAGTTTCACCGGATTTAGCTTGGTGTAAAATTACGTCAATGGCTCTTGCATGATCTTCTACCCACAACCAATCGCGCACGTTTTCACCTTTACCGTAAACAGGTACAGGACGATTGTTCTTAATATTATTAATAGCCAATGGTATTAATTTTTCGGGAAAATGATTGGCTCCGTAATTATTGCTACAATTAGATATCACCACGTCCATACCATAGGTATCATGATAAGCGCGTACAAAATGGTCGCTGCTCGCTTTGGAAGCGGAATAAGGACTATGTGGGTCATAGCTTGTTTCTTCTGTAAACATGCCCTTTTCGCCTAAAGCGCCATATACTTCATCCGTAGATACGTGGTAAAAACGATGCTGGTCGTACGCACCTTTCCAGGTATTCTTAGCCGCGTTCAGCAGGTTACAGGTGCCTACCACATTCGTCATCACAAATTCTAAAGGATTGGTAATGCTTCTGTCTACATGACTTTCAGCCGCTAAATGAATTACGGCGTAAGGTTGTTCCTGTTCAAATAATTGATTGATAAAGTCGGCATCTACAATATCGCCTTTTACGAATTGATAGTTGGGTTTATCTTCTACGTCTTTTAAATTAGCCAGATTGCCCGCATAAGTCAGTTTATCCAGGTTAATTATTTGATAATCCGGGTAATGATTTACAAATCTTCTAATCACATGAGAACCTATAAAACCAGCTCCTCCCGTGATGATGATTGTTTTGGCCATAGTTTGTTTTTTAAAACTTCGCAAAGGTAAGAAAAGAAATGACAATTATGAATTATTAATTTGTGAATTATTGTTATAAATAATATGAATACGAGGTTCACTCTCTGCTTCTTCTCCTTCAGGAAAAGATCGGGATGAGGTTAGACTGCTTCGCTCGTACACTCGCTCGCAGAGGCGGTTTTGTATGATTCGTCATCGCGAGGTTTTGAAGCGCAGCGAAAAAACGAAGCGATCCCTTTTTTGAAACAATGGTAACTACTCCTTCTCCTTCAGGGAGAAGGCCGGGATGAGGTTCAGACTGCTTCGCTCGTACCTCGCTCGCAGTGACGGTTCCATAAGGGTTCGTCATCGCCGTCATCGCGAAAACTAATAGCGTAACGGGAAAACGAAGCGACCCTTCCACTCCCTGCCCCCCAGCGGGGGATAGCAACTCCTTCTCCTTTAGGAGAAGGCCGGGATGAGGTAGACTGCTTCGCTCGTACCTCGCTCGCAGTGACGATTTCGAGAAGATTAATCAAAGAGAAAAGCTTCTTTAAAAGTGGGATTGATTCTATCTTTATCTGACAATATGATTTTATCGGCAGGTATTTGCCAATCAATATGTAAGTCTGCATCGTTCCACAGAATGCCTCCCTCTGCTTCCGGAGTATAATAATTATCACATTTATATTGAAAAATCGTATCGTCTCGCAAGACTACGAAACCATGTGCAAACCCGCGCGGTATAAATAACTGTGTTTTATTATCTTCTGTCAACTCTACGGCAACATGTTTGCCGAACGTTGACGATGATTTTCTGATATCTACGGCCACGTCTAATACAGCGCCCTTAATTACCCGAACTAATTTCGATTGAGCAAAAGGTGGTTTTTGAAAATGAAAACCGCGCAACACACCATAAGAAGACTTGGATTCATTGTCTTGCACAAAGTGTGCATTACAAATATTTTCAATAAATTTCTTCTCTGAAAATGATTCGAAAAAGTAACCTCTACTATCAGCAAAAATTTTAGGTTCTATGATGAAACAGTCTTTAAGATTTGTAGGGGTAATAGTCATTTGTTGAGGTGTTTAATTGTTTATTTGTTGAGGCTTTGAGTTGAGGGGGCGTTTATTTCTGAATTTGCTTACTATACGCTACTTTTAAAGAATTTAATTGATTAGAAATTTTAAAAATAAAAGGTCTGATGTCATTTAGCCGGTTATCTTTTATATATTCTAAGTCTACACAAAGCATGAGCTGAGCATAAAGTTCCATTAATGAACCATAGGACATTTCAATAAATCTGACTTTTTCCTTTGCAGAAAAGCGACTGGTTCCTTCCGCTATATTTGACGATACCGAAATAGCAGCTCTTTTCATCTGATCTGATAATGAAAACCTTTCGTCCTTTGGAAGATTGTAAGCAATCTCATAAATTATTTTCACCAACATTCGGGTCTCTTTCCAAACTTCTAATTTTTCAAAAGAATAAGTATGCATGGGTTTGGTTCATTTTTATCACAGACATGGATTATCTATATTCTAATACTTAAACAACTACACATATAAACAACTACACAACTAAATAACTACTTACTCCCCTTCGCCAACTTAATCAAATATTGTCCGTATTCATTTTTCTTTAAAGGTTCGGCTAACTCCAGTAATCTTTCAGTTGTAATCCAGCCTTTTCTGAAAGCAATTTCTTCTAAGCAGGAAATTTTTAAACCCTGACGTTTTTCTAAAACTTCCACAAAAGTTCCGGCATCAGATAAAGAAGCGTGTGTGCCGGTATCTAACCAGGCAAATCCCCTACCCAACAATTGTACTTTTAAATCCTTTGTTTGTAAGAATTCCTGATTCACGGTAGTTATCTCTAATTCTCCTCGTGCAGAGGGCTTGATATTTTTTGCAACTTCTACTACTTTATTAGGATAAAAATACAACCCTACCACAGCATAATTTGATTTAGGTTCTTTGGGTTTTTCTTCTATGCTCAATACATTGCCATCACCGTCAAACTCTGCTACACCATAACGTTCAGGATCATTTACATAGTAACCAAACACTGTAGCTTTATTGTCCTGCTCCACGTTTTTCACCGCATCTTTCAGTGTATTCTGGAAGCTTTGACCGTAAAAGATATTATCGCCCAACACCAGGCAGACGCTATCGTTGCCAATGAATTTTTCACCAATAATAAATGCCTGTGCCAGACCATCGGGACTGGGCTGTTCGGCATACTCAAACTTTACTCCGTAATCAGAACCATCGCCTAATAAACGTTGAAAGCCCGGTAAATCCTGCGGTGTAGATACAATCAATATCTCTTTAATATCCGCCAGCATTAAAACAGATATAGGATAATAAATCATCGGTTTATCATATATGGGGAGCAATTGCTTGGACACTCCCTTTGTGATTGGATAAAGCCTTGTGCCAGAACCTCCGGCGAGTACGATTCCTTTCATGTGTATATTTTAATTTTTTACGTTTTTGTCACATGGAATTACTTTCAGTGAACTTCGTTTCGCTAAATAACTATACTCAGTTAATGTAGCATAATCTTTATGCTCATTTTATCCGTATAATTTTTTATTAGTTTTATTGCCACAAAGTCACTAAGCACACAAAGTGCAATTAGTCAATGTTGCCGCGAAGATACAAAGACATTAATTTTTATAAAATTAAATAATTGAAAATTTTATATGGTGAAACCATTTCCACCCCCTGGCCTCCGCCAGCGGGGGATATTACAGCCGCAGGCTACAACTCCTTCTCCTTTAGGAGAAGGCCGAGATGAGGTTAGACTGCTTCGCTCATACTTCGCTCGCAGTGACGATTTTCTTAAGATTCGTCATCGCAAGGTTTTGCAGCGCAGCGAAAAAAACGAAGCGATCTCCTTTGCAAGAATGGTAACAACTCCTTCTCCTTCAGGAGAAGGCCGGGATGAGGTACTATAGCCTGGCATCAGATAAGCTCTTATCAAGAACGCCTTTTACATCGAAGATGACCGTTCCGGAATCTTTCAGGGATGCCCAGTCAATGTTTTTAAATTCCTGATGTGCCACAGCCAGAATAATTCCGTCATATTGATTTAAGTCCTGCATATCAGCTAATAATTTCAGGTCATATTCTTGCTGTACTTCCTGTTTTATTACCCGGGGATCATAAATATCAACAGCTACTCCAAACTCCTGCAACTCATTATAAACATCAATTATTTTTGTATTACGGAAGTCGGAACAATCCTCTTTAAAGCTGAAGCCTAATATCAATACTTTTGATTTGCTCACCGCAACACCTTTTGCTATCATCAATTTGATCAATTTATTGGCTACAAATATGGGCATGTGGTCGTTGACTCTCCTACCCGATAAAATCACTTCCGGATGATAGCCCGACACCTCCGCTTTATGAACAAGATAATAAGGGTCTACACTAATGCAATGCCCACCTACTAAACCGGGTTTAAATTTTATGAAATTCCATTTGGTAGCTGCTGCTTCAATTACTTCATTCGTATCCACACCCAGGCGGTCGAATATCAATGCGAGTTCATTCATGAATGATATATTCAAATCGCGCTGTGCATTTTCTATAGCCTTGGCTGCTTCGGCTACTTTTATGGAAGATGCTTTGTAAGTGCCTGCTGTAATAACAGAAGCGTACAGCCTATCAATTTTTTCGGCTATAATGGCATTGGAGCCCGAGGTGATTTTTTTGATTGTATCAATGGTATTGACCTTATCGCCAGGGTTAATTCTTTCGGGAGAATAACCACAGAAGAAATCTTTGTTAAAGACCAGGCGTGAAGCCTTTTCTAAAATAGGTATGCACACCTCTTCTGTACAGCCCGGATATACCGTAGATTCGTAAATAACTATATCGTCTTTTTTAAGCATTCTTCCCACGGCAGCGCTGGCAGATTCTACATACGACAAATCCGGTTGGTTGTATTGATTAATAGGTGTTGGAACCGTAATAATGTACACATTAGCCAGCCGTATAT
>JAEWKC010000033.1 GCA_023386235.1 Bacteroidota bacterium | reverse complement strand
TCTTTAGCCAGTCTAACGATAAAAACGCGCCAGTACTATATGCCAGAGTAATGAACTGGTTTGTCATTACGCTCTGCGTGGCGTTTCTGGTTACCGCGTTGTTTATTGACTATTGGAAATATTATATTCAGGAAGATTATCGTGTAGGATTGTACATAGTACCTATTCTTTTGTTTGCCAATATCATGAGTGGCATATACTATAATCTTTCTGTATGGTACAAGATTACGGATAAAATGCGTATAGGTGTTTATATCACGGTCATTGGCGCATTCATCACTATTGTGGGCAATTATTTCTTTATACCGCAATATGGCATGCTTGCCTCTGCATGGACCACACTGCTGTGTTATTTGATAATGGTGGTTATTTGTTATTTATGGGGCCAAAAATATTTTCCAATACCCTACAACATACTTAAAGTAAGTTTTTATCTTATAGTAATGCTGATAGCTTTTTGTATGCAGGAAATAGTAAAATTATATACACCGCATCTGTGGTACAGAACAATTGCAGGGTGCTTACTTTTAAGTATTTTCATTTTCATTATTATTGAAAGAGAAGCCCGCGAATTAAGTTCCATGCCGGTCATAGGAAAATATATTCAACGATATTTTTAATCTTCCAATCGCTGAATAAGATTAGCTACAAGAGCTGTCCAGCCGGTTTGATGCGCAGCGCCCACACCCCGCCCGTTTTCGGAATGAAAGTATTCATAGAACAAAATCAACTCGCTAAACAATTCTTTTTGATACAAATTCTGGTGCAGGCCGTTTACAGGACGATTGCCGTTTGTATCTTTTTCAAATAAACTGATAAGTCTTTTACTGATAGCTTCACCTATCTGCTTAAAATCTTTCTGCTCGGCAGCATCAGAAGGATAGTTGTATTTTTTCTCCGGTCCGAAAAATTTATACAACTCTCTTAAAGACTCAAGCAAAATAAAGTTGATAGGAAACCATACCGGCCCACGCCAGTTGCTGTTGCCTCCAAACATGGAAGAATCTGACTCTGCAGGCTGAAACTGTATTTCATAATCATTACCTTCTAAATTGATTACATACGGTTCTTCGTATATTTTAGATAAAGAGCGAATGCCAAAAGGACTTAAAAATTCATCTTCATCCAGCAAAGATTTCATTAATATATTTATCCTGTCTTTGGGAACTAATGAAAGCAAAACATCACCTCGTTGTTCGGTTTCCTGAATGATAGGAAATTTTAGTTTGTGCATTCTGTTTTCTTTAAACCAGAGAAAACTTTTTTTGAATCGCGGCAATAGCTCAAAAGTTTCTTCGCTAATACGAATAACGGCTATTAAAGAGAGCATTCCTACTATAGAACGCACTTTTACCGCTTCTTGTCTTCCATCGGGAAATACAAGCTTATCATAAAAAAAGCCATCACTTTCATCCCATATTCCTACATGATCTTCACTTATATGATTGAGCGATTCTGCAATATCTACAAAGTGTCCGAAATATTTGGTAGCCATATCTTCGTATGCCGCATCTTCTTTAGAAATCTGCAAACTCATTTTCAGCATCATCAGGCAGTACAATGCCATCCATGATGTGCCGTCTACCTGTTCCAGATGCGCTTCTCCCGGGATGCCCTGGCTACGGTCAAAAACGCCTATATTATCCAGTCCTAAAAAGCCTCCTTCGAATACATTGTTTTGTGTACGGTCTAATCTGTTTACCCACCAGGTAAAATTCAAAGCCAGCTTGTTGAATATTTTTTTCAAAAAAGATACATCGCCCCTGCCTTTTTGCTTTCTCTCTATATTAAAAATCATCAGCGCCGCCCATGGTTGTACGGGTGGATTCACATCACTAAAGTTCCATTCGTAAGCGGGTATTTGTCCATTGGGTTTCATATACCATTCTTTCAGAAATATCTGCAGCTGCTCTTTGCCAAACTCCACATCTACTAAAGCCATTGAAACTACATGAAAGGCCGAGTCCCAGGAAGCATACCATGGATACTCCCATTTATCGGGCATGAGCAGTATTTCTTCGTTACGCAGATTTTTCCAGTGGGCATTTCTGCCGTAATATCTGCTTTTAGGCGGATGCACGTTTTGCAAATCGCCATCCAGCCATTCTTCTATATTGTAATGATAATATTGCTTTGACCATAGTATTCCTGACAGTGCCTGCCGATATATGCTTGCCCATTCCTGATTTTGACTTTGTAAAAGATGGTTGTAAAAAATATGGCACTCGTGTATGCGCTGATCAAAAATGTCATTACTGTTTTCAAGCGGCCTTTCAGTTTGATTTTGTGTTAAACGCAAATGCAAAGTATGGGTTTGTCCGCCTTCTATTTTTAAGCGATACAAAGGTGCAAACTTGGTTGCTTTTTTTATTTTTGATGTAAGAGAAAAATCATGATTCAGCACTGCATTATGAAACAAATCTTTTTTGTATGGATGGTCATTTTCTCTATTGAAAATAATCTGTTCATTCGTTTCATTTTCTGTAAAAAGCCATTCATCGGGCTGATCAAAATATAATGTATAATTTCCTGACTGCGGAGCATATACCTCTACATGATTGGCTGCATTATCTGTACGGCGTATGTATGGCTTTTCGTTTACATGCTTAAAGCTCCATTGATTGCGCATAAACAACGTGGGCATCACCTGCACCCTTGCCGCTTTATTGCCACGGTTGGCCAATGATATTTTTATATAAATATCGTCTGCATCGGCCTTAGCGTACTCTACATACACATCAAAATATTCGTCATTGTCAAATATCCCTGTCTCTATCAATTCATATTCCGGTTCCGCTAATGTTCTTCGATTATTGGTTTCTATCAGTTCTTCGTATGGAAATTTATTGTGCGGGTATTTGTATAGATATTTCATGTAAGAGTGTGTAGGCGTATTATCCAGATAATAATACAACTCCTTTACATCTTCTCCATGATTGCCTTGCGGGTTGCTTAAGCCAAAAAGTCTTTCTTTTATAAGCGCGTCCTTTTCATTCCAAAGCGCTACCGAAAAGCAAATATTGCCCAGTTCGTCACTTATCCCGGCAATGCCGTCTTCGCCCCATCTGTATGCCCTGCTGCAAGCGTCAAAATAAGAAACATAATTCCACGCGTCACCGTTCGCACTGTAATCTTCCCGTACTGTACCCCATTGGCGCTCGCTAAGATATGGTCCCCATTTGAGCCAGTTTTTTTCTTTTTTGTTTTTCTCTTCTATTCTTGCAGCTTCTTTATTCTCCGCGCCTGTTGTATGCATATATATTGTTTAAGAGCTACAAAAATATAGAATGATTTTCTAACAGTTGTTTTCAGCAATATAAAACTAATTTGCTATTTTGTTATAAAAAAAGAAGGCAGTTTTTCAACCACCATTACTCTTATTATTCTCAACAGAAACCTTAATTAATTTTTTTCTTCATGCTGGAAACCTGTTCCTGCAAATTGGTGACCATGCTTGCCAGCTGGTTCACATCCCAATGATTTTGTTTTTCAGCGCGTGTAATGATCATTTGCGCTTTCCACAGCTCCAATACATCGTCAAGCTGTAGATTGTATGGTTCGTACATTGGATTATCGCTTATCAGCGTCAATTTATCTTTTACTTTATTGTTGCGCGAAATTCTCTTGTACACAATACCATTGCTTTTAGAAATCACTACGTATGGATTCTGATTTTTGATATCCTCTACTTTTTCTACTTTCTCTCCTACTATCACACTGCCGCTTGGTGTAGGCAACATACTATCGCCCACAATTTCGAAGGCACGGTAATAGCCGGGCGCAAGCATGGGTAATGTAAATGTATTGAGCTCGTCAAGAAACTCACTATCGGCATAGCCTGCCAGGTAGCCGGCCGCTGCTTTCACAGGCACAAACTGTATAAGGTTGTTTTCTTCCTTAGATATTTTCATAGCACGTCTTTTGTCAATATACTGGCCTGTGCCGTTTTCTGTAGAAATATCTTTAAGTAATAGATCATCAAGACTTAATTTAAAGATGCTGCTTACTTTTTCAAGGATATCTAATCTTGGCTCGGCACGCTCTTCTTCATAAGCGCCAAGCAGCGATCTTTTTATATCCAGCTTTGTTGCAAACTGGTCTTGCGTCCATCCTCTTAACTTTCTGAGGTAGCGTAAGTTTTGTCCTGCGTAACTCATATCTAAAGTTTTTTGCTTTTAAAACTAATTTACTTAGCAAATATACTAATTATTTTAGTTTTTCAAAATTTTATCTTGATTTTTTTTATTTATTTTTGCCTGATGCAATTTTTCAGCAATATACATATCCCCGAACTGCAACCTGCCATTACCTATAACGATGCTGTAATGCTCACAGGCTCTTGCTTTACAGAGCACATAGGCAATCATTTAAAAAATGTAAAGTTTCAGGTACTGCAAAATCCCAATGGTATTTTATTTGATCCTATAAGTGTTTGCAACAGTCTGGTGAGTTATGTTGATAATAAAAAATATACAGAGGCCGATCTTTTTTATCTTAACGAAGCCTGGCACAGTTGGAATCATCACAGCAGATTTTCGGGCACCAACAAGGAAGATACCTTGGCGCAAATCAACGCCTCTCAGCAAGCCGCGCATACCTTTCTGAAAAATACCAAATGGCTAATCATTACTTTGGGTTCGGCATTTTCATACAGGCTTACCGAAAATAACTACCCGGTAGCCAACTGCCACAAAGCGCCGACACAGACATTCCAAAAACATTTGTGTACCATTGAAGAAATTATATCGGCATTTGATTTAACGATCTTCCGCCTGTTTCAATTCAACCCTGACCTGCGCATATTGTTTACCATAAGCCCCGTGCGGCATCTGCGCGATGGTGTGGTAGAAAACAACCGCAGTAAAGCCAGGCTGATAGAGGCTGTTCACCACCTGGTGAATAAATTTGACAAACTCTATTATTTTCCGGCATACGAGCTGGTGATAGATGTATTAAGAGATTATCGTTTTTACGATGCAGACCTGGCACATCCCAATTATGCGGCTACCACATTTGTATTAGAAAATTTTTCAGAAAAATGCATGGATAAAGAAACACAGGAATGGGCTGAAAAATTCAGAAAACTAACCATTGCAAAAAATCATCGGCCGTTTAATGCTCAGTCAGTGCAACATAAAAAATTCCTGCATAACCATTTTATACAAACGCGGGAATACAGCGAGCGATTTCCCCACCTTGACTTTAGTGATGAATTAAATTATTTCGCAGCACACTGACACAATCGTTTGTTTAATATATTCGATAAAACAATTACAAAAGACTACTTTTGCAGCAGTTTATTTTAGCATATACGAATGGAAAAACAAGAACTGCAAACCTCCATTGAACAGCATAACCAGTTGCTGCTAAATATTGGCACCACCCTGCTGGAATCCGGTGCGCATTGCGGCAGGATAGACCGAAACGTAAGACGTATAGCCAATGCGATGGACATAGATACGGAAATATTTTTTGATTATTCAGGAATGATATTAACTACGAAATTCAAAAATGATCCTACCGTAACCTCAACGCACTACAAAAAAGTGAAAGGGCATTTTGTGCATTTTGATACACTGGCCGACATTAGTGTTTTTTCCTGGAAGGTACATGAAGACAAGCCTTCGCTAAATGAAGTGTCTGAAGAATTTGAAGAGATTGCTTCCCGACCGCACCTTCCACGATGGCAAATAGTGTTGGGCGTAGGCGTTGCGTGTGCTTCGCTGTGCGTACTGTCTAATGGTAATTGGGTGGATGTAATGTTTAGTTTTTTTGCTTCCATGATCGGTTTGATTGTACGACAGGAAATTACTAAAAGAAGATACAACATTATGATCGCTGTTACTGCCGCAGCTTTTGTTACCAGTATGATAGTTTCTTTGGATGTAGTGTATAATTTAGGCGCTTCGCCCGAAAAGGCATTGGCAACATCGGTTTTGTACTTAGTGCCGGGTGTGCCATTGGTAAATTCCGTCATTGATTTAATAGAAGGATATGTGTCTACTTCTATGCAGCGAGGTTTTTACGGCGGTTTCCTGTTACTGTGTATTGCAGTAGGCATGGCGTTTTCAATTTTAATATTTGGCATTCATAATTTTTAATCATGGATAATATTTTACTATTGATGCTAAAGGATTTTGCTTTCGCTTTTTTAGTAGCGACGGGCTTTGGCAGTTTATTCAATACACCCCGAAAAGTTTTGCTGATAGCCGGGCTGCTCGGCGGACTGGGACACAGCATACGTTTTTTACTACACCAGGGATTTGATTTCGGGCTTATCACTTCTACCATGTGCGGCACGGCCATCATCGGGCTGTTGGGAATTGTATTTGCACACAAAGCGCATACACCGCCTGTGGTATTTACAATGCCGGCATGCATTACGATGATTCCCGGTTTATATGCTTATCGTACAATGCTCGGATTAATAAGGCTTACGGATGAAAGCGGTCTCAATCAAAGCCCTAACGAGTTGCACGATACTTTGCATAACTTTGTTCTTACTGCTTCACTTTTATTTACATTGGCAATAGGTATATCTATCAGTGTATTATTGTTCAGGCAATCAAGTGTAAAAACCATAAAGCCCGCAATACCTAAACTGAAAAAGAAAGAGTAAGCACGAAGCTTTAGGCAAATATTATTAAGACAAAAAATTACATTAAGATATCTGTACCATGTTTATAAAACACTATACTCTGTTCGTTTTTTTTCTTTTTACACTATCGGTAAATGCACAAACTAAGCAAAGTACTTATCACACAGAAAAACTGAAAACACCTTTAATGGGATGGGCCAGTTGGAACAATTATAGGACGAATATTAATGAAGATATCGTAAAAGCACAAGCCGACGCTTTGGTAAACCTTAAACTAACCGAAGCAGGATATAAATTTATTAATATTGATGACGGCTTTTTTGGAGGCAGAGACTCAAATGGAAAAATCCTGGTTCATAAAAAAAGATTTCCGGGAGGCATGAAAAGTTTAGCGAGCTACATACACGCCAGAGGTCTGAAAGCCGGGATATATTCCGATGCGGGAGCCAACACATGCGCATCCTATTGGGATAAAGATACTATTGGATCAGGAATGGGATTGTATGGTCATGATGAGCAAGACCTGCATTTATTTCTCAAAGAATGGGATTTTGATTTTATAAAAGTAGACTGGTGTGGTGGAGAATGGATGGGACTTGACGAAGAGGTACGTTATACACAAATAGGCAATCTGGCCAGACAAATAAAGCCTTCCGTGATGTACAATGTTTGCCGTTGGAAATTTCCGGGAAAGTGGGTAACGAATGTGGCAGACTCCTGGAGAATTTCCGGAGATATAAATAATAAGTTTGAATCTATCCTGAACATCATTGACATCAACGCTGATTTATGGATATACAGCTCTTACGGCCATTACAACGATATGGACATGTTGCAGGTGGGCAGAGGAATGACCTATGAAGAAGACAAAGCACACTTTTCCATGTGGTGCATGATGCACTCACCACTATTGCTGGGCAATGACTTAACTACTATGTCTCAGCAAACCAAAGAGATAATCACCAACCGCGAAATAATTGCATTAAACCAAAGCAAGTTTGTATACCAGGCTCGCAGATTAATTGATTACGGCGACCTCGAAGTTTGGGCCAAACCATTAATATCAACTATGAGCGGAGAAGTAGCAGTAGCCTTGTTAAACAGAACAAAAGAAACTAAGCAGATCAGCTTCGACCTGAAATCTGTAAGTATCAATGCTTCAAAAGGATATACTACCAAAGACTTATGGACCAAAGAAACTTTTAAAAAATCTTATGTCAGCACCGTTACCAAAAGTGTAGCGCCACATGGTGTGGTAGTTTTAAAAATAACCGGCACATCATTGCCTTACAATGTTTTCCAGTATAAAAGCAAATAAAATTACACTACAATTCTCCTCTTTTTAAATACTAATATTTTTAGTATAAAAAACTAAATATATTAGTATATTTGTGGTCATAAATTTATTACCAATGTCGTACAACGGAAATAATCTGATGGCTGCAACTAAGGGAATGGCAATTATGTATATTGATATGAACAGCTTCTTTGCAAGCTGTGAACAACAGCTGCAGCCCCATCTCCGGGATATTCCCATAGGTGTATGCCCGTTTGAAAATGCTACGGCTGTAATTATAGCTCCGTCGAAAGAAGCGAAACGTTTTGGCGTAAAAACCGGCATGCGGTTTCATGATGCAAAAAACATTTGCCCCGAAATAAAAATGGTGGCGGCCCGACCTGTTTATTACAGGCAAATTCACGTAAAAATAATGAATATTTTACGCGCTTATTGCGAAGATACAATTCCTAAAAGCATTGATGAAGCGGTACTTAATCTTACAGCTTATCAATATCTTTATAAAGATTTTCATGCATTGGCAATAAAGATAAAAAAAGATATATACCACCAGGTAGGCCCATACATAACCTGCTCTATTGGTATTTCGCAAAATGTTTTTCTGGCTAAGCTTGCTACGGAAATACAAAAACCCGACGGGCTGATCGAGATTACACCGGATAATATTGAAAAATATTTACTGCGCCTGAAGCTGACAGATTTGCCCGGCATAGCGTTGGCCAATGAAAAACGACTGAACCGTGCCGGCATTTACCATCCCATAGATATGCTGAACGCTTCAGAATCCTTACTGCGCAAGGCTTTTGGAGGAGTAACGGGAAATTACTGGTACTATAGACTACATTTCGCGGAAGTAGATCTTTACACTTCTGCATATAAAAGAATGAGTGCTATGCGCACATTATCTGCTAAAACCCGTGCCAGTAAAAAATCTTTACTGGGTATGCTTATTTCATTGTGTACCCGGCTGGAACAGCGTATGGTAAAGTCTGAAATATTCTGCAGAGAAATCTATTTTTGCGCTTATTATTACGATGATACAGAATGGAAAACCTCTATTAAAATACAAGAGCCTTTACAAGACGGTATAGATATGCTGCACTATATACAGAAACGAATAGCCGCCTACGAAGCACAATCGGCGCCGGCTCATGTTCTCTCAAAAAACATGCGTTCCATGTGTGTGATTGTAGGCAATTTTATAGCCGCTAAATATTTGCAGTACAGCCTTTTTGATAACAAAATACAGAAAGACATGCTACGCAAAACTGTTTACACCATCAAAGATAAATACGGTAAAAACATAGTGCGTAAAGCCTCTGAAACAATTGAAGACGGCCACTTGAGAGATGCTATAGGATTTGGCTCGGTAAAAGATCTGTATGATAATACACAGCCCGGCGTGTACCAAACAGGATATAACAAGTATTTACTTGAAGAAGGTTAATAGCTTCTGTCTGTATCCCAGTTTTCAAATTCTTTTACCACGTCATCTAAGAATTTAGAGCCCATAGCACCGTCAATAATTCTATGATCGTAGCTTAGCGAAAGTATCATCATTTGCCGGATGGCTATCACATCTCCTTCCTTTGTTTCTATTACTACAGGCTTCTTTTTAATAGCGCCTAAAGCAAGGATGGCTACTTGTGGCTGATTGATAATAGGCGTACCGGTGATACTTCCAAAACCGCCAACGTTAGTAACAGAGAAGGTACCACCTTGCGTATCGGCAGGTTGCAATTTATTTTTTCGGGCATTATTGGCAAGCGTGTTTACACGGTTGGCAAGCCCCACTAAATTAAGATTGTCAGCATTTTTAATGACAGGTACAATAAGGTTTCCTCCGGGCAGCGCGGTAGCCACGCCAATGTTGATGTCTTTTTTAATAATGATTTTATCTCCGTCAACAGAGCTGTTGACAAGCGGGTATTTTCTTAATACTCTTGCCACACATTCTATGAATAAAGGAGTGAAAGTAATTTTTGTATTTTCTCTTTTTTCAAATTCCGTTTTTACTTTTTCTCTCCAGTTAGACATGGCAGTAACGTCTGCTTCTGCAAAGCTGGTAACAGTAGCGCTTATGTTTTGGCTCTCTTTCATGTGGTGGGCAATCAGCTTGCGCATTCTGTCCATTTCTACAATTTCCGTAGCTCCGGTAGCAATTGTTTGTACGGATTTTTCAGGAGTAATATGTTGAGGCGTTTGCTTTTTCTCTTCTTCTTCGCGTACGAATTGAGGCTGACTTTCTGTACCTGATTTTCTTCTTTCTATATATGCCAGTAAATCATTTTTAGATAAGCGCGCTTCTTTGCCCGTACCGGGAATTTTTTCTAACTCGCTAAATGTAATACCTTCCGCTCTCGCGATATTTAGCACCAGCGGTGAGTAAAATCCATTGTTAGCAGCAGCTGTGTTTATTGGTTCAGTGCGTTTCTCATTTGTATCAGGTGCCGGTAGCGGAATTTCTTTATTTAATTCTTCTACAGCCTGTTGTTCTTCATTATCAGCTGTTCCCAATTCGGGTTCAGTATCAGTTTGCTCAGTTGCCGCCTTCCCTGCTTCTGTTTCAATTCTCGCCAATACGGCGCCTATCTTTACTATATCGTTTTGTTTATACAATGTTTCTTTAATAATACCTGCTGCAGTACTGGGCACTTCGCTATCCACTTTATCGGTCGCGATTTCTACAATGGGTTCTTCTTCTTCTACTCTTTCGCCTTCTTTCTTAAGCCAGTTAAGTACTGTTGCCTCCATAATTCCCTCGCCCAACTGCGGCATTATTAAATCTACTATTGCCATAATGATTTTAATTTTTTGAGAAATCAAATTTACATAAAAAATATAACCTGTGTAAAATTAAAGAGAAAAGGCTTCGCAATATTTATTCCAAATTGCAGAAGCCTTTTAGTATTCAAAAAATTAATTTTTTAATTTTAAAAAAGAAAGAAGTAACTGAGAATGATTAGTGAGATTAGTAAAACAGATACTACAATTATCTTTTCATTACGCGTTTGCTTTCTGTCTTTTGAAAACAATAATGCAAAAATGATACATATCGAGGCAGCAACTTGTATAATAAATTGAGTATTGCTTATGGTGTCTCTGTTATAGAAAAAATATAAACAGAATGATATTAAAAATACGATTACAACTATCAAAAAAATTATATGAATTTTTTGCATATTCTAATCTATTTGTTTAAAGAATTTAAAAAATATATACTAAAGATATAAAAAAAACCTGCTCTTTAATGAAGCAGGTTTATATCTAATATTGATTTCTATTTTTTATTTTTTCTTACTGGTTTTAGTGGCTTTGGTTTCTTCTTTTCCGTTGAATAAATTAGCATATACGCCATCCGTATCTAATTGCTCTTCAATACGAATTAACTGGTTGTATTTAGCCATACGGTCGCTACGGCTTGCAGAACCGGTTTTAATTTGTCCGCAATTTAATGCCACTGCCAAATCAGCGATGGTATAATCTTCTGTTTCACCGCTTCTGTGACTCATAACGGTAGTATAACCCGCATGTTGTGCCATTTGTACAGCCTGGATAGTTTCAGTTAAAGAACCAATCTGGTTTACTTTAATAAGAATACTGTTGGCGGTACCGGTTTCAATACCTTTTTTAAGGATTTTGCTGTTAGTTACAAACAGGTCATCACCTACCAGTTGTACTTTATCACCGATAGCTTCAGTCAATTTTTTCCAACCTTTCCAATCTTCTTCTGCCATACCATCTTCGATAGATACGATAGGATATTTAGTAGTCCACTCTTTCCAGTATTCTACCATCTGGTCTGAAGTTAATTCTTTACCGCTTGATTTGTAAAATTTATATTTGCCGTTTTTCTGATACATTTCGCTACTTGCGGCATCCAGGGCAATAGATACATCTTTGCCGGGCTTGTAACCAGCGGCCTTGATGGCTTCTATCACTGTTTCGATCGCTTCTTCGTTACTTTGGATATCAGGTGCAAATCCTCCTTCGTCACCTACGTTAGTGCTGTATCCTTTTTTCTTCAATACATCTTTCAGGTGATGGAAAATTTCTGTACCCCAGCGAAGCGCTTCGCTAAAGCTTTTGGCACCGTGTGGTACAATCATATACTCCTGATAATCAATTTTATTATCGGCATGAACACCTCCGTTCAAAATGTTCATCATCGGACAAGGTAATACAGTAGCGTTTACACCGCCAATATACCTGTAAAGCGGAAGACCAACTTCTTCTGCAGCTGCTTTAGCTACGGCAAGCGATACGGCTAAGATAGCGTTAGCGCCTAATTTGCTTTTATTTTCAGTACCGTCAAGTTCCAGCATCATTCTGTCAATGCCCACCTGGTCAGTAACATCCCATCCTATCAGGTGTTCGGCTATTACTTCGTTTACATTTTTCACCGCTTTCAAAACGCCCTTACCCATGTATACTTTTTTATCGCCGTCACGAAGTTCAACCGCTTCGTGAATACCGGTAGAAGCTCCTGAAGGAACAGCCGCTCTGCCAAGAGCACCATTATCAGTAATTACATCTACTTCTACTGTAGGATTGCCGCGGCTATCCAGAATTTGTCTTGCGAATACATCAGCTATAAAGCTCATAATATTATGTTTTTTAGTTTAAAAATTATTATATTTTACTGCTTACAAAGTTACAGTTAATTTTGATATGTTATTCATAAAAAACTAACAATATTTAAAATGTATGGCAAAGAAATAATAAAAACATAACAGTGTTTTCAACTGAAAATATTTTGTTGGTTTATAAACATTTTGAGAACTTCGCTGTGCAGCAGCAACCAAATAAAAAAGGAAATATGATAAACGAGGATTTATTGAAGCAAATAGAGTTTATTAAAGAAATAGATAAATTAAAATACATTCAAAGACGAACAAAATTATTTAACAGCGACAGAAATGAAAACGACGCTGAGCATAGTTGGCATTTAGCCCTAATGGCGATGGTTTTGTATGAATATTCCAATGCGGATATTGATCTGCTGAAAGTAATAAAAATGGTATTGATACATGATATTGTGGAAATTGATGCCGGCGATACTTTTATATACGATCAAAATAAATGTCATGAAAATACGGAGGAAGAACTGAAATGCGCCCAAAGGATTTTTAGTATGCTGCCCGAAAAACAAGCGGCAGAATTTCTGGCAATTTGGACCGAATTTGAAGAAGGTACTTCCAACGAGGCAAAGTTTGCCCGTTCAATGGACAGGCTGGAACCTTTATTGCAGAACACTTCGAACAGCGGAGGCACCTGGAAAGAGTTTGAAATTACCTACCAAACAGTTTACAATAAGAAAAAAGCTATACAAAACGGTTCAAAAGAATTATGGAGCTATGCCGAAAATCTTATTGAAGAAAGCGTGAAAAATGGCATCCTAAAAAAATAAAATACTATTGCGCATAACCCAATGGCGTACTCCTAGAAAAACAAATGTTTATAAATATCTTGTAGCTTTTATTAGGCAGTTTTGAAATTAGTTCTAATTTCGCATGGATTTTCTATTTGGAAAACTTTTTATAAGTGAATAAGAAAAACCTCAACACCCTCAGCCTGGCCGGACTGGTCGTTGCGCTGGGTATTATCTACGGAGATATCGGCACATCCCCTCTCTATGTCTTTAGCGCTATTATCAATGGTAAACCCATAAGCGAACTGCTCATTATTGGAGGTTTGTCGTGCATCATCTGGACACTTACTTTACAAACCACTGTAAAATACGTGCTGTTGGTTTTAAATGCCGACAATAAAGGTGAAGGAGGTACATTCTCTTTGCTTACTTTGGTAAGACGGCAAAAAAAATGGCTGGTATATCCGGCTATGATAGGCGGTGCGTTTCTGCTTTCTGATGGTATTATTACGCCACCCATCACCGTTACTTCCGCTATAGAAGGGATAAGGCAGATACCCGGCCTGGGCGATATGTCTCAGTCTAAAGTTGTGGTTATCGTATTAAGCATTATAAGTTTAATTTTCATACTGCAGCAATTTGGCACTGCCAGTATTGGCCGGGCGTTTGGTCCCGTAATGATTGTATGGTTTTCTATGCTGGCTATTTTAGGTATTGCCAATATTCATTACGATTATTCTGTACTGAAAGCCATTAATCCGTATTATGCCATACAGCTGCTAACGCAATATCCATCAGGATTCTGGTTGCTGGGCGCTGTATTTTTGTGTACTACGGGCGCAGAGGCTTTGTATTCAGATTTAGGACATGTAGGCAAACAAAATATCCGTGTGAGTTGGATATTTGTGAAAATAGCTTTAATACTCAACTATGCCGGCCAGTCGGCTTATCTGCTTACGCAAGAAGGGCGCGTATTCGCCAACTCCGAACTGCTTGCCGATGCTGCATTTGCCAGCGAGCATCCTACAGCCGCTTTATTGCAAAATCCGTTTTATGCCATCATGCCCGAATGGTTTACCATCATAGGTATTATCATAGCTACACTTGCCGCCATCATTGCATCGCAGGCCATGATATCGGGCTCATTCACACTTATTTCAGAAGCTATCAGGCTAAACTTATGGCCTAAAATGAAGATCAATTATCCTTCGGAAGAGCGTGGACAGGTGTTTATACCCGGTGTAAATCTTATGCTTTGGGCAGGATGCATGTTCGTAGTGTTATATTTTCAGAAATCTTCTCAAATGGAAGCGGCATACGGCCTGGCCATTACGCTATGTATGTTGTCTACTACTATCTTATTTGTTTTTTATCTGGTAAAAAAACGTACAAAACCAGCTCTTATCGTGGCTTTCATGCTGGTGTATTTAATGATAGAACTATCATTCCTGATTGCCAATCTTGAAAAATTCCCGCACGGAGGTTACGTTACGCTTATTCTCGGTGGCATTATTTTCACCATTATGTATGTATGGTTCAGGAGCAGGAAAATCAAAAATCGTTATGTAGAATTTGTTCGGTTAGAGCATTATATTCCATTGATACAGGAATTAAGCAACGATAAAACCGTAGCCAGAACATCCACCCATCTGGTGTATATGACCAGCGCCGACAATCCTAAGGAAATTGAGCATAAGGTGGTATACTCCATCTTGAACAGAAAGCCCAAAAGAGCCGATATTTATTGGTTTGTACACGTTGATACATTAGACGACCCGTATACCTGCGAATACCAGGTAGAGCACATTATTCCTAACGATATCATACGCGTGGAGTTCAGGTTGGGCTTTAGAGTAGAACAGAAAATACAGGCTATGATGCGTAAGGTGGTGGAAGAATTAATAGCCAATAAAGAAGTCAATGTTACCAGCCGCTATGAAAGCCTCGAAAGAAACAATATTGTTGGCGACTGGATGTTTATTGTAATGGAAAAGTTTCTTTCTAACGATAACGAGCTGCCGTTTGTAGAAAAAATAATTATGAAAGCCTATTTCTGGCTGAAGAAGTTAAGCGTGAGCGAAGCGCGCAGTTTCGGGCTTGACTCCAGCTACGTGCAGGTAGAGAAATTTCCGCTACTGGTATCATCATCAAGAAGCATTCCGCTTAAAAGAGTTTACAAAAAAGGAGAAATGTATTAAGCCGCTGCAAGATTATTTTATAATTAATTATTGCCTTGGTATTCCGTTTTTGTTAGTTTTTACCTGATTAAATTTGTACCTTTGCGCATCTTATTAAATTAATGTATTGAATATGGCAAAAAAGAAAATTTCTAAAATTGCGGTTTTAACATCAGGTGGAGACGCTCCGGGCATGAATGCCACATTAAGGGCTGTAGTAAGAACCGCGATATACAAAAAAATTGAGGTGTACGGCATAAGAAGAGGTTATAGCGGGTTAATAGAAGACGATATATTTTTAATGGATTCTAAATCCGTTGCCAATATTATTCAAAGAGGGGGTACAGTTTTAAAATCTGCCAGAAGCGAAGAATTTAAAACGCCTGAAGGAAGAAAAAAAGCTTATAAAAATTTACATAAAAGAGGAATTGACAGCTTAATAGTAATTGGTGGTGACGGAAGCTTCACCGGCGGACTGAAACTATCGGAAGAACATGGCATTGCGGTAATAGGCTTACCGGGCACTATCGACAAAGACTGCTACGGCACCGACTCTACCATTGGTTTTGATACGGCAGTAAATACAGCTGTTGAATGCATTGATAAAATCAGGGATACCGCCGATGCGCACGATCGTCTTTTCATTGTAGAAGTGATGGGAAGAAACGCCGGCTACATAGCTTTATACTCCGGCATAGGCACAGGAGCCGAAACCATATTGATACCCGAAACCAATACAGAAATTGAAGATGTAATAAAAGGAATGAAATCAAGAGCCAGAAGAAAAAAACTGGTAAACCTGATTGTAGTAGCGGAAGGAGACGAATTTGGAGGCGCCACAAAAGTAGCCGAAGTAATTAAAGAAGCATTACCCTATCTTGACACAAAAGTTACCATACTCGGGCACGTACAAAGAGGAGGCTCACCTACCGGCATAGACAGAATGCTGGCAAGCAGAATGGGCTATCATGCAGTGCTGGCATTGCTTGAAGGGCAGAATCAAATAATGGTTGGTGTACAAAATGATAAAATTGCGTATGTACCCTTACAAGACGCAATCTCTAAAAAAAATCAGGAGATAGATAAAGATCTTGTTACCATGGCGAAAGTACTTTCTTATTAAAATTAAGAAAATAAACACCAAACCAGTCTTTATATGCAGCTATAAAATTAATATTTAATTTTAAATATAAAATTACTATAATTTCGTTTTTGCAAAATCAATTTAAAACAATAAAACTAATTCCCTGCTTTTAAATTTATAGGGTTTACTATTCTTATACGATTTACTCTATAGCAACAAAAGGCGCGTGAAATGAACATTAAGATTATCTACAACAACGAAAGATAATTATTTACCAAAACGAAGCGCACTGGAAATAATTCCATGTGACCATTAAGAAAATTAAAAATATACGGATGAAAGAAATAATAGAAAAATTCTACACAAGAGACGCAGATAGTTTTGATATCACACACGATATTCACAGAACGAAAATTGTGGCTACCGTAGGACCGGCTTGCGATAAATATGAACAACTGCTAGAATTAGTAAAATCCGGAGTAAATGTATTTCGGCTGAATTTCTCTCATGGCAGCCATGAAGACAAGCTTACCATCATCAATCACATCCGCAAAATCAACCGACTGAAACCTTACTACATATCTATCCTTGGCGATTTGCAGGGACCCAAATTACGTTTAGGTGAATTGGAAAACGGGCATATAAACATAGTTCCCGGCGACGAGCTGGTTTTTACGTCAAGAGAGAAAGTTATCGGCACCAAGCAAAAAATATACGTATCCTACCCCAACCTGCACAACGATGTAAAAGTAGGTGAGAAAATATTAATTGATGATGGAAAAATTGAAGTTCAGGTTACCAAAATTAACAACGATACAGGAGAAGTAACCGTAAAGGTAAATTTCGGCGGCACACTGCTTCCTAAAAAAGGCGTAAACCTGCCCGATACAGATATTTCTCTTCCGGCCATGACGAAGAAAGACTTTCAGGATCTTGAATTTATTATAGAAGAGGAATTGGACTGGGTGGCTCTTTCCTTTGTAAGAAAACCCGAAGATATCATCAACTTAAAACATAAAGTAAAAGATAAAAAATCTAAAATAAAAGTAATGGCCAAGATCGAAATGCCTTCTGCCATGAATTATTTAGATGAAATCATTGCCGAATCTGATGCTATAATGGTTGCCAGAGGCGACTTAGGTGTAGAGCTGCCTGTAGAAAAAGTACCGAATGCTCAGAGACGTATTATCAGAAAATGCCTGGTGGCTTCTAAGCCTGTAGTAGTAGCTACGCAAATGATGGAAAGTATGATAGAACGCACCAGACCCAACAGAAGTGAGATCACCGACGTGTCTAACGCCGTGCTGGAAGGTGCTGATGCCGTAATGCTTAGCGGCGAAACCGCCATGGGTAATCACCCGGCACTGGTAGTACAAACAATGCGTAAAATTATCTTGGAAGTAGAAAACACAGAATATATATACGACAGAGAAGATTCTAACGAACCTTCTGTAATCAGTGACGCGCTCTGCTACAGCACTTGTAAAATAGCTTCGGATATAAATGCCGCGGCCATCATTGGCATGACGCAAAGTGGCTATACAGGTTTTTGCTTAAGCAGTTTTCGTCCCCGCCAACCTTTGTATGTATTTACCAAAACAAACTCTTTGGTTACACAACTGGGACTTGGCTGGGGCATCAGAGCTTTCTTTTATGATGAAGAAGAAGGACTTGATGAAATATTGGAAGATCAGATAGCCATTCTTAAAAAAGGTAAGCTTATAAAAAAAGGGGATATTGTTGTAAACACAGGCTCTACGCCGGTTTCCAAGCATTTACCCACTAATATGCTTAAAATTTCTATTGTAGAATAAGCACTAATTTGTACTTATCGCGTGCTTCATTTCTATTGCAATCTGTTTTGCCAGTTCAGAAGCAGTAACTACTATTTTGTTTTTGGCAAGCGTATCTCCTGCTTTGCCATGAATATAACAAGCCAAAATACAAGAAGCTATTGGGTCATATCCCTGTGCACGAAAAGAAGCTATGATACCGGTAAGTACATCGCCCATGCCCCCCTGCGCCATTGCCGGGTTGCCGGTGGAATTGATGTAAACTTTTCCATCGTAAGAACAAATAAATGTATACTGGTTTTTTAAAACGATTATTATTTTTCTGCTCAAAGCTTCATTGCGAGCCGTTTTCATCCTTGCCCACCAACTTTTGTGCATTCCAAACAGTCTGTCAAACTCTTTCACATGCGGCGTAAGAACAGTATGCTCTGGAAGCAAATGGAGAAGCTCGTTATTTTTAGCCAGCATATTCAAAGCATCGGCATCAAGCACAAGCGACCGACCTGCGGAAATAACCTGCTCAATTATTTTCCCGGCTTCCGCATTTATACCTAAACCACTTCCTGCCGCCACAGCAGTGAATTTTTGTATAAAACCTTCCGTATTTATTTCATCTCTGGGCACATACATGGCTTCGGGTATAGTGGTATTTAAAGTTGCCAAACCAGATTCCGGAATACAAGCGGAAACCAAGCCTGCGCCTGAAAAAACTACACCCATACAATTTAACAATGCCGCGCCCATAGTACGCGTACTTCCGCTCACCACCAATACATGGCCATAATTACCTTTATGCGAAAACCTGCTTCTGGGCTGTAAAATATTCTTTACATCTTTATCTTCTATCTGAAAGTAATCGGATGGCAAAGATTGTATATATTCTTCTGACAAATCAATGTTTGCAACTTCATAAAACTTAGTAGCGACAAGGCTTTCAGGGAAGAAAAAGTTGAGTTTGGCTCTTTGAAATGAAATAGTTTTATAAGCTTTAATGCCATTGTATTCTTCAGCAAACTCTCCATCTGCCAACATACCTGAAGGGATATCTACCGCGTATGTTTTTTTTGAGAGATTATTGATTTTGGTAATCAATTGCAAATATTCACCGGATAGTGATTTATTTAATCCCGAACCAAAGATAGCATCAATACATACATCCGCCTCTACATTTGCAAACGAGTCAGCATTTTTTAGTGCTGTCACTTTTACTCCTGTGCTTGTTAAGGCCTTTTCATTTTTTAAATTATCTTCTGTTTGAGCAGAAGAAAATTTTATTGTAAAAACTGTAATGTTTAGATAACCCCGATTATATAACAATCGCGCAATTGCCAACCCATCCCCACCATTATTACCCATACCACAAAATACTGCGATCTTTAATGCTGTATCTGGATTTTCATGAATAAAAATTTTCACGAAAGCAGCTGAAGCTTTTTCCATTAAATCATAAGAAGAAATTGACTGATCTCGAATGGTAAAAGCATCTGCCTCTTTCATTTGTGCTGAGGTAATAATCTTTAGCATAATTAAAAAAAAGAAGTATTATTAAAAAGCAAAAGCTTTGAATCTTTTAGGTTTCAAAGCTTTTGCAGAATTACAATCCAAAACTTATTTATAGTTCCCACACCAATGCGCTTGCACCTAATATTGCCGCGTCTGCTTCTTTTAGTTCACTGGGAATAATGTCTACTTTATTCCTGAATATAGGCAGCAGATTTTCTTCCATAGATTGCTTGGTAGGTTTGAATATCAAATCTCCGGCTTTGGTTAATCCACCGAACAAGACAATAGTCTGCGGTGAAGAGAACATTACGAAATTGGCTAGTGCCATACCCAATATTTTTCCTGTATAATTATATACATCTATAGCCAGTTCGTCGCCTTGAATAGCGCAATCATATACCAAACGACTGTCTATTTCGTTGGCTTCGTAGTTTCTTAAAATACTTTCTCTGTCAGGATTCTGCTCAAGCAGCTCAAGCGATGTAAGCCTTACACCTGTAGCGGAAGCATACGCTTCTAAAGAACCGGCAAACCCTGTAGACCAATGCATTCTGCCCTCAGGGATAATAATATTGTGGCCTAGTTCTCCGGCAAAGCCGTCATGTCCGTAAACAACCTGGCCATTTACAACAATACCGCTACCTACACCTGTGCCTAAAGTAATCATGATAAATTCTTTCATACCTCTTGCAGCACCGTACGTCATCTCTCCTACTGCAGCAGCGTTAGCATCGTTCGTTAGCTTAGCCTGTATACCAAACTTTTCCTGTACCATTTTTACCAACTCAATACGTCCTTTCCACTGAAGGTTAGGCGCGTAGTCTATAGTACCTGTATAATAGTTTCCGTTTGGTGCACCTATACCAATACCTTTTATTTTTTGCGGACCGCCCGCCTCATCAATTATAGGCTTTAAGGTTGTGTACAATTCTTCGAGGTATTCGTCTATATTCTCGTGTTTTTTGGTGGAAATAGCTCCACGAAATGTAATATGACCTCTTCTATCAACCAAACCAAATACTGTATTCGTTCCGCCGATGTCTATGCCTATAGCATATTGTTGTTGTTGAGTTGTGCCTTCCATTAGATTATGATTTTTTTTAAGACTCTAAGTTAAGGAATTTTATTTGATGTATTTTAATGATTTTTATCATTAGAATAATTTTAAAATAAATATTGGTATACTTCTTCTACTTTACCTAAAGCAATTACTTCAATATTATAATTTTGTCTTGTCACCGCTTTTTTATTAAATTTAGATACTACAATTTTTTCAAAGCCCAACTTTTCTGCCTCTGCAATACGCTGCTCTATCCTATTCACAGCTCTTATTTCGCCGCTTAAACCTATTTCTCCTGCAAAACAAATATGTGGCGGCAGCGGCACATCTTCGTAGGAAGAGAGCAGTGCGCAGATTATAGACAAATCAATTGAAGGATCTTCCACCTTTAACCCGCCTGCTATATTTACAAAAACATCCTTCATGCCAAATAAAAATCCGCCGCGCTTTTCAAGCACTGCCAATAACAATTGCAATCGTCTCAAATCAAAGCCTGTAGCCGTTCTCTGCGGCGTGCCATAAACACTTTGCGTTACAAGCGCCTGTGTTTCTATCAGCAGCGGCCTCATGCCTTCCATACTGGCTGCGATAGCGCTGCCGCTAAGCTCGTGTTCTTTTTGTGCTATCAGCAATTCCGAAGGATTGCGTACGATACGCATACCTTCACCGGTCATTTCATAAATGCCTAATTCTGAAGTGCTGCCAAAACGATTCTTTAAAGTGCGTAAAATCCTGTAAGCATAATGTCTGTCGCCTTCAAACTGTATTACCGTATCTACCATATGTTCAAGGATTTTTGGTCCGGCAATATTTCCATCCTTGGTGATATGACCTATCAAAAATACAGGCGTGCCGGTTTCTTTGGCAAAACGCTGTAATTCGCCGGCTGTTTCTCTTATCTGAGATATGCTTCCCGCAGAAGATTCGATTACTTCACTTTGTATGGTTTGAATAGAATCCACAACCACTATATCGGGTTTAAGTTTTTTTATTTCTTTAAAAATAACCTGCGTGGATGTTTCTGTAAGCAAATAGAAATTATCGTTTTTAATACCTAACCTGTCGGCACGCATCTTTATTTGTTCTGCGCTTTCTTCTCCACTCACATACAGTGTACTATACTCTTGTAATTGCAAACAATTTTGCAAGAACAACGTACTTTTGCCAATGCCCGGTTCGCCACCAACCAATACAATGCTCCCACGCACTATTCCGCCGCCGAGCACTCTGTTGAGCTCTTCATCTTTCGTTTTTATACGCTCTTCTTCTTTAAAAACAACGTCGCTTAATGCAACTGCTTTAAATGATTTTTTTTCGTCGCCTTCTTTATAATTCTTCCACTCAGCAGCGGAGGACTTATCATTTCTTTCTATTACTTCTTCCACAAAAGTGTTCCAGGAGTTACAAGAAGGACATTTGCCGAGCCATTTAGCACTTTCGTAACCGCAACTACTGCAAAAAAAAGCTGTTTTTATTTTAGCCATTCAACTCATTTTTATCTAAAGTTAAATATACTTCAAATTGATGAAAAGTAGATTAAGTTATAGAAAAAATAAAAAAACCGGATATACAAATCCGGTTAAATTTTAAAATAAAAGCTATGTTATATTTTAATTACAAAATTAATTGTTTATGATTACTGCATTGTTAGAATCCCATACGCCGCTTATGTAATGAGTCATCTCACTGCTGGTAGATTCCAATCCCATTGATACATATTTATGCTCGGCGTTTTCTTCTTCAAAAGCTCTTCCTAGCGCATCTACAGATTTAAAAAATTCATCTTCCGTTCTTCCTACAATTGCCAGTACTATTTCGTCATTAGGATAACCATGATTTACAATTATGTCGTATGCCTTTCTCAAGTCATCTACATTGGCAAACTTGGCTGTAATAAACTTCTCATCAACATTATAGGATGTCAATCTTATATGATTAGGGTCTCTAACGCTATTACCTTGAGTAGTAGCATTGGCATTTGCTCTCAGGTCGTCACTAATTAATTGTGTTCTTTTTTGTTCCATGGTATATCAGTTTTTATGTAAATTATTTTATTGATGATGTTTCAAAATACTTGCCATTGTTAATAAAAAAAAGTTATTGTTGTGCTAATATCTGTTATTATACAAAATCAATAATTTACTTCTACCCATTCGGCTAAAGCATCTACCAGTACTGTATTTTCTTTTTCCGTACCAATGGTTATCCGTAAGCAATCTTCGCATAGTTCTACTTTACTTCTATCTCTCACAACTATTCCTTTAGTAAGTAAAAAGTTATATATCTTGTTTGCATCTTGTATTTTTACCAATAAAAAATTGGCATCGGAAGGATATACTTTTTCCACACCGGGAATTTGCACAAACACAGTCGCAAGCGCGTTGCGCATATCAACAATTTCTTTGATCATTTCATTTACCTGACCCAGTTCTTCCAACGCTTTTAACGCCAGTTCCTGTGTAGCCTGATTAACGTTGTACGGAGGTTTTACTCTGTCTAATATTTCTATAATTTCTTTAGAAGCAAAGGCCATTCCTAAGCGCAAGCCCGCCAGTCCCCATGCTTTGCTAAAAGTTTGCAGAACTATTAAATTAGGATACTCCTGTAATTCCTGTAAAAAAGATTTTTGTCGGGAAAAATTGATATAAGCTTCATCAATCACTACCAATCCCGAAAAGTTATTAAGCACCATTTCTACATCATCTCGATCGAGAGAATTACCTGTAGGATTATTGGGCGAGCATAACCATATTATTTTTGTATGCTCATTTATCAACGTTTCTATGTGTGCCAGGTTGAGTTGATAATCTTCTAATAAAGGCGCATAGCGTATTTCCACGTCATTTATATTAGCGGATACTTCGTACATTCCATACGTTGGCGGGCATACAATTATATTATCTTCTCCGGGATTGCAAAAACATCTGTACAGAAGATCAATGCATTCATCGCTGCCATTGCCAAGGAATATTTGCGCGGCATCAATATTTTTTATTTCACCGAGTACCTGCTTTAGTTGTTTTTGATGCGGATCGGGATAGCGGTTGTACCACTTCAGCAATGGCGAGCCAAGACTATTTTCGTTGGCGTCTAAAAAAATTTTCGCTTCACCTGAAAACTCATCTCTGGCAGAAGAATAAGGTTTTAAATTCTTTATATTTTTTCTGATTATATTTTCTAAACTAAACATGTAAGTTATAATTGTCAGATAATTTTTTTATGTAAAATTACTTTATTCGTCAATCCTGTATTTTACAGCATTCGCATGTGCATCCAATCCTTCGGCGTGAGCCATAGTGATTACTGTATCGGCAATGGCAGACAGTCCTTTTTTAGATAATTTTTGGAATGTGATCTTCTTTACAAAACTATCTACGCTTACACCGCTATATGCTTTTGCAAATCCATTTGTAGGAAGTGTATGATTGGTACCGCTTGCATAATCGCCCGCGCTTTCGGGAGAATAATTTCCTAAAAATACCGAACCTGCATTTGTAATCATTTCCCCCAGCTCATCGGCAGTTTCACAAGAAATAATCAGGTGCTCCGCTGCATATTCATTTACAAAATCAACAGCTGTATTTTTATTCTCAAAATAAATTATCCTACTGTTTTGTAAAGCTTTTCCGGCTATGGTCTTTCTGGACAAATCGTTTAATTGTGTATTTATTTCCTGCTCTACCTGCTCTATTATTTTTTTTGACATGCTTACTAAAACAGACTGGCTGTCTGCACCATGCTCGGCTTGCGAAAGTAAATCAGACGCGATGAAAGCCGCATTGGCGCTATCGTCGGCTAATACGCATACTTCACTGGGTCCTGCGGGCATATCAATAGGTATGCCTTCTAATTGCACCAATTGCTTGGCACAAGTTACAAACTGATTGCCGGGTCCAAAAATTTTATACACGCCCGGAACGCTTTCTGTACCATAAGCCATCGCGGCTATGGCCTGCACCCCACCAATTTTAAAAACTTTATGCACACCACATAGTTTTGCACAATAAAGTATTGCCGGATGCACAGAACCGTCTTTTGCAGGAGGCGTACAAAGCACTACTTCTTTGCAGCCCGCTATTTGCGCAGGAATAGCCAGCATCAAAACTGTTGAAAACAAAGGTGCTGAGCCGCCCGGTATATACAATCCCACTTTTTCAATACCTACCGACTTTCTCCAGCATGCAATGCCCGGCATGGTGTCAATAATTTCTACCTTATCTTTTTGCGATTGATGAAAAGCATGAATATTATTATACGCCGATTCAATAGCCTGCTTTAATTCTGGTGAAACAGAGAGATCGGCAGCATTCAACGCTTCTTTTGTAACAACGAAATCTTTTATATCTACGGCGTCAAACTGTTTTGTATATTGGATTACAGCTTCATCGCCTTTTATTTTTACATCATCCAATACGTTTTTTACCTTTGCAACGAGTGTGGTTGTATCTATTACCGTACGCTGTGCAATGCTTTCCCAGTTTTCCCGCGGTGGTTCAAAATATTTCTTCATGTGTGTATACATTTATATAACCATTTTTTCAATGGGCAACACAAGAATATCTTCTGCGCCTGCACTTTTTATTTTTTCAATATTGTCCCAAAACTCATTTTCACTTAATACAGTGTGAATGCTGCTCCAGCCGTTTTCTGCCAGCGGTAGTATGGTGGGACTTTTCATACCCGGCAAAATCTGTATAATCTTTTCTATACAATTATCAGGCACATTCATTAAAACGTATTTTTTATTTTTCGCTTTTCTCACAGTTTGAATTCTGAAAATCAACTTATCAAGAATTGCCTGCTTCTCTGAAGAAAGATTGTGTGTTTTTATTAAAGCGGATTGTGAATGCAGAATAATTTCCGCTTCCTTTAGCCCGTTCATAAACAATGTAGAACCGGAACTTACCAGGTCGCATATCACATCAGCCAAACCAATGCCGGGCGCAATTTCCACACTGCCGCTAATTTCGTGTATTTCGGCAGTGATTTTGTTTTTTACTAAAAAATCATTGACTAAATTAGGATAGCTGGTGGCTATTTTCTTACCTTCAAGAAAACCCGGACCCGTATATTCCATACCTTTTGGAAGCGCCAGTGAAAGGCGGCATTTGCCAAAACCCAGCTCTTCTACCACATCTACATCTTTTCCACTTTCGTAGATTACGTTTTCGCCCACGAAACCAATATCCGCTACACCATCTTCCACATATTGCGGAATATCGTCATCTCTTAAAAAAAATAATTCGATGGGAAAATTAGACGCATAAGCTTTAAGTTGGTCTTTAATATTGTTATTTATATCTATACCGCACTCTCTTATCAGTTTCATTGAATCTTCGTGCAGTCTTCCCGATTTTTGTATAGCTAACTTCAGCATGATTATTTTATTTTTGTTTACGTTTATTAAGTTTCATCTTTGTTACGTCATCTAACCCCGAAAGTCAGATGTAAATAAAAAAGGTTTACCGCTAAACAGGTAAACCTTCAAAATGTTTTATCGTCAACACATAAACATTTCAGCTTACCCGGCAGATAAGTAATGATGTAAATGTGTATGATGTTTTTTATTCACAAAGCAAATTTAAAGATTATTATATAAAGGCAAAATTTTATTTTTGTTAACTGTACTTAATTTTATGAAATAAAGAATAAGAATACTTCGTTAACTCTATAAATTGAATGGTATTTACAGATATGGAATAATTGTGCTTTCCACTTTGCTCTTGTGCAACATGGCAGTTGCCCAACTATTGTATGATACAACGGGCAATGTATATACCCGCGAAAATAAAGATATTTCTCCGCCAAAACATTTACCCTTTTACACACCCTACATTCAGCTTTACCCGATTGACAGCAGCTTTTTAAATGATCTTCAATACTCTTATGTAAGAGCTAAAGTGAATGAAGCGATCAGGATGCTTAACACAGACAAAACGCTTGAATACATTAACGAAAGAGATATTCTGAATGAAAGAATTTCTAATTATTACCGACAGCACGAAGGAAAAGTTATTCAAAACATCTTTGTGAGACGACTTGATTTTAATATAGACTTTAGTGACACCTCCAGACGGATTGATTATTTTGGCACAAAGATCCTTTCCGCATTGCATACTACCACCAGGGAATATCTTATCAGAGACAACCTGTTTATCAATAAAGGCGAGCCGCTGAATCCTTTTGTAATTGCAGACAATGAAAGATATCTTAGAACGCTGCCTTTTATACGCGATGCCCGCATTGTGATAAAAGCAGACAGCATAAATACCAATGTGGTAGATGTATATGTAATCACTAAAGACCTGTTCAGCATTTCGGCTGAAGTGCGCGAAGTTACCGGCCGCATACAACATGCTATGGTAAGCGAGAATAATCTTTTCGGTAGCGGTCAGTCTCTGAAAATTACTGGTTTAAGGGATACGGAAAGAAACCCCAAAGTAGGTTTTAATGTAGATTATTTTATTCCGAATTTATTCGGAAGCTTGGTGAATGCCGATTTTAGAATAGGAAATATTACCAACAACTTGTACGACAGGCGCAAGAATACTTTGGATATAAGGCTTTCCGTACAAAAGCCCCTGGTATCTCAATACACAAGTTTTATTGGCGCGTTAACTATAGGAAAGCAGAAAACTTTCAATAATTTTTCATCTATATACAACGATACCACGCAAAACAGGTATCAATTTATTGCTTACGATCAAAACTATATAGACGCCACCGTAGGGTACAACATAAAAGCAAAAAAATACATTTTAGACAATAAAACGCCGGATAGAAACGTAATCATGCTGCGCTATTTTAATCATCATTTTACAGAATACCCGACAGAGTTTTTGTACAGGTTCAGCGATAGTCTTAGCGACCGCTCCGCAGTTCTTTTTCAATATACTTACTTCAAGCAGTTTTTCTACAAAACAAATTATATACTTGGCTTTGGTACCACAGAAGATATGCCGGCAGGTATAAACGTAAGCGTAACAGCGGGCTACAGGCGTTCAATGGATATTGAGAGACCTTATCTGGGTGTAGACTTGAACCGTTATTTTGTTAATAAAAAGTCTGATATTTTACAATACTTTTTTAGAGGAGGTACGTATTTTGCAAAAAATGTGGGCTTTGAAGATATTAATCTTATAGGTGGACTATCAATGTACAGCCGACTGATAAACATGAATAAAATAAAATTCAGACAGCGCATTCTTGCATCTTATGCGCAGCAAATTAATAGTTTCACTTCAGAGCCTTTGCGCATTAATAACCTTTTTGGCCTTACTTCTTTTAGAGAAGACTCTATCATGGCAGAAAAAAGACTATCGGTACGAAGCGAATCCTTCTTCTTCTTAAACAGGAAAGTATTAGGATTTAAATTTGCACCATTCATTACAGCCGATGCATCTTTGTTAGACCTGAATAAATATACGATATGGCACGATAACGTATACTACAGTATTGGTGGAGGCGTGCGAACAAGAAATGAAAACCTACAATTCGGAACAATTGAATTGCGCTTCAATTATTTTCCTAAAAAAATTGCCGGGCATAACCAGTTTTCTATTATGATCAGAACAAATCTTAAATTCAGATACAATGCCAATTATGTAACTCCTCCAAAGTTCATAGAGTACAATTCAGATATATATAGTAATGTTTATTAATTATTTATAAAATATACCTAACATTAAATGACTCATAAGACCAAAGGTATCGTACTAAAAACCATTTTTTATGGCGACTCAAGCATTATAGTATGGATGTATACAGAATTGTTCGGCTTGCAAAAATATATAGTAAAAGGCATCAGAAAAAACACCAAAACTTCGCAGAATAAAATAGCTTATTTTCAACCCGGTTCTATCTTAGCAATGGAAGTGTACAAAAACGACCTGAAACAACTACAATTTATAAAAGAATATAAATGGCATTACCGTTTCGAGAATATTTATTTCAATATTATAAAAAACGCAGTAGCAACTTATTATGTAGAACTTTTTGAACATGCCATAAACGATACAGAAGAAAATATTGAGCTTTATTACTTCTTGGAAAATTTTTTAATAGAAACCGACAAAACGGCTAATCATCAACTAGCTAACACACCTCTTTTCTTTGGATTAAAATTAGCTGAAATGATTGGATTTCAAATAGATGGAGAATACAATTCAATAAAAAGTACATTAGATCTGCAGGAAGGAAAATTTATAAATGCTAAGCCCGATCATAATTATTATCTGGAAGAAAAATATGCAGAACTTACATCCTATATCAATAAACATCCGGAAATGACCTTTAGCGGGTTTCCGGAAATGAGCAGAAAAACGCGGCAGCAGCTTTTGAACTCTTACGAAATTTACTTTACTTTGCACATTGATAATTTTACTAAATTAAAGAGTTTACCTATACTACAAACCGTTTTATAAAAATCATGAAGAAACTTTTATTTTCAGCATTCAGCATTTTAATTATTGCATCTAATTACGCAACGGCACAAGTTATCAGCAATACTCCACAGGTAGCTGTAGTAAGAGATACTGTATCTCCACCGCAAATACCAACTTCTACCGGTACAGATACAATAGCTCCTTCGCAAATATCCACTTCTACAATAGCAGACAATGCAAGTAAAGCCAATGAATCTACCATTGACGCTATGATTAATACAGATGCAGGACGTAAAAATACTAAAGAGGCAGTTAGCGGCCTGGTTGGCGGAAAATTCAGGAAAGACACTACCAAGGTTTGGAACACGGGCGGCTCTTTTTCTATCAACGCTTCTCAAACCACGCTTGACAACTGGTCTGGCGGAGGTAGTAATTCATTTTCAGCTGTTTCAGCCTTAAATGTTTATGCAGATTACTTAAAAAAGAAAATCTCCTGGAACAACTCATTAAACGTTCAATACGGTTATCTGAACGCCAGCTCTAATAAAATAGGCGGCAGGAAGAATGTAGATCTGATTGACTTTGTTTCGATGTATGGTTATCAGTTTTCTCCTAAAATGGATTTTTCTACTTTAGGAAGGGTAAGAACCCAACTGACTAAAAACTTTATTTATGAAAAAGATGCTGAAGGCATTGAAAGAAAAAACGGGTACACATCCCGATTTTTTGCACCAGCCTATGTAACGCTTGCTCCGGGTATCAATTACAGACCCGTGAAAGAGTTAACCGTATTTGTTTCTCCAATTGCCGTAAGAGGCTTATTTGTTATGGATGATTCTCTTTCCAATGCAGGAGCTTTTGGCGTGAGCCCGGGTAATAAATTTGACTTTCAATTTGGTGCGTACGCCAACTTAACAGCCAAAGTCAACATTACCAAAAATATTTTTTACGCGGGCAATTTAGAGTTATACAGCAACTATTTGCACAATCCTGAGAATATATATGTTTTCATGACCAATACGCTTAGCGCTAAAATTACAAAGTTCATTGCTTTGAACGTTAACTATAACCTTGCTTACGACGACTTATACAGACCCATCGAAGGAAAAGGACCGAGATTACAAACTCAATCTATCTATGGATTGGGCGTGATGATCAATTTTTAATGCTCAATTTTCCTGTTTAGGTAAGCGCTGTAATCGGCCAACTCGGCATTGTATTTAGTATCCATATAAGCCGAGCTGATTATAAAGTCGGCTGTGGCTGCACAGCAGGCCATTGGTATATTCCATACTACGCCTAAACGCAGTAGCGCTTTAACGTCACTGTCGTGAGGCTGTGCTTCCATCGGATCCCAAAAGAATATCACCACATCAATTTGCCCGGTGGCAATCATAGCGCCTAATTGCTGGTCGCCACCCAACGGGCCGCTCATTACTCTTCTTACCTCTACGCCCAACTCCTCCTCTATCATTTTACCGGTGGTTCCAGTGGCTATCAAACTGTGTTTTACAAGAATGTCTTTATTCTCTTTTACCCAGTTTATGAGTTCATCTTTTTTATGGTCGTGCGCTACCAGTGCTATATTTTTTCTTTCGAGAAGAGTTCTAAACTTATTCATGTGCATTTAATATTTTATCAAAATAAAGAAGAATAACAGAGCCTATAAAATATAGACCATTAAATAATAGATAATTTCGTATACTTTACATAAATCAAGCATATAAGTCATAACAGAATATTTACTGATAAATCGGGCGCCTTTCAAAAGGATGCTTGTCGTTAAATATATAGCGATAAGTGATCAGCTTTCTTGACATAGTACTATTCAGACTTTCGTATACACGCAACATTTTAGGATTCCAGTCGCCTGTCCAGCCCATTTCGTATTCTGTATACTGTTGTTCTTTCTGAAGAATTCTGGAAGCTTCATATATCATAAAAGAATCCATGCCTAAGCGTTGAAATTTAGGCACAACAGCATAAGCTATACCTATGAATTTTTTACAGGTTTTATTCCATTTCATCCACATCAATTGCAATTTTTGCCACAGGCCAAGCTTCCCATCGAAATGTTTAAAGTATTGGTTTATGTCCGGAATGTTTATCCACATAGCAATCGGTTCGTCTTTATAGTAAGCAAACCATATAATCTTTTCATCAATAATAGGCTTCAGACTTTTAAACAACTTTATCACCTGTTGTTTGGTTATTTCTTTGCCTTCTTTGTGTTGCGCGTATGCCAGGTTATATACCGTGGCAAATTCCTCTGCGTGTTTTTCTAGGTTTTTTATATCAATATGCCGGGCGGTATAATCTTTCTTAGATTTTATTTTTTCGTAACGGGTTACAAATTTATCATCTAACTTTCTATAAAGATCCAGTTCATAATAGTATTGATAATAATAATTCCTGAAGCCGTAATTTTCAAATAATTTTTGATAATAAGACGGATTAAAAGCCAGGCCATAAATAGGTTCTTTATTAAATCCTGCTATCAGAAGACCCCACCACTTATCCCTGTTGCCAAAGTTTACAGGGCCGTCCATAGCGTCCACGCCGTTTTGCATCAACCAGTTTTTAGCTGTATCAAACAATAAATTAGCAGCATCCTGATCGTTTATGCAATCAAAAAAACCAATGCAACCTACAGGATAATCCGTACCGTTATTTTTATACGATGGATAAATATAAGCGGCGATTCTTCCTGCAAGATTTTTATTTTTCTTCAATATCCATCTTTTGGCAATACCATTGTCTTTATAAAATTTGTTTTTTTCTTTATTGAAAACTTCTTTTACCTCATTGTCTAAAGGGCGTATATAATTAGGATTAATTCTATTAATAATTGGGCTTACTTCTATGAAATCCTGTTCAGTATGCTTGTCTGTAACTTCAATAATTTCCATACATTCAAAAAATTTATGCAGGTAAAGTTAATTTTTTTAGTTTAAATAATAATAAACGTTTTCCATATTTAAAGAGCATTCCTGTAGCTTAAAGCCTTATTTTTATTAACTTCGTACATCATATCAATACAACATTTTATAATGAATAAGTTCAGCATCTCACTTTTTTGTTTTTTATTTATAACAGTCATTCTCGCAGGCTGCAATACCACCAGAAGCATTACAGAACTAAAAGCTTTTGAAGTTTTAAAAAACACACGCAACAACAGCTCTTTTGCTGCACAGCAATTATCTAACGCTTTAAAAGCAAGTAATCATCAACGTTTCAGAGAAATAAAATTATCTGCCGGCAGGTATGATTTTCATGAAGAAGGCGCATTTACCAGAGACCTTTACATTTCTAATCATGATCAGGACAATCCTAAAAAAGTAGCTTTTATTTTTGAAAACTTGGAAAATGTAACGCTTGATGGTCAAGGCGCTGAATTTATTTTTCACGGTACAATGATACCATTCGTATTAATAAATTGTAAAAATGTAGTACTGAAAAATTTTTCTATAGATTTTGAAGTACCGCATCTGCGCCAGTTAAATATACTTTCTGTAAATAAAAATACAGATGAAATAACTGCAAAGCTGGAGCCAGCCGATAATTATACAATAAAGGATAACAAATTATTTTTAACGGGAGAAGGCTTCAGCTATGCCCCTAATCTATCCATGGCTTTCAGACCAGACAAACGACTTACCTACATCAGAAGAGACGTATCCTTTACACCCAAAACAGTAGAAGAAATAAGTAAGAACATACTTAAAATAAAAGGTTGGGAACAATCGGCGCATACCAGCGTGGGCGAGCGTTTCGCATTAAGAACCTATCACCGCCCTACTCCCGGAATTGTAATAGATTTTTGTAAAAACACCACGCTTGAAAATGTAACCGTTCGTTACGCTAAAGGAATGGGATTGCTGGCGCAAATGAGCGAAAATATTACCCTCAATAAATTTTCAGTAAAATTAAGAGAAAACGATATCCGGTACTTTACCGCACAAGCCGATGCCACGCACTTCTCTGCCTGTAAAGGTCTCATACTTTCTGAAAACGGCATTTACGAGGGCATGGCCGATGACGCTATAAACGTGCACGGCACTTATTTGAAAGTAATAAAAAGAGTGAACGACAACACCTTGCAGGCAAGCTATATGCACCCACAGGCTTACGGTTTTTTATGGGGCGAGATTGGCGATAAAGTGCAAGTGATAGAATCAGAAAAAATGGAATTAGTGGATAATTCCTTTAATAAAATAAAAGCTATAAAAGCCATTGATAAACCTTCGGCCTTCGGAGCAAAAATGTATGAAATTACTTTTGAAAAAAATATACCGGCGCCTATATCCGAGCAGGGAAAATATGCCATAGAAAACCTAACATGGACACCGGAAGTGATTTTCAGAAATAATATAGTACGCAACAACCGGGCGCGAGGCGCGTTGTTTAGCACACCTAAAAAAGTTATCTGCGAAGACAATCTTTTTGACCACACACATGGCACAGCCATATTGCTTTGTGGCGATGCCAATGGCTGGTATGAAACTGGTGCATGCAAGGAAGTGATCATACGCAATAATCAATTTATCAATGCGCTTACAGCAAACTATCAATTTACCAATGCCGTTATCTCCATCTATCCTGAAATACCTAATTTGAAAGACCAACAAAAATATTTTCATTCAGGTATTGTGATAGAAAATAATATTTTTGAAACATTTGACAGACCTCTTTTATATGCAAAATCTACGGATGGCATTGTATTTAAAAACAATACCATTACTTACAATCAGGAATTTGAGCCTTTTCACTGGAATAAACATTTATTTCTTTTTGAAAGAATAAAAAATGTTTCCATAGAAAAAAATAACTTCGGTAAAGGTCTCAATCCCGATAAAGATATAAAAACAGAGTTATCACCTGCCAATGCCGTACAAATAATACAGTAGAGTTATAGAAGCTAAAAGTTCCATATTAGAGAGTCCTATTGAGTTTCTGAAAGGCGTAGGTCCGCAACGTGGCGACATGTTAAGGAAAGAATTGAATATCTTTTCTTTCAAAGATCTCTTATTTCATTTTCCCTTACGGCACATAAATCGCACAGAGATTACTCCTATTGCTAATATCAATTACCAAACCGAGTATGTACAAATCAAAGGCCGATTTATATACTCGGAAATTGTGGGAGAAAAAAGAGCCCGAAGATTAACGGCCAGGTTCAGAGACAGCACCGGAATTATTGAATTTGTTTGGTTTCAGGGCATTAACTGGATACAAAAAACACTGAATCTTGACGATGAATTTTTAATATTTGGTAAGGTTAGCTTCTTTAATGGTCAGCCTCAGATAGCGCACCCTGAAATGGAATTGGTAAAGCAACAAAATGTAGAAGGCAAGTCTTTTCTAGAACCTATTTATCCCACTACAGAAAAACTAAAAGCCAAAAGCTTAAACGGCAGGCAAATAAGCAAACTTACGTTTGCGTTACTAAGCTTGATTTCTCCGAAAGACCTCCCGGAAAATATCCCGGAAAATATAATGTCGGAGCTAAAACTGATGAATCGCTTCGATGCGTTTTGCTGTATGCATTTTCCCAAAAACGAACAGGAATACAGCGCGGCTTTGAGAAGGCTGAAGTTTGAAGAGTTTTTCATAGCACAGATACGGCTCAATATTACGCGCATTGGCAGAAGCCGGCACTCTAAAGGAATCTTACTGGAAAAAGTAGGAAAATATTTTAATGATTTTTATGAGAAATATTTACCTTTTGAACTTACAGCCGCGCAGAAAAGAGTAATTAAAGAAATAAGGCAGGATACAGCCAGAGGACATCAAATGAATCGCCTGCTGCAAGGGGATGTGGGCAGCGGTAAAACAATCGTGGCTTTGCTAAGCATGTTGATCGCCGTTGACAACGGATATCAAACCTGCATGATGGCGCCCACCGAAATTTTGGCTACACAACACTTCTACAGCATTAAAGAGCTGCTTAAAGAAATTCCCGGTATAAAAGTAAGTCTGCTTACGGGAAGTGTAAAGAGCAGGGAAAGGAAAAATATACTCAATGATGTAGAGTCCGGCGATACACAGATACTGGTTGGTACGCATGCTTTAATAGAAGATACCGTACAGTTTAAAAACTTAGGTATGGCCGTAGTAGACGAGCAACATAAATTTGGCGTGGCGCAAAGAGCCAAACTATGGAAAAAGAATACCATACCGCCGCATATTCTTATTATGACGGCTACGCCCATTCCACGCACGCTGGCAATGACAGCGTATGGCGACCTGGATTACAGTGTTATTGATGAATTGCCGCCCGGCAGAAAGCCCGTACTCACAGTGCACAGATACGAAACACAAAGAATGCTGGTGATTGATTTTTTGAAAGAAGAAATTGCGAAAGGCAGGCAAGTCTACATCATTTATCCGTTAATTGAAGAAAGTGAAAAACTCGATTACGAAAACCTGATGCAGGGCTATGAGCTGATCAAATCTTATTTCCCGGAAGGGCAATACAGGATAAGCATGGTACACGGCAGGCAAACCCCCGAATTGAAAGAAACCAATATGCAACGCTTTGTAAGTGGCAATACACATATAATGGTTTCTACCACCGTGATAGAAGTAGGCGTAAATGTACCCAATGCCAGCGTAATGGTTATTGAAAGCGCTGAAAAATTCGGGCTTTCACAATTGCATCAGTTACGCGGACGCGTAGGAAGAGGTTCAGAAAAGAGCTATTGTGTGCTAATGACAGGAGTAAAAATCAGCAGCACTGCACGAGAACGATTAAAAATAATGTGCAGCACCAACGACGGATTTAAAATCGCGGAAAAAGATTTAGAACTGCGCGGTCCGGGAGACATTGAAGGAACAAGGCAAAGTGGCGAACTGAACTTTAAACTGGTGAGTATTGTAAATGATAAAGCAATTCTGGAAACAGCAAAATTGTATGCGGAAAAAATAATAACAGATGATGAATATTTGGAAAATGCAATCAACAGTCCACTTAAAAATTATTTGAAAGCAGAAAAAGGCAATACTATATGGAGTAAAATCTCCTAATAAATGTTAATTTTTATTAAATTAATCAAAAAAAATACCTAAATCGCCAAATTAATGAGATAAATCAGGCCATAAAAGTATTAAACCCCTATATTCGCAATGCTAATTGAAACATAGGAAATATATTTAAACAAAAACAAAACGGAATATACTTATGCAAAAAATGATTTTCATGTTGGTTTCAACTTTTTGCTTAACCGCTTTTTTACCTACAGAAACTATTGCAAATAACGGGCCAAAAATAAAATTACCCGTAAAAAAATCTAACTCTACTAATAAAAAGAATACATTCTCTCTAAAAACTAATGATCCTAAGAAATCCGTAAAAAAAGAAGTTGCTTCTAAAAAGATATCAAAAAATACTAAGCTTGCCGAATTAACAAAAAATCTTCCCGTAAAACCTACACAGGAAGAAAGAATGGAAAAAGAAATCAGCAAACAAGATGAAATTGTGGTGAAGATGAGCCTGGAAGCCTACGAAAAATACGAGGCTACAAAGGATATGGTAAGAACTTACTCCAACCTGCAACACAAATATGCCGACCTGATGAATGTAGAAGTAAAAGAATTAAAAAACATTCCTCTTTTAGAACAAATGGATTATTGGTATGGTACTCCTTACAGAATGGGCGGTACTACCAAAAGAGGTGTTGACTGTTCTGCTTTTACCAGGGCGTTGGTTGATGAAGTGTTTAAAGTACAATTGCCACGCACAGCAAGAGAGCAATACGCCACGGTAGAGAAAATTAAAAAGAACGAGTTGGAAGAAGGTGATTTGGTTTTCTTTAATACAAGAGGCGGCGTTTCTCATGTAGGCATCTATTTGGGCAATAACAAATTCATTCATTCCGCATCGAGCAGAGGCGTTATGATTAGCGATCTGGATGAGAATTACTGGTCGGCCCGATATGTAGGTGCAGGAAAATTATTTTAAAAAAGAAATTATCCATATTAAAAAAGGATGTCTCCTGTTTTGAGACATCCTTTTTAATTACAAGTTGCTGAAAAAAATTTATTAATGATCAACTGGAATTTTATTCTATTGATGGTTTAACAGAACCCGAATTAATTAAAATTTCTGAAATAGAAAAACTCCGAAAAATCGACTAACAACAAACTATATGTACAGCCGGATACATAATCTAAATCCAATGCGAATCAAAAACGTCTATTAAAAATTATTGCAGGTCAGATCCTCGTCATGCTCTGAATCAACAAGATTTTCAGAATTTTTCAGATAGTACCTTTTCTATAAACTTTGCAATACATTCTATTACTCCGCCACACTCCTTATTGTTCTTCGGTTTACGAAGTATAAAACAAGCAGAATCAATAAAGCCGTAGCAATTGTATAAACGGATATCAACGGGCTTACGTGCATATTTTGATTGCGTAGAAATACAAAGAATATGTACTGAAATACCACTACAACTATCAGCACCACCAAAGTGATAAACACATTCTGTGGAAAAAACTGCTTTATCAAAAACTTCTTTAACTGTCGGGGTGCAGAGCCTAAAGTAACCAAAAGCTTTATCTCTTCCTTTCCCGACATAATGGTCAGTTCAATAAACAAACTAAAAATCAGCAACGCGAAAAGCAGCATGGCCAAACCTGTGCCCCAGGAAATATTCACTACAAAATTCACTATCTGCCGGTAACGGCTAAAGCGTGTTTTTTCTACATCTGTTTTCAAATTATTTTGAGCAAGATATTCGGTCAGCTGCGGACTACCGGGGTCGTCAGTTCTGATTACCACTCTTGATGTAGCTACAGGCTGCCCGTTGCCAAATTTTTCATTGGCCCATTCCATAAAATTCTGCGGCACCAGTATAGAAGAAATTCGGTCGCTGAAACCCACTACCCTGGCCGGGTATGTCTGCTGCCCGGCATTGCTGTAAATAGTTATCATTAAAGGAATCTGCCTGATCACTTCCTGCGAAAGTTGTGGCGCGTTTTGCGATGTGGCAAAACCAAAATTATACAGGTCTAAAAACATATTGGGTATTACTACGGGAATAAACCCGGAGGCTTCATTCCATTCCCAATCAGGATTATTGATGTCTAAAAATTCATTTGGTACACTTTCAAAAAACAAATCGGTTGTAAAAGGCAGCGCTGAACCGCCGTCGGCAGATATTTTAAACTGGCTGGAAGTGAGTATCCCTACAGCGTCAATAAACGGCTGTTTTCTTAAATCGTCAATCTGCTGTTGAGATAAATGTGTATTGCCGATATTTTCATTTGATACAATTTTATTTACAACCAAAAAATTGGCAACACTATCCCGGTTAGATTTTCCATGCAGCAACTGGTTATAATTTACCTGTAGCTGCACGGCGAATAATATTAAAATCATGGCAATGCTCAAACCTGCTACAGCCATAAGATTGCGCCATTTTCCGGAACTGGTTTTTATTAATTTTTTTAATAGTTTCTCAAGCATAGTTTACAGGTTCAAATATTGCGTATAAGTAAAATTATTATCCTCGTCAAGATCGGTTAAAATAAAACCGGCATTTCTCGCGTCACATTCTTCCGCTATCAGTTCCGCCGCTTTTTGGGTGTTATCTATATCTAAGTGACTAAATGGTTCATCCATCAGCAATAATTCAAAAGGCTGCACTAAAGCTCTGATGATGGCGATCCTTTGTTGTTCACCATAGCTGCACAAGCCTGCCCGCTGATGCAGAATGTGTGTGATACCGAGCCTTTCGGCCATTTCTTCTATTTTACTTTCCTGATGATAAGGGCTTTGCAAAATGCGGTTCAATTCAATGTTTTCGCGGGCTGTAAGGTTTTCAAAGAGGCGCAGGTCCTGAAAAATAATGCTTAACTTTTCTTGTCTGTACTGCGCCAGCTTATCGCCTGCAATATCGGCAAGGTTCGTATTATCGTACTGTATAGCACCCTCATAATCTGTTCTCAATTTATACAAACAATGTATCAGGGTAGTTTTTCCGGTGCCGCTCGGGGCCTTTATTTTCACTCGATCAGAGGCTACAAAAGAAAGCTCTTTGTTCCACACATCAGACTGCCGCTTTAGTATATTTTCTTTTAAAGGCACAGGTAAAAGATGTTGTATAGTTATTTGCATACAGCTAAATTAAAAGAAGTAACACAACATTGTGTTTTATTTTAGTATTTATCTTCATTTTTAGCATTTTTTTCTGCAATTTTGTATAGAACGTTGATTCGTAAACAAGTATGCAGAAAGTATATAAGGAACTAGTTGATAAAAGGAAAAGAAAGGAAAAAAGTTTTGCAGTTTTAGTTGACCCTGACAAAGCAGATAAAGAATACATCAATAAAATTGTAGAACTCTCTTTAGAGGCTTCGGTCGATTATTTTTTTGTAGGAGGAAGTTTAGTAGTAGTAGACAGGGTAAATGAATGTATACAGCAGATCAAATCTCTCTGCGATATCCCGGTAGTATTGTTTCCGGGCTCACCTTCTCAGGTTTCAAAATATGCCGATGCGCTTTTATATCTTTCTTTGATTTCGGGAAGAAATCCTGAATTGCTTATTGGACAGCATGTGGTAAGCGCGCCATTCATAAAATCTTCCGGGCTGGAGGTAATACCTACAGGTTATATCGTGGTTGATGGTGGTGCTCCTACATCCGTTTCTTATATATCCAATACAGCGCCGGTGCCTGCCGACAAAAGTGATATAGCAGCGTGTACAGCCATGGCAGGCGAAATGTTAGGACTAAAAATAATTTATATGGATGCCGGAAGCGGCGCTAAAAATCCTGTAAAAGCCGAAATGATAGAAAAAGTGGCAAACAATATTGATATACCTTTGATAGTAGGCGGTGGCATAAAGACGCCCGAAAAAGCAGTTGAAAATTGCAATGCCGGGGCCGATGTAATTGTGGTGGGCAATGCCATTGAAAAACAAATATCCCTACTTAAAGAAATCAGTTCCGCAATTCATAAACCATAAACACTCATTTTTAAAACATATACACAATGAAAAGATTTTTTTTATACGGAGCTCTGCTTTTAACGACTGTATCCATGTCGTCTTATAGTTGCAAACAAAATGGACAGCAAACAACCGACAACAACAATAAAGATACCACTATTGCAGGGCAGTTACCACCAGTAGAAAGCAATCCGCCCAACACACCCGAGTTTAAGCCTGCCTTTGCCGGACAAACAAGAATTGCCGGGGTAAAAACGCAAACACCTCTTGATATTGCCGTAATCACCGAAGGGCTTGGTAAACCCTGGGCTATCATTAACCTTCCTGATGGCAGATTTCTTACAACGGAAAAATCAGGTTTTATGCAAATCATTTCTCAGGATGGCAAAACCGTAAGCAAAGTTACAGGCTTTGCCGCTGTTGACGACAGAGGCCAGGGAGGTATGCTGGACGTAGCTTTAGATCCTGACTTCGCTTCTAACAAAACTATATACTGGGCTTACTCCGAAAGAAAAGGCGACGAAAATACAACAGTACTGGCTAAAGGCGTTTTATCAAACGATGAAAAAACCATTCAAAACCCTGCCGTAATCTTTGCGGTAACCCCTTATTTAAGTAATAGTACGCTGCATTATGGCTGCCGTCTGGCATTTGATAAAAATGGCTACCTGTTTATGTGCATGGGCGAGCGCTCTATTATACCCGGCAGAATGCAGGCACAACAATTAAATTCGGGGCTTGGTAAAATATTCCGACTTACTAAAGAGGGCAAACCCGCACCGGGCAATCCTTTCTTAAATACACCCAATGCTTTACCCGAAATTTATTCATACGGGCATAGAAGTCCGCAAGGGTTAGACTTTCATCCTGTTACGGGCGATTTGTGGCAAACTGAAATGGGCCCCAAAGGCGGTGATGAAGTAAACCGTATTGAAGCCGGAAAAGATTACGGCTGGCCAACCATAACTTATGGCATAGAATACAGCGGCAAAAAAATTGGTGACGCCATCACTCAAAAGCAGGGTTTAGAACAACCGGTATATTATTGGGAACCGAGCGTATCTCCAAGCGGTTCATCTTTTTACAAAAGCAATACCATACCTGAATGGCAAAATAACTTCTTTGTAGGAATGCTAAGCGGGCAACACATTGTACGCCTAATCATCAAAGACAATAAAGTAGTGGGTGAAGAAAGATTATTGGAAGATATGAAAGAAAGAATAAGAGACCTCGTAGAAGGCAATGACGGCGGGCTATACGCGGTTACCGACTCGGGCAAGCTGATAAGAGTTCGTAAAAAATAAATATGGAATGCAGGACAACGCTAAAGTAAGAATAGATAAATATCTTTGGGCCATTCGTGTTTTTAAAACAAGAAGCCTCGCTACCGAAGCAATTGATAAAGGAAAAGTAAAGCTAAACGGCGACAACGTAAAAGCTTCTAAAAACGTAACGCTCAAAGATATTATTGATATAAAAACAGATGCCCGCAAATGGGTAGTGGAAGTTACAGGCATTATTGACAAAAGAGTAGCTTATTCCGAAGCCATCAAGAATTATAATGACATTACTCCTGCTGAAGATTTGCTAAAAGAAAAATTTATGGCAAGCAGTTTTCATACAGGCAAGCGCTTAAGCAAAATAGGCAGGCCTACCAAAAAGCACAGACGCGATATTGATGATTTTTTAGAATAATAATTAATAAATAAAAATGAGTTTAAAAAAGTGCACCGTATATGCACCCGGAACAGTAGCTAACCTTGTATGCGGATTTGACATTCTCGGGTTATGCCTTTCTTCTCCGGCCGATGAAATGGAAATATCATTAATAAATGAAAAAAAAATCATTATTAAAAGTGCCAATGGTTATCCATTGCCCGAAAATCCCGAAGAAAACACAGCAGGCGCACCTATCATAGAAATGCTGAAAGAAATAGAAGAAGAAGTAGGTTTTGAAATCATCATTCATAAAAATATAAAGCCCGGCAGCGGCTTAGGTTCCAGTGCCGCAAGTGCCGCGGGCGCTGTAGTAGGCGCCAACCATTTATTAGGCAATAGGTTTGCTAAACCCGATCTGCTGCGCTTTGCCATGTTTGGAGAAAAAGTGGCCTCAGGCGTAAAGCATGCCGACAATGTTGCTCCCTGCATCTACGGAGGAATTACGCTCATTCGTTCTATTAGTCCTTTAGATGTAGTACCGCTTAACGCTCCTGACCTATACATTAGCATAGTGCATCCGCAGATTGAAGTGCGCACGGCAGATGCTCGCGCGGTACTTCGCCAAAGCGTGCAATTAAAACAAGCTATTAAACAGTGGGGAAATATTGCCGGACTGGTTGCGGGTATTTGCAACAATGATTACGACCTAATAGGTCGTTCTCTGGAAGACGTAATTATTGAGCCTGTTCGCAGCCAGCTTATTCCCGGCTTTGCAGATGTAAAGCAAAAATCAAAATCGGTTGGCGCGCTGGGTGGTGGCATTTCCGGCTCCGGACCTTCTATATTTATGATAAGTGAAACCGAATCTATAGCCAATGATGTAGCTAAAGAAATGAAGAGCGTGTTTGACAATTTAGAAATTGATAATTATACCTATGTTTCTAAAATAAATAAAAACGGAGCTACAATTGCCTAACCGCAATAATTGTGAATTTGTAAGTATATATAGAAATAATAAAATTATTAAATGAACTTTTACAATTTAAACAATCAACAAGAAAAAGTTTCCTTTGAAGAAGCAACTATCAAAGGCCAGGGTTCAGAAAAAGGCTTATTCTTTCCCGAAAAAATACCTCAGGCCGAACCTGAATTTATTCAACATCTGCACAAATACACCAACGAAGAAATAGGCTTTAAAATAATGAAGCCTTATGTGGAAGATTCTGTTCCCGACGATGTTTTAAAAAAAATAATCTACGAGACTATTCATTTTCCTTTTCCGCTGATGCGCATCAATAAGCAAATTTTTTCGCTCGAATTATTTCATGGACCAACCCTCGCATTTAAAGATGTGGGCGCCCGGTTTATGAGCAGATGCCTCAGCTATTTTAACAGAAACAGCGATACAAAAACCACTGTGCTGGTAGCCACCTCCGGCGATACGGGAGGCGCGGTAGCCAATGGCTTTGAAGGCGTGGAAAATGTAGAAGTAGTGATCCTGTATCCGTCTGGCAAAGTAAGCCCGGTACAGCAGCTGCAGCTTACTACCGGCGCAGAGAATATTACCGCATTGGAAGTACAGGGAAGTTTTGATGATTGCCAGCGAATAGTAAAACAGGCTTTTGCTGATAGCGAACTTAATCAGCAGCTTACCCTTACATCAGCCAATTCTATCAACGTGGCCAGATGGCTGCCACAGCAATTGTATTATTTCTTCGCACATAAAAAGTGGACAAGAGAAAATACAGAACCACCGGTTATAGCCGTACCGAGCGGTAATTTCGGCAATATATGCGCGGGAATTCTTGCGCACATTTCAGGGCTTCCGGTTAAACATTTTATAGCAGCCTGTAATATAAATGACACCATACCCCGATTTCTGGCTACGGAGCAGTATACTCCCAACCCGGCAGTTGCTACCATTTCTAATGCCATGGACGTAGCAGAACCGAGCAACTTTATTCGTATAGTGGAACTGTTCAATCAAAACATTCCCTCCTTAAAAGAAAAATTAACCAGCATAAGCGTTGACGACGCTACTACCAAAACTACTATTGATACTATTTTCAGAAGCGAGCACTATTTGCTGGATCCACACGGAGCAGTAGCCTTTCACGCATTGCAGGAATATTTAAAAGATAAGACCGATAAAGGTTATCTTTTAGAGACCGCGCATCCAATTAAATTTCCTGAAGTAATTCAAAACGAGCTACACATTCCTATTGTAATGCCGGAAAGAATTAAAGGACTTTTCAATAAGAAAAAACGCAGCGTGCAAATAGAAGCGGATTTTGAAAAAGTAAAAGAATTTTTGCTGGAGAAATAACCCCTTTCGTGAGATAAAAATTCCTTGTTTAATTTTTTGACACGTAAAAAAATACCTTTAATTTTGCAAACCTCAACGGCGGGGTAGCTCAGATGGTTAGAGCGCAGGATTCATAACCCTGAGGTCACGGGTTCAACTCCCGTCTCCGCTACACTTTAAAAGAGATGCTGTTTCTATAGTGTCTCTTTTTTTATTGTTTATACTCTTTGCCTTTGCAAAGAAAAATCGCAACTTTTATTTATTAGCCATCTAACAAATTGTTAAATAATTCTATATCTTTACTTTTCCCAATCAATCACGGAAATGGATAAACTTATACAAACTTTTTCAATAAAAACATTAGCAGATTTTTTCAAAAAAGCTATTTCTTCTTTTAAAGTTGAAATAGAAGATATTGACCATTATTTAGAAGATAAAGATTTTAGTCAATTCTAAGAACTGGCTAGGATAGGAAATGTATCGTTCAAAAATTCTGACGAATTAATTGTTTTTGCCTGTAAGTATAATGGAATATTGTCAGAGCGTTCTTCTAAGAAAAAACAATTTGAAATTGCGAAGTTAGTTTTAAAAGAAGATTTTAAAGACGGAGCTATTTTCGTTTTTTATGATGATACCGGAAAATTCAGGTTTTCATTTATCAGAAGAAACTGGGACGGAAAAGCAGATAAAAAATATTATTCTTGGAAACGGTTTACTTATTTCGTCGACCCGGAAGAACATAATAAAACATTCAGACAAAGAATCGGAAATTGTACGTTTAAAGATCTTGATAGTATTCAGGAAGCTTTTTCGGTTGAAAAACTTACTAAGGAATTCTACAATGATTTGTTTAAGTGGTATCCATGGACACTTACAGCCGAAGTAGGTATCACATTTCCGAATGATACAGCTACTTCAGAGGATGACCGTGTAAAACTGGAAGAACAAATGATTCGTTTGATTACAAGATTGTTGCTTGTATGGTTTATCAAACAAAAACATTTGGTACCGGATGAATTATTTAAAACAGAGAAGTTATCAGAAATCCTAAAAGACTTTGATCCTAACAGTACTTCTGATGGAAGTTATTACAATGCTATTTTACAAAACCTGTTCTTTGCTACTATAAACAAGGCGGTAACTGAAAGAGAGTTTGCAAAATTGGTTGATAAGCGAGATATTAAAACCCGCTACCGTTATGCAGAAATGTTTACTATCTCCGAAGAAGAAGTTCTGAATTTATTTCGCCCTATCCCATTTTTGAACGGCGGACTTTTTGAATGTTTGGATAAAGAAGAAAGTACAGATGGAATAAAATATCATTTAGATGGCTTTAGCAGAAGCGACAAGAAATCTTCAAATGGAAATCTCAAGCATCGAGCATTTATTCCTAATGCTGTCTTCTTTGACGAAGAGAAAGGCTTAATCCCTTTATTGGAACGATATAATTTTACGGTGGAAGAAAATGTACCGAATGAGGTTCAGGTGGCTTTGGACCCTGAATTATTAGGAAACGTTTTTGAAAACCTGTTAGGAGCCTTCAATCCTGAGACACAGGAATCCGCTCGTAAACAATCCGGTAGTTTTTATACACCAAAAGAGATTGTAGCGTATATGGTGGATGAATCCTTAATAGCTTATTTGAATAATGCATTACTTGATTTGGATGAAGCATTAATCCATCAGCTATTTGAACAAGATACATTACCCGAATTTTTAGCAAATAATCACGCTTTAGGTGAGAAAATAGCCAAAGAACTACGAGCTGTGAAAATCCTTGACCCGGCTTGTGGTTCCGGAGCATTTCCTATGGGAATACTGAATAGAATGGTAGAGATCTTAGAAAAGTTAGATGCTAAGAATAAAGCTTCACATCACGACTTGAAATTACATTTGATTGAAGAGTGTATTTACGGAGTGGATATACAAACGATTGCTTCACAAATCAGTAAATTACGTTTCTTTATTTCGCTGATTGTAGAGCAGGAAGCAATGGATTTATCTAAACCCGAAGAAAATTATGGAGTATTAACTTTGCCTAATTTAGAAACAAAGTTTGTGGCAGCGAATACGTTGATTGGTATGAAAAAGAAAAAAGAAGGCGATTTTGTTAACAGTCTTTTTACCGATCCACGTATAGATGAAACCAAGCACCAACTAATGGAAGTGAGAAAAGAACATTTCTATGCAAAATCTGCCTACAAGAAAAAAGAACTGAGAGATAAAGATGCACAGCTAAGAGCTCTACTCTCAAAACTTTTGCAAGACAATAACGAATTTGCACCAGAAGATGCGATACAATTTTCACAATGGAATCCTTATGACCAAAATGCAAGTTCGCCTTTCTTTGATCCAGAATGGATGTTTGGGTTGTCAAAAGAAAACGGTGGTTTAAATTCTGCAGACGGAGGGTATTTTGATATTGTGATTGGGAATCTGCCGTATGTTTTTACGAGAGATGTAGACTTCGGTTTAGATTTCAAAAGATATGTCCAAGATGCCTATTTTTCAAGATTGGCGAAAGATAATATTAGTATAAAAACTAAAGCTAATCAATCGGGAAAAATCAATTTGTTTGCCCTTTTTATTTTAAATGGAAAAAACTTACTTAATAACAATGGTACATTAAATTTCATTATTCCCAATAATTTATTACGAGGGACTGTATTCGATACAATTCGTTACGATATACTTATGAAAAATGGCGTTATTTCAATTGTCGATCTTGGTGCTGGCATATTTGAAAAAGTAACAGCATCTACAATTATTTTTCACATCGGAAAAAAACAAGAGGAAACTCCAATTAAAATTATAACAGACATTAAGTCCTTATTACAAAAGGAATATAATTTCACACTGATTAATCAAGCCAATTTTCTTAAAAACACAAGCTATACATTTAATATTATGCTCAATGAAGAACAAATAATATTAAGTAATAAAATAAAGGAAAGTAAAACTCTTTTTGGTAATTATTGTGTGGATATCATAGAAGGTATAGTTGCCCATAAGCATTTGATACTCGAAGAAAAAAGCGATAAAACATACGAACTTTTAGAGGGTAAAGATATAAAAAGATTTTATGTTATTAAAGCAAGCAATCATATCATATGGAATTTAGACGAAATTCATCGCAAGCGTCCTGATTATTTATGGAAGGAACCCATCAAAATCATGTCAGCGTACCTATAATTCGGTCAATTCAAAATTAGAGAATTTTTGTTGTTTTTGTTAGGCGGGTTATCCACTACCCGCTTCGCTTCAATTTGTTTGAATGTTTCGCTTGCGGGTGTGGATAACCC
>JAEWKC010000020.1 GCA_023386235.1 Bacteroidota bacterium | reverse complement strand
CTATAAAACGATTGTAAGAAACCAATGTTCGGAACTCTTTCCGGAGATGTACACACACATACTGCGTATAGAAAAATTTAAAATTGGCAAAGCCGCCACTATGAAAAGCGATTAAAATGGAGATAATCTCGCTGTCGCAAAGTCCTGCTTTTCTGTAACGTCTTTTTATAGCCGAAGGCTCTTGTGATAGCAGTTGTTTAATAGGATTTTCAAAATTGAGACAGAAATCATCTACTGAGACAAAAATTTGTGTAACTTTGTCTTTGAAAAGCGGCTCGTTCATTTATTTGTATTTTATTGATTATCAACAAATTATACAACAAAAAGCGTTCCGCTTTTCTTTATTTTATACCCTTTTTAAACCTTTGCTTAACCCGAACTCAGGTAAATAGTTTGATAACCCGTTACTACAACTTCGTTTAAATCTCCATCTGTTCTTTCTAAATAATTGAGTTATTGACATTTACATTGCCAGCAGAAATTTCTTGAGTAACAAAACCCGACATTGAAACGACGAGCGTAGCATTAGAGGAAACATTTTCAATGGTAAAAACACCCTCCTGATCTGTCAGTACTCCATTAGAAGTTCCCTTAATAGTAACAGCAGCTCCCGAAAGAATATTATTAACACTATCTGTACTAATAACTTTTCCGGTTATATCAGCTTGTTGTGCGAAGGAAAAAGACACAACAAGCAATAGTGCTAAAAATATCCCAAATCTAATACTAGAAAAGGATGTCAGAGATACAAATAATTTTTTCATTAATAACATTTTTGGGTAAAAAATTTTATAGCGATACGATTTTATGATAATATTTTGCTAAAATAATGACATTTTTGAAAAAAATCAGAATAATTGATAAATTTTTAAACCTATTTAATAAAAAAATATTTTTTAATTAATTTTGTATGGCTGCATTCAAATAATATTAACATTATTCAAATAATAAAATAAATAATACAAATGGCTGATAGCTTGTATTTAAATATACAACAATATGGCATTATTTCTGTTATATATAATTCGATTTTATACTAAAAAACATTATACTTATATGCCTGTAAAAAAACAAGTTGCAAAAAAAACAGACCTTAACAAAATAAGCACTCTTCCGCCAAAAAATCTTACAAAGGAAGAAGTAAAGCAGCAAACGGCCGCAATTGTGCAGGAACTGGATGATTATCAGAATCTGTTATATGCTGAAAATAAGCACTCAGTATTAGTGATATTGCAAGGCATGGACGCTTCGGGAAAAGACGGACTTATAAGAAAAGTATTTGGCAATCTAAATCCGCAGGGAGTAAACGTGAGCTCCTTTAAAGTACCTACAGAAGTGGAACTAGCGCACGATTTTTTATGGCGCATTCACGCTCATACGCCCAGAAAAGGAATGATCCATATTTTTAATCGCTCGCAATACGAAGACGTTCTCGTTACGCGCGTGCATGGCACCATAAACGATGAAACAGCACGTAAAAGAATGGAAGCAATCAATCATTTTGAGCAGTTGCTGGAAGAGCATAATAATACGCATATTCTTAAGTTTTATTTACACGTATCGGCAGAAGAACAAGAAGAGAGATTGAAAGAAAGAATGACCGATGAGACAAAGATGTGGAAATACAATGCCAGCGATTTCAAAGAAGCCAAATCAAGAAAAGAATATATAAAATACTACAACGAAGTATTTGAAAAATGCAATAAGGTGCCTTGGACCATAGTTCCGGCAGATAAAAACTGGTATAAAGAATATATGGTAGCCGACGCTTTATTAAAGCTTTTTAAATCTCTTAAAATGAAGTTTCCCATAATCAAAATAGAACATTAAGGCCTAACTGTAAAATATTCAAATACTTATATATTTTTGCGGTATATTTAAATCACACTAAAACTTAAAAACATGGGATTTGTAAAAGAATTTAAAGAATTTGCCGTAAAAGGTAATGCGATAGATCTTGCTGTCGGCGTTATCATTGGCGGCGCTTTTGGCAAAATTGTAAGCAGTATTGTCGATGATCTCATCATGCCCATTATTGGCGCTATCATCGGAAAGCCTGATTTCAGCAGCATGTACACGGTATTGAAAGGAGATGTTCCTGCGGGCACAAAACTTGAAGAAGCACGTAAAATTGCAGATACAGCCATTTTTGCCTGGGGCAATTTCATTACCATTGTTATCAATTTTATTCTGTTGGCTCTCATTGTTTTCTGGATGGTAAAAGCCATTAACCGATTGAAGAAAAATGAAGCTGAAGCTCCGGCTGAACCATCATCTACAGATAAATTGCTTATGGAAATAAGAGATGAACTGAAAAAATAACGGAATAATTATTTTATTGTATTTTCGCAAAGTCCTGAATGTTCAGGACTTTGTTTTTTGTTAAACATTCAATGTATTGAGCACACCCAATTACCAAATAAAATTAGACCACTTTGAAGGTCCGTTCGACCTGTTACTTTTCTTTATAGAAAGAGACGAGCTGGATATTTATGATATTCCCGTTTCTACCATCACCAATGATTTTCTCAGTTATATTCAGGAACAAAAAAGTGTAAACATTGAGCTAAGCAGCGAATTTATTTTATTTGTTTCTACCTTAATGCGCATTAAGGCTAAAATGCTTTTACCGAGAAAAGAACTGGACGATAGCGGAAACGAAATAGATCCACGAAAAGAATTGGTAGATAAAATTCTTGAATACAAAAAATACAAAGAAGCGGCACTGGAACTGGCGGAAAAAGAAGCGCTACGCCTGTTGATGCAAAAAAGAGGCAACCTGCAAAAGGAAATGGTAGACATTGGAGAAGAGGCTGCTGAAGGCACAGAGATTACCACCGTGAATATTTACAAGCTTATGAAAACTTTTGAGAAGGTAATGAAACGCCTTCATGAAAGAAACAATAAGCCTATCCATACGGTAATCCGCTACAATTATACCATGGAGGGCAGTCGCGATTATGTGATGGATGTAGTAAGCCGCGAAAAAATGGTTGCGTTTGAAAATCTCTTTAGCATTTGTGAAGATCGTATCCATGCCATATTTATTTTTCTTTCGCTACTTGAATTGGCACAAATGCGTTTTATGAGCCTGGAAGTACACGAAGGCAAAAACAATTTCATTATAGAATGGAACGAACGCCGCGAAGAGGAAAATCTTGTGGAGTAGTCTTATACGAAAGTTCTGATGCCGGTAGCCATATATTCTGCGCGAAATTCTTTAGGAGTGCATTTTTTCTTCTTTTTGAATATGCGATTAAAATTAGACACGTTGTTAAAACCGCAATTGTATGCAATTTCAGAGATTGAATTTGTAGTGTCGATTAACATTCTAGAAGCATGACCCAGTCTTATTTCCAACAAATTGTCAATAAAACTGATGCCTGTTTTTTGTTTGAAAAATCTACAAAACCCTCCCTCAGACATGTTAGCTATTTTTGCTACATCTTTCAATGCAATCTCGTTACCAAAATTCTTTTCTACATAATCCATTACTTTTTCTATTCTTCTGCTTTGAAAATTCCTATGCTCAAAATTAATTTCAAAATTTGCATTAGCTAAAATCTTCATATTTCGCGAAATAGATAAACGTAATTGACGCCTGTATAGAAAATGGCATCTATGTTATTGTAGATTGGCATTCGCATAACATAAAAACAGATTCTGCCAAAATCTTCTTCGATTATATTTCTAAAAAATATGGCAAATACCCCAATATTATTTATGAAGTTTTTAATGAGCCGGTGAAACAGTCATGGGACAGTATTAAAATGTATTCTGAAGAAATCATTAAAACCATACGAAAGAACGACCGTAACAATATTATTCTTGTTGGCTCACCTCATTGGGATCAGGATGTTCATATCGCAGCAGATGATCCTATACAGGGATTTTCAAATCTAATGTACACTTTGCACTTCTATGCGGCAACTCATAAAAAGCAACTACGTGACAGAACTGATTATGCCCTGAAAAAAGGGTTGCCCATTTTCGTATCAGAATGTGCAGGTATGGAAGCTTCAGGCGATGGCCTTATTGACCATTATGAATGGAATGAATGGGTAAAATGGATGGATGAACGAAAGGTCAGTTGGGTTGCCTGGAGCATCGCAGATAAAGACGAAACCTGTTCTGTATTAAACAAATCGGCTGCCTCAGAAGGGAACTGGAAAATAAATGACATTAAAGAATGGGGCAAAATTGTAAAAAAGTATTTGAAAAAAAATAAGTAATAATATACCCGTTGGAGAAAACATAGGATATCATATACGTAATGGAAAGCATGATATTACATTATATGACTGGCAACAATATATAAATTTTGCGCAGAAGCATTTAAATAACCACTTTCCTGCTATTCGACGAAAAAGAGAAAAATAGAAATTACAATATAAAAAATGATAATAAAGTGTAATAAAATGGCAGATATATACAAGTATGTGTAAGAACATATAAGTATATTTGATAGACTGTAATAAACAATATTTTTAATTTATAAATACTTTCAACGCTCAATTTAAAATGAAAAAACTTTTTCTGTTCTTTTTTATTTGCACATTATCAAACGCTGTGATAGCGCAGGTTTCACTATCTAACTATTTTTCAGATCACATGGTATTGCAACGCAACCAGCCAATAGTAATATGGGGAAAGGGCGCTGTCGGAGAAAAAATATCCGTTTCTTTTAAATCACAAAATAAAACTACCACCACAGATAAAAATGGTGATTGGAGAATAGCCTTAAGCCCTGAAAAAGAAGGCGGACCTTATGAATTAAAAGTAAAAGGCAAAAATGAAATTGTGTTGACCGATATTCTTATGGGAGATGTCTGGGTATGTTCCGGCCAGTCTAATATGGAATGGAATATGGCGTCTGTGGAAAATGCAGAAAAAGAAAAGAATGAAGCCAACTTTCCGCAGATAAGACAAATACAAATTCAGAAAGAAATAAGTCGCGAGCCTTTACAAGATATACAACCAACCGTATGGAAAGTAGCTACACCCGAAAATATCAGCAACTTTACAGCTGTAGGATATTATTTTGCCAGAAAATTATTGGCAGAAACCAATATTCCCATAGGCCTGATCAATACAAGCTGGGGCGGAACCAATATAGAAACATGGATTAGCGCTACCTCTCTTTCTACACACCCCGATTATAAAGCAATTGTTTCTATAACTCCCGGAGAGTATAACGATATGTTGGAAAAACAAAAGCAAAAAGTTTTGTCTTCGGTTTCAAAATTTCAAAACAATAACATTCCTACCAAAGAAACCGAATGGAAAACCCCGCAGTTTGATGATTCTAAATGGTCAACTTTAAAAGTGCCACAGGAATGGGAAAATCAAGGACTTAACCATATTGACGGCATAGTGTGGTATAGAAAAGAAATTACACTTACGAAACAACAGGCTGAGAACGCAAGCCTCCTTTCTTTGGGCCTTATTGATGATAAAGATATTACTTATGTAAACGGGCAAAATGTTGGCAGCACTATGATGTACAATGTAGCGAGAACATATACGCTCAATAAAAATATTTTTAAAGAAGGCAAAAATATAATCGCGGTAAGAGTAGAAGATAATGGTGGCGGTGGCGGATTTTATGGAGAGCCCGAAGAAGTCTACCTACAATCCGGCGATGAAAAAATATCGCTTGCCGGAGATTGGAAAGCCAGAGTAATTCCTGAATCTATTTATTTTGACGTACGATCACCCAACCACTTTCCTTCACTTTTATACAACGCCATGATCCATCCGTTTATTCAAACACGCGTAAAAGGGTTTATCTGGTATCAGGGCGAAACAAATTCCGGCGCAGCCAGGCAATACGAAACAGTTTTTCCATTACTTATCAAAGACTGGAGAGAAAAATGGCAACAGGGTAATCTTCCTTTTTATTTTGTTCAGCTGGCGTCTTATGATGCCGGCGGCGGAAACGCGAATGGCTTAACAGGCAGCGGTTGGGCAGAACTAAGAGATGCGCAAAGAAAAACACTGAAAGTTCCGAATACGGGCATGGCTTTAACTACCGACATTGGAGATGCTAAAGATATTCATCCGAGAAATAAAAAAGATGTGGGCATACGCTTAGCTTTAAATGCGCTGAAAAATGATTACGGAAAAAATATTGTGCCGATGGGTCCGCTATACAAATCAATGAATGTAACAGAAAATAAAGCGGTGATCTCATTTGACCATGTTGGCTGTGGATTAATGGCCCGCAACCAGGATTATGATTTAAAAGGTTTTCAAATAGCAGGCGCCGATCAAAAATTTCATTGGGCAAAAGCAAAAATCGTAGGAGATAAAGTAGAAGTCTGGAATGATGATGTAGCAAGGCCTGTAGCCGTTCGCTATGGCTGGACGGATGTTACTGATGATATCAACTTGTACAACAAAGAAGGACTTCCCGCCTCTCCGTTCAGAACGGACGATTGGAAAGGACTAACAGATAACAATAAATATCAAATCGTTTTTTAATAATACAATACTCTTGATACATTAAACCGAATAGTTACCATGTCAAAAATAATAACCGTTTTGCTAATCCTGCTTATTACATTATCGACAAGTGCACAAATTAATGTAGACTCTTCTCAAAAATTTTTAATAGAAACCAAAACGGGTAAGCCTTTCTTTTGGCTGGGCGACACCGGATGGGAACTGTTTCACAGAATTACCCGTGAAGATGCTTTGCTTTATTTAGATAAAAGACAAGAACAGGGCTTTAATGTAATTCAGGCCGTGGCTTTGGCGGAAATAAATGGTATAAAACAACCGAATAGATATGGCGATGTGCCTTTCATAAATGAAGATCCTACCAAATGGGCGGTAACACCGGGCAACAATCCCAACAACGAAAAGGAATATGACTATTGGGATAATGTGGATTTTGTAATTAAAGAAGCCGCCAAAAGAAATTTATATATTGGATTATTGCCAACCTGGGGCGATAAGGTGACGCCCAATTGGGGTGATGGTCCTGTGATCTTCAATGAGGATAACGCTTATATCTACGCTAAAAAATTAGCGGAACGCTACAAAAATCAATGGAACATCATTTGGATACTTGGTGGCGATCGGCCGGTTGTGTATGAAAGAGAAGGGAATAAATACGATGTAAGAGCCATCTGGCGTGCTATGGCAAGAGGTATTCAGGAGGTGTATGGCAAAGAGGTATTCATCACCTATCATCCGGGAGGTTCCGGCGATGGCAGTGCTGCTTATTTGCACAACGATCAGTGGTTAAAGATGAATGCCATACAAAGCGGCCACGGAGCAAGAAACGCACCTGTATGGAACGACATTCGCAGGGATTTAAAATTTATGCCACTGAAACCCGTAATGGATATGGAACCCGCTTACGAAGATCATCCCGTGAACCCCTGGGATGGTAAATGGACCAGGGCAGAAAGAGGCTATTTTTCTGCATACGATGTACGCGTAAGAATGTATCGGGGTGTATTTGCCGGAGGCGTCGGCTCTACTTACGGACACCATTCCATATGGCAGTTTTTAAACACCGACTTATATCCTACAGTAAATACAGGCGATACGGCAATACACTGGAAACAAGCGCTGGAAGCCACAGGCGCCTATCAAATGCGTCATCTGAAAGATTTATTTTTATCGCTGAAAGATCAACGCAGAACGGAAGACCCATTGCTGGTAATCTCCGATAAAGGAACAGATTACAAGGATATTGTGATGGCTACACGCAACGATGGTAAAACATACGCACTCTTTCACCTGCCACAACCGAATGCTGTAAAAGTTGATCTAAGCAGATTGCAACCAGGCACAAAACGAGTGAGTTGGTTCAATCCTGCAAGCGGTACATATACTCCCCAGACACAAACATTCAGCAGTGGAATCCAGACTTTTACTCCTCCTAATACAGCACAACAAGATTGGGTATTGAAGATAGAGAGAGCAGACAATTGAGCAATTAATCAATCTTAATTTTACTCCCTGACTCCCTGCCAAAAAATACAGGGAAGTACATCATCTCCGCTTTAGCGAGATTTAGATGATAAGAACCTGTGTATCTTGGAAGCAGGAACACTTCAAAGTAGAAGAAGTCGCATATTAATAGGTTTTATGCATGATGCACAAATGCTGATTATTACATAAAGTTAATACAAAAACCGTTTATTTACACGCTCACCATCACGTACCCTATTACAATGGCAACAATGGTAGATACCAGGCCCGGTATCATAAAGGAATGATTCAAAATATATTTTCCTATCCTGGTTGTGCCTGTTCTGTCAAAGTTGATGGCAGCAACAACTGTAGGATAATTGGGAATAAAAAAATAACCGTTTACCGCAGGAAATAAAGCTATCAGTATCATGGGCGGAATGCCCAAAGCTATACCTAAAGGATATAAAGTTCTTACCGTTGCCGCCTGGCTGAAAAGAAATATTGACATCACAAAAAGTGCAACAGCAAACAAATAAGAATGATTGGTAACTATATCCTGTATATGTGTTTTAAAGAAATCAATATTGCCCTGGAAGAAAGTATCGCCCATCCATGCGATCCCAAAAATAGCAATTACCGCCTGCATTCCGGCGAGAAATACATTGCCTTTCACCGCCTTAGCCACGTCTGCCTTAGCAAAAATAATAATCAACCCGGCGATGCTCATCATTACAATTTCAATGATTTCTGGCATGTTCATCCGCGTAATATTCCCCTCTGCATTAAATACAGGACGCAGACTTTCAACAGAGCCAAACAATACCACCAACAAAACGCCTGTTAAAAAAATAATTACCGCAGTTTTGGGTCTTGTACTGCTTTGCGCCGCGGTAGTGTTTACTACAGTTTTTTTGCTGAAGTCTCCTCGCTTGAGGCGTTTAAGATATTCCGGGTCTTTCTCCAGGCTTTTGCCAATAAAGTTCGCGACAACCGCACCGGCCAATACGCCGATTAGCGTAGCCGGGATACATATTTTTAAAATATCTGCCAATGAAATGCCCTGACCACCCAGTAAGCTTGTGCTTAGCAAAGCCGCTGTAGCCGCGGAAATAGGACTGGCAGTAATGGCCTGTTGCGAGGCTATTACAGAAATGCTCAAAGGTCGTTCGGGTCTTACTTTACTCTCCGTAGCTATTTCTGAAATGATGGGCAAAAGAGAATACGCTATATGCCCGGTGCCGGCAAAAAAAGTAAAAGCGTAACATACAAAAGGACCTAAAAATGTAATTGCCGAAGGATTTTTTCGTAACAACTTCTCAGCCACTTTTACCAGGTAATCCAATCCTCCCGCGGCCTGTAATGCTGATGCCGCCGATATTACAGCTATTATCATCAGGATTACATCTATAGGAGCCTGGCCCGGCTGAAGCCGAAAAACGAAAACCAATATGGCCAGTCCCATCATACCAAACACCCCTAAACCGATTCCCCCGATTCTTGCTCCGATAAATATAGCGGCAAGCACTACTAAAAACTGTAGAAGGATAATTGTCATTCAAGAAAATTTATCGCAAAGATATCAGTCTTTCATAAAAAAGGGAGGAAAAATGTGGAATACCACACTTCCTCCCAATGGATTGTTTTCTTTATGTGTTACAGTCTTCGTACCACAGACACACTGCTTCTCGCTATCTATACCCTCCCTTCTTTTATCTGCTCTATTATTTCCGGGTTCAGCAAGGTAGAAGTATCGCCGAAATTGCTGTAATCTCCTTCCGCTATTTTTCTTAAAATACGACGCATGATTTTCCCGCTTCGTGTTTTAGGCAATCCCGGTACAAACTGTATTTTATCAAGCTTTGCAATTGGCCCGATAGTATCTGCGATGAGCTGATTGATTTCTTTTGCTACATTCTCTTTCACCCTGCTTTCGCCGGTTTCTTTCAAAATCACAAAACCGTACAGCGCGTTGCCTTTTACATCGTGCGGATAGCCTACAATGGCAGATTCTGCCACGGCAGGATGTTGGTTAATGCTGTCTTCAATAGGCGCCGTTCCAAGGTTGTGGCCCGAAACGATGATTACGTCATCTACACGACCGGTAATTCTATAATACCCTACTTCGTCTCTCAGTGCTCCGTCTCCTGTAAAATATTTTCCCGGGAAGGCAGAGAAATACGTGTCCTTATATCGCTGATGATCGCCCCAAATGGTGCGTGCTATTCCCGGCCACGGAAAGCGAATGCAAAGATTGCCGTTGACCTGATTGCCCGTAATCTCATTTCGTTTTTCATCCATTAAAACCGGTTGTATGCCGGGCAGTGGCAATGTGGCATACGTGGGCTTGGTGGGTGTTACAAATGGTACAGGCGATATCATAATACCCCCGGTTTCTGTTTGCCACCAGGTATCTACAATCGGACATTTCTTTTTACCCACATGATCGTTGTACCAATGCCAGGCCTCATCGTTAATGGGTTCTCCTACAGAACCGATTACGCGTAGCGAACTCAGGTCTTTCTTTTCCACCCATTCTGTACTTTCTTTAGCCAACGAACGAATAGCGGTAGGCGCAGTATAAAATAAGGTGACTTTATGCTTTTCTATCACATCCCAGAACCTGTCGGGCTTAGGGTATGTGGGCGTGCCTTCAAACATCACGGTGGTGGCACCGTTTGCCAGTGGTCCGTATAAAATATAGGAGTGGCCTGTGATCCAGCCTATATCTGCCGTGCACCAGTACACATCATTTTCCTGGTAATTAAAAACATTTTTAAAAGTATATGCCGTATACACCATATACCCGGCATTGGTATGCAACATGCCTTTTGGTTTACCGGTAGAGCCGGATGTGTAAAGGATAAACAAGGGATCTTCCGCATCCATAATGGTAGGAATATTGTCTACAGGCGCTTGGTCTAACAGCTCTTGCAGCCAGAGATCTCTGCCTTCCTGCATTTTTATCTCCATGTTTGTGCGCTTTACTACCAGTACTTTTTCTACCGTGTCGCATTTTAGTAAAGCCTCGTCTACAATGCTTTTTAAATCCAGCGATTTGCTGCCTCTGTAACTTCCATCAGAAGTGATGACCAGTTTGGTTTGACTATCGTTGATCCTTGATGCAAGCGCCGATGCAGAGAAACCCGCAAACACCACGGAATGCACCGCGCCTACCCGGGCACAGGCAAGCATGGCAACAGCCAGATCGGGTATCATGGGTAAATAAATAGATACTCTGTCGCCTTTTTTTATTCCCTGCTCTTTCAGCACGTTGGACATTTTGCCCACTCTCTCATACAATTCATTGTAAGTAATATGCTGTGCTGCCTCATCGGGATTGTTGGGCTCCCAAATAATAGCGGTTTTGTTACCTCTTTGCGCCAGATGCCTGTCTATGCAGTTTTTGGTAATGTTCAGTTTAGCATTTAAAAACCATTCAATCTTAGCTTCGTGCATATCATAATTCAAAACTTTCTCCCATCGCTGATACCACACAAAATTTTCATCCGCGATTTTATCCCAGAACTTCTTAGGATTCTTTATTGATTTTTTATATTGTTTAAAATAATCGGGTAAGGATTCTACAACATAGTTCTTCATAAACAAAAATGTTTTATTGGTTTTTATTTTAGAAAATAAAAATAACCAAACAATCGCTAATTAAGAAGGAATGAAAGGAAAATTAATATAAAAAGGATATTGACCTTAACTTTGATTGAAAATTTAAATAAAATACGATCATGCAATTTGGAAAAGTATCCAACCCCGAAGAGATAGATTTTACGCTGCCCAAAGATAATACCGGCACAAAAAAATTATTAAATAATTGTAAGGATGAAGCTCCTTTTGAAGTATACGTAGGCTGCGCCAAATGGAATAAAGCCGACCTGAAAGGCTTTTACCCGAGAGGAACAAAAGATGAACTTGCTTATTATTCTACACAGTTTAACTCTATTGAACTGAACGCTACTTTTTATAATATGCCTAAGGTGCAACAAGTGATTACCTGGCGCGAAAAATCACAGGATGGTTTTAAGTTTTTTCCAAAGCTTACCAACTCTATTACGCATTACAAACGCCTGCTAAACGTACAGGATACGCTGGAAGTTTATTGTGATGCCATAAGTCATTTTGAAGACAAGCTGGGTATGGCTTTTATGCAACTGCACGATAATTTTTCACCCAAAGAATTTGATAAGCTCAAACAAGTATTGACTCACTTTCCGGTAGGTATTCCTTTAGCTGTAGAAGTAAGAAACGAAGCCTGGTTTGCCGATAAGAAAATATGGGATGCGTATACTTCGCTGCTCGAAGAATTGAAGATAACAAATATAATAGTTGATACAGCAGGAAGGCGCGACATGCTGCACATGCACCTTACAACACCCGCAGCATTTATAAGATATGTGGGCGCTAATCATTCTTCAGACAGTACAAGACTTGATGACTGGGTGAAGCGTATAAAAAAATGGAGAAAAGAAGGACTGCAACGATTGTATTTTTTTATACATCAGAATGTAGAAGCGGAGTCGCCCTTACTGGCAGCGCATTTTATAAAAGAGCTGAATGCCGCGTTAAAGCTGAGTTTGAACATTCCGGCGCTGGCAGACAACCAGCCGAAACTATTTTAATGTATCACCTTAATCTTCCGTAACCATTTCTCTACCTCTGATTTTACCTCAGTTTCCTTTTCACCTTCCATCACAAATAATATTCCATCCCTTTCAACACCGCCTTTTGTTGAAAAACCTTCCAATACTTTGCTGTTCGGCGCCAATGTCTTCACGGTTTGAAACCCGCTGCCCACGCCATATCCGGCATGTGTATTAAAAGGAATAATTGTTTTGCCTGACAAATCATATTGCTTTAGGAAACTTTTTACAGGCGGTGGCAACTGCATGCCCCAGGTAGGGAAGCCGATGAAAATTGTATCGTATTTTTCAATACTGTCAATTGTTGTTTTTAAGGGTGGCAGAAAACCGGTTTCATTTTCTTTAGCCACCTGGTCAACGATTGCCTTGTAATTTTCAGGATAAGGGTTTTGCAATTCCAACGCAACTAATTTCCCTCCTACTTTTGAGTGAATGATCTCTGCAACGGCCTTCGTGTTTTTTGTACGGGAGAGATACACGTTCAATGTTTTGGAAGAATCGGCTGAAACTGAAACTATTTTATTATCCTTATCCGTTTTCTGTGAACAGCTTGTTACTGAAAATAAAACTGCAAACAGTATTTGTGCATATGCTAAAATCATTTTCATTTATTTATTTCTAATCCTGTTAGTTGTTATACTCTTCATCAGTAACTTCCGCCAGCCACACTGTTTCTCCTTTTTCTCTTCCGGTTATCGCAAGTTGTGTAAAAGATGTGTCTGCACTTGCCCCGTGCCAATGTTCAACATTCGGCGGGCATTTAATGGCATCTCCTTTTCGAAGTATTTTTTTAGGCAGCCCTTTTTCCTGGTAATAGCCCACGCCATCAATCACCAATAAAATTTGACCGGCTGGATGCAGGTGCCAATTAGATCTGGCTCCGGGCTCGAAGGTTACATTGCCTACGGAATTTTGATTCATGCTATCCGCAGCTATAAGCGGTTGCAACCACGCGTTACCGGTAAAATTATTGTTGGTAATTTTTTCACCTTTTGGAAAAACAAGCGCATCTTCTGGAGTTTTATTTTGCGTATTGCATGCCGTAACGAGAGTAGTTGCTCCAAATAAAATTGCAATTAATATTTTGTTTGATATTCTGTTCATGTTTTTAAATTTAATATTATTATTTCCTATCTTTTAATACTTCGGCTAAAACAGATTTTGCTGCTCTTCCTTGAGCAGCGCCGATTTTAATTGTTATGATTTCTGTAAAATCTTTTAACTGTTGAGGGGTGATGCCTACGTTTAATGAAATACCCATGTGGCTTTTAAGCATAGGCTCTGCGCTGCCGATTGCTGCAATAACGGATATAGTCACCAGTTCCCTTTGGGCATACGCAAGCACATCTCTTTCGAAAATATCTGCGAATAAATGCTCCTTAAGAAAAGTATCCACAACAGGCGCAAAAACCCCATACCCGGTAATGGGCGCATCGGGTGAAGTATTTGTAAGATCTGCTAAAATCTTTTTCCCTCTTCGATATTTCGAGGTGTCAGAACTGATCGGTGAAGCGTCTTTACCAACGACATCTGTTTTACCTTTTTCTTTGCGTTCATCCAATACCTGCATAAATGTTTGCACCCCGCGCAGGCTTCGAGGAAAACCGGCGTAGGCATATAAATGAACCAGCACTTCTTTAATTTCATTGATGGTTAGCCCCGCATCAAGACCAGCATTCAGTTCAGATTTTAATTTAGCTAAATCGCCTTTTGCGGTCAAAGCTGAAATGGCAATGATACTTTTTTCTTCCTGGTTTAACGACTTACTGGTATCCGGTTTATTTTGTGTGTACGTGATATTTGAAAACAAGTTGAATGCTACAATTAAAACGATTAATATTTTACTTATTTTCATTATTGTGCTTTTTATTTGGTTAGAGATTTTTCAATTACGTCCAGCCTTGCCTTCTTTGGGTCACGTGCCCCTACCGGGGTTCCATCAAGGCGAAATTCCAATATTTGATTATTCACCGGATTGTAAACCGGCCACACAGGAAGGTCTTTACCATTAGGATTGCCGGTTTTAGCAAAGTTTACCCAATAAGCATTCATGAGGTTGCCGACTTGCTTGTCCTCCTGTGTGGCAGCACTCCCGCCCCACCGCGCATTGAGGTTATTAAACACGTACGCTATCTCTGAACCATGTGGTGCGCCATTTGTAAGCCGCTCCCGCATAGACACAGGTACGTAAGAAAAGAGATAAACATAGGCCGGTACATTCCTGGCGGCAAATGAAGCAGCAGTAAAGCGTGCAGGTTCTGCCCAAACCTTATCGGTAGTGACATAGGTGAGCATTTTCCCAAAATTGGTGGTACCATCAGGATCGTAAGCCGCTAAGGCTTCTTTTTTAAATGGGCCGAATGTTGCTATTAATTCCTCTTTATTTTTGGCATTAATAAAACCTCCGCCTACTTCGGCACTGTTAGAGCCTATGATAATTGGAATATTTGGTACCCGCCCGGCTTTGTAAGCACTTTCAGCAGTTTCCACAACTAATTTACCATCGAGTATAGGGCCTGAATAAATCGGCCCGAAAATACTGTCTCTTTCCCGGCCACCATCTACAATATCGGCTACTGTAAGTGATCGTAGTTTGGCTAAGGCCGCAGCATCAGTTCCTTTAATACCATGTTTCCCGGCGAAGTTTTTACCTACAGTTTCTGCGGACATGGGGTAAAACCGATCAGCATTTTCTTTGTCAATAGGCCTCCCGGTAAGCACGCCATCACGGCCTCCGCCACTTTCAATGATGGCTTTGTGAAACAATCCCTGTGCAGAGGGGATGGTTAGCAGGGAATGAACAGATACGCCCCCTGCAGATTCGCCGAAGATGGTCACGTTATTGGGGTCACCACCAAACGCTGTAACATTTTCCTGCACCCATTTCAGCGCGGCGATCTGATCCATATAGGCATAGCTGCCTTTTGGCTCTTCGGGATGCTCCTTGCTCAATGCGGGAAATGCAAAATGCCCCAGCCTTCCCAACCTGTAATTAAATGTAATAAGGATTACGCCTTTTCTTGCGAAGGCCTCACCTGAGGTAGCAGGGCCGGATCCGCTTCCGCCCACAAACCCACCACCATGTATCCAAACCATAACGGGAAATTTTGCACTAACTCTTGCTGATGACGGAGCCCAGATATTTAGGAAAAGACAGTCTTCGGATGATCCTGCTGCGATCTCCCCGTTTCTTCCCCAGACGGCCTGTGCACAATTTGCACCGAATGTAGTGGCGTCCAAAATTCCATTCCACCGCTTTGCCGGCTGTGTGGCCCTCCATCGGTATTGGCCGGTGGGAGCAGCAGCATAGGGAATGCCCTTAAAGCTGCTAACTTGCCCATCGGAAACACCGCGCATGGCACCTGCTTTAGTATTGATAACGGGTAGCGTATCAGATACCTGTTTGCTTTTATCCTGCGCCTGTATATACAAGCTCATCAATAATATTATACCGGAGAGAACTGATTTCATAAAGCAGACTTTAAATTTATTTCAGATTCTTATTAAAAAAAGTGTTCAGCTTACTCACTGCAACATCCACATATTGCGGTACATAATAAGTTTGAATATGAGTGGCGCCGGCGATAACGAAAAGCTCTTTGTCTTTAGAACCGGTTGCCAGCTTAAATGCCTCATCTGTCATATACTTTGTATCAGCTTTACTACCAGCCATCATTAACAAAGGCTGATCAATCAATTCAATCTGATCTTTTGCATCCCAGCTCATTAAATCTAACAGGCTGCTTGTGGTATACAGGAAGGTTGAATTAGGATGTGCATGCGTTCTGTAATAATACTCATATCCTTCGCGATAAAGGTCTGTTGACGTGTTAGCAATTTCATCATCTGTTATTGTTGCCACTCCCGAAAGCAAAATTTTACCGCCTGCCATTTCTTGTGCACGTGCGTCAGCAGCTTTCTTCAGGCGTTCATTAATAGTGCTCAGTTGACTGTTCTGAAACCCGTTACGCCTTACCTCTCCGGAATTGAACATGCTTAAAGTGGCTACTGCTTTCAGGCGCTTGTCTGACTGTGCTGCTTTTAATGTATATCCGCCGCCGCCACAAATGCCCAAAGCACCCAATCGGCCGGCATCCACACCATTGTAATTGCTGATGAAATCTGCCATACCGCGAATATCCTCGGTGCGAAATTGTGGCTTATCCGTATGACGTGGCTCGCCGCCGCTTGCACCCTGGTAAGCCGCGTCTGCTGCGATGGTTACATAGCCTAATTCAGCTAAACGTTGTGCATACAAGCCTGCAGTTTGTTCTTTCACGCCACCATTGGGATGCGCAACGACAACGGCAGGATATTTTTTGTTTGCATCAAAATTTGCAGGGGTATAAACATTGGCAGCAATCTCCAGCCGTTGAGTTTATAGCTTACAGGATGAATGTTCACTTTACCTACAACATTTTTTGTAATGGCATCTCCGTACACCAATCCGAATGGATTGCCTGGCCTGGTTTGCGCTGAAACCATTGAATTTATTGACATAAAGATTATACTTACTGTTATTAAAATAGGCTTCATAATTAATCCTCCTTATTTGTTTTCATTTTAATATAGCAAAGTTACCTAACAACGTTAGCAGGCATTGTAGATACATTACGGTTTAAGTTACCAATATTACTGATCCAGCTTCTTCTCTTTTAACCAGTTCGACATCAGGTCAGCGATTCGAATATTGTTCAGATCAGAAAATGGAAAGTGGGTATTGCCTTTCACACCAATTTCAGGCAGATGTACTACTGTTACATCACCGCCATATTTGTTAACAACATCGCGCCAAAGCCTTGCCATTTGCAGCCTTGCGCGCCAGCCGTCTGCTGCGGAATTTTGCGAAAGTGTTTCAGGAATATTATCACCGTAATAAATAATGATCGGGATTTTTGTAAGCTGTAAAAAATCGTTCTTTGAAATGGTGCTTGCAGTTAAAGCGCCCGCTGAACTTTCTATTGCAGCCGGAACTTCACCCTCCGGAAATACGAAGCCACTGCCGGGTTCGTAAGACACGATCGCTTTTACATTTTTATTTTTAATAGCCGTTAACCATCCCATGCCGCCTGAATGTGAATGTGTGACAAGAATACCCGGGCCAATTTTATGAAACAATGCAGATGTCGCGGCAACGTTCACATCAATGTCGATAGGGCCTACATTTGGCACCATCTGCCTGAAATATTGATTGAGGGTAGCTGAATCTTTTGCAAACTGAACGCCCTCAAAATACTCCGGCCAGAAGCCAACACGAAAAACATTGAACCAATGTTTTTCATCGGGAGTCGGTTCTATCGTTCCCGCCACAGTGCTTCTTGCAGCATTGCCTCTTCTTGGCTGATCGAGCAGGTAAACGCCAAAGCCGCGCCTGAGAAAAATATTCTGAAATCCTTCACGACCATCGGGCGTTGTTTCCCAGGTTTTGGAAAACTGGCCAATGCCATGCCACATTACCAGCGGGTATTTGCGTGCGTTAACCGGAATTTGATAAAATACATAAGCATGATCGCCATGCAACGTTTGTCCCGCTTCGGTTGGTTTATATGGATCAAATGTTCCCGGAGAACTGATCACCGTTCCACCTGCAGCAAAACTGCCTTGCTCCCGGATCATTAACGCATGGCTATTTTGTTTTGTTGATGCGCAGGCGGTCAACAAAACGGCTAATACAACGGTTAAGATAGAAAAGCTTGTTGTGCTTTTTAAATGCTGCATGAAATTTATTTTATTCGATTAAAATCTTAATTTTTTTTATACATCAACGTGCTTCTCTCGTCATCGTTTTGGTAAATGACAAAGCGCCCAGCTTCCATTTTGTATTTTCTTTAATGTACACTTCCGTAACGATAAACGGATTGGTTACTTCATTGCCACCCACGACGGCCAGCAACGTAATATTGTTTAAAAGAATAGCTGTATTGCCTATAATATTCACTTCTACAGAATGGATATCGGCCTTCTTGTACCAGATGCCGCCGCTTTTGATAACGTCGAGTTCGCGTTGCTTGCCCCAGCTTCCGCCCATGTGCACGAAGACAGATTTATCATCGAAGAGTGCTTTTAAAGAGTCTGCATTTTTCTCCGCCATCCAGATCCATTTTTGTTTGGATAAAGAAATGATTTCCTGTTCTGTAGCAGAAGGATTTTCTTTGGCCTGTTGTGCTAAGGATGATGACGATCCAATGATAAATAAAAACAGACCGAGAAGTAAGGTCTTAAGTATTGCCAACTCATTACTGAATTTTACTTGTAGCATAATTATTCTTTTTACATTACAAAGGTCATCAAAATATTGTTTTCAATGCTTATACAAATTACTCTTTCTCTAACCAATATTACTGATTATACGTTCGTAGCGTTAATTAATACGTAGATTGGGTAAATTTGTATTTCAAATGTTTAAAAAACTTAGCCTGAAATTAATAATGAAAGCATTCTACATTACAAAATACGACAAAGATTCTCCTCTTCAGTTGGGCGAATTATCCACTCCGCAAATTTCCGATGACAAGGTTCTTGTGGAACTGCACTATGCCAGTTTGAATCCGATTGATTTTAAAATAAAACACGGGGATATGAAGATAATCCTACCCTTCAAATTTCCACTGATCCTTGGAAATGATGGTTCGGGAGTGGTTTCAAAAGTTGGTAAAAATGTGAAGCATTTTAAAGTGGGCGATGAGGTTTATCTACGCCCCGATAAGAACAGCGGCATCGGGACACTTGCCGAATTCATCGCGGTGGGAGAAAATGAACTGGCACTGAAACCAAAGAATTTATCTCTGGAAGAAGCCGCTTCTGTTCCGCTTGTAGGATTAACTTCATGGCAGGTTTTTGAAAGAGCCGGGTTGAAGAAAGGTCAGAAAGTCTTTATCCAGGCGGGTTCCGGCGGTGTGGGAACTTTTGCGATCCAGTTGGCGAAACATTTTGGCGCGACAGTTGCCACGACGGCCAGCGAAAAAAGTTTTCCGATGCTGAAAGAATTGGGCGCGGATATTCTCATCGATTATAAAACCCAGGATTTTAAAAAAATTCTGAAAGATTACGATCTGGTGTTAAACACGCAGAATAAAAAAACACTTTTAAAATCCATGAAAATCCTGAAGCCGGGCGGAAAAATCATTTCCATTTCTGCGGTTCCGGAGCCTAAATTTGCGGAAGAATACGGCTTAAACTGGCTTCTAAAACTGGGCATCAGATTCATGAGCGCTAAAGTGCGCAGGGAAGCCAAAAAGCACCAGATTGATTATTCGTTTTTATTGATGCATTCCAGCAGAACGCAATTAGAAGAAATAGCTAAATTGGTTGAAGCCGGAAAAATAAAACCGATGATTGACAGGGTATTTCCGTTTAATGAAACCAATGAAGCGATGAACTGCCTGGAAAGCGGACATGCCAAAGGAAAGGTTTTGGTGAAAATTAAATAGCACTTATTGTCCCGAAAGAAGTGATTATAATGAAATGAAAATCCGCAAGAGATTTTAACCTCCTGCGGATGAATACTGAATGAATACAGATCATTTCACTTCTTCCACTTCACGATGAACAAAGTTGGATGTGCGGTGCTTAATCAACCACCTGCCATTTTGCTTCACAAAAACATCTTTGTAAATGGTGTACATCGTAGTTTTCATTTCTTTGCCATCCTGTTTCCCCACTAATATCACATTACAATAGCTGGTGGCTTCTGCCTTGTCGCCGTGTAGGTCAATTGTCTGTTGGCCGTTCTGGTGGTACACCGTATGAAAGTTACTCAGGAAACCCGAAAAAGCCTGTTTCAATTGTTGACGGCCTTTTAAAGGCGCTGCAGGCTTGCCGTTGGAAACAGATACCACCACACCATCTTCAGTAAAAAGCAATACCTGCTTATCAATTTCTTTAGTGTCAGCAAGGTTAGAAAATTCGTCCACCACATTTTTAATAGCCATTTTATCTTCGATGGTTTGCAGACGTTGTTCGATGATATTCTTTTCCATTTTTTGTGCGAAGGTTAAGGTGGCTAATAAAGTAAATAAAAGAGTTGTTATTGATTTCATTGTTAATAAGATTTTGACATCTTTATAAAAGTAATTAATCCCCCAGCGTTTTCATATCTACCACAAACCTATATTTCACATCATTTTTTTGCAGCCTGTCCATTGCCTCGTTAACCTCATTTGTGGAGATCAATTCCACATCTGCCGTGATGCCATGTTTGGCGCAGAAGTCAAGCACCTCCTGTGTTTCACGAATACCACCGATATTGGAACCGGAAAAACTTTTTCTTCCGTGCACCAGGTTGAATGCACCCACTTCCAGCGGCTCATTCGGCAGGCCTACCATTACCAGCGAGCCATCAACCTTTAATAAATGCAGGTAAGTATCCACATTATGTTTGGCTGACACCGTATCCAGAATCATATCATAACCTTTCTGCGCTTTCATTTGAGCGGCATCGGTTGAAATCACTATTTCATCAGCGCCCAGTCTTTTGGCATCTTCACTTTTTGATGGCGAAGTACTGAACACAGTGACGTGTGCACCCATAGCTTTGGCAATTTTGATGGCCATGTGGCCCAATCCGCCCATACCAATAATGCCGACTTTTTTACCCGGGCCGGCTCCCCAATGTTTCAATGGCGAGTACACCGTGATACCGGCGCAAAGGATGGGCGCGGCAGATTTCAGGTCTAATTTTTCCGGTACGTGTACCACATAGTTTTCATCGCAAACAATTTTTTCAGAAAAGCCGCCATAGGTTGAACCGCCGGAAATATTATCCTTGCCGTTAAACACAACCGTCCAGCCATTTTCACAAAATTGTTCTTCACCTTCTTCGCACTGATGGCAATGGCGGCAGCTATCTACAATACAACCGATCCCTGCTACATCATCAATTTTGAACTTTGTAACCTTGTCGCCAACTGCAATTACTTTTCCCACGATCTCATGTCCCGGCACCATGGGATAGGCGCTTCCGCCCCAATCGTTGTGGATGGAATGCAGGTCGGAGTGGCAAATGCCGCAATACAAAATTTCTATTTCAACATCATTGGGTAATAATTCCCTGCGCTGAATGTCCATCGGTTTCAAAGGAGCGTCGGCAGCTTCAGTGCCGATAGCTTTTACGTTTTTCGTTTGCATAATTATTTCATTTTTTAAAAATTATATTCATTGCTTCTGGGTCTAAAGCGTTCATATCAACCAGGTCCAGCGATTTAACCATGTGCGGTGTGCCTGTTTTATATTTTTGAAAATGGGCCGATTTGATATGTGATTGATAGGCTTCCTGGCTGGAATATATTTCCAGTATCCTGATAGCATTTTCATTTCTTTTTTGCTGCATGGGATAAATGCAGATCACGCCGGGTTCTTCGCGAACGGACGTGGCGCCTACTTCTTTTGCAAAAGCTAAATATTCTTGCAGGTGTTCAGGCACTACTTCTATTTCGGAGATGCGTACCAGCATATCGCTTGCTATCAAAGGCTTTTGAGCCACGGATAACAACGCACGCATTTTATTCGCCTGCGTTCTGTTGACCACTTTTTCAATGATTTCTGAAACAGCGATTAGTTGTTCGCCTGTAATCCCTGTATTTTTTCCCATCTCCAGGTGCGACTTTAATTGTGCTTCCGTTCCCGTCATAGCTGCTAATGCAGAAATGGTAACCAATTCCCGTTGCTGGTGGCTCAGCACATCGCTTGCAAACACATCAGCAAATAAATGCTCTTTTAGAAAAGCATCAATGCGCGGTGCGAACTCTCCAAAACCCGGCGCAGGCTTCGCTTGCGGCGTTTTAGTTAATTGTTCCAGCACTTTCCGTCCCTGCTCGTATTTGTCTTTCGCGTTGTTTTCTACAATTATTTTCTTCCCCTCTACATCTTTTATTCCTTTTGCCTTTCTGTCTTCTACTATTTCTTTAAAAGCGTTGAGGGCATTGAGGCTGCGCGGGAATCCTGCATAAGCATATAATTGCGTGAGCGCTTCTTTTATTTCATTGATAGTGACTCCTGCATCCAGTGCTGTATGTAATTGCGGCTTTAATTGCGGTATATCACCCACGGCTGTTGTGGCGGAAACTGCAACAAGAGCTTGCTGTGCGCTTGTTATAGCATCTGTTTTTGAAGATTGGGCGCTCATCGTAATAAAAATTAATAGTGAAAACAAAAGTGAAATGACTTTTAAAATATTTCTTTTGTGCTGCATAATAATTTATTTATTGCTGTGAAGTAGTTTTAATATATAAGGTTCTCCCGGCGCCAGGATCACCACCCTGCCCGGGTTAACAACATGCTTCAAAAGTTTTTCCGGATCTGCGTTGAAGGGCGTAAAATCAGGTGCATCCACTGTTCCCCAATGAGATAATAAAAGCGGAGTATTGGGATAGGCGGCGGCAATTTTCAACGCTCCTTCAAAAGTAAAATGCCATTCACTGTCAGAAAAGTCAAACAATATGGCATCAGGCGTTTTTAATTTCAGATGTTCGTCCATCAACCTGGAGTCGCCTTGCGCCCAAATACTTCCATCAGGAGTTTCAAGCCAAAAGCCTGCAAAATCTTCTTTTTTAAAATGCCTTTCGCTTTTTTCGGGTAAGTCGTTTTGCCAGTCATGATCAGCCGGCGTTACAACAATTCTCAAATTATTTACAAAGAATGTATCGCCTATATTGTGACCGAAAGATGGAAAGTTTTTATTTTTCATCAACGAATCAACATACAGGGTAGAGTGGAATTCCTTTGTGCGTGGCGCTAATTCAGTAAGTGTGGGAATACTAAAATGATCATTATCGCTATGCGTTATCAGTACTGCATCCAGCCGCGGAACGTCGGAAGGCTGAATAGGCATTTCAATCAATAAAGGCATATCAAATCCTTTCAGCAGCGGGTCAATCATAACCGTTGTGCCCCTGCTGTTAATGAAGAAACCGCCGTTTCCCGTCCAGCGAATAACGGTGTTTTCATTTTTTTTAAACGCATCTGCCCCGAACTTTTGTGTTTGCGGAGGCTTTGCCTGGTACTTCTTTTTTGTAGCTGTATCGGGCGTTGTTTGTGCTTTTAATGTAATGCCTGCTACCATTAAAATGAAGAGGAGCATAGGTTTCAGGCGTATGATGTTTTTAATTTTCATATGCATTAGTTTTAATTATTTGCCGACTTAAACTCTGCTTCCGAAACAGGTTGCAGCCATTTTACCTGTTCTTCCCCTTTGTAATTGGTGATGGCAATGTGCACCATTTTGCTGTTTGCTGATGCGCCATGCCAGTGTTCTACATCTTCGGGAATATTCACTACATCGCCTTTGCGAATTGGCCGCGCGGCTTTGCCTTTTTCCTGGTAAAGGCCGTTGCCTTCGGTTACAATTAACACCTGTCCTTTAGGGTGCGTGTGCCAGTTAGTCCTGGCGCCCGGCTCAAACGTTACACTACCGATGGAATATTCATTGTTTTTATCTTTTACCAAAAGCGGCGTGAGAAATGCATCGCCCACGAACCAGTCAGCAGATACCTTATTTCCCCTGGGAAAAAGGCTTGTGTATTCAGTTGTAGTATCCATATTTGCTGTTTTAGTATTTGTAACCGGCTGTTGCTTCTCGACATTATTTTCGTTGCACGATAAAGCAAAGACGATCATTGATAGCAGAAATAATTTATGCATGATTTTGTTTTTGATATTCTAATCGTCACAAGTATTACGCCATACTATGCACTGCCGTTGGCAACCAAGGATGTAAGGATCCTCATTTAGTTGCCTGCTGTGGCTATGTAAACGGGTGACGGCCGCCGGTGATTTTGATAGCCGATAATTTTGCTGTAAGATCTTGTAATTCCTGCGGTGTAAATTCGTAATCCGCTGCCCGGAGGTTTTCCTGCAAATGTGCAAGTTTTGTAGTGCCGGGTATAGGAACGATAAACGGTTTCTGCGCCAGCAACCAGGCCAATGCAACCTGCGCCGGTGTTAAGCCCCGTTGATTTCCAAATTTCGCTAACGTATCGATCATTACCCAATTAGCTTTAATGGCATCCGGCTGGTAACGTGGCAGCGTGGGCCGGTTATCATTTGCGGCGTTGTATTTTGTATTCTGATTGATCATGCCTGTCAACAGGCCGCGGCTTAAAGGGCTGTAAGGCACAAAGCCGATCCCCAGTTCTTCACAAACTTTTATCACATCGTTTTCAGGCTCCCTTGTCATTAAAGAATATTCACTTTGCAGGGCGGTTACCGGCTGCACGGCATGCGCTTTCCTGATAGTTTCTGCATTCGCTTCGCTCAACCCGAAGTGTTTTACCTTGCCGGCTTTGATCAGATCTTTTACCGTACCCGCCACATCTTCAATAGGCACGTTCGGGTCCACACGGTGCTGGTATAACAGGTCGATTGCATCTACCCTTAAATTTTTCAAAGAGTTTTCAACAACCAGTTTTATTCTTTCGGGCCTGCTGTCAAATCCTGCGGACCCTTTGCCATCTTTAAAGCCAAATTTTGTAGCAATCTGTACTTTCCCTTTAAAAGGCTGAAGCGCTTCACCCACCAGCACTTCATTAGTAATCGGCCCATACACCTCGGCAGTATCAAAAAAATTGACCTCCATTGCTACCGCCTTTCTTAATAGATCAATCATGTATTTTTTTTCGGGAATAAAACTGCGGTGATAGGTCATGCCCATGCAACCCAGGCCCAGGGCGCTTACGCTCATAGCAGCGCTGCCCGAACCTAAAGTGCGCGTCTTTGAAATAGTAGCATCAGATGGCATATCTTTCTTTGCGGAATTTCCCAATGAAATAGCAGGAGCTGCAAAAACGGCTGTGCCTAATAATGTACCTGCTCTTAAAAAATTGCGCCTGCTTTGTTGTTGTCTTGCTTTCATATTTAAATGTTTTATTTTGAATAATGATTTTTTAAAAAAGTGGTGGCGACTGATTTGAGTATCATCCAATTGCCGTTCCGTTTTTCCAGTTGCATGGTTTGCTGCAGCCGCCAGTTGTTTCGCGAACCCCAAATGCGGGCATCCAGCAGGTTTTGGCCAACAAACTCCGCCTGGCTTCCATTTATTTTCACCGATGTTTTTACTTCTTTATAGGAATAGTATTTCATGCTTTCTTTTTCGATCTCTTCAAACCATTCTTGTTTGGGCTGCACATATCCTGTGATGTGCGTGAGTGTGAAATTTTTATCGACTATTTTATTCATTTCAGCCGTGTTCCTGTCAATCATCCATTGTGTAAACTGACGAACCAATGCCAGTACCTGCGCTTCGTCATTTTTATTGTTTGAAGTTTGCATGTTTATTTTTGAATTTTGATTTTGTTGCGCGCATCCCGTGATGCTAAACACCAGGAATGCGACAAGTATGGATAATTTTATTGGTATTATGAAAGGACGTAGCATTTACTATTACAATTGTTATGCAAAGTTCTGTCCAAAACTCAGGCAGGATGTTATACCAATTACTGTTTCTTCTACCAATATTACTAATTGACCGGCGTTCAATAAAACAGGTGGGAATGTTTGTGTAAATTTGTATTATTAAAAATCAAAAAAGATGGATAAGATTTTAAAATTCGATACGGTAAATGATTACAATACTTTTAATAAAAATCAAACCCTGCACCCACTGGTAAGCGTTGTTCATTTAGATAAGGCAGAACCGCGAAAACTCAGTAAGATGCAATATGGATTTTATACGGTTTTTTTGAAGAAAGTTGTTTGCGGCGATTTACGCTATGGGCTAAAAAATTATGATTACCAGAAAGGCACATTGATTTTTCTGGCGCCGGGACAGGTCATTGGTGAAAATGGGGACACCTATTACCAGCCGCAGGGTATTGCCCTGGTATTTCACCCCGATCTGTTGCATGGAACTGCGCTCGGTAAAAATATTAATGACTACAACTTTTTTTCTTATGCGTCAAATGAGGCCCTGCACTTGTCAGAAAGAGAACGCCAGATTATTTTAGATTGCTTTTCAAAAATTGAATATGAATTGGAACACGCCATAGATAAACACAGCAGGCAGCTAATTGTATCAAACATTGAATTGTTTTTGAATTATTGCACCCGTTTCTATGACAGGCAGTTTATTACCAGGGATACTGTAAACAAAGGTATTCTAGAACGGTTCGAAGAATTACTGAATGGCTATTTTTCTTCAGATAAACCACAAAACATCGGCTTGCCATCCGTGGCTTACTGTGCGGATGCACTGAACTTATCAGCCAATTATTTTGGCGACCTTATTAAAAAAGAAACCGGCAAATCCGCGCAGGAATACATCCAGGCAAAGGTGATTGATGTAGCTAAAGAACGCATGTTCCACCTGAATAAATCAGTAAGCGAAATTGCTTACGAAATGGGTTTTAAATACCCGCAACATTTTACCCGGCTGTTCAAACAAAAGGTGGGCGTTACACCCAATGAATACAGGAGCATGAATTGATTGGACGATTTTTTAAATGAATGATTTTTTAAAGAACTCAAATCTCTTTAATAACCTTTGCCGGAACGCCGCCCACGATCACGTTATCCGGAACATCTTTGGAAACCACAGCGCCCGCAGCCACTATGGTATTTTCGCCGATAGTCACGCCGGGCAAAATAGTGGCGTTAGCGCCGATCCACGCATTTCTTTTTATATGAACGGGCGCCACGGTGAGCATCCGTCTTTCATTTGCTGCTATTGGGTGGCCTTCGGAAGAAATAACCACACCCGGCGCGATCAGCACCTCATCGTCTATGGTAATGCCACCCAGGTCGAGAAAGGAACAATTGGCATTGATAAATATATTCTTTCCCAAAACCAGGTTCTTCCCGTAATTAATAGAGAACGGTGTGAAAATGCCCACGCTCTCATCGGCCTGTTTGCCGGTAATTTCAGACAATAATTTCAGTTGCTGCCGCGCATCGGTTTCATTGTTAAAAGCAATCAATAACTTTTTAGTAGCTGCGCACGCCTGCGAAATCTGTTGGTAATCCGGATCGGAGAAAGAAATGGTTTTCCCATTTTGTAAACGGTTGAAAATAGTTGGATGGCTCATGTGAAATAAATTGCTATACAAGTTTACTACATTTTTATTTCAAATGTTGTGTAAAGAAACTTTCCAGTTTGTCGAAAGGAATCACATCGACTTTGTCGTATAGATCCACATGGCCCGCATTTGGAACGATCACTAATTCCTTAGGATCTGAAGCCATTTTATAAATATCTTCAGAATAGTACCGGGAATGTGCCTTTTCACCGGCAATCAGCATTACAGGCCGGGGTGAGATCAATTCAATATTTGCAGCCATCGGAAAGCTGAAGAAAGACATGGGTGTAGTAGCTGTCCATGCCGTTGTAGAATTAATGGACCTTGGGTGGAAACCTCTTGGCGTCTTGTAATAATCAAAGAAAGCAGCTAAAACAGGGTCCGGATCGCTGGGAAGCGTTTCAGGCAGTATCCTTGTGCCTTTTACCAGGTTACCCTTTTCATCAAACGGAACTTCATGCAACCCCAATGCAGCTTTACCGTTTCTTGCATCTGCCCAACGCTGCTGGCTTAAATAATCTATCACCATTTTACGCTGTTCTAATGTATACCCGTCTTTGTAACCACGGCTAATGCTGCGCGACATATCATACATTGAGGCCGTAGCAACTGCTTTAATCCGGCTGTCGCTTGTAGCAGCGGTTAGCGCCATACCACTCAAACCACAAATTCCAATAACACCAATACGGTTACGGTCAACAGAAGGCAGCAAGCCAACATAATCCACGGCGGCACTAAAATCTTCTGTAAAAATTTCAGGCGAACCAACATTGCGAACTTCTCCGCCGCTTTCTCCTGTAAATGAGGGATCGAACGCTAATGTTACAAATCCCCTTGAAGCCATTTCATTGGCGTATAAACCGGAGGATTGCTCTTTGACTGCTCCAAACGGGCCACTCAATATGATTGCAGCCAATTTTTGATTACCGGTATTTTTCGGTGTGTACAAATCACCTGATACTGCTATTCCGTAGCGGTTTTTAAAACTTACTTTTTTGCGGGTTACGTTTTCATTCACTTTAAAAGTAAGGCCTGCTATCCTGTCCATATTTTTTACATTTTGTTTTGAGGTAATTGTTTGTGCGCCTGCACCGGCGCTGATCAATAGCAGCATCACAAATGCAAGTAGATGAGTTATTTTTATTTTGTTCATTTTTATTAATATTTAAAATTATTGCAGCTCAAATTTTACAGTGACATTTCCTGTACCCAAGGCAGTTTTTAATCCAGAAACATTATCAATCTTTCCAATCCGCGTGTAAGAATAAGTTGTGGAGAAGCTTTCATAAAATAACACAAGAGTATTAGAACCGTACAGCATCAGGTCTCCGCTTTGTAGGCCGGCCGGAACCGATGCCTGAACCGGAAGCGCGGCAGCTAAATTTGCATACTTCTCGTTACCGTTCAGTTCGGCCATATTCATTGTTAAAGGCAATAATGCCCTGAATTTTTTTGCCGTTTCATTATCTGCCAGCGTTACCGTAAACACGTTTGTGCCAATAGTTACTTTTAATTTCATAGTACCGGTTTTTATTTCTGTTGATGGCAATCCTGTTTCCAAACTTTTATTTTCCCTGCAACCCCATATAAACACCGGGAAAAAGAGACTAACGAGCAAAAATTGATATTTCATTTTTTCATTTTTACCATACAAAAATAAGAAACAGTTTATTCTTAATTGTTACACATAATTCCACAATAATGTCAAAAATCACGTATCTTTCAATGTAATCATCAGGGAGAAATTATATGAAAGATTCACCGCTTATCATCCTTAAGGAAGTACAGCATTTTTCGGAGCTGCCTAAAGATTTTATTTCCGGCTATCATACGCACCTGCTTTGCCTGAAAGGCCGGATGAGTTTTGATTTCAACAAGCGGAAGATGCATTGCAAAGCGGGAGATTTTGTGTTTTGGTTTGCCGAAAGCAAAGTGGAGAACCTTTCCTTCTCAAAAAATTTTAAATCAAAAATTTTGCTGGTAGAAAAGCAGTTTCTGCTGGATAATATTCCTGACCAGAATTGGGGTATAGATGCCACCCTATTCTCCCGGGAAAACCCTGTAAAAAAGCCGGAAGACAAATTGGAAAGAAGGAAGATCCTGGCCAGCTTTGAAGCGCTTCACGACCGGTTCCTGGAAACCGACCACCGGTTTTATTCCGAAGCCCTGCGCCTGCAGATGCAAATTTTTGTACTCGAGATGTGGCATCTTTTTGCCAGACACTATGAACGGCGGAAACGCAGCCTGCAAAGCGGAACACATTTTGAAAAGTTCATTGTCTTGGTGGAAGAACACTGCCTGAAAGAAAGGGAAGTTCAGTTTTACAGCCGGCAGCTTAACATCACACCCAAATACCTGAATCATATTAGTAAAGCCACTTCCGGCATTACCGCTTCGGAATGGATACAGCGTTACGTACAGGAGCGCCTCATTATTTTGCTGCAAAATAAAAACCTCAACATCGCTGAAATAGCTGATGAAATGGAATTCTCCAGCCGGTCATTTTTTACCCGTTATGTGAAAAAAGTTTTGGGAGTGACACCAACGGAATACCGGCAGCGGTTGAACATTTAATATCTCGGTCCCATAAAACGGTCGCCATTAAAGTGTATCATGTGTTCAGGAAAATCTACAACCCAAACTTCCGTCTCCCATGCAATGTTTGTCGAATGCTTTTTAAATTCTGCAAAGTCGGGAAATGCCGATACGTAAACTTTTCCTGCTTTACAGTCTTTGAGCAGCTCTTCCAATTCAATAATTCGTTTTGGAGAGACAGGGCCATGAGAAGTAACGGCTTCAATTAAGTAAAGCCAGTTTTTCTTCCTGTCAAAAAGCACTACGTCTGGCAACTTGCTGTGCGCTGTAATGGGTATGCCAATTTCTTTTAAAACTTTTTTATCAACATAGAGGTCTTTTTTAGCGGTATCACCTAAATAAAGAACCTCGCTGCCATTTGCAAAACGTGCGGCAAAATCCTGAACAATGGCAGCCTGAACTACATTGTGTTTTCCGGCGGAGAGCTTAAGAGTTTTACCGTTGCTTAATTTTACCGGGATTAAATTTTGTTTTCTTTCTTTGAGGTAACGTCTTGAAAGTTCGCCAACTTCTGACTTAAATCTTTCTGCCCCTTCTTTCCATGCTTTTGTTCCAAAAGTTCTGATAGCTTCTAATGCTTCTTCTGTAATTGCGTAATGTGCATTGGGGCTATTAACCGGAAGGCTTGGGTTATCAGGATTGTAATCGGCAATTCTTGCCTGAACGAATTGATGCAATACTTGCCGGCGAAATGTCTCTCTTGTATTGGGAGCATATTCTTTTTTGTAAATGTCTTTACAAAATGCCATAATACCTTTTGAAACTTTCAAACTTGCTTTAGTGGCATTACTCCAATTGCTACGAGGTTTTATATCGCAAAGGGCAAGCAATGTGTAGGCTGAAATTTCATTTTGTTGTGCTGCTGGCAACCCTAATTCCTTAAGGATTTTTTTTGCTTCTTCAATTTTGCTCATAAGCGAATATATGCTCTATATCAAAGTAGTTGTTTATGATTTCATCAACCCTTGATTGTGAAAAGTCGTTTAGTAATATCATCTGGTTGCCAATTTGTTTTATGTCTTCTAATGGTGGCAAAGGCATTTCCCTTAATTCGGTTGCACTCACATTTATATTTCCGTTGAAGGTTCTGAAATACGTGTCAAATAGATTGCTGTTTAACAACGCAGCAAGCCCTAAAATTTCATTTCTTTCAAGATGCCCTTTTGGTCTGTAAATGTAATTGAGGTGATTTTCAATACCAATATATTCTGCCTGGGTAATGTCAACAAAATAAGGAGTTGCAACCAATCTGCTCTTGTCGTCCTTTGCACTGAAGCGGCGAAGGAAAACATAGTTCTTATTTGGAAGCAAAAGCGATTTGGTTTCTTCGCAAAGTTGAATGTATTGAGGTTTATTCCTTTTAGTAACAGGCCATTCAAATTGCATTTTGGCGGTATTGATAAGCTGATAAAGCGGAACCAAAAAAACTGTTCCATTTTTGTATTGCTCAAATAAGTATTGAGTTGCTCTGAATGAAACAACCGGACCTGTTGAAATTTGAATATCGTATTGGCGTAAACTGCCTGCCCATGATTTAAACAGCTTAATCACTTTATCATCTGTTTCATTTGCTGGAAGGTGTATGATTTTTTCTTTTGATTTTAAATCAATCAGTTCATCGGTTTTATAAATCTTTTCAGTAAAACTATTTATGTCTTTTATTCCGTTAGAATGGGTTACAAGTATCGATGGCAAATGTCCATTTGATTTTTGCTTTTTCCCTTTCAGTATTAATGTCTCTTGTAAAACACTATCCCGGTTAAATGTGTCAGTTCTTGAACCGAATAAATGAATATGTTCTATTTCAATTTCCTGAAAGAAGGCTTCACGAAAAGCTCTGAAATAATTACCCGATGCAAAACTTCTTGGCGTAATAAATATGAGTTCACCACCTTCTTTTAAAAGTTTTGTTGCAACCATCATAAAGATTGAGTAAATGTTTGGTTGGCCCCAAACAATAGATTTAGCTACAGTTGCCCGTTTATCTTCTTTAGATATTTTGAAATACGGCGGATTTGAAATTACAATATCGTAAATAGCGTTTTGGAGTTCAGAAAAAAGTGTCGCAGATACTTGAAAGCAATCTTTGTTTTCAAGTACAAAATCATTTGTGTTAAGTGTTGCTTTGAACTTGATTTTATATTTCTTTAGCCATTTGGCTAGATAGTCAAGCGTCGCTTGTGTATATGGCAAAATACCTTGGTCGGTTTCGTAAACAACAAGTTCGATTTCTTTTAAATTGTTATTTAGTTTTGCAAGTGTCTCAATAAGTGAACTTGAAAGAATGGCCGTTCCGCAACCCGGGTCAAGAATTTTTAATTTATTCTTAGTTTGCCTGATGAGTCCAGCCATAAAGTGAGCAATTTCTGTCGGAGTAAAAAATTGTCCATAGTTTTTCTTGTGCTGTGTCGGAACAGTTTTAGCATAAAACTGTCCAGCCCTGTCGGCAAATTGGCTGGGTAACTCATTTGAGAGAGGCTTTATGGCTATCCCTGTTGTCATGCCAACAAATTTAGTAAAATTATTGCGATTCATTGACGGATCGCTGTGGGTCAGCAAAATTTAGCTCTTTCCCAAGGTTAGCTTTGTGTCTGAGTTTTACGTGTTTTGTAAATATGCTAAATGTTCGCTGGACTGTTGAGGTCTTCTACTTTTACCTTCTCCAACAACACAAAGAAAATACCGGCAGCGTTTATTTTAATCGCTGCCGGTAATCTATCTAATGTTTTCTATAAAATTTTCCGAGAGATATTTAGGGGATCATCCTGCGAAATTGCCGGTATGTCCACGTTGAAAAGATTTATTAGGCCTGTTGCTGAAAAACTTTTTCTTGGCCTGAAACGGAGCGCTGTTATTTTTTTTCTGTGAAGAAAATACCAACACTGTATGAAAAGGATGTTCTTCCGTCACGGGAATTTTTTTACCAATCAGTTTATGAATATCATTCAATGCTGTTAATTCTTCGGCTTCACAAAAAGAAAATGAAATACCACTCGCGCCAGCGCGCCCTGTACGGCCGATACGGTGTACGTAGGTTTCCGGCACATCGGGCAGGTCGTAATTAATCACGTGCGTAAGGTCATCCACATCAATGCCACGCGCGGCAATATCAGTCGCCACCAATACTCTCGTTTGGCGCGATTTAAAATTGCTGAGGGCGCGCTGCCTCGCGTTCTGCGATTTATTTCCATGAATTGCTTCCGCGCTGATGCTGTGGCGCAGCAAGCCTTTCACTACTTTGTCGGCCCCGTGTTTGGTGCGGGTAAATACCAACGCAGTTTCTATTCCTGCATCAGAAAGTATGTGTTTCAGCAGGTTCGGCTTGTTTTGTTTTTCCACGTAAAACAAAGACTGGTCAATGGTTTCAGCCGTAGAAGATATGGGCGTTACTTCCACTTTCACCGGGTTGGTCAAAATACTATCCGCCAGTGATTGTATTTCTTTGGGCATGGTTGCCGAAAAGAAAAGCGTTTGCCTTTTTACCGGCAATTTGGCGATTACTTTTTTTACGTCGTGCACAAAGCCCATGTCGAGCATGCGGTCGGCCTCGTCCAGCACAAAAATTTCGATATCGCGTAAGCTGATATATCCCTGGTTCATCAGATCGAGCAAACGGCCGGGCGTAGCCACTAATATGTCCACTCCCCTTTTAAGCCCCTGAACCTGCGGCACCTGGCTTACGCCGCCAAAAATTACCAGGTTGCGCAGGCGAAGGTTGGCGCCATAAGCGTCAAAACTTTCCTGGATTTGAATGGCCAGTTCGCGCGTGGGCGTGAGGATGAGTGCTAGTATAGGCGCAGTGCCGGGAGCTTTTTGTTTGGGAACAGCCAGCTGCTGCAACATAGGTATGGCAAAGGCCGCAGTTTTACCTGTGCCGGTTTGCGCGCAACCCAGCAGGTCTTTTCCGGCAAGAATATGCGGAATGGCTTGTTGCTGAATAGGCGTGGGCTGTGTATAGCCCTGTGTATTAAGCGCATCAAGAATGGGCTTAATGAGTTTTAAGTCTGTAAATAACAATTGTATATTTTTAAAATGAGTGCGGAAATGAAGTACAACTTCATCAGTAAAATTGGAACCTGCCGTGTTTGGCGCTTATTGTAGGATGGTTAGATCTGGAATAAAAGTCCGGGCTTCTAATGCCGCTAAATTAATGAACTGGCGCAAAGATAGGTTTTTTTACGAGATTCGAGCTGATAGATATTTTTTTTAATAGTCTTGTTGCGGTTGACTCAGCACCGAAGCTTGTTGCTGATTCGAAACTTTTTGACAGAATAGGGGACTTTACACAATCGTTTATTATTCTTCTACACCGGCAAAGAAATTCTCTAGCTCTTTGAGTGTTTCGGGATTGGTTTGTATATCTTTTATAACCACGCCTTTGTCTAGCAATACAATTCTTTTACAAACCTCGGTGGTGTGTGCGAGGTCGTGGCTGGAAATAAGAAAAGTTACATTATCTTTTTTTGACCATTCACGAATAAGAGCTTTCAATTTTATTTGCGTAGAGGGATCTAAATTGGCAAAAGGTTCGTCTAAAATAATTATTTCCGGGTTACCGATCAGCGCGCCTACAATGCCTACTTTTTTCTGATTGCCTTTAGACAGGTCACGAATGTATTTGCGGGCGTTTAAAATTTCGCCATTGAAAAAGTCAATAAACTGCTGAAGAAATTCATTTACCATTGGCTTGCTTTGGCCGCGCAATTCTCCTAAAAAATAAAAATATTCTTCGGGTGTAAGATAACCGATCAAAAAAGTATCGTCAATAAAAGCAGATACTTTGTTTTTCCAGCTTTCCGACTCGGCTACTTTTACCTCATCTATGGAAATAAAACCTGTAGTAGCTTCTATTAAATCTAACAGCAGACTAAAAAGCGTGGTTTTGCCCGCTCCGTTATTACCTACCAACCCAAACGCTTCTCCTTTAACGATCTGCAACTGAGGTATATCAAGCACTTTAGCCCTTCCGTAAACCTTAGAAATATTTTGAACAGCTATCATTTGTATTTTAATTTATAGATTTTTAAAGGCGTTAAGAGTAGAGTATTTCTGATTCTTATAAACTTTTACTATCTGATTAAAAATTTTATCTTTTAATAAAAAGCCCGTCAACCCTAATGTTCCTAAGCTCAGCACGGCCAGTCCAATACCCGCGATCCATTTCACTAAAGCAAATACCACCATGGGGACAATCAGCTGAGGTATCATCATCAAAACTACTTTCATGTTAAAGTTATTTCCTCCGCCCCCGCCGAATGTTTTAGCGCGAGAGTTAAGATCAATACCTTTTTTGTTATAAGCGCCTGCTAATAACGTCAGGTAAGAGTTCACGCCCAGGTTGTACAACCCAGCTGCCAGTATTGTATAATAAAACTCCCAGCTTATAAACGCGTAACCTATAGCCAGTATCATGGATATAAAAGTAGCTATCACTATCATAGACCATTTGGCTTGTAAATACTTTTTATAAGGTACATTGGTGGTCATCATTAGCGGATAGTAAGACGCGTCCCATGCAGGAACACGCTGACCAAACATAAACAGAAAACCTCCAGTTACAAAAATGCCTGTAAATAATTTCATATAATCGTTTTGATAGCTTGGACTATATACGAGCAGGCCATACAGCAAAAACAAAACAGAAGCCCATACGGCAGACTGCGCGGCTTTGCTGCGTTTCAACAGTTTTATATCATTATTCAGGAAGGAGCCGACTGCACCAAAACGATTGAAAAACTGAATGTCTTCCGTTTTGCCAACAGCCTTTTTTACTTCCAGTCCTTTATCCAGATAAAAATTCCGGTAGATATATTGGTATACAAAATAGGCCAATACAAAAGTGCCAATTACCGGCAGAAGAAATATACCCGGAATGCTGTAAAACGAATAAAAAAGCTTTTCGGTGTATCTTGAAAAATGAAACACATTGAAATATTCCAACGCGCCCAACACTGCTATTATACCAAATACTCCAACCACCACTATCGTTTTGCCGTTTAATAAGATATTTAAGAAGTTGTTGAAATAAAACATAAACAGGATGCCCAATACAAACATGGCAACACCTATAAAAGAAAGATGCCCATTGAGCAACAACATTGCACCAAACGGAAGCAAAAGCAAGAGACTGGTCCAATTAAAAAATGAAAAAAAAGTTTTAATAATGGTGTAGTTTACCAGTTTTTTCTTAGTGATGTTGAGCGATAAAAATGGTTTAATATTTTGCGTAGGCATTTGTTGCATGATATACCTGAGCACCAGATCTACAATCCAGAAGTAAATAAATAATCTTGCAAAAACTCTTAAAGGGTCTAACTGCAATTTCTCGTCTACATAATAATAAAAAAGAACCGATACGGAAAGCAGGCTAATGCACAGCCAGCCATACGAAATAAATATTAAAATTTTCATGGCCAGGTTGGCGCCGAACTGTGGATTACGAAAAAAGTTTTTCAACTCTAGTTGTAACAATCTAAGATACATCAGTTAAGGTTTGCTTTATAGTGAAAACCCTGTTTTTGCCATTCAAAAATAGGGTTTTATTCTTATATTTATTATGAACTATTTACCATAAAAAAACAGAGATAAAATAGCCGAAAATAAAATTACAAAAGCCGTACCCTGCAACAGATACAGCTTTTGTAAAGAAAAATATTGTTTAATATCCCGGATTCTGTTGCGCTTCTATTCCCGGGTTGGCATTGATTTCGCTGAGCGCTATCGGTAAAATTATTTTATTAAAACTACGGTCAATGGTTTTAGGTCTGTGCGACATGGTAACGCCCACATGCTCATCATTAAAGGTTATGGATTTATTAAGCCTTATCATATCAAAAAATCTTTGGCCTTCACCCAGCAACTCTTTGCTTTTTTCTTCCAACACCATATCTTCTGTAATGGTTGCAGCGGTAGCCGGAGCCAGGTCCGGAGCACGCTTACGTATTTGATTTAAATAGCTCACGGCTTTTGCTAAATCGGGGGCAGGTTTTTTAATGGCCGCTTCCGCAGCTGTTAAATATATTTCGGATAAACGAATAGCCTTTATGTTCACCGCGGTATACGGATCTTTTCCTTCCCCGCTTTTATCTACAGAGCCTACGTATTTGTAGCAGGCGCCCATTCTGGTATTGGAAATTTCATCGTGCGTCATTATTCCCCAGCGTACATCTGTGGGGTCTTGTCCTAATCTGGCTAAATAATAATCAGATGCTACAAAGTTGCCTAAAGCGTTATTGTCTTTATTGCGCAAATAGTAGAACCCAATAGAAGCAGAACCCAATTCTCCCTCATCTTTCACCATTCTTAATTCAAAGATGGATTCTTTGCCAAACTCCGACTTCCAAGAGTTTACCCACTCTGCATTCGTATATAAGCTATAAACATTGGAGGTGATTATTTCTTCGGCGGCATTGAACGCTTTTTCATAGTCGCCCATTGTTAAATACACTCTTGACTGAATGGCTTTATTGCCATAATAATTAATATAGCCGTTGCTTTTAGCCTTAGAAAGCAGCGGCTCCGCGGCGGTTAGGTCTGCTACAATCTGGGTATATGTTTCTTCTACCGAGTTTCTTAACGGCTGTGCGGCAGCATCTAAAAGAGTAGTAACAATAGGTACGCCGTAAGAAGCTTTATCCATTGTATAAGGTTTTCCATATAGCCTTACCAGATCAAAGTGCATTAAAGCGCGCAGCGTCAGTGCCTGACCTTTGTAATTTTTAAAATCAATGGTAGTACCTTCCGCTTCTAGTTTTTCTATGCCGGCAATAATGCTGTTTGTTTGCAATATGGTATTGTATATATCAGACCAAAAGGAAGAATACGTATTTGTATTTATGGTATGATTGAACGTATATAAAGCATCCAGGCCCCTTCCCTGAGAAGGAATGGTTATATCGCCGCCTTTCGCATCGCCATAAATCAGAAAATTTCTGCCATAGTAGGTAGACGAGATCATTTTTCTCATAACACCGTTGATCATTACCCTGGCATCGGCAAGCGTATTGATGGTAACGCTCGCGTCTGTAGAATTGGTAGGTTTCACATCTAAAAAATCTTTATTACAGGAAACCTGTAACATCGAAATAAAAATAGCTGCTATTATTAATATTTTTTTCATTTCTATAATTTTTTTATCGTAAGAGTATCCCTGACTGTTTATCATTCTTCGTTTATAAATTAATTTCTAATCCAAAAGTGTAGGTTTTACCAAAAGGTGTTTCCCAGCCTCTTGTGCCATAATTATTTACTTCGGGATCTGCCCATTTGAATTTAGAGAAAGTAAGCAGGTTAGTACCATTAAAGAATATCCTTGCTGAATTCATTTTTACTTTGCTTATGATATGGGCAGGAATATTATAAGACAGGTTGATGTTTTTTAAACGTAAAAAAGAAGCATCGTAAATGTGCCTGCTGGAGCGCGTAATGCCGTCTTCATGGTCGTTTCCGCTGATTTGCGGATAAATTGCATTGGCATTGTCGGGTGTCCAGGCTAATTGATAGCCATAATATGAACGCACTCTTTCCCAGTAATAGCCATCTTCCGCCACGTCTCTTGAGCCGGCATCAAACAGTTTGCCGCCCCATTTGTAGATAAAATTAAATCCTAAGGTTATGCCTTTATATTCTACATCGGTGTTGAAACCTCCATAGGCTTTTGGTAAAGGAGAGCCGGTGATTACCTGCTTTGCATCGGACACGTTGTTAGTAGCGCCTCTGCCATTGTGCAGGAAGTCGCCGTCTGTATCATCGTTGGTATACCAGATAGGTTTGCCGTTGGTCTTATCAATTCCTCCCCATTCAGGCGTATAGAATGAAAGTACATTTTCTCCCTCACGATAAATAAACTGTACTCGGGCGTCTCCTCCTGTAGGGTCTGACCATATTATATCTTGATCTCCATACAACTCTAATACTTTAGATTTGATAAAGGATGCGTTTACGCTGGCAGACCATCTTACCTGGTTGTTTCTGACGATGTCTCCTCCCAATGAAAGTTCCACGCCTTTGTTGTTGATAGAGCCAACATTTTTTAATGTAGATGAAAATCCTGTTACCGTAGAGATATTTACATCCTGCAAAAGATCTCTTGAATCTCTGCTGAAATATTCCATAGTACCATACAACCTGTTATCAAACAAGCCGAAATCAAGACCCAAATTATAGGCATAGCTGGTTTCCCATTTCAAATTTTCATCTCCTACGGTAGTTAATGCACCGCCTGGCTCTCCATTATAGTTATACCCAAATGTAGCCAATGATCTCCATCCGAAGTTAGGACTTGGAAATGTGCCGTTGGTACCATAAGAAGCTCTTAACTTTAGTAAGTTCACTTCTTCTATTTCATCCATAAAAGCTTCTTTCTTTAGATTCCATGCTCCGGAAACAGACCAAAAGTTGCCCCATCTTGTTTGAGGTCCGAGCTTTGAGTTTCCATCTCTGCGCCAAGATGCCGCCAGAAAATATTTTTGATCAAAATTGTATTCTGCTTTCGAAAAGAAAGACATCATATTATATCCCCACGAATAAGCGTCGGCGTCTTTTTTGCCTGCTGTAGCCACTGTATGTAATGCGCTTGAAGGCATATTGGATCCGCTCGCCATAGCATAATCAGTCTGGTTTTTTTCTGCTTCAAATCCGCCCAGTAAATCGACTGTATGCTTACCAAAAACTTCGTTATAGTTTAAGGTAGAAGAGGACACCATTTTTTTGATATTCGTGCTGTATTCAAATACTGATCCGTTAGCCGTAGCTCCATAAGTGGTGTGGTAATGTAACGGGCTGTAATAAATATGATCTTTAATTTCTGCATTATCATAAGAGAAAACGGTTTTGCCGGTCAACGTAGGCAGCAGTTGAATTGTCAAAGATTCTATCGCCGACAAGCGTAACGTTTTTGACCAGTTTTCCCATTGTGTATCATAATATATGGGGTTATAGCCAAGAGAGTTATATCTTGCGGTGTATGGATTACCGGTTTTATAATCTGTAGGCCAGTAGAATGGGAATAATAAGTTGCGGGAAAGATACAAATAATTGGTTCCCGTATTTCTGGTATCATTAAAGCCGCTCTTGTCATTAAAGCTTACATTGATGTTTGAGCCAAAGTCAATGTTGTTGCCTATTTTTTGAGATAAATTTATTCTTCCGCCAATTCTGTCAAATTCATTGGTATAAGCTCTTCCTTTATCTTTGGTATAAGAAAGAGAAGAGAAGTATTTGGTTTGCTCGCGCCCTCCGCTTACAGAAAGATCATAGTTTTGGTAAACGCCTGTTCTAAACAATGCATCTTCCCAGTCAAAATATTTACCGTCGCGGTTTTCTACACCATCTGTTTTTCCGCTGATAATTATATCCTCGTACAGCCCGGTTCCGTTGGTAGCAAAATCATAACCATGAATGCCAAATCTGGTTTTCATCCGATTAAGCGCATATTGATTGGCTTGTTCGTCTGTATAGCCGTTCGATGTTCTGTAGTCATGAAATATTCTGTAAAAATAATTTATCTGCTCCTGAGGAGAACCCGCCTCATAGTTATCGGTAGCCCATGTTGGCGTAAATCCTACCGTTGATCTTAAATTTATTCTTGGCTTTCCTGCTCTTCCTTGTTTGGTCGTAATTACTACAACTCCGTTTGCCGCACGAGATCCGTAAAGTGACGATGCGGCCGCATCTTTTAATACGGTAATAGATTCAATATCGTTAGGATTTAATGTATTCATTACATTATTTGATGTATAAAGCTGACCACCCATTTGACCTACGCTTCCGGAAACTACCGGCACACCGTCTATTACATACAATGGCTCGTTGGAGGCATTCATTGAGCCCACGCCTCTTATTCTAATAGCCGATGCGGAACCTGCCTGGCCAGATGTAGTAGTGATTTGTACACCCGGCAGGCGCCCGGTAAGAGACTGCTCAAAAGAAGTAACAGGCACATCTTTTATTTCTTTTTGATTGATTACCGCCGCCGCGCCGGTATAGCTGCTTCGTGTAGCCGTACCATAAGCAACCACAAAAACTTCTTCTAAATCAGTATCTCCTCTGGACATTGTAACGTCAATTACCGTTTTATTTCCTACAGCAAACTCTTGTGTAATAAAACCCGTATACACAAAAACGAGTGTATCGGAAGATACTGCATCTATAGAATAGTTTCCCTGCTCATCTGTTATCGCCAATGCTCTACTCAGCCTGTTAACTACATTCGTGTTGGATAAGGGCTGCCCGTTTTCGTCAATCACTGTTCCGGTAACCCGTTGCGCACGTATCTCTGATAATATGGCAAAAAGTAAAATTAATAGTAGTAAGTGTTTCTTCATTCTAATATTTTTTAAACAAATCGAAAATATATAAAAATTTTAAAAAAAGACTTCTTTTATAAAAATATTTTAAATAAAAATCTTTTTATGTTTAAAAATAATAATAAAACTGTTAAATTGTTCGTTTTACATTAACCTACATTACTTGAATAAAACAATAATATATATAAATATACAACAGTTATTAGTATAAATAAAGTTTATTTTTGTCTCCTTAAACTCTTATGAATACTTACAAATTATCAGATATCATTTTAGTTAATTCATTCATTGAGCATACCATGTATCTGGTAACAATAGCCAATAAAAGCATTGTAATTTATTTGAATAAGGAGGGGTTGTTCGCCTTTTCTGCCAAGTGTCCGCATGGAGGCACGCTGCTTACAGAGGGATATATTGATGCCAAAAACTGTATAGTCTGTCCTACACATTTTTATAAATTCAACTTACACACCGGCAGGGAAGTATTAGGCAAAGAATATCGTTTAAAAGTTTATAAGACATTTTTAAAAGAAGGAGAATGGTATATAGAAATATAATACCAAAACAACTTTTTATTTTGACAGCAAGCATTTTTGCTTTATTTTTATACTCTTCATTTTCATCATTATCAAAATTTTTATACTCTTCATTTTCATCATTATCAAATTATTATGTTATGTCAGACAGGAGAACATTCATCAAGGCTACGGGTTTAGCCTCAGCGGGGGTTTTATTAACGGGTATGGGAGGTTTTGGAGGCGTGCGTGCGGCCTCATCGTACAATAATATCATAGGTTCGGGAAAAAAGATAAATTTAGCCTGTGTAGGCATAGGCAACCGGGGCGAGGAGGTGATCAACGAGCTGTACAAAACCGGGTTGGCCAATATTGTAGCGCTTTGCGATGTAGACCTGGGCGCCAAACACACGCAGGCGATTACGGCAAAGTTTCCGCAGGCCAAAAAGTTCAAGGATTTCCGTCAAATGTTTGACAAGGCTTCCGGCGAGTTTGATGCGGTAGCCGTCATGACGCCCGACCACGCGCATTTTCCCATCTGCATGGCCGCTTTTAAAGCAGGGAAGCACATATTTGTAGAAAAGCCGCTTACGCGTACTTTTTTAGAGTCTGAGCTGCTGCTGCAGGCCTCTCGCAAATACAAGAACGTGGTTACGCAAATGGGCAACCAGGGCCACTCCGATGCCAATTATTTCCAGTTCAAGGCGTGGAAAGAAGCCGGCATCATCAAAGACGTTACGGCCATTAACGCGCACATGAACAATCCCCGCCGCTGGCATAGCTGGGATCCCAATATGAAAAGATTCCCGGCAGAAGAGCCCATCCCCGAAACGCTGGACTGGGATACCTGGCTGTCTGCCGTAGCATACCACGATTATATCAAGGATTTTCATTATGGTCAATGGCGCTGCTGGTACGACTTTGGCATGGGCGCGCTGGGCGACTGGGGCGCACATATTCTGGATACGGCGCATGAGTTTTTAGAGCTGGGCCTGCCCGAAGAAGTAAACCCCTTAAAGCTGGAAGGGCACAACGATTTCTTCTTTCCCATGTCATCAACCATATTATTCAAGTTTCCCAAAAGGAAAAACATGCCGGCGGTAAACGTTACCTGGTACGATGGTGTAAACAATCTGCCGCCGCTGCCTAAAGGCTACGGCGTATCGGAAATAGACCCGAACATACCGCAGGTGGCTGGGTTCGAGATTGAGAGGCTGAACCTGAACCCCGGCAAGGAAATTTACAGCAAAGAGCTTACGTTTAAAGGCGGTTCACACGGCAGCACACTGTCTATCATCCCGGATGAAAAAGCCAAAGCCATGGCCTCAAAGCTTCCGCCGGTACCTAAAAGTCCGTCTAACCATTTTGCCAACTTCCTGCTGGCCTGCCAGGGCAGGGAAAAAACCCGTTCGCCCTTTGAGGTGGCGGTTCCGCTAAGCCAGGTTTTCTGTCTGGGCGTGATTACGCAAAAGCTTAACAGGAAAATCAGGTTCGACAGAGCTACCGGACAGATCACGGGCGATCCTATAGCCAATGCCATGCTGGCCGGTGCTCCGCCCAGAAAAGAATGGAGAGAATTTTATACCGTATAATTTTTTAGATAAGATAAAAATGAAGAAACTTACATTACTATTTGCAGCAACCATATTTTCAATGGGCTTGTGGGCCCAGCAGCCCAAATGGATCAGCCTGTTCAACGGCAAGGACCTGACGGGCTGGACCAAGCTCAACGGTACCGCCGACTACAAAGTGGAGAACAACACCATTACAGGCATATCCAAGCCGGGTACGCCCAACACTTTTTTAGCCACTACCCGGCAGTATGGTGATTTTATTTTAGAGTTCGATTTTAAAGTAGACGATGCTTTAAACTCCGGCGTACAGTTCAGGAGCAACAGTCTGAATACCTACAACAAGGGCGTGGTACATGGTTACCAGTTTGAAATAGATCCTTCCGCGCGCGCGTGGACGGGCGGCATATACGACGAAGCGCGCCGCGGCTGGCTGTACCCTATGACCTATAACCCTTCGGCACAGAAAGCCTTTAAAAACAACCAATGGAACAAGGCGCGCATAGAAGCGATCGGCAGCTCTATCCGCACCTGGGTAAACGGCATTGCCGCCGCCGACCTGGTAGATGACAAAACCGCATCGGGCTTCATTGCCCTGCAGGTGCATTCCATAAGCGAGGCAGACAAAGCCGGCAAAACCATTGCCTGGCGCAACATCCGCATACTTACCCAGGATCTGCAGAAGTACCGGACAAAACCTTCCAACAATGTGGAACAGATCAATACCATTGCCAATACTATTTCTCCGAAAGAAAAAGCGGAAGGCTGGCGTTTGCTATGGGACGGCAAAACCACCAACGGCTGGCGCGGCGCCAAGCTGGACGATTTTCCGCAGAAGGGCTGGAGCATACAAGACGGCATCCTGAAAGTAGAAAAAGCTGCCGGCGGCGAATCTACCAACGGTGGCGACATCATCACTACACGTACTTACAAAAACTTTATACTAAAAGTAGATTTTAAAATAACGGCAGGCGCCAACAGCGGCATCAAATATTTTGTAGATCCTACGCTTAACAAGGGGCAGGGCTCTGCCATCGGCTGCGAGTTCCAGATACTGGACGACACCAGGCACCCCGACGCCAAGCTGGGCGTAAACGGCAACAGAACGCTGGGCTCGTTGTACGATCTGATACCGGCCAAAAGCGACAAGCCGTTCAGAAGCGGGTTCTTCAACACTGCCATGGTGGTAGTGCAGGACAATCATGTAGAGCATTGGCTCAACGGCGTAAAAATTGTGGAATACCAACGCAACAACCAAATGTGGAACGCACTGGTAGACTTCAGCAAATACAAAGACTGGCCCGACTTTGGCAACTACACGCAGGGATACATCCTGCTGCAAGACCACGGAGACGAAGTGCTGTTCCAAAATATTAAAATAAAAGAACTGAAATAAGGAGAGGCCGAGGATTGGTAGAAACAGCTAAAGCCGCCTACCACAAATTCCATTGTCCGCCCACTTTTTTCTTTTGGCCAGCGCTCACTAAATTGTAAGTAAAGGAAGCCATAAAATAACGACCAAGCGCATTGGTATGGTTATACACTATCATGTTCTGGCTGGAGCTTACAGAAGCGCTCCTTACCTGATTGAGTAAATCGAACACAGATAATTTGAGCACTCCGCGCTCTTGTTTTAAGAAGGTAAAGTTTACGGCAGCTTTCCATAAAAGAAAACTTCGTAAATCAGGATCCTGGATTGCTTTATCATTATTGTAATTAAGCTGGGTTTCTACAATAACGTGTTTTATATGCCGACTGATCAATTCTGTACCGACATTGTAACTCGGCGCTACAAATGTTTTAAAATGACTATTGGTATTTTTAGTCTGGTATTGATAAAAGCCTGCGTTGTTATTCCACTCCAGCTTATCATTCCAGTTGAGATTCAAACTTGCCCAACTATTTAAGTTGAGCGTTTTTTGCCTGCTCAAAATATCATTATATAAATATTTATTAGAGTTATAAGATACATATCCGCCCAGGTTCCAGCTCCACGTAAAACTTGTTTTGGTTTTATTTTGTTTGTTAATGCCAAAGTTGGTGGCATAAGACGTGCTGCCATCTGCATTGATAGGCAAAATGGTTTGCACGCCCTTGCTGTCCATTGTTATACTTTGTATCACATCATTATTAGTATGGCTGGCACTGGCCCAACCCCAAACGTTCAGACTGTGTTTGGTATCGTAATTATTAAAGTTGATATAAATGTTGTCTTTCACAGCAGGTGTTAAAGCTGTATTTCCCAAAACAATTGTATAAGGATTTGTATTATCTCTCACGGCAATAAGGTATTGGTAGGAAGGCAGGATGACATCTCTGTTGTAATTAAAGCTTAGGTTTTTGTAATTGATACCCAACTGCGGCAAAATATTATTTTGTTTCTGCTCCAGTGGTGTGGGTGTGTAAGAATATTTGGTAGTAAAGTTTTGGGTCTGCGCGCGCAAGCCCGGTGTTATTCTCCATTCTTTCAGCTTAATTTCTATACCGCTAAATAAGCTGCCCTTGTTGCTGGTGCGGTCAAAATCGCTGGTAAGTTCCGGGTCGGGTATTTTGCCGCCGTTCCCCAAAGCAAAGCTTTCAATGCCGTTCTTTAGTTTTTCATATTCGTAGCGGCCATTAAAACGAAGTGTAAGGTATTTATTGATCGGTTCGCTATAGTTGGCAAAAGCACCTACATTGGTTTGTGGTATTTTTTCTAAACGCAACTGATGCATGAGGCTGTCGTAAGCCGTTGGATAATAATAACGCAGCTCTGCCAAAGTAGTGTAGTCATTATTTTTATTGTTGTATTGGGCGAACTGGCTAATTGTAAATCTCCGGCCTTTTTTTGATTTACTTAAGCGGGTAAATTCCATGCTTTCACGGTAATAATTATTTTTATTGATTTTATTATTGTCCAAATTGCCATCGTTTAATTTTCCTGAAAAGTTATCTACGGCATCTTGCAATGAGTTCATCAGATTATTTTGCTTACCACTTGTAAAATTTAAGGCTCCGGTAAACGTAGTTACGCTATCGGGTTTTAATTGAACACCCGCGTTGGCAATATGGCTGTTGCTTACAATATTGGTTGTAGCGATTGTATTTCTTTGCAGCAAGGTGTCGGCGTAGTTTATTTGGGTGTTTGTACTTCTTTGAATGTCTGAATTTACATGTCCGAAATAATATTGCAGGTAAAACGATTGTTTTTTACTGGGTGTATGATTAAGGTTGAAACCCGCGCCACTGCTTGCACTAATGCCGCCCTGGTTTGACATACCGCCAAATGTGATGCCATTTACTTCTATCCTGCTGCCACCTATGTTGTTATTGTTAACGCTAATGCTGCTATTGCCCGTAATGCCGCTGCTACGGCTCATACCGCCGGTTTGCATCAGATCGGTATAGCCAAAACCCGGCCTGTTTAAATTGTTGCCATAGCCCAGCACGCTCAATTGTAATGTATCTCTAAACATATTGGCAATAGCTCCTATTTCATAACGGTTATTTGTGCCTCCACCTGCATAGGCTTTTCCAAACACTCCTTTTTTGTAGCCTTTTTTAAAAGTAAGATTGATCACTTTGCCCACATTGTTACGGTTATCATCGCCATTGGCATTCAACTCATCCATATCATCAGTCACCTGTATTTTATCAATGCTTTCTGCCTGTAAATTTTTGGTTGCCATTTTAGGATCATTGCCAAAGAATGATTTCCCGTCTACCAAAACCTTGTTCACTCTTTTACCATTGACCATAATATTACCCTCTTTATCCACATCCACGCCGGGTAATTTTTTCAAGAGATCTTCCACCACGGCATTGGGTAATGTTTTAAATGAACTTGCGTTAAACTCAATGGTATCTTTCCTTACCACTACAGGCGGAAGTTCAGCAGTGACCACTACTTCCTGCATATCTTCTTCTAATACGGTCATTTCTACTACTGCAAAATCAAATGTCTTTGAAGTATCAGACAAGATAAATTCTTTACGAAACGTAATGTAGCCGCTATGTGTAGCCACTAACCTTAAAGAAACAGATAGCGGCAGGCCACCAATAGAAAAGTTTCCTTTATTATCCGTTAAGCGATAAGAAACCAGGCTTGTGTCTGCGGCTTTGTAAATTGTAACGGTTGCCAGCGACAATGGATCTCCGCTGTCTTTGTCTTTAATAATGCCACTGACCGATCCCTGCGAAAACGCCGAAAAGCTAATAAGAACAAGCACAACTGTAAGAATACTTTTCATTCTAAAATCGGAATATTAAATTTTGAACACGAAGATAAAGGATGTTTTTATCAATTTTCACATGAATGTGAAAATTAATTTTTATCTTTATATTTCCGATATTAACACTAAGCTATTGTATAGTCAATTGTTTTAGCCTTTTTCCAGCGGCTAAAACAAATTGCAAGCAATTAAAAAAACGAAGCGATGAAGCAGTATAAAAACAGAACCAGGAAAACAACGGATGGAGACATTTACAATAAAGAACGTACGAAGCAAAAATTAATAAAAGCTGTGGGCGAGGTGCTTAAGCAGCATGGATTTAACGGCCTCAACTACAGCAAGGTAGCTAAACAAGCTGGTTTAGACAGAAAATTGATTTATGAATATTTTACCGATCTGGACGGATTGGTCAACCGCTACCTGCAACAAAATGATTACTGGAACAATATAGCACAAAAGTACGCAGAAGTAGAAATAAATGATGTTGAGGCTGCAGATGCTTTTCAATTAATAAAAGCGCAATATGAATATTTGGAACGCTCGCCTGTGATGCAGCAAATTATTCTTTGGGAGATGACACAACCTAACGATCTATTGCAGCAAATTGGTACAACCCGCGAAGAGATAGGAGAGCGCTTCTTTAAAATACTGGATAAAGATTTTAAAACCTCTGATGTGAATATGCGGGCAATAAGCGGTATTTTAATCTGTGCGGTTTATTATATGATCATCTATTCAAAAAATACCGGAAGAGCAATTTGCGGAATAAATATAGAGAAGCCGTCAGGGAAAAAAGCGATGCTTAAAGCGATGCTCCAAGTATTGGATTGGGCTTATGAAAAGCAAAAATAAAGCCTTAAATAATGTATCATATAAAGCCTCTAGCTACCAAAGACGGGTCGTATACTTTGTTTAATACAAATTTCAACCAAACCTATCACTCTATATACGGGGCGATGTCAGAGTCTATGCATGTGTTTATCCGGAACGGGCTTATGTATATGGCAGAAAAATGTGGGTCAATCACCCTGCTAGAAGTAGGATTGGGTACGGGACTGAATGCTTTGCTCACTTATAAAATGGCTGTTGAAAAAAACATTCAGGTACATTATACAGCTATAGAACCGTTTCCTATTGATACAGATACGGCAAGACTACTGTATGTTTCAAAATCAAGTGACGAAAATGATTTAAGTAATAACTTTTTAAAGATGCATTATTCTCATTCAGGTGAATTAATTTCGCTGCATAAAAATTTTTCTTTTCAAAAGTATATTACCACTTTAGAAAATTTCACTTCTCCCTTACTTTTCGACCTGATTTATTACGATGCCTTTTCGCCTGGCGCACAGCCTGAAATGTGGGCCGTAGATGCCTTTGAGAAAATCAGGAGCTGCATGTGTAAAGACGCTACACTGGTTACCTATTGCGCCAAAGGAAGTGTAAAAAGAATTTTGAAAGCATTGAATTTTACTATAGAATCTTTACCCGGAGCTAACGGAAAAAGAGAGATGATAAGGGCAATAAAAAAAGCAGCACCCGAGGATGCTGCGTAAAAAGATATTGCTTACCTAAATGTTTATTTAGAAATTAGTTCAGCAAAATGTTTGATAGTTCTAACCAATTGAGCAGTATAGCTCATTTCATTATCGTACCAAGAAACAACTTTTACCAGTTGTTTGTCGCCTACAGTTACTACTTTAGTTTGTGTAGCGTCGAACAAAGAGCCGTACTCAATGCCGATTACATCGCTGCTTACGATTTCATCTTCTGTATAGCCATAGCTTTCATTTGCAGCCGCTTTCATTACAGCATTAATTTCTTCTTTTGTTGTAGGCTTAGCAAGTATAGCTGTCAACTCAGTAACAGAACCTGTAATAACCGGCACGCGCTGGGCGCCACCGTCTAATTTACCTTTCAATTCTGGTAATACCAACCCTATTGCTTTTGCCGCTCCTGTAGAGTTAGGCACAATATTTTGCGCCGCTGCACGGGCACGACGGAGATCCCCTTTTTTGTGTGGAGCATCCAAAGTGTTCTGGTCATTCGTGTAAGCGTGAATGGTAGTCATGCTTCCTGCTTCGATAGTAAATGCATTGTGCAATGCCTGAGCCATTGGAGCTAGACAGTTTGTAGTACAAGATGCACCACTGATAACAGTTTCAGAACCATCTAAAATATCGTGGTTAACATTAAATACTACAGTTTTTAAATCTCCGGTTGCCGGAGCAGAGATTACTACTCTTTTAGCACCTGCTTGAATGTGTGCTTCAGCCTTAGCTTTATCAGCAAAGAAACCTGTACATTCTACAACTACGTCTACATCATGATCGCCCCAAGGAATTTGAGAAGGATCTTTTTGAGAATAAATTTTTACTTCGTCGCCGTTTACACTGATAGAAGAATCTGAATGTGTTACTTCCTGATTGAAACGACCTTGAGCACTGTCATATTTTAAAAGGTGAGCCAATGTTTTAGGGTCTGTCAAATCATTGATAGCCACTACATCTATGCCCTCCATATTGTATATTTTACGATATACCAAACGTCCGATACGGCCGAAACCGTTAATTGCAACTTTTACGCTCATAGTATTAATGTTTTATTGTTTTAAAATTGGCTACAAAATTACGAAGAATAATTGGGATAAAATATGATTTAGCGCATTAAAAACCAAGTTTTTCTATTTTTGTTAGTTTTTGTTTCCTTTCTGTTATCTTTTAAATGCAATTTTTGGAAAAATATCTCAAAAATTTGGCAAATTAGTAAAAAGTTATACCTTTGCCATCCATCAAAAAATGGAGCGTTGGTCAAGGGGTTAAGACGCATCCCTTTCACGGATGAATCACGGGTTCGATTCCCGTACGCTCTACAAAGGAAAGGTTTAAAAGTTGTAAAATCCCGGTTACTTTAATTAGTAATCGGGATTTTTTATTTTGTTTTGTTTTTGGAGAGATTATCGGTTTTGGAGATAGCGTTCCTACGGAACGCCCCTATTCGTCAATATTTTTTCTACACAGATTTTATTCTTTCGGAATAGAATTAACTAGGCATTGAAAGTTTTTCTATGGACTATGCAGTCATATAAATAAACCTTTCATCTCGTAAGATTAAAACCAATCATTAAAAATTATTATTGAAGATTATAGCGTTCCTACGGAACGCCCCATCCGTGATTTTTTTCTACACAGATTTTATTCTTTCGGAATAAGATTAACAGGGTCTTGAAGCTTACTATGGCGAAATGTTCTCAAAAATATTATGTGCTTAATTCTCTATAATAGGAGCAACCATTAAAATTATTATTGATGGATTTCTTTCTTTGATTCCGAAGGAATCATATCTGTGTAGGCGCTATTCTTCCTCCTTAACAAAAATATGTGCGGCTTCACTCAGCCTTAAGCTCAAATTGTAGCCTACCACGCTGATAGAGATAGGATCGCCCAGCGGCGCCTTTTGTTCTACTTTTATTTTTTCTCCCGGAAGACAACCCATTTCCAGCAGCTTAACAAACAAATCGCTATTCTCAAACTCTATTATTTCTACAGTTTGTCCTACTTTAATCTCAGAAAGTCTCTTCATAATTTTCCTTTGCGTGTAGCGCAAATATACTTTACCACATTGGTCTGTGTAGTTATAATTACTAAATTTGACAATAAAACAACATGTATGCATAAAGTTGCCTTTCAAAATGCAGATATATCCTTTAGATTGCCCGATAAAAAAGGACTCAAAGCTTTTATCCCTTTTTTGTTTCAGCAAGAAAAAAAAACGATTGAACAAATCAATTATATTTTCTGTACCGACGATTACCTGCTAAATATTAACCGGCAATATTTGCAGCACGATTATTATACCGATATCATTACTTTTGATTTAAGCGATACAGGCAGCATTGCAGGAGAAATATACATTAGTATAGAACGCGTAAAAGACAATGCAAAGCAAATGGATGTGCCGTTTGAAACAGAATGCTTGCGCGTAATTTTTCACGGCGCGCTGCACCTGTGCGGCTACACGGATAAAACCCAAACGCAACAAAAGAAAATGCGCCAAAAAGAAGACGAGTACATAGAGCGCTACCTATTGGGAGAGTAAAATTTTTACCTCCAAACCACCGCGCGTGGTAGTAATGGGTGGAGTGGTAGACACATAAGGAATATTACGCTGCTGGCTGAAATAAAAATTAAAATTTACTCTTCTATTCAATATAAACCCAATATTAGGCGAGATGGATATCACTTTTTGACCGCCGGTTCTGTACCCGTTTGTCTGATCTAAAATATTATTTGCCTGCATATCGTCTCGCATAGAAAACTCTATACCTACATTAATATCGGTGCGCTTGTCTTCTTCTTTTTCGGGTGTCTGCGCATCTTCAAAAAGATTGGGAGTGGCGGTATTTTTATCTTTAGAGATTGTAAGTTTTGTAGGAATGTCTATACCGGAAAAAAGATGAAGATTTATTTTCTTCCGTACACTTCCGCCAAAGCTTATTTCCGTACTATTAACTTCGCTTACCTGATAGTTTACCAGGCTTAAGCTAAGCATTCTTGATTTGGCATATTGAAAACGGAAATTGCTTTGATCTTTCAAGCTCATATCTACACCCAACAGCGGGCTAAAATGCTGCTGCATAGTAAGATTGGGTACCAGAAAATAAGGTACATAGTTGCCAGAAACCGGATCTATAAAACCCGGAACGCCCAGCATCAGCGGATCGTTGAAGAACATGGCGCTGGAAAAGCTATTCATAGCCATGCCGCCATTGTACGCGTGCCTAATAGAAAAATCGTTGAACAGCTTGGCCATAAAAGGAATTGTGCTTAACCCCATATAGGTAAAGGACCAGTTGGGCAATGGAATGATTCCCTGCAAAGGATTGGTTTTAATAGACCTGTTTGTTTCTGCCATCAGCGCGATAGAATTAGGGTCTTTTCCTAAATAAGCGGCCAGAAAGGCCGGTATCAGTACGTTTTGAGCGTAGCGACCGTAACCTTTTGGATAACCATCCTGTGCAATGTCTCCTGTGTAGTAGGCATTATTACTGGCAAGTCGTTGCGCTATAGGCAACCTGTATGCTGAAAAATTTCGGAACAGCTGTGGTACATCTAGCGGATTGTCTTTTTGGAAAAACGTCTTTAACCCTATATAAGACACATCAAATGAGCCGCTTGAATAAGGCGATAAGTGTTCAAACCTTCCTGCTCCTAAAGTATCTTTAAACAACTCGGAATATTCTTTCACGAAGCTTTTTCTGAGATTTACGTCAATGATCAGATCTTTAACCGGCTCTAAGGTAAGATTGGCCTGCAATTCCTCTACGTACGACTGGCGGAACATGTCGTTAAAATCCTGGTTTCTTGACAGAAGTCCGCGCTGTGCTTTGTCCTGCAGCCATCTCGCATCGGGCTGTTTGCCAAACACGTAATCCATTCCCGGCTGCATGGTAGACCAGTTTTGCCCTACGAATTTTGTGCTGTCCATATAGCCGGGCACACGGCTTCTGTATCCGTTAGAATAATTTACCGATACCTGCTTTACCATGGTTACCACCTGTAAAGGCACTGACACTGCGCTTGATATTCTTATTTTTTTATTTTTTCTTGCTTCCGATTTTTTTATTCTGTAATCTTCTGCCAGTTTTCTCCACTCTCTTAAAGCCTTTCTTCTGTCTGCGCCCGTTTTCCCTTTTAAGTACTCCGATCTTTTAGGCGGCTTTACAAGAGAGTCTTGCTGAGCATTATTGTTTTTATTTTCACTTTGCAATAAAATAATGCTATCCTGCTGCTGCCTTTCCTCTCGCGACATATATGCCGATTTCAAAAGGTTAGACCTTTCATACAATGACCTGAAGTTTAACTCTGCATTTATCGAAGTTGTGCTGCTGTTTTCTATTACATTACCCAAGTCTTTAGCCAGCAAGCTTGCTCCTATCCATTTATAATCGGCTGTATAATTGAGCGTTCCGGTAATCCAGCTTGTTGCCGGCAATTTATCAAAAGGTATGGCATAGCTGGCTGTAGCTTTTTGCTGATACATGGTGTTTCTGCCGCCTTTTAAAAAGTTTTTCCACAAAGTATCTTTTTTGAGCGGTGTATTCAATGCGCCATAGGGCTCATCAACAAAGGCAAAATTATTAGCAACAAAATTTACATTAAGACTTTTAGTGAGATTCCATACCAGATTATAATCTCTGTTGAACCTGAAATACTTATCATACGTAGTTTCCAGCCGGTCTATTTGATTTTGTGCATCAAAAATATTTACAATTCTTGGTGTAAACTCACCGTATTGCCTGTCAATGGCCGCACGAACATTAATGGTTGACGGCACTACGTTGATGTTAAATTCCGTCAGCCATTTTAACCAGGGATTTTTTGACTGAATTAATTGCTTAAAAGGTTCTATAAAGAATGGCTTGCCCGCATACATATAGCTTATGGAACCAAAGTGTTTATTGATAAGATTTCTATCTATCAGTGGGTTGGTTTGGTCAATAGATGTGAACGTATAAGAAAAATCAAGGTTTGAAATGTCCCATGGCTTGGGCGTTTGAGAGGGTTTGCCAAACTTCACGCCATTAAGCCCAAGCATTTTAGTAGTAGTTCTATCCTGCGCAATATTTCTTATAGAGTCTCGCATTCTTTTGCTTTCGGTATTATTCATTTTGTACTTGAATAAAACATCCTGATCAAACGGATCATACTTGGGCGTATAAACAGTCTGATTCAGATTAAAGAAAACCGGAATGTTGGCATTGATCTTAGGTGGTATCAATTTTCCCGCATTAATATTTGCGGTAGCATCAAACTGAATAAGATTTTCTCTTTTTCTTTCGTTTACCCGTTGCTCTATGGAGCCAAAGCCCGCAGTGTAAGTATTTGCAGAAATGCTGAGCGTACCCAGGTCTGCCAGTTGCAGATCAACTCTTCCCTGCGCCGCCATGCCGCCGGTTTCATCCATTCTGGATAAGCGCAACTCGTTAATCCAGACTTCTGCGCTTAGCGATTGTGTGCCTCTCGCATTTTCAATTCCCACCAGAAAACCATCTACTTCTCCAAAGTTGGGATTGCCCATAACGGCTATGCTCTTATTGCCAAGCGGCCTGCGGAATATTTCATTAATAGGTACACGGCTGCTGTTTCTTTCTAATTTTAAATTAATAAGGTCTTGCAAAATAATGTCCAGGTTGTTTTCAAACGGCCAAACCTCTTCCGCGCTTACCGTCATAGAATGCTGCGTAACTCTTAATGGAATGCGTACCTCGTAATAATTACTCAGAAAATCCTGTCCTATCCGCACTACCGCCTCCAGGTCGCCGTTCGCTACAGACGATTGTCCGGGCAAAGATTCAGCATGAATGAACATAGACAATTGGCCATACTGTCGCATATCCATTCTTACATTTTTAAAAATAGCCCGGGCTTCTTTTTGCTTTAGGTTTTCTATCTTTAAGCTTAAAGACTGCTCATTTTGACGCAGGTAAGCGCCGTTGTTAGCCAAAGATTGCATCCGCTCTACACCCGGAGGCGCCACATAAGGAATGGGCGACTTTCCGCTATTGTCATCGGTATTTACGGAAGAAAGGTTTAGTGTAGTATTGCTGTTTGCGGGCAATGCGCGGTAAGAACCAGTGGTATCTAATTCATACCGGAATGAACGCCATTGGTTTCTTACAAAGCCCAACCGGGCAAAACGCAAGACTACTGAATCCTGAAAGTCTGTAAGATACATACGCATAAACCTTATTGACTTAAAGTCTGTAATATTGCCTACTTTGTTAGTGAATTCTTTTACCGGGATCCTGTACAAATACCAGCGTTCTGTAGATACGCTGTCATTGGCCAGCTTGGGCTGAATAGTTCTTACGTCTGCAATATATTTGTCTGTTATTGCCTTGCCCGGGTAAAGGTCAATCTCGTATTCAAAATACTGCTCCGATTCGTTTATAGAGTTGTCTCCGTTCAGGTCTTCCTTATCGGGATAATTAGTGGCAGCGGAAGATATTTGTTCGTTGTTAGCCGCAATGGGAGAGTTGCCTTCGGGATTGTTGAAGTTTTTATACCTTTCTAATATGCCTGCATTAGCGTAAGAGGGATCTCTGTACCATTTGTAATTATCAGACGAAGGGTCGGCAGCGGCATGTAGGTAAGCCGTAGAGTTTGTGCCAAAGTTTTGTTGAATTACCTGTAAGTAGCTTCCGAACTTTGTTGTTTCACTTTCGTCATTCAATCCATCAAAGCCTACGTCTTGCAAAGGGCGATCTTCAGCTGTATTGCTAAACGCGTTGGTGATTTGTATGGGGTTCACGGGCGTTTTGCCCCACACACCGCTGCTGTCAACGGCAGTTGGCTGCGCCGGGGTGTTCATACCGTTTTCATAAAAATGTTTTCCGTCTTTTAAAATATCTTCGCTTACATTACCCAAATTGATTATAAATTTTCCTCCTCTGCTATTAGGATTTTTAATAAACGGATCCTGCATCCAGAACTCAATGTATTCTATATTACTGGTTTCAAAGTCGGTCATAGACTGCTCCATCGCCCGCATGATTCCTCCCCATCTTTTTTGCGGATTAAGCAGATTGCCCTGCGCATCCATCTCGCTGGTTCCGTTTGTATAATTGTAATGTCCTCTTGCTGAAGGATAATAGGCAATGTCGAAGGTGGGAGTTTGCAAACCCGCTACCTCATTGGTTTTTTGCGGAAATAATTCGTTTACATATACGGCGCGCACTCTCGGATCGCTTAACTCAGACAAGCCCAAAGAGGAAGCATTAGAGGAGGTGCGCGACTGTAAAGATGGCTCAATATTGTACCAGGCTATCTTTGCCCTGTTTTTGCCATAGTCGAGATTGTTTTTTAAATCAGCCTCCGGAAACAAACCGTTTCCTGCCGGCGTAGAAGCTAATGCCCATGAGGAAAAAGGGAAACGCAGATCGTAAATATTACTTGCCGACTCAAAATCATCTATAAATACCTGTCCGCTTCTGCCATGCCCTATTTGTGATGAGTGACCCGGCTGCAGAAACGCGGCCTCTCCATAAGTATTAATGGCACTTTGTGCAGTAGTGGTATAAAACGGCAGCTTATCTAACAAATACGTAAGATAAGGCAACTCTGATCTGAAACTATAATCAATGCCATACATGCGGTTATTTACAGGATCATCTCCAAAGTTTATTTTATTTAAGTAAGGTGTTTCTTTTAATTGCGCCACAGAGCCTCCAATGCTGAAGCGGTTGTTGAAATGATAATCTAAGCGCATTCCAAAAAAGTTTCTCTGGTAAGAGCTCATTCCTCCATTGTTTTCATATTGCACATTTACCGGCAACCCCGATGCGAGAATAGAGGGATTGATTATTTGCAATTCCCCTATTTCATAATTGATAATATAGTCTGTATTTTCCACCAGCGTTTGTCCGCCAGCCGTTACGCGTATAGAACCGCGCGGAATATTTAAAGCCCCTAAAGAAATGGAAGAAGAGTTACTTCCTTTTACTGTACCCTGTAGTAAAAACCTGTCCAGGTTAGAGTACGTTGTAGCAATGGCTTTAATACTATCGTACAAATGGTAATACACATATTGATCTTTTACTTCCTGCGGCATACCGTTAAAAGCGATGGAGTCCAGGTCGCGCCCGAAAGGCTCCAGTAAAGGAAATATTATTTTTCCTTGCTGGGGGAGTACAGTATAGCCGGGTACAAAATCAAACTGCCCATCGGGTATAGGATCCTGCCTTACATTCAACCTGTCTGTATTTAATAAACTTAATAAAGACTTTCCTTCCACGACATCCGCCACTTCAGGAAGATATCTTTTTACGCCGGCACTGGGTTCTTTGTAATAAACATTTAAATTAAAATTATCGGGCTCCAGACCAATAGTTTCCAGAGAATACACATTTTTCATCATCCACTGCCATATGGGTAAGTTCACGCGCTGGGCCGTGGCTTTCAGCAATTTTAAAAACAATATTTTTTGTACGCCCTGCGAAGAATCAAGGCTTACTTCATTAGAAAATTCTCCTACCTGATATATTCTTCCGTTGTAAGCGTATTGGTAAGCTACCGCAAGCACATCATCGGGCTGCAATTGTTGGTTAAGCGAAATAAATCCGGCGCGGCTGTTTATAAAATATTCATTAGAACCCAGCTTGCGCGCATATGTTTTTTCATAATCCTGCACCGGCTGCAGTCCTTTTGACGCTAGCAATGTAGTAACTGTAGAAGCGTTTCTTGCCGATGGCGTTTGCGCCAGCGAGCTATACAGGTCATTGGCTGCATTGTTAGGCAGGTTGCCTGCTCCCGTACTTTGAATATTTGTATTGTAAGGATCATTTTCGCCTAAATCCATCAGGGCTACCACATCTCTTGTAGTATCAGTAGAAAAATTCCGGTTGGTAACCCATACTTCTACGCGTATCAATTGCACCTGACTTCTTATTAGTGGTATTTCCGCCATTGTTTTATTGTAATTGGCTCTGAAATAATCTCCCAAAAGAAAGTGCCTGTTTTCGTCGTAGTCGCCAAGGTTTATTTTTACCTGCTGCGAAAGCGCGCCGCCCTGCAAGTTCATGCTTTGTCTTTCTGAGCGGCTATTAGCCACGGCCGTTGTAATGAATAGTTTCCCGAATTGTAATTGTGTTTTTAATCCAAATAAATTTTGAACACTCGGCAACAGGTTGCTTCTGTTTTCAAAAGAAATATTTCCGGCTTCCAGTCTTCTGAGTATAGCGTCTTCATGCCCGGAAAACTGCAGTTTCATTTGATTTTGAAAGTCAAAAGTAGAAAGTGTGTTGTAAGAAATGGGCAACTTTAAACGATTGCCTATCTCGGCCATTAAGCCCAGATTGGAGTTCATTCTAAAATCGAAGTTCCCATTGCGCCTTGCTTCTTCCGACAGGGTAGGATTATCTACTTTCTGACCCTGGTAGCCCGCCGATAAAGAAATGCTGCCCGTGGGATATATTTCTATTTTCTTTCCCCCGGGAGTGAGCCCAAAAAGCTTGGTAAACATTTTATTGCTCATGTAGGGGCGGGGGCGGGGCTGTTTGTAATTTATTAAATCCAGCGAGCGGTTTCTTTCATAAAAATAATTATTGTTTAGCCGCCGCTCCTGTAGTCGCATCATCTCTTCGGGTGACAGCGCAATGGGCATCCGGTAATCTTTTCCGTTGATTTGCTCGTAAATATAATATTCGTTTTTGGCGGGATCGTAGTATACCGAATCTTTAATAATATCTCCGAAATCCAGTCCGAAAGGATGAATGTTGGAAGCGGTTATTTTATAGCCCCTTCTGTCTTCTACAGGAAAATGTGCGCTGTCTTTTGAAGCAGTGTCGGTAGTATCTGTCTGTGCATACAAAAAAGAGCTCACTAAGCTAAAGATGGTGAGCGTAAAAAATCGTATGTAATGTTTGTAATTAATCTCTCTTCCGTTTTAAAATTCTTTGTAACAGGCTGCCGCCCCAAACAAGGCTTTTCAAATCATTATTATAAAGAATTTATAATAAAACGTAAAAACGGAATTTCTATTATGTATTTCAGGAATATGTGTTCAGCTTTTGTAGTTTGCCTTCATTCTACCTTGAATAGAAAGCAATTTTTATATTTCCTTCAGCGCCACTTTTATCAACTCTTCCAGCTTGGGTTCCGATAAATTTTTGCCGGCTTTCTTTACGGCATTTTCTGCTATTGCCTTATTAATGCCTAAAGCTATCAGCGCGTTTACGGCATCGTATTCCACATTGGTTACCATCCCGGTATGTACATCTGCCAGCGATGCGGTATTTTGATTGTGCTGTTTGGCAAGCTTATCTTTTAATTCTACAATAAGTCGCTCTGCTGTTTTTTTTCCAATACCCTTTATCGCTTCCAGCTGCTTTACGTTTTGCTGCACAATGGCTTTGATAATTTCTTCAGGCTTCATGCCGCTCAGCATCATGCGTGCCGTAGAAGCGCCCACGCCAGACACATTTATCAATTGCAAAAACAATTCTTTTTCCTGTATATGAAAAAAGCCATAAAGTGTTTGGGCGTTTTCGGTTATCTGCAAATAAGTATACAGTAATCCTTCTTCTTTATCGGAAATAAAAGAATACGTATTAAGGCTGATGTTTACATCATAGCCTACGCCATTGACATCTATCACAAGGTTTGCAGGAGTTTTGTTTACAAATTTTCCTTTTAAGAACGCTATCATTTTTATAAATTAACACGTGTATTAAAAAATCAATAATCCTTTAAATATAATGCAAAGTTGCCAAATAGTTCCTATTTTCGCACACAATTATTAAAAAACTTTATTTAATATATGAGCAAGATTACTGCTGCTATAACCGCCGTTGGGGCATATTTGCCTGAGAGAATTCTTTCTAATGCCGATCTGGAAAAAATGGTAGACACCACGGATGAATGGATCACCACCCGCACAGGTATTAAAGAAAGAAGAATTTTAGATAAAGATAAAGGTACTAGCGACATGGGCGCTCCCGCCGTGGCGGATCTTTTAAAAAAGCGCGGCATCAGCGCAGATGAAATTGACTGTATTATTTGCGCTACCGTAACGCCCGATATGCTTTTTCCGGCTACAGCCAACATCATTGCAGATAAGGTGGGCGCTAAAAACGCCTTCGGCTTTGATTTAGAAGCCGCATGCAGCGGATTTTTATACGCGCTTGCAACCGGAGCAGCGTTTATAGAATCGGGAAAATATAAAAAAGTGGTAGTGGTAGGGTCCGATAAAATGAGTTCTATTACAGACTATACCGACAGAACCACCTGCGTGCTTTTTGGCGACGCGGCGGCCGCAGTATTACTGGAACCCAACGAAGAAGGAAACGGCATTATCGACTCTATTCTTAGAAGTGACGGATCGGGAAGAGATTACCTGCACATGAAAGGCGGCGGCTCTCTTAATCCGCCTACACATGAAACAGTAGACAACAAAGACCATTACATATATCAGGAAGGTAAAACGGTTTTCAAATTTGCCGTAGTGTCTATGGCAGATGTAAGCTATGAAATAATGCAGAAAAATAATCTCTCTGCCGAGGACGTGGCTTGGCTGGTACCGCACCAGGCTAACTTAAGAATCATTGACGCCACCAGAAAAAGAATGGAACTGCCCGAAGAAAAAGTAATGATAAACATTCAAAAGTACGGCAACACAACCGCCGCCACCATTCCTCTTTGCCTGTGGGAGTGGGAAGATAAGCTAAACAAAGGCGACAATATTATACTCGCGGCCTTTGGTGGTGGATTTACCTGGGGAGCCGTTTATATAAAATGGGCTTATTAAAAAATTACCGGCAATAGCTGCTGTAAAAAAAGCACCCGAAGATTACCGGGTGCTTTTTATTTTATTTTATAACAGTTTTATTTACATTAAGCGTAAAATGGCATAAATTTGGCTAAACTAATTATTATGTAACCGGACCCCAATCATTTAAATAGTGCATTAGGGTCATTTAAAAAACCTGTTACCATGTCAAATAAAAAATTTATAGGCGGTTTGGCAGTTGGCATCCTTGCCGGTTCTTTAGCGTCTTATTTCCTGAATACTAAACAAGGAAAAAAAATAATGGAAGACGTTTCTGATTTTACAAGTAATGTTTTAGAAGAGATCAAATTTGGTATTGATAACATAGACATTACAATTGAAAGAATTTTTCACAAGAGAAAGACTTCTCTGGATTCGCTGGACCCGGAAAAAGACTTTACCGAGTACGACGAAATTTTTTCTTAACCGTATTTTGAAAACACTTAAATATTATGGACGAAAAGCAGCAGGCATACACTGAACCGAATTTCTTTGAGCAATACAGTGATAAAATCAAAACGCAAATTGAAGACAGGCTATTATTGTTAAGACTTCAGTCTGTAAAAATCACTACAAAGTTACTCATGAAAATACTCATGTTTACAATGATTGTGTTGTTTGCATTTTTCATTGTACTGTTCCTGAGTATGATGCTGGCATTTTATCTGAGTCGTGTTTTTGAAAGTTACTATTATGGTTTTGGCGCTGTAGGAGGAATTTATTTGTTGCTACTGATCATTATGATTGTATTCAGAAATGCCATCTTCGGCAACTTTATTATGAACAATATTACCGATGCCATTTTTGATAAAACCGAAAAAATTGATACAAATGGAAACTAAAATAACTAAGAATATAGATGGCAGCTGGGATCTTTCCCAGATAAATAATATCGGCGATCTGGAAGCGGAAATCGCTTATTTAAAAACAAAAGTAGAGGGAGATTTTGCTCAGATTAAAAACGATACTACACAGTTGCCCAAACAGGCATTCAATTCTACGGTTGGTAAGGCTTTGCCATTTTTATCTACAGATAAAAGCAATAAATCCACCGACGCCACAGGCAGTCCTCTTTCCTTTTTAAATTCGGGAAATGTAGGCATAGCAACTACAATATTAAGCACGGTGGGCTCTTTCCTTTTATCTAGAAAAAGAAAAAAGAGAGCCCCTTCCTTAAAAGCTAATATAGCGGGCACAGCACGCGGACTGGCAACAACCGCCGCCGTGCAAGGAGGTATATTCTTATTTGATGTGCTCAGTAAATGGAACAACAGAAGACAGGCAAGAAAAGAGATAAGAGACCTGCGCGTAAAAACAGAAGTTTTAAAATTGCTTAAAGAAGACCAAAAAGAAAGAAAAAGCTCATAAAAAGGTGAGTTTCCGCCAATTATTGTTTCTTTTTTATAAACGTTTTCGTTAATTGTAGATATATTTGCAGCCTATATCTGTGGCTAAAAAGATAATCATTTGCAAAAAGGAATAAAAATATTTTTAAAAACAATTGGGTGGATACTTTTATCCATACTCCTTATTGTTTTAATTTTGTTTTTTGCCATTCAAATCCCCGGTGTTCAAAATTTTGCCAAAAACAAAGCCGTTTCTTTTCTTAAAGATAAAACTAAAACAGAGATATCCATAGGACATTTCAGGCTTAAGCTTTTCAATAGTGTAGAGCTGGGAGAGGTATATGTAGAAGATTTAAGAAAAGATACGCTGCTCTATGCAGAAAGACTGGAGGTGCATTTAAACATGCTTGATCTATTGAGCAGCAATGCCAATGTAAAATCGCTTGAGTTGCAAAATGCCTACGTTGACATGCACAGGCGCTCGCCCGATACGGTTTTTAATTTTCAATTTATCATTGATGCTTTTGCTCCGGCCAACCCGGTGGAAAAAGATTCTGCCGTTGCTGATTTCGCCGCCAGAGTAAAAGAATTGGTGTTTGATAATGTGCGCTTAAATTATGCCGATGACGTAGTGGGTTCATCCTTCTCTCTTAACTCGGGTTATTTGCAAACCGAATTAGAAAAGTTTGATCTGCGCACGCTTACCACTATTTTCGGCGATATTAAGCTGGAAGATACACATGCCAAAATACATATGTATCAGCCCAAGGTATTTTTAAAATCAGCCAACATATTGGCTACCGGCACACAAGAAACAGAAACATCCGCGCTACCGCTGGGCTTGGGCGATATAGATTTTAAAAGAGTTTCTGTTGATTACATAGACGAGTTGGTACCCATGAACTTAAACTTCGGCTTGCGCACACTGGCGGCCTCACCAAAAGAAGTAGACCTCAGCAAAATGCATTTTCATCTGTCCAGCGTATTGTTAGACAGCGCGCGTACAAATATTGCTATCGGCCTTAAATCTAAAAAGAAAGCCGACATACAATCAACCGCCGATACAGATACAGCATCTGTTTCTCAATGGAAGTTTTTGTTTGACAAGGTTGCCATCACCAACAATCATTTTTCCTACAATGATAGCAACGTGGCCAAAACAAGAAGGGGTGTTGATTACAGTCATTTAGACGTGAAAGATTTTAATCTGCATGCTTCTGCTATTGATTTAGCGCCTGTGGACTTTAAAGGATCTATAGACTCTTTATCTCTTCGCGAACAAAGCGGCTTTATTCTTACCAACGCTCATACCCGATTTGCACACAATAATAAATTTACTTCTTTAGGCAATCTGTTATTACAAACTCCCAGAACCGTTATCAGAGATTCTGTTTATTTAGGATATAATTCTCTTGACGACCTTGGCAGAAACCCGGGCAACACTTTTATAGACGCCAGGCTTATCAATAACCGAATTGCGGTAAACGATATCCTCTTATTAGTGCCCGACCTGGAATCGCAACTGGGCGAATACAGCAACTCTGTTGTTCGTGTTAATTCAAGGGTAAAGGGATATTTGAAAGACCTGGATATTCCAACGCTTGAAGTAAGTGGCATTGGCAATACCGAGCTTAAAATATCGGGTAATATAAAAGGATTGCCCAACGCAGAAAACGCCTACTTCGATATAGACATTGACAAGCTGGTGACTACCAGAAATGACATTCTTAACTTTCTTCCACCCGGAACAATTCCGCCAAACACTCTTCGCATACCAAACAATATTAGCGCCAATGGCACTTTAAGAGGCAACTTAAAAGACATTACCACACAGCTCAATTTGCGCACATCTAACGGCAATGCCAACATAAATGCCGCTGTTAACGAGAACGGAAGATATACGGCCAATATCACCACATCCGCGTTAGACATTGGTTATCTTTTATATCAGGAAAAAAACGTAGGAAAAGTTTCTGCAAATATACGAGCTACCGGCAGCGGGTTAAATCTTACTAACTTTAATTTAAACAGGCTGTATTCCAATTTCTCTGGCAAAGTGAGCAGTGCCAGAGTAATGGAGTATACCTATAGTAATTTTGATATAGATGGTACGCTTTCTCGTGGAGTAGTTACTTCTGTTGCGAATATTGCCGATGAAAATATTGCCTTCCATCTTAACTCAGTCATTGATTTAAACGGCTCTTCGCCTGCTATTCAGGCAGATATGATTCTCGATACAATCAACGTTCATGCGCTGGGATTCATGAATAGTTTTCTTGGAGCTAAAACAAAACTAAAAGCAGACTTTACAAATATTAATCCCGATTATCTTAGCGGCACTTTGGTGATACAGGATCTTATGTATCGTACAGATTCTTCTTCCGGCGCCTTCGACAGCCTGGTTGTGCGCGCAATCAATGAAGGAGAATTTAACCAGTTGTATGTAACGCTGGACAGCGCGGCGCGGATAAACATGCGCGGCAATTACAAGCTTACGCAGCTGCCGGCGGCACTCATGTCTACGATAAATAATTATTACTCCTTGCCGGATTATACTCCCAAGCCTTTCAGTCCGCAGCAACTTGAACTAGACGGCGTGATAATTCCTACGGGCTCATTGGTGGCCATGGTGCCCGCTATCAGAGGGTCTGATACTTTAGCTTTTAATGGTTCTTATACTTCTGCCAATAACTTTATTGAATTTAATGCAAACAGCAATAAAATAAAATACAACAAGAACGACATCTCTAATCTCAACATAGCTTTATTGACAGAAAATGACAGTATTAAACTCGCTGCCAATGTAGATAATATTTTCATGGAGGCTCTCAGGTTGTATAAAACCGCTTTAAACGCAAGCGTCTCCAACGATGTGCTGGTTTTTGATGCGCAGTCCAACGATACGGAAGATAAAAAATGGTATGCGCTTGGCGGGCAGGTAACTACGGAAAACAATGGTTATAATCTTTCATTAAAGCCAGAGGGCCTTGTTTTGGATTACGAAGAATGGACCGTTGCGCCAGATAATCTTTTACGCTACAGTTCTACAGAGGGCGTATACGCACGCAATTTTGTTATAAGCAAAAATGACCAGTCGCTTTCCTTAAACAGTGAAAATACAATGCCGAATGCGCCGTTAAACGCCGCTTTCAACAATTTTAAAATAAGCACCATTACCAATATTGCCAATCAAACGCAACTGCCGCTTGAGGGTACGATTAATGGAACAGCCCAGGTAAGAGACATGATGAAACAGCCGCTGTTTGTATCTAATTTAAAAATTGATGACATTGCCTATGCAAATGATACTATTGGAAACCTGTTGATTGATGTAAACAATAATAAAGCTCCGAACATTTATTCCGCCAATATAGTATTAAGCGGGCAGGGAAATGACGCGTCTGTTACCGGCGACTTTTTTGCAGAAGGTCAGCGACTGGATTTATTGTTCGATGCGCGCAGGTTAATGCTGGAAACCGTAAAACCTTTTGCCGGCGAGCAGCTCACAGATATTGGTGGCTATGCCACAGCGCGTGTGGATATTACAGGTACCGCAAGCAGTCCGCAGGCAAACGGATATATCAATTTCGATACGGCTTATGTTATTCCTTTTGTTACGGGCGAAAAACTTACCTTCAACAATCAACGCATCCTGGTAGAAGGGCAGGGATTAAATTTAAACAACTTCAGGCTTACCGATACGAGGGGCAATAACCTTGAAGTGGACGGCGATATCGTCTCTTCTAATTTCTCCAATTTTAATTTCGATTTATACATCGTAGCCGATGACTTCCAGGCCGTAAATGCCGAAGCCGCCGATAAGCGCATTTTCTTTGGCACACTAAACCTGGATGTAGACATGATGTTGGTTGGCGACGTACAATCGCCTTTCCTGAGAGGAAACCTACGGGTAAATGAAAATACAGACTTTAGTATGCTGATGCCTAGCGGAGATCCAGAAATAGAAGAAAGAGAAGGCGTAGTAATATTTGTAGAAAAGGACAGGCAGGAAGAATACATCCGGCAGTTAATAGCGCGCCAGGATTCACTTACAGAGAATACCAACTTTAAAGGTATGGATGTATTTGTAAACATTGAAACGGACTCTGCCGCTCAGCTTTCTCTGGTAATAGACCCCAGAACAAGTGATGCATTAACTCTTAAAGGATTGGCCAGCCTTGATTTTGGTATAGACAGAAGCGGTAAAATGAGCATGACGGGCAGCTATGTGCTTTCGCACGGATATTATAATTTATCTTTTGCTTTCATGAAAAAAAGGTTTGAAATAGAACCGGGCAGCACCATTATCTGGACCGGAGATCCGCTTACCGCCAACGTGGATTTATTAGCCACGCATCCTGTTAGCGCAGCTCCTATTGACTTGATTGCGCAGCAGTCCACCAATATAGAACCTAAGTACAACCAGCTGCTTCCCTTTGATGTGCACCTGAATGTTTCCGGTGAGCTTATGAAGCCTGAAGTATCCTTTGATATTATTCTTCCCGAAGAAACTTCCGCACAATGGCCATTGGTAGATACCAAACTCTCCGAATTAAGAAGCAATGTATCTGAAATGAATAAGCAGGTTTTTGCGCTGATGTTATTAGGTCGTTTTGTGGGACCGAATCCGTTAGAAAGCGCCGGGCCGGCTATGAACATTGGCAATATGGCCAAACAATCTGTAAGCAATTTGCTTACACAAGAATTGAACAAGCTGGCAGACGGTCTGGTAAAAGACTTTGACCTGAATTTTGGATTAACCACCGGTACAGATTACATAACCGGCGAAGCCATTGACCGCACAGACCTTTCAGTGGGCGTTTCTAAACAGCTGCTGAACGACAGGCTCAACATTTCTGTTGGCAGTAATTTTGCATTGGGCGGAACCGCCGCCAACCAGGCCGCCACAAACATAGCAGGCGATGTTACAATTGATTATAAGCTTACCGACGATGGTAAATATCGCATTAGAGCATACAGAAGAAATATTTACGAAGGCGTGATAGAAGGCCAGGTTGTGCGCACAGGCATCGCTTTTGCATTGACAATGGATTACGATCGTTTCAGCGAAATATTCTCCAGGCCGGAAAACAAAAAATTCTTTAGACGCATTAGAAAAGAACAAAACAAAGAGCAGAAAAAAATAGAAACTGAGCGCCAGTTTGAATTAGACCAACGAAAAGTAGAACAGGGATTGTAAAATACAAAACAGCATGATTAAGCTAATAAAACATATACTATTTATATCGGCAGCGGCTGTGTTTTTTTCTTCCTGCAGCACTACCAGAAGCTTAAAGGAAGGACAAAAATTATACATTGGATCAGACGTTACCGTAAAGAAATATGATAGCACCAAACTGGGGAATAAAGAACTGGAAGAGGAACTGGAAGCATTAATCAGGCCAAGACCCAATTCTAAAATTCTGGGGGTGCCCGTAAAGCTAATGATTTTTAATGCCATCGGCGAGCCGGAAAAAAAGGACGGCTTTTGGGCAAGAATGAGAAACAAATATGGTGAACCTCCTGTAACAATTTCTGATGCCGCCTTTGAAAAAAACAGGCAGATCATTGGCAACAGGCTTGAAAACAGAGGTTACTTTTACAATACCGTAGTGCTGGACTCTGTGGTAAAAGATAAAAAAATAAAAGGCCTGTTCGACGCTTATGTGGGCAACCAGTATACGTTTAGAAATTACCAGTTTACGCTGGACTCCAATACCATTGGTAAAGACATTGCCCGAATTGCACGATGGCTGCCCAGAGCAAGAAAAGGAGACCCTTACAGCCTGGAAACCATTAAAGCCGACAGGCAGCGAATAGACGATCATTTAAAACAAAGAGGCTATTATTACTTCAATCCTGATTATCTTATTGCATATATTGATTCTACGGTTGGTGATCATCAGGTAGATGTAGACTATCAGATAAAGGTAGGCACTCCTCCTTCTGCCACAAAACCTTATCGCATAAAAAATATTTATGTTTTTGCCGACTTTAACCTGGCCGAAGACACAAGCTTCCTTATAGATGAAGCAAGGCTCAGCTCTTCGTTAGATACTTCCAAACATCTGCATATCATTGACCCGAAGAATAAATTCAAGGCCAGTGTGTTTGAAAGAACATTGGGGTTCAAGCCCGGCGATCTTTACAACAGAAGTTCTCACAGCCTGGCGCTAAACAGGCTTACGAATCTGGGCGTATTTAAGTTTGTACGAGCCACTTTCGAAAATGAAGGCGACTCTGCTGTAAACCAATGGCTCAACACTTTTTATTTCCTTACTCCGGAGCAAAAAAAATCTATAAAGTTTGAAGTCTCCGGCTTTGTAAAATCCAATAACTCCAACGGTGCCGAATTGTCTGTGAACTGGAGAAACCGCAATCTTTTCAGGGGGGCGGAAGACTTCAGGGTGCGCGCTTACGGAAGCATAGAACAACAGGTAATGAGCGGTATAAAAAACATTGGCACCAGAAAAATTGGTGGTGAAGCTACATTGGCCATTCCACGATTTGTGGGTCCTTTCAAATTTAAATCCGCTGAAGCGTTTCTTCCTAAAACCCAGATAACGCTTGGGTATGAGCGCTTTATTCGTACAGACCAATATAGCCTTAACTCGTTCAATGCCAATTATGCTTATATCTGGAAGCCAAAAATTGAAACAGAACACAAGCTTGATGTGCTGAACTTTGTGTATGTAAGACCCAGTAATATAGATAGCTTGTTTCAGAAGAGATTAGATACGAATGTGATATTAAGAAGAAGCATAGAACAACAGTTTATCATTGGTTCTATACACAACTTTACCTATAGCTCTCTTTCATTGGCCAACAACAGAAGAAAGCACAACTTTTATCTTAATACCAATGTGGATATCGCGGGCAACTTGCTGGGCTTAATTACAAAAGCGAACGTCGCCAATGATGATATTCAAAATATTTTTAAAATCCCTTTTGCACAATACATTCGCGGAGAAATTGATTTCAGGCATTATTTACGCATTACCCGTACATTGCAATTAGCCAGCAGAGCTATAGTAGGCGCGGGTTACGCTTACGGCAATAGCCAGACGCTGCCTTTTGTAAAAAGTTTTTTTGCCGGGGGACCAAACGACCTGAGAGCATTCCAGATTCGTTCGGTAGGGCCGGGAAGCTACTATGCAGGCAATCCCAGGCTGAACAGAATTTATGTTGGCGACCAGCCGGGAGAAATGAAAATTTTATTGAGCTCTGAAATAAGAAAAAAATTTGGCTCTTACATTGAAGTTGCAGGATTTGTAGACATGGGCAATACCTGGCTTTTGAGAGAAGACCCTACAC
>JAEWKC010000005.1 GCA_023386235.1 Bacteroidota bacterium | reverse complement strand
GGGTTATCCACACCCGCAAGCGAAACATTCAAACAAATTGAAGCGAAGCGGGTAGTGGATAACCCGCCTAACAAAAACAACAAAAATTCTCTAATTTTGAATTGACCGAATTATAGGTACGCTGACACCAAAAATTAATCTATCTAATATTATCTGTTAATAAAATCATCTTTTCTTATAAAAATCTATTACAGATAAGTATAATTTCAGTTTCATTACTGATACAAAACATACTCAAAAATTAAAAATTAATCCTTAGATTTTATGCATTAATTTTTCTCAACTTGCTTCAATTATATTATCTTCGCTAATCCTTTGATTAAAAAGGAGAGGTATAGGATTTTTTAACATAAAACAGCAGAGTATATATGATAACAACAACTATTGCCGTAATAATTGCGGTAGTGTGTGTTGGTTTAGGTATTATTTTAGGAAAATTTATTTTTGCAAAAGATACAAAACAACAAATAATTGATGCAGAAAGCCAGGCTAAAACAATTGTAAAAGAAGCCGAACTGACTGCGGAAACCATTAAAAAAGAAAAATTATTAGAAGCAAAAGAAAATTTCGTACAACTTAAATCAGAGCACGATAAAGAAATAAACGAGCGCAACAGAAAAATAGGCGACCTCGAAAACAGAGCAAAACAAAGAGAAAGCAATTTAGCACAGAAAGAATCCAGCCTGGATAAACAAATCAAAGAAAATGTAACTATCAAAGACAATCTGAACAAACAGATTGAAATAGTTAATCAAAAACGCAACGAATTAGAAAAACACCAGGAAGAGCATATTAAGAGACTGGAAAAGATCTCTAACATGTCTCAGGACGAGGCGAAAGCCCAGCTGATTGAAAGTTTACAGCAGGAAGCGCGCACCCAGGCGCTTGGCTTACAACAAGAGATTATAGAAGAAACCAAAGTAAAAGCCAACAAAGAAGCCCGCAAAATCATTATACAATCTATTCAGCGCACCGCGGCTGAACAGACTATAGAAAATACAGTGACCGTTTTTAACCTGGAAACTGATGAAATCAAAGGGCAGATCATCGGTCGTGAAGGAAGGAATATCCGCGCCATTGAGGCCGCCACAGGCGTTGACCTGATTGTAGACGATACCCCCGAAGCAATTGTACTCTCTTCCTTCGACCCGTTGCGAAGAGAAATTGCCCGCTTATCGCTGCAAAGACTGGTAACCGACGGAAGAATTCACCCCGCGCGTATTGAAGAAGTAGTAGAAAAAACACGCAGACAGCTTGAAGAGCAGATCATGGAAATCGGTGAACGAACCATTATTGAATTAGGCATACATGGCTTGCACAAAGAACTGGTACGCATTGTAGGCAAAATGCGTTTTCGTTCATCTTACGGTCAAAACCTGCTGATGCACAGCCGTGAAGTAGCGAACCTTTGCGGTATAATGGCATCCGAACTGGGTTTAAATCCTAAGCTGGCCAAAAGAGCCGGGCTACTGCACGATATAGGCAAAGTACCTGACGAAGAAACAGAACTCAGCCACGCTTTGTTAGGCGCTAAACTAGCAGAAAAATATGGCGAAAATCCGGCTGTGGTAAACGCCATAGGCGCACACCACGATGAAATGGAAATGGAGTACGTAATTTCCCCTATTATCCAAACCTGCGATGCCATCAGCGGCGCCCGCCCCGGTGCCAGAAGGGAAATAATGCAACAATATATACAACGGATAAAAGATTTAGAAAATCTTGCGCAGGGATACAACGGTGTAGAAAAAGCATACGCCATACAGGCAGGCCGTGAGCTACGCGTAATTGTAGAAGCAGATAAAGTTACTGATAATGACAGCGACAGGTTGAGTTTTGACATTGCACAAAAAATACAAACAGAAATGACCTACCCCGGACAGATAAAAGTTACGGTGATAAGAGAAAAACGAGCCGTAAACGTAGCTAGATAATTGCTCCGGTAATTTTTATTGAAAATAATTTGATATTCCGGAATTGTTAATTTACCTTTGCAGTCCAAAAATTTGAGTTATGAATTTAGCAGCCAAATATGTACACGACCAGTTGACTCCCGCAAAAGAACTACCAAAGTTTAAAGCCGGCGATAATGTAACTGTAAACTATAAAATTGTAGAAGGTGGAAAAGAGCGTATCCAGAGCTTTCGTGGCGATGTGATTAAAGTACAGGGGCATGGAGCTACTGCTACTTTTACCGTACGTAAAATCTCTAATGGTATTGGTGTAGAAAGATCATTTCCTTTTTCTTCTCCCAATGTAGATTCAGTAGGATTAAACAAATCAGGCAAGGTACGCCGTGCAAAATTGTATTTCCTTCGTGAAAGAAGCGGTAAAAGCGCCAGGATTAAAGAAAAACGTTTCTCTCAGATTACAACAACAGAGTAATTTTCTTATTTTCATAGTTTTTAATAATTTCAAACGGAAAGGAGTGTTAATTTCTTTCCGTTTTTTGATTTCTTACTATTTATTTTTATATTTTTGTTGTTGTAAAGAGAATTTTGTATAGCTTTACTGATTGTATATCTTCTACAAGTAGAAAATTTGTTAACCAAATAAAAAATATTTATTATGCCTAATATCGGTGGAATGGAATGGGTACTTATTATTCTTGCAGTTTTAATTCTTTTTGGCGGACGTAAAATCCCTGAATTTATGCGCGGCTTAGGTCGGGGTATCAGAGAATTTAACGATGCTAAAGACAATGTAAAAAATGAAATTGAAAGTGGAATTAATGATAAGGATCGTAAAAGTAATACCACTACTTCTACAACTACCACTCCTACTTCAGAAGTCAACTAAAGTTTTATCTTTTTAAAAGTAAATTAAAGTTTTGCAAGAATTCAGTTCTATTGAATCCTATCATAAAGAATTACTTCATGGTAACACTACATGCGTAGATACCGTGAAGTTTTTTTTAGAAAAAATAGAAAAAAACAAACACCTTAATTGTTTCCTTGATGTATATGCCGACGAAGCGCTTGCGCGCGCTCAGGAATTGGATGCTCTTCAATCCAACGGCAATACCTGGGGAAAGATGCACGGTGTAATTGTAGGCTTAAAAGATGTGCTCAGTTATAAAGATCACAAGCTCTCCGCCTCCTCTAAAATAATAGAAAATTTTGTGGCTATCTACAACGCTACAGCGGTAGATAAATTACTGGCAGAAGGCGCCATAATAATTGGCAGGCAAAATTGCGATGAGTTTGCCATGGGCTCCAGTAGCGAGCGCTCTGCTTTTGGCCCGGTTTTAAATGCCGCCGACAATAGCAGAGTTCCGGGAGGATCATCCGGCGGATCAGCCGTAGCTGTGCAGGCAGGCTTGTGCATGATAAGCTTGGGTACAGATACCGGCGGCTCTGTGCGTCAGCCCGCGGATTTCTGTGGAGTAGTAGGGTTAAAACCCTCTTACGGCCTGGTTTCAAGATACGGGCTGCTGGCTTATGCTTCCTCTTTTGATGTAATTGGCGTATTTGCCAATAATGTAGAAGATGCGGCGCTTACACTGGAAGTAATTGCGGGTGCAGATGATTATGACAGTACGGTGTATAACGATGCGGTGCCATCTTACTCTGCTTTGCTCAAAGAAAACAATTCTTCTAAAAAGTATAAAATAGCTTATCTAAAAGAAGCACTGGACAATAAAGCGCTGGACAGCGAGATAAGGAAAAACATTCTTTCAACCATAGAAACCCTGAAACAACAAGGCCATACAGTGGAAATGATTGATTGCAGTTTCCTGGAGTATTCTATACCTACCTATTATGTGCTTACTACCGCTGAAGCGTCAAGCAACCTCTCGCGCTACGACGGCGTGAAATACGGTCACAGAACCACGGTACCCGATCTTGACTTAAATGATTTTTATAAGCATTCACGAAGTGAGGGGTTTGGAAAAGAAGTACAAAGAAGAATTCTTCTTGGCAACTTTGTTTTAAGTGCGGGATATTTCGACGCCTATTTTACTAAAGCACAGCAAGTACGCAATAAAATTAAAATTCAGCTGGAAGATATTTTCAAAGATTACGATTTTATCATCTCTCCTACTGTGCCTGCCCCTGCATTTAAGCTGGGTGAAAAAAATACCGATCCTACAGAAATGTTCTTAGCCGATTATTATACCACTTTTACGAATCTTGCAGGAATTCCGGCCATTTCTTTACCTTTGTACAGGCATAGCAATGAAATGCCCTTTGGCTTGCAGTTAATCAGCTCAATGAAAAACGAAACCGAAATGCTTAAACTTTCTAAGAGCCTGATGCATCTAAAGAACCTCTAACATTTATTTTGATTGTTTGAAACATAAAAAATACATATTAATCCCTGCTTTTCTCTTGTCCTTTTCTGCATTAACAGCATCGCCGGGACCCGGCGATGAATTAAAGCTTCCTAAGAAAAATAAAAAAGAGCAAAAGGAAGACAGCAAAGGTGTGAAAGGCTTTGTATCATTACTGCCGGATGCTGATAATGGTGATATGCCTAACTCTATGCGCAACAAAGGCCTTGCCATGCATATTGGAGACCGCAGCGTAGAAGCACACTTAAAAGATTATACACAACAATATCTGGCCAAAAGAGGTAATTGGTACAATACCATTAAAACCACTCCCCGATATCAAAACATATTCAGCTTATACGATAGAATTCTCAGCAGCTACGGCATACCGAAGGAGCTAAAATATCTTTCCGTAATAGAGAGCGACTTAAAAGCTACAGCGGTTTCAGTGGCCGGCGCTACAGGCCCCTGGCAAATTATGTATGATGAAGCCAAAAGCTATAATCTTATAAGAGGCGGACGCGATTTAAGAACCGATTATGAAGCCAGCACACACGCCGCGGCAAAACTTATTCGTACCTTATACAAACGATACAACGATTGGCTGCTGGTGCTTAGCGCTTACAATGCGGGTATGGGCCGTGTAGACAAGGCCATCAGGCAATCCGGCTCAAAAGATTTCTGGAAAGTACAGCGCTACCTGCCCAACGAAACAAGGCATCATGTGCGCAGGTTTATTGCTACACATTATTACTTTGAAGGCACAGGTGGCGTTACCACTCTTTCGGCCAGAGATGCCGCTAAGCAAAAAAGCGTGGAAGACAGGAAAGCCGGAATACTTGAACCCGGAATGGGTATCCTGCGGATAAAAGGTATTTATCATGCCGGAACTGTTGCCAAATCTCTTGGCATAGATGAAAAAACTTTTGACTACAACAATCCTGCATTCAATAGTACGCTTGGCAGCGGCGCAGAATATGATATGCGCATACCCTCAGAAAAAATACAAATGTTTATCAACAACAGAGAAACTATTTTACAGCAGGGTATTAATGAGTTGTTGAAATAAGAAAATTGACTAACAAAGGATATTCCTATTTTTTAATCTGCATTTACATTTATTCACTTTTTACAAAGTGTGTACTAGTGTCTTTTTCCTCTAACACGCCGGCATCGCCTTTAGCCTGCCATTTAGTTTGATCATTGCTATAATCTGCGCCTTTGGCAAAAGCTGTACCGGGTATCTGCTCAAGTATAATTTCTTCTTCACGTGGCCAGAAAGTTAAACCGGCATACAGTTTATTATTGCTTTCAAAATAACGAACCTGAATCTTTTTTTTCCCGTCTGACGACACGTACATTTCACCGCTTTGTGAAACTGTATCTGTATGAACGGTAGAGGAATCTTCCAATACTACGCCATGCTGTCTTATTAGAACTGAGGTATCATCACTAAGAATGGCGTTGTTGCCGTTGTTACCGTTATTACAAGCTGCAAAAGCCAGTGAAAGAACAGAAATCGCGAATAATAATTGTTTCATATGTTTAATTTTAGTTTTTCCTGTTATTAACTCAGAAGAAAATATACCAAAAATCCCGAAACATCTCTGCTCCGGGATTTTTTAATATTATGCTTTCGCTTCTTTAGAACTTGAAGTGTGAGAATGCCTTGTTGGCTTCTGCCATTCTGTGGGTATCTTCTTTCTTTTTGAAAGCAGAACCTTCGCCTTTACTTGCAGCAACAATTTCGTTAGCTAATTTATCAGCCATTGTACGACCATTTCTGTCGCGGCTATAGCGAATTAACCATTTGATGCTTAAAGAAATCTTTCTGTCGGGACGCACTTCAGAAGGTATTTGAAAAGTAGCGCCACCTATTCTGCGACTTCTAACCTCAACGGCAGGCGTTACATTAGCCAAAGCCTTTTTCCATACCTCGTAGCCATCTTCGCCGGTCATTTTGCTCACTTTATCTACCGCATCGTAAAAAATAGTAATAGCTGTACTTTTTTTACCATCCAACATTAAGTTGTTTACAAAACGAGTTACGAGTTTATCATTAAAACGTGCATCGGGCGCCAAAGGCAACTTCTTAGCTTGTTGTTTTCTCATTGTATAGTATAAAAATTATTCTGTTATAATTATTTTGCTGTTTTTTCTTTCTTAGCACCGTATTTAGAACGGCTTTGTTTACGTCCTTTTACGCCTGCGGTATCCAAGCTACCACGAACGATATGATAACGTACACCCGGTAAGTCTTTAACACGACCACCACGGATCAATACGATTGAGTGCTCCTGCAGGTTATGTCCTTCACCCGGAATGTATGCGATAACTTCAATTTTATTGGTCAAACGCACTTTTGCAACTTTACGCAAAGCTGAGTTTGGCTTTTTAGGGGTTGTAGTATATACACGTGTACACACACCGCGACGTTGCGGACAGGCATCTAACGCTCTTGATTTACTTTTGGCTTTGATAATTTCGCGGCCTTTTCTTACTAATTGTTGTATAGTAGGCATTCTAAAATACGATTGTTTTTATTTTAATTTTCGGAGGGCAAAGGTACGGCTTATTTTTTGTAAACCAAAAAAATAATAAAAAAATGTTGCATCTTCTGCTCTTATAAAATAATTCAAGGTGTTATTATCCTTCTACCTTTACAATCCAGCCATATTTATCTTCTGCTTCACCGGAACGTATAGCAGCCAGCCTTTGTGCCAGTTCGGAGGCCACGGGCATATGATCGGTATTAAATATCATGTCCTCGCCCTTGTATGTAAGCTGGCGTATAGGCGATATTACGGCAGCTGTGCCTGTACCAAAAGCTTCTGATAAACTATTGTTTTGATATGCCTGCACCAGCTCGTCTATATTTATTTTGCGTTCTTCTACAGTTTTACCCATTTCTTTTAGAACGGTGATTACGCTGTCGCGTGTAACGCCATCCAGCACAGTGCCTTCTTCCAGCGAAGGAGTAACAATCGTATCATTCAATACAAACATTACGTTCATGGCACCCACTTCCTGCAACCATTTGTGCTCGTAAGGATCTGTCCACAATACCTGGTCAAAGCCCTGCTTTTGCGCATCGGCAGCGGCTCGTAAGCTGGCCCCGTAATTGCCTGCATTCTTGGCTCTGCCCGTACCGCCCGGTGCCGCCCTGGTGTATTCGTCTTCCACCAATATTTTGGCAGGAGCGGCAAAATAAGGACCCGAAGGACTTAATATAATAATGAACTTATATGTATTAGAAGCTCTTACTCCCAGGTATTGATCGGTAGCAAACATAAACGGGCGTATGTATAAAGAGTAGTTTTCCTTTTTCGGGATCCAAGCCTTATCCAGTGCTATCAATTGCTTCATGCCACCGATAAATATTTCTTCCGGCAATTGGGGCATCTGCATTCTTTCTGCCGATTCATTAAATCTTTTAAAATTTTTATCCGGACGAAATATCACTACTTCTCCTTTATTATTTACATAAGCTTTAATACCTTCAAAAATTGACTGGCCATAGTGAATAGCCATTATTGACGGCTCAAAAGGAATAGGTTGGTAAGGTACAATCTCTACTTTTTCCCACTGGCCATTGGCATAGTCGGCCACCAACATGTGGTCGGTAAATGTTTTACCAAATGCAAAATCCAGATCGTCTCTAAAACGGCTGCTCTCAATTTTTGTTATAGGAAATGTATTGCTCATGCTAAATATTTTTTATTTTCGTGCTTATGGAAAATCAGCTTCCTCATACAGTTATCGCTCAACTCTATAAAAACAACCTTGTTTTGGCAGAAGAACAAATTTCTGAAGCCGAAGGAAAAAATCCACCACGCGAAGGTAAAAAAAATAATGAAAGCCAAAGCAAACTCTCTGAAATTTGGTGGCTGGGCAAAAATAAAAAACATGTTGCCATACTGCTGCACGATGAGAACAACAAATTTATTAGCGAAGATAATCTGAACTTTTTATTAAGCATTTTAAACGCCTGCCGGCTTACACCGGATGATATTGCAGTAGTGAATATTGCGAAAACGCCTGTTGATTATTCTCAGTTAAAAGAAACACTATCGCCTTCTGCAATACTCTTGTTTGATGTACAGCCCGAAGCAATCGCCATTAAGGCTAAACCGGTGTATTACACTACTTTTACACACGACAACTGTAAACTTCTTAGTGCTGTTTCGCTCGATAAACTGAACGGAAACACTCCTGAAAAAAAATTAGAAAAAGGCAAACTGTGGAATGGTCTCAAAAAATTGCTGGGACTGTAATGATTTTTTCAAAAGTTAAATTTATAATATGCAACTCATATTCGCTACCAACAACCAAAATAAAGTAAACGAAATAAAAAAAGTAGTTTCTGATGCGATTGACATTATAACCATGAAGGAAGCGGGCATTGATAAAGATATTCCTGAGCCTTACGAGACATTACAAGAGAATGCTTCTACAAAATCAAGAACAATTTTTGAAATAACAAACAAAGATTGCTTTAGCGAAGATACAGGCCTGGAAGTAACAGCACTCAACGGCGCTCCGGGCGTTAAAAGCGCGCGTTACGCGGGCGAACCTGCCGACAGTGAAAAAAATATTGACAAACTGCTGCTTGAACTGCAAAACAGCCATGACAGATCTGCGCAGTTCAGAACCGTTATTTCTTTATTGCTGAATGGCGAAGAATATTTTTTTGAAGGTATTTGCAAAGGTGCCATTATTGCCGAAAGGCGCGGTACAGAAGGCTTTGGCTATGATGCTGTTTTTATGCCCGAAGGAAGTGATAAAACTTTCGCAGAAATGAATATGGACGAAAAAAATCTTTTTTCTCACAGGAAAAAGGCCACTCAAAAACTCATTCATTTTTTGAATGGCCTGTAGTAATTTTTTAAGAAAATATTAGGCTTGCGGCTCTACCTGCACTATCTTTTTATCGTATCTGGCATATAGCCTTACAATACGCATCAACACAGCCTGTATATCTCTGCTTTGCAGATATACAGTAGTTTTAAGCCCGCTCAATTTTGTACTGGATTTATGCTGGTTAATGGCTTTTACTTCTCTTTCCAATGTATTGTTGATAGAAGTTCTCACGGTATCTCTCAAAGCTTTGATCTCATTAAAATCATACTCTTCTGTATTGTTTAAAACCACTGCCACTTTACTAAAGAGTTCATTCATGGCTTCATTAGTCTTCACCAGATCGGTTAAGAAGTCCACGTCGGACAGCTCGTGTAAGTTTTTTACATAATACAATCCTTCATTGCTCAGGTATTTGGCAGATTGTACAATATCCTGAATAAAATCACTGCTGTAAATAAGTATTTCAGAAACTTTAGTATCATCTGTTTGCAGCTCTCTGATGTTTCTAATAGTTCTGCTTCTTACTTTATAACTGTATTGTACTAACTCTGAAAGATTTTTATCTGCCATTTCCAATAAGCTAAGATCTTTTAACTGCAATCCTTTCATGGTAAGATCGTAGTTATCGGCTACTTCTTTTACTACCTCCGCAACCATATGCCTGTTGCGATCTACCACATTAATATCGCTGCGTTCAAGCAGCATAAGTTTACTTTGCGCAAGCTTATCTTTTTTCTCTTTTCTTGAAAAGCTTACATGCGATATAATAATGTAAATTAAAACCGCTATTGCTAATATGATGGTACCTGTTTGCCCGCCTTTATACAATATGAAGGCAAACAATGCCGAACAGGTAAAAGCTATGAAGGCCGTAATGAACCAGCCACCAATTACGCTTAATACACCTGCTACCCTGTATACGGCTGAATCTCTGCCCCAGGCTTTATCTGCCAGCGAGCTACCCATAGCTACCATAAAAGATACATAAGTAGTAGAAAGCGGCAGCTTCATAGAGGTGGCCCATGCAATAAGAATGGAGGCTATAATAAGATTATTGGCAGCACGCACCAGGTCGAAAGCAGATTTTTCCTGTACATTGGTAGCTATACGCATTTTGCTTTTCTGAAAACTAATATTGTATTTTCTTCGCGTATTTTCAGGTATAAATTTACCAAATACATTGCCTAACATCAACGAAGTATTTACAATGCTTCTGGAAACGGCATTGGGTCTGAATCTTTCGTCACCTTCATCCTGCCTGCCCAAATTCACTTCTGTTTCTGTAACTTTTTTGGCTTTGGCGCTCAACCATATCGTTAACGCCATTATCACCCCGGCAATGAACAGCATATAATTGGGTACAATTACATCATTGCTCGATAAATACGTTTGATACATTTGATCTGCCGGCACTCCCGAAGCCATCCAGTTTTGATATGCCAGGAAACCTGATATAGGCACCCCTATAAAATTCACCAGATCGTTGCCGGCAAAAGCCATAGCCAAAGAAAAAGTACCCGCCAGCACCACTATTCTCAGCGGATTTACTTTAGCAGTTCTTTGCAGCACCAGGCAAAGCAAGGTAGTGAATAGAAAAATACCTACAAGAATGATTGTAGTGTTACCTGTAATCCAATCCTGATTTTGCTGGCTAATGAGCGTAGTACCTTTCAAGCCTTTGATCAATAAAAAATAAACAATGGCCGTAAGACCCAATCCGGAAAATACAGCGCCGAAGGATTTTACTTTACGTTCGTATTGAAAGGTAAATAGCAGCCTTGATAAATATTGAATAATAGTACCCGCCGTAAAGGCTATAATAATTGATAGGAAAATACCCGAAATAATAGAAAACGTACTGGAGATATTGATATAGCTAAAAATAGTATTGATAGGATCGTCTTTTGAAAAAGCAAATAATATACCCGTAGCCAAAGCGGCGCCCAACAGCTCAAACACAATAGACACGGTGGTGGATGTGGGCAGGCCTAAAGTATTGAATACATCCAGCAGGATAATATCGGTAAGCATTACCGCTAAAAAGATGATGATAATTTTGTCGAACGTGAACAATTCAGGATTAAATATTCCTTTTCTGGCTATTTCCATAATGCCGCTTGAGAACATAGCTCCTATCACTATACCCAGCATAGCCACAAAGATGATTACTCTGTAAGAAGCTACTCTGGAACCAATGGCAGAATTTAAAAAGTTTACGGCATCGTTACTGACACCTACTATAAGATCGCCTATCGCTAAAAGGAAAAGAAGAATGATTACAAAAAGGTAAAAGTCCATCAGTTTTTGCGGCTAAATTAAAATATATAATCCTATAACTATGTTTGTTAACGTAAAGATAATATAAAAAAGAGAAATGTGAATAATAAAAACAGGCAGCGTAGTGCTGCCTGTTGGAAATATTTTATAATGAATTATAGTTTTATTTAGCGGGATCAATTACCATATCGTGAATGTTCGTTACAGCACCAACCGCTATTCCTCTTACTCCCTTCATAAAATTATCTTCCTGATTGCTACGCGCTCTTATAGCGCCGCCGCTTCTTGACATGCTAACTGGAGGTGTATATGCATTATCTCCTAAAATCAATCTAATGGCTTGTCTAAAACTTCTTTCGCGAGAGTCTCCCAGATCATAACGTATATCATCAAAAGCCTGATAATTAGTAGTCATACCATCATAGTACCCTCCTTCGCCATTGGCGTTTTTAGTTTCGAAATTGGATATCCACATACTGAAACTACTATTTTCCGGGCCCATTCTTACTTCGAAGAAGCCAATGGGCTTCCCGTACGTTCTGCTGCCGTTGTCAGAAAAAGAAGCGCCTATTAATGTTACATTCATAAAAGGTTTCAAACTGTTGATCATCATTTCACTGGCAGATGCCGAGCTGCTGCTCACAATGAAATACACTCTGGGCAAATTTAATGAGCCTTGCTTCGTTACCCGATCTGTATTTGCAGATACAGAATAATCATAATCGAAGTAAGTTTTGCCGGAGATCGGTTTATCATTATCGTCTCTCTGCGGAAGATTTTTTAGAATAGTGGCTTTTTTATCCTGCATCAGCTTATTGTAATAATTCGTCATCATCACTTTGCCATTAGCACTGGTAGGAGCCACATAATCAATAAAATTTTGTGCAGTGAACACAGAGCCGCCGCCATTATACCGTAAGTCTATTACCAAATCTTCAATACCTTCCGATGTAAATCTGTTGATCACTCTTTCCAATGGTTCTTTAGAACTGCTGTCAAACTCTGTGAATGACTTGTATGCGGCGTAGCCTATTTTTTTAGTAACATTATTATTAGGACTTGTAATGGTTACTACCGTATCTTTAAAGAACGGGTCAAACTGATAAGTAGTTTTATTAATCGAATAGTTTTTCTCCACTTTTGTAGAAGGCTTATAAGTTACTACATCTATATGGTCTCCGTCCAAAGCCGTAACAATTGCGTCAATATTATCATCATTGGCAATCATTCCATTTATTTTAGTAACGTAATCTCCCCTTCTCATACCTGCATGATAAGCCGGAGATTCTTTAGTAATAAACCGCACAAAGCTTACGTAGCTGTTAGAGTCAACCTTAGTGGCATCAATGCTGTCAGCCGTACCATAAGAATATTTTGCAGGAATAAAGCCTAACACAAAACCAAAGTTATTTTCCTTTCCGTCTAACGTCATTTTAAGATTTTTCGTAAAATCATTGTTTACAATCACATTAGAAACGGCCCCACCGTTTTTAGTATCTTTTGTATAAACTATGTAAGAGAATTTTGCCTGCCTGTTATCATCTACTCTTTCGCCATATTGATTGTAATCTATAGCTTGTTCATAGGATCTTCCTGAAGCATCTTTGGCAAATCTTGTAATCTGAAAAACTTCATTCTGCAATCCCTTCAGCGTATCGGAGGTCTTGTATTTTCTTGGCAGAAAATTTTCGTATGTGGGCAGCTTATCTTCCCAGTAATAAATTTGGTCAGCATAAAGAAACACCGAATCGTATAACCTGTCTACCCAGGTGGAATTTGCGGTATCCAAATTCACTACTCCTCCGTCGTCAGGAATCTTATCTACTACTTTTTTACACGAAAAGACAGTTGCGGTTAAAAGCAACGCCAGAGAGGCAAACAAAATTTTATGTATCTTGATCATTTAATTTAAACAGTGTTTTTAATTGGCTTCTACAGGGTTTCGTTTGGCAAAGAAAACATATTTTCTTATGTTGATGGTAAACCACATAGCCATATAAACAATAATGGGCGAACCCAGTGTAAGAAAGCTGATATAGATAAACCAAAGACGGATACGGGAAGAAGCTATCCCCAGTTTTTCACCCAGTTTACTACATACACCAAATGCACCCCATTCAATGAATTCCCTTATTTTTTCCATAACAAAAATAATTAAGTGGTTAGAACAAACAATTCATCAAAAGTTAATTAATCAAACAAAATTTATCTTTTTTTCTGAATAAGCCAAAATTAATTATAAAAATCCAATACGCGCTTTTAAAATATAGCAATTTTCAGTAATTTCGCTCTACTCAATTTTATTAAATTATTTAAATCTAACTTCTTATGGCTTTTGACATTGACATGATTAAGAAGGTTTATGAGTCTTTACCTGAAAAAATTAATAAAGCTCGCGAAGTGGTAAAAAGACCGTTAACCTTATCTGAAAAAATATTATACGCACACCTGCATCAAGATCAGGATCTCAAAAATTTTGAACGAGCTTCCGACTATGTAAACTTTGCGCCGGACAGAGTAGCCATGCAGGACGCTACCGCGCAAATGGCTTTGCTGCAATTTATGCAAGCCGGCCGGCCTAAAGTAGCTGTACCCTCTACCGTGCACTGCGACCACCTTATCATAGCCAAAGAAGGCGCTGAAAAAGATCTGGCGCTCGCCAATCACGACAGCAAAGAAGTTTTTGATTTTTTAAGTTCTGTATCCAATAAATACGGCATCGGGTTCTGGAAGCCCGGCGCAGGCATTATACACCAGGTAGTTTTAGAAAATTATGCTTTTCCCGGAGGCATGATGATTGGCACCGATTCTCACACAGTAAATGCCGGCGGCTTAGGCATGATCGCCATTGGCGTTGGCGGCGCTGACGCCTGCGATGTGATGGCCGGCCTGCCCTGGGAATTGAAATTTCCCAAACTGATTGGTATTAAGCTTACCGGAAAACTCAACGGATGGTCTGCACCTAAAGACGTAATATTAAAAGTGGCCGGGCTGCTTACCGTAAAAGGCGGCACAGGCGCCATTGTAGAATATTTTGGTGAAGGCGCTATTTCCATGAGCGCTACCGGTAAAGGTACTATTTGTAATATGGGTGCGGAAATCGGCGCTACCACATCTACCTTTGGCTACGACGAGTCTATGGAAAGATACCTGAAAGCTACAGGCAGAGCCGATATTGCCGATATTGCCAACACTATTAAAGAACATCTTACCGGAGATGAGGAGGTATATGCCGATCCTGAAAAATATTTTGATGAAGTGTATGAAATCAATCTTTCAGAACTGGAGCCGCATATAAACGGCCCATTCACACCTGATTTAGCAACGCCAATTTCTAAAATGAAAGAAGTGGCTATCGCAAATAATTGGCCGCTGAAAGTAGAAGTAGGCTTGATCGGTTCTTGTACCAACTCCTCTTACGAAGACTTAAGCCGTGCGCATTCGGTAGCGAAACAAATAGCTGAAAAAGACTTAAAATCAAAAGCCGAATTTGGCATCAACCCCGGCTCGGAACAAATTCGCTATACAGTACAAAGAGATGGCATCATTGACACTTACGAAAAAGTAGGCGCAACTATTTATACCAATGCCTGCGGACCTTGTATAGGTATGTGGGACAGAATGGGAGCAGAAAAGAAAGAAAGAAATACAATCATCCACTCTTTCAACAGAAACTTTGCAAAAAGAAACGACGGCAACCCCAATACGTTTGCTTTTGTAGCTTCTCCTGAAATTGTAACAGCCCTGGCTATAGCCGGTGATCTCGGATTTAATCCTATCACCGACACGCTTAAAAACGAAAAAGGCGAAGATGTAAAGCTGGACCCTCCAACCGGCGATGAACTACCGGCACAAGGCTTTGAAGTAGACGATCCCGGCTATCAGGCTCCGGCCGAAGACGGCAGCAGCATCACCATCAGCGTTGCGCCCGACAGTAACCGTTTGCAGCTATTAGAACCATTCCCTGCCTGGGACGGGAAAGATATGACAGGTCTGCGCCTGCTCATTAAAGCCAAAGGAAAGTGTACTACCGATCATATTTCCATGGCCGGACCTTGGTTAAAATTCCGCGGACACCTCGATAATATTTCCAACAATTTACTCATTGGCGCTGTAAATTATTTTAACGAACAAACTGATAAAGTAAAGAATCAACTAACCAATGAATATGGCGCCGTGCCGGCTACACAACGCGCATACAAAGCCGCTAACATCGGTACCATTGTAGTAGGCGATGAAAACTATGGCGAAGGCTCGTCAAGAGAGCACGCTGCCATGGAACCACGCCACCTGGGTGTAAAAGCCGTACTGGTAAAATCCTTCGCGCGCATACATGAAACCAACCTGAAAAAACAAGGTATGCTGGCATTGACTTTTGCCAACAAAGAGGATTATGATAAAATTCTGGAAGATGACGTAATTGATATATTAGGGCTGACTGATTTTACACCGGTAAAACCGCTTACCTTAGTATTGCATCATAAAGATGGCACTACAGAACAGTTCCCTGTAAATCATACTTATAACGCACAGCAAATTGAATGGTTTAAAGCCGGCGCGGCTTTAAACATTATCAGGAATAATTTTGAAAAGAATAATTAAAATTATCTATGATTTATTTTTTAAGTGCCGGTTTTACAATCGGCACTTTTTTTTATCCGAAAATAGGTGTAGCATTATTAACAAAAATTACGTATATGAAAGTATAAAAACAATTTACTAAACTCAATTTTTGTACTATGCTGAAAAGATTGCTAACCTTCTCCATTATTACTTTGGCACTTGTGAGTTCTTCGTGTGAAAAAGACACTCGTCCGCAAGAGCAAAGTAACGAAGTGAATCCTATTACAATTTCTGCCGCCGCGGCTAACAGCCTGACAGATTTTTCGTTTGATTTCTTTAAAAAATTACAGGAGGATAAAGAAATTAAAACCGCTAAAAATATCTTCGTTTCTCCACTCAGTTTGCACATGGCTTTGGCTATGCTGGTAAACGGCGCAGAAGAAAGCACCAAAACCCAGATGCTGGAAGCAATGAAGGCTACTTCTTTAGGATTAAACGAACTAAACGAAGCACACAAAAAGCTTTTAAAAGAGCTTCCGGAAGCTGACCGGAAAGTAATATTAGCATTGGCTAATTCAATATGGTATAAAAATACTTTTGAAGTGAAAAATACTTTTTTAGCGGATGTTAAAAATTTTTACAATGCTAAAGTGACCGCCTTACCTTTTGTGGAGGAAGACCTGGCAACCATTAACCAATGGGCTAGCGATAATACAAACGGAAAAATCCCTAAAGTATTATCCGAAATTCATCCAGATCATGTAATGTTTTTAATGAATGCTCTTTATTTCAAAGGCGACTGGAAAAATGAATTTAAACCCGGCGACACAAAAGATGAAGCATTCATGAGCGATAACGGCACACGCAAAACCGTGAAGATGATGAACATGAAAGATACCATGCATTACGCGAATTTTGACAAGTATGAAATTGCACAAAAAAGTTATGGGAATAGCCAGTTTATAGCCTCCTTCATTTTACCGAAATCTGGAAATACCTTATCGGATGTTTTTTCTGATATGACTACAGATAAATGGAAAGATGTTTTAAATAAAACAAGAAGGTATGAAGTAAACTTTGGCTTACCGAAATTCACTTTTTCCGGAGAATATATGCTCAACAATACTTTGAAGCGAATGGGCATTACAGACGCTTTCGAGGAACACAAAGCAAACTTTAACAACTTATCCTCTGCTCGTACTCGTATCAAGATAGACTTTGTGAAACAAAATACTTACGTAGGCATTGATGAGAAAGGCACAGAAGCTGCGGCCGTTACCACTATTGGAATGATTATTACATCTATGCCACAAATCGTTGAATTTAAATGTAATAAGCCATTTGGAATCATCATTAGTGAAAGAACCTCGGGCACTATACTTTTTATGGGAAAAATCATGAATCCTTAATTCCATATATCTCTGCATTATCTTAAGACTGTCGCATATAAAAAATGTGGCAGTTTTATTTTGTATCCCACTATTTTTTCATGAACAATTCGGTAGCTGTAAACGGTAGAGACTTTCTATATTCTTTTTGATAAAAATTCTGCATCACAACCTGCTGATAAAGGCATTATTATTGATACAATCCATTTAAATAGTTGTAATGTATTTTAAACGAAACATGCATTTTCTAATTAAAATCTGATTTATATGAAACTTCTGTTGCTTATTATTACAGGAATAATATCCATTTCCAGTTGCAATGAAAACATTAACCCGAGACAAACCCCGGATACTACGGCAGAAACACCGGAAGTTGACAGTCAGGGAGAGCCCCTCGCTATAGATGCGTCAGTGGCTAACATAACTACTTCCTTTGCCTTTGATTTCTTTAATCAAGTACAAGATGAATACACAGCCAGTGAAAACATTTTCCTGTCGCCATTGAGCCTGCACATGGCATTAGGCATGGCGGTGAATGGAGCTAAAGGCGAAACTCAAAAAGAAATCATCAAAGCACTACATGCCGAAAACATTGATTTAAAAAAACTAAACGACACGTACAAAAAACTGCTGAGAGACCTGCCTGCAGTCGATCCGAAAGTGCAAATGGCTTTGGCCAACGCTATTTTTCACAAAAACTCTTTTCCTTTTGAGGCAGCCTATCTCAGGCAAATGAATACGGATTTTAAAGCGGAAGTAAAAGGCTTATCTTTTCAACCGTCAGATGTTGATGTCATTAACCAATGGGCAAGTGACCATACCAATGGAAAGATCTCGAAAGTATTGCAGACAATAGATCCCGAATTAGTAATGATTTTGATGAATGCTTTATACTTCAAAGGAGACTGGACCACACAATTCGACAAAAAAAACACTAAAGACGAGCGATTTACAGGTGAAAATAACACAAGTAAAATGGTAGAGATGATGAAGCAGGAAGCAGTATTTAACTACAGAGAAACTGAAAATTATCAAGCCGTTAATCTGCCTTACGGCAATCAACATTTTCGTGCTACCATCATTTTACCCAAAGATGGAAAAACAGTTGCCGATGTATTGAGCAACTTTAAAACTACAGAATGGAACATGTTGCAAAACACGCTTAGAGGTAAAAAAGTAATTGTAAGCTTGCCCAAATTCAAGCTGGAACTGGAAAAAGAATTAAATAAAACACTGCAAAAAATGGGTATGGTAAAAAGCTTTACAGAACAAGCAGATTTTACTACCATGAGCAAAGAAAAGCCGCTGTTTGTGGGCTTTGTAAAACAAAATACTTTTGTAGAAGTAAATGAAGAAGGTACAGAGGCAGCGGCTGTAACCTCCGTGGGCATAGGAACTACATCTTATCCGGGGCCGCCTAAAATAATACATGTTAATTGCAACAAGCCTTTCGCATTTATCATCAGTGAAAAAACTTCTAACACCATATTGTTTATGGGCAGGATAATGAATCCTTAATTTCACATATATCTTTGCACTATCTTAAACTGTCGCATGTGAAACTGCGGCAGTTTTATTTTATATTTGATAAAAAGAAAAAATGCGCGCACTCATTATAGTTGATATACAAAATGATTTTTTACCGGGCGGATCTTTAGCCGTAGACAAGGGAGATACAATCATTCCTCTCATCAATCAAATGCAGCATGATTATGAGCTGGTAGTTGCCACACAAGACTGGCATCCGGCCAATCATAAAAGTTTTGCTTCTCAACACGCGGAAAAAAATGAGTATGAAATAATTGAGTTCAACGGCCTGCAGCAAACATTATGGCCCGAGCATTGCGTGCAGGGAACAGAACGCGCAGCATTTTCCCGGGAATTAGATACCAATAAAATAGAAGCTATTTTTCGCAAAGGAATGGATGAAAATATAGACAGCTATAGCGGGTTTTATGACAACGGCAAACTAAAATCAACAGGACTTGCTGATTACTTAAAAGGTCGTAACGTATATTCAGTGGACATTTGCGGGCTCGCTGCCGACTATTGTGTATACTTTACCGCTACTGACGCTTTAGAGCTGGGCTTTACAACTGCCATAATAGAAAATGCTACCAAACCTATTGATGCAGCCAACTTTGAAAAGCTCAAAACCATCTTCATCAACAAAGGCGGGAGCATTAGAAATATTTAATCCATAATAGGTTATAAAAAAAATATACAGCACAATTCTATCTGGGGAAAGATTGCGGATTTAAAATTTATAAAATATTTCAATATAACCAAAGGTTACATTTTCTGTAAACGAGAATAAATAGCATCTGAACATAGTTACTAACTATTAAAAAAGATGCCATGCAAAAAAGAACTATCACATTTTTACTGGTTACGCTTGCCATACTTATCTACTCATGTGGCAATTCCAATTTTGAATCCACATCTAATGAAACTGCGCCCGCAGACATAACACTATCTGAGATCAGGGAAGACTTCGCAGATGACAACGCGTCCATTGTTTCTTCTTCTGTAACCGAAACAAATAAAGACAGTACAAAAAAAATCATTAAAACAGCCGATTTAAAATTTAAATCGAAAGACGCGATAAATGCCACTTATAATATAGAAGACCTTGTAAGATCAAATGGCGGCTTTGTAGAATCTTCTGAAATTTCAAAGAATCAGCAAAATGAAAAATTATTGCAAACCGCCAAGGACTCTGCCTTACAGGTTATACATTATGTACTGCACAGTAATATTACTTTGAGAGTACCTCAGCAAAATTTAGACACATTACTTAAACAAATCAGCACTTATATAGATTTTTTAGAAAGCAGAAATGTAACAGCTGAAGACGCAACGCTAACCTATTTTGACGAGCAGCTGAAACAAAGAAGAGCCGCATTATCACAAAAAAGAATTGATAGTCTGCAAAATGCCAAAAGAGGAAACCTAAATGCCAACATCTCGGCGGAAGATGCAAGATACAACAGGCAACTGGCCGCAGATGAAGCCAATTTGCATACAATGAAATTAGACGATAAAGTAAATTTCAGCACAATACATCTTACTATTTACGAAGATAAAAAGGAATATAAAGCAACTGTTCCGTATATAAAAGACCTTAAGTCTTACAAACCTGATTTTGGCATAAGATTTATAGACGCATTAAAAACCGGCTGGAATATTTTCTTAGAATGCATATTGATTCTTACCAGCCTTTGGTGGCTTTTGCTTACAGCCATTGCCTTATATATTTTAATTAGAAATGTAAAACGCGCAAGAAAAAATAAATCTTAACTTTGGTACAATATTCGATTAAAATATCAAAAAACTATCATGAAGTTTAATGGCAAAAAAATAACCTGGAAAGGCATATGGACCGTATTTAAAAACTCCGTAACCGGTTTTTCTAATGATAATGTATCTAATTTAAGCGGTTCACTGGCGTATGCCACTATATTTTCTCTGGCGCCATTTTTTGTAGTTTTACTGGCTATTTTGGGCTGGTTTTTAGGAAGAGAGGCGGTGGAAGGAGAAGTTTTTGAAACACTCAGGCAATATGTAGGGGCAAATGCTGCAAGTTTTTTAGAAAACATTATTGCCAATGCGGCGGTTTCAGGCAAAAGTAAACTGGCGGCCATCATAGGTATAGGCACACTTATATTCGGTGCTACTACCGTATTCGCACAAATTCAGCAGTCTATCAATACTATCTGGGGCATTAAACCCAAACCTAAAAAAGGCTGGCTGAAAATGATTCTGAACAGGCTGTTATCTTTTTCCATGATCATCAGCTTAGGCTTTCTATTGCTTGTATTTTTTGGCGTAAACGCATTGATTGACGGTTTTAGCGAAAGGTTAAAATTATGGTATCCGGATGTGACAGTTGTACTTATTTATGCTATCAATATTCTTCTGTCGTTTATAGTAATATCCATCATTTTTGGAGCGGTATTCAAATTTTTACCCGATGCCAAAATAAGGTGGAAAGATGTAATGATAGGCGCCATGACCACATCGCTGCTTTTTATGATCGGAAGATTCCTGATAAGCATTTACATCAGCAATAGTAATATTGACAGTACTTTTGGCGCGGCTGCCTCCTTTGTGATTATGCTGGTGTGGATATATTACTCTTCCCTCATATTATATTTCGGTGCAGAATTTACCAAGTCCTGGGCAGTAGAATACGGCGCAAATATTTACCCCACAGAATATGCTGTAACCACCAAAGTGGTGGAAGTAGAAACAGAAGGCAAACCCCTGGAAGTAGTGAATAAAACAGAAGTAAAAGAAAAAGATATAGAAAATAATACTACCGATTTGAACCAGAAAATAAAAGAAGATTTTTCTGAAAAAACAGAAGAAGGTGATGTGATTTATATTCCCGGTAAAAATACAGTAAGCCTGCAAGACAGAATTGATGACCTGGATAAAAAAATTGACGCGGAATTAAAAGAACAGATAAAAAAGAACACGCCTTGAGGCGTGTTCCCTACAAAGCGTGTACTACAGTTCTTTGTGTTTTATTTCTCTTTTTTCTGTCCCACTCTTTTCCTTTGACTTTTTTTCTTGTCTGCGGGCTTTGCGGGCATCTCTGCTTGCGCGTTTTCTTTATTGGGTATCCATTCGTAGTCCATCTGGCGTTTGTCTAAATTAGCTGCAATTACTTTAATGGTAACTTTATCACCCATTCTAAAAGTCTTTCCGGTTCTTATGCCTCGCAGCATAAACTCACTTTCTATGTGTTCAAAGCTATCCAGGAATGCGAGACTTTGTGTGCTCACCATACCCTCGCAATGATGCTCAATAGTCTCTGCCCAAAATCCAAACGATGCTACACCGCTTATTACAGCTTCGAAATCACTACCCAGATGTTCGCGCATGTATTCTATTTGCTTATATTTATTTCCCTCTCTTTCGCTCTCCATCGCAGCTCTTTCGCGTTCGCTGCAATGCTGGCATTTCTCTTCCATTTCGGCATCGGGTTTACTATTATTCTTTAAAACACTATCCAATACCCTGTGCACCATCACATCGGGATAACGGCGTATAGGCGAGGTAAAATGGCAATAATCTTCAAAGCCTAAGCCATAGTGCCCGATATTCTCTGTTGTATACACCGCCTTTGCCATTGAACGAATGCCCAGTTGTTCCAGCACCTGCATTTCGGGTTTATCCTTTATGCCTTGCAGCATCTCGTTAAAGCTCTTTGCGATACTTTTGGGGGTATTTAAATCTAACTTAAAGCCAAACTTCATGGCTATGGGCAAAAAGGCCTGCAATTTTTCCGCGTCCGGCTGGTCGTGCACACGATACGGGAACGGCAAAGGTTTTCCTTTTATTTTTATTTTAGCCACATGCTCTGCTACGGCTTTATTGGCATACAACATCAACTCTTCAATCAATTGATGCGCCGGTTTGCTTTCTTTTACTACAATGCCAACAGGCTTTGCTGTTTCGTCCAGAATAAATCTTGTTTCTACAGAAGAAAAATTGATAGCGCCTTTTTCAAATCGCTGTCTGCGGATGTTTTGCGTTATCTCATTTAATAATACTATCACATCGGCATGGTCGCCATTTCCTGTATCAATAATTTCCTGTGCTTCTTCATATGTAAATCTTCTGTCTGATTCTATGATTGTTCTTCCCAGCCAGGTATCACGAATGGCTCCATTTTTATTCATTGTAAAAACAGCTGAAAAGGTTAATTTTTCTTCGTTGGGCCTTAATGAGCATAATACATTGGATATATGTTCGGGCAACATGGGATTTACTCTGTCGGGCAAGTACACCGAGGTAGCACGCTGGTAAGCCTCCTCGTCAAGCGCTGTTCCGGGACGAACATAATAGCTTACATCTGCTATATGCACTCCTACTTCAAACCAATGCTCATCTATTTTTTTAAAGGATATGGCATCGTCAAAATCTTTTGCGTCTATGGGGTCTATTGTAAATGTAAGTGTATCTCTAAAATCTCTTCTGGAAGCTATTTCTTCCTGAGAAATTACTTCGGGCAAAGCATTTGCCTGTTGCATAACTTTTTCATCAAAGCCAATGGTAAAGCCATTATCCATCAATATTTGACGCATAGCCAGATTGTTTTCGTCTTCCGGCTTTACTACTTTTATGATTTCCGCTTCCGGTTTTTTATCGGCAGATTCCCACCTAACGAATTTTATCAATACTTTGCTTCCATCTTCAATTCCCTTGATTTTATTGCCCGGAATATAAAAATCAGGCATAGGTTTTTCTGATAACACATCTACAAAACCAAAGCCTTCAGAGATTTTTAAAATACCAACAAACTCTGTCAGGTTTCTTTTTATTACTTCTACAATTCTTCCTTCTACTTTTCCGCTTGATGCATTTTTTTTAGTGATTTTTACCAATACGGTATCTCCGTCGAGCGCGGTGCCCAAATCGTTTCTATTGATAAAAATATCTTTTTGATGTTCGCTGATGATTACATATCCCACACCGGATTTAGTCATATCAAGCACACCTTTCAATGGTGGCACAGCAACTGATTTACTTTTCTTAGCAGATGCTTTTTTGTTATTATTGTTTTTTTGCATTTATGTGTTTTTATTAGTTGTGGCAAGGTAAATTTTTGTAGTAATCATTTTAATTATCAAATTTTTAGATAAGAAATAATTACATTAGCAACAAATTCCTGAACCATGTTTCAAAGATACGGAAAACGCATTATGTGGATAGGTTTGGCACTGCTTATTATTTTCTTAATTATTGCAATAGCAAATTTGTTTGCCAGGCCGACAGTCACTTCCTCACAAAACACTACAGTAACCATACTGTTTATTGGCATAGCAATAGGCCTCGCATTTATGTACCTGATATGGAGAGTAAAAAAAGTAGAAAAATCTGCCAGATCAATTGTTACTGAAAATTCTCATACTATTGTGGAAAGTATGAAAAAAGTATTTAAAATAGTTTGCGCCGAAGGCTATATATCTGAAGTGTACAACTATAAAGAATCAACCAAGCTGCTTGCCTTTATACCTGCTTATAAAAGTGCGCTGGTAATAGTAAAAGCGAAAGTATTGATAGGTTATGATATTGAAAAATGTAAATGGGAAATTGACGAAACTACACAGAAAGTAAGACTGTTGCATATACCTGAACCTGAAATTTTATCTGTAGAATCAGACTATAACTATTACAGCCTGGACGATGAAATATTTTATAAATTCAGCAATGAAGATTTCAGAAGAATACAGGAGAATGCAAAAAAACAAGTACAGTCTGCCGCTTTGCAGAGCGATTTGCCTAAAATAGCCAAAGAACAATTAAAAACATTGCTTACAGAAGTGATTCAATCTAAACAATGGAAACTGGAAGATGAGCAAAAGTTATCAAATTGATTTGCAGAGAATTGAAAAAAATCTATTTAATTTAGGTAAATATAAAATATTTTTCGTTAAAAAATATATAATATAGAATTTTATTTTGGAAAAGAGCTATTTTTTTATAACTTTATTCTTATAACAAATTAATTTTTAACTATGAAACAGAATAAGAAACCGTTTTTCGCTGCTTTCCTCGAAAAGCAAGTACGGGAGCCAAACAAAATCAACGGCGGTCAGTCTATTGTAACCAAGCCATTATTTGATAGCCCCACCAGTCCTACAAAAGACAGAGAGTATACTATGAAATATCCTTCAGACGGAGATGACGATATTTACTAGTATTCTATTTTACTATTTAAAAAATCAAAAAAAAATTGGATTATGAAACAAAACAAAAAACCTTTTTTCGCAGCATTTCTTGAAAAGCAAGTGCAAGAGCCAAACAAAGTTAACGGAGGAAAAGGCATCATTACTAATTTTCGCTTAGATAGCCCCACTTCAAGACCTGGTTCAGATCATGTTACTATGAAATATCCTTCAGACAGTGACGAGGGCGTAGTTGCTTAGTAAAAAATCTTTAAATTATTTAAAGCAATAGTTCACAAGACTATTGCTTTTTTCAATATACAAACATGATACTCTGTATCACTCATTCAAAAGACTATTATACCATAGACCTTGTGATAGATGCCATACGATCTGAAGGTATGGAAGCCATAAGATTCAATTCCGATCAATTTGACTATACATCAAGCTTTACGTTTGAGAACAACGAGTTTTCTTTCGAAGATAATATTCTGCAAAATATTGCTCCTGAAAAAATAAAAGCAGTATGGAATAAAAAAATTTGGCGTCCATCCATACCACACGAATTGGACAGTACATACAACAGAATATACCTGCAAGAGTATAGCACTATGCGAAATATTTTTATGGAAAGTTTTCAGCATGTTCCGTGGATGAATACGCCGGAAGCCGACAGGAAAGTAGCTGACAATAAAATGTACCAGCTACAAATGGCCGCACAAAACGGTTTAAGCACTCCTCCTACCCTAATGACCAACAGTGCCCAAAAAGTACAAAAGTTTTTTAAGGAGCAATGTAAAGGTGAAATGATTGCCAAAATGCATGGTGTACTAAGCCACAGCATGGACGGCAAAGGCCCTTCCTTTCCTACAAGCAAAGTAAATGAAGAAGATTTTGAGCAATTAAAAGATTCTTTAAAATACTGCCCTATGATATTTCAACCGTTTATAAAAAAACAGTATGAATTAAGAGTAGTGTATATTGACGGTGAAATATACACAGGTATGATAAAAACCGGAGAAGAATGTGCAGACTGGCGCCAGCAAAGCATTACAACATTTGAATGGAAAAAATATATTTTACCCGAAAGCATCAATAAAAAAATAGTTGCTACCATGCAATCTATGAATTTACTATTTGGAGCGATGGATTTTATTGTAGATAACAATGGAAATTATGTATTTTTGGAAGTAAACCCACAGGGTGAATGGGGCATGATTCAAAAGTTCACACATCAGCCAATAGCGGAAACCATTGCTGAAAAATTAATCAATTTAATAAAAAATGACGCATAAAGTATTAATCATAACGCATACAGAAGACAACGAATGTGTAGAAAAAGTTTCTGAACAAATAAATAAAATCGGAGGTGAGGTTATAAGGTTTGATGTAGATAAATATCCTTTAGAAATAGCTCTTGCCACTGTTTTTGAAAACAATACCTGGCAAACGTATATTGTAGAAAATGAAAAAAACATAAGCCTTAACGATGTAAGCGCCGTTTGGTTCAGAAGAAGCTACAATTTAGGTAAAGGGTTGAACAACATACTGGAAAAAAAATTTCTTGAACCTGCATTGGGAGAAGTAAGGCAAACACTATATGGCATGATTGAAGGTTTGCGTTGTTATCATTTCGGAAGACTTAGCCAATATAGAAGAATGGACAGTAAAGAAGATCAGTTAAAAGTAGCGCATCATCTTGGTTTAAATATTCCCGAAACCTGTATTACCAACAATCCCGAAGTGGCTAAAAGCTTTGTTCTTAACCAGGAAAACGGTGCAGTGGCTAAAATGCAATCGGGCTTTGCCATTATGGAAGACGGGCAAGAAGAAGTAGTATTTACCAACATTATTACTAAAGATAATCTTGAAGAAATAGAAGCGCTAACCTATTGTCCAATGCAGTTCCAGGAAATGATTGTAAAACAAAAAGAATTACGGATAACCATTGTAGGGGATAAAATTTTTTCTTACGAAATTGACTCGCAAAAACTAGACAATGCAAAAGTAGACTGGAGAAAAGAAGGCGTAGAGTTGATTGAAGACTGGCAACCTCACAAACTTCCTACAGATGTAGAAAGCAAACTTATCCGGCTTCTTGATTATTATAAAACCGACTACGGAGCAATAGACCTGATACTTAATCCTGAAGGAAAATATTACTTCCTGGAAATTAACGCTGCAGGAGAATTTTTCTGGATTGATAAGCTATGCGATAACGCCATTTCAGAGCAAATAGCCCGCGTGCTTACCGATACAGCTTTCAGAAGAGGAAATATACCTTATTAAATAAACCTGTATGAAATTTCCTATTCATAAGCAATTAGATGCCATGGACTGTGGTCCTACATGCCTTCGTATGATTGCCGAGCATTATGGAAAAAAATTCAGTTTAGAGCACCTTAAAGAAATTACTTCTTTTTCTAAAATAGGTGTCAGTCTCAAAAGCATAATGGATGCCGCAGAAAAAATCGGCTTCGAAACAATGGCCGTAAATATCACTTACAATGAACTGATACTCGAGGCGCCCAAACCCTGTATTTTGCATTGGCAAAAAAATCATTTTATTGTATTTATTCCGCAAAGCAATACTGCTTCTGAGTGCAGGTTGACTATTATAGACCCCGCTTCAGGTAAGCGTGTACTATCTGCCACCGAATTTAAAAACAGCTGGCTAGATGATTCAGAGAAAGGAATAGCTCTATTGCTGCATCCTACCGAAGAATTTGATAAAGTAATTGAACAGCCTGCTGAGAATGGTTTTCGTTTTCTATGGAATTATCTTTCTACGTATAAAGCCACACTGATTAAAGTATTAGCTACACTTATAGTAACAAGCATCTTTACTTTAATCTTTCCTTTACTTACCCAATCTTTAGTAGACAAAGGAATAAATCTTAAAAATAAAAACTTTGTACTTCTAATATTATTGGCCCAACTAGCTCTTTTTTTAGGAAACATAACTATGGAAATAACGAGAAGCTGGCTGGTGCTTCATATGAACACAAAAATAATTATTAAGATAATTTCAGACTTCATTGGCAAGCTGATGCGCCTGCCATTACGCTTCTTTGAAGCCAGGCGTATAGGCGATATACAACAAAGAATATTAGATTATGATCGTATACGACAACTACTGTCAGGGCATGCTTTGTCTACTTTATTTTCCTTTATTAATTTTATCGTTTTCTCTATTGTTTTGTCTTTGTATAATTTATGGATATTACTCCTGTTTATTTTATTAAGTGTCATTTCTGTAATTTGGATATTCAGATTTTTGAATAAGAGAAAAGAATTAGACATTGTGCAATTTGCGCTGAACAGTAAAAATCAAAACATGCTGAACGAAATGGTTTCAGGAATGCCCGAAATAAAACTGAACAAAGCAGAAAAAATGCAGCAGGAAAAATGGGAAGAAATTCAGCATGAGCTTTACAAAAGAAATACACAATCTTTAAAACTAGAACAATATCAGCAGGCCGGATCAAGCTTCTTTACACAATTAAAAAATATTTTAATTACCTGTATTAGTGCACTTGCCGTGATAGACGGAGATATGACTTTAGGCATGATGCTGGCCGTAAGTTTTATTATCGGTCAAATGAATGCTCCTTTGGATCAAATTCTTGGTATAATTCAATTAGGACAGGACGGAAAACTAAGTCTGGAAAGGCTTTCAGAAGTACATAGTAAAGAAGAAGAAAATTTAAAAACACAAGAAAGCAGCTTACCCTCAGGCGACATTCGTTTATCTGATGTAGACTTTAAATATAAAGATGACTGGGTATTAAAAAAAGTAAATTGTGTTATTCAACGTGGTAAAACAACAGCCATAGTAGGTGCAAGCGGAAGCGGAAAAACAACTTTATTAAAACTGCTGTTACAATTTTATCAACCTCAATACGGTGATATATCGCTGGGAAATACGAAGCTTAGTGATATATCATTAGCGCTATGGCGTGAAAAAACAGGTATTGTGTTGCAAGATGGATTTATATTTTCAGATACATTGATTAGGAATATTACTATGTTAGATGATAATCCTGACAGGAAAAAGTTTGACGAGGCTATAAGAATAGCCAACCTGAAGGAACTACTTGAGAAACTACCCTTAGGCGAAGAAACTCAAATAGGAAATAACGGCATTGGATTAAGTACGGGTCAAAAACAACGAATATTAATAGCCAGAGCCGTTTACAGAGATCCCGAATTCATTTTTTTTGACGAGGCCACCAGCGCTTTAGATGCTAAAAACGAAAAAGAAATTATAGCCAACCTGGAAGCATTTTATAAAAATAAAACCGTATTGATTATCGCACACAGATTAAGCACTGTAAAATCTGCCGATAATATCATTGTAGTGGATAATGGAAATGTTGCAGAAACCGGGACGCACGCCATACTCACAGAAAGAAAGGGAAAGTATTATGAATTAATACGCAACCAACTGGAAATGGGTTAAGCTACTACATTACCATTCACATAATCCAAAATCAGCTTATCAAACTTATCTTTTTCGTTTAATAATACTTCATGCTTAACGGGCAATACATATATGGGCAATTTGCCAAGCTTTGCGACGAATGCCTGTAGCTTCACCGCATCTTTAGAAGTAGTAATAATTACTTTATGTATATTCTCTATATTGTTGAATCTTGTCGTCAGTTGATGAATGTCCTGCTCCCTGTAATGATGATGATCGGCAAAAGTAATGCAGTCTACACTTTTTACCGATGATTCCAAATATTCAATAAGCTTTTGAGGATTGGCAATAGCCGTTACCAACAATACATCTGTTTCTTTTGAAAGAATATTTTTTTCTTTTAAAAATAAATGTACAGGCACATCATAGGACAATGCAGATAAGAATAAATGCTGGTGATTCTTTATTTTTAATTCAGCAGATAATTTTTGCTTATCGCTGAAACTTAAAGTTGGCAAGCATTTGGTAACAACGATAATATCTGCCCTGTCTGCTGATTTTTTTTCGTCGCGCAGGTTTCCGGTAGGAAGAAAAAAATCTTTCGTATATAATTTATCGAATTCAGTAAGCAATATATTATACCCTGCCGATATTTCTCTATGTTGAAATGCATCATCCAGAACAATTACATTTGTATCAGGCTGGTCGTATAAAAGCTGAGGAATGGCTTCTATCCTTCGCTCTCCTACTGCTACTGCTATTTGAGGAAAGGCTGTTTTAAACTGCAACGGTTCATCACCAATTTCTTCGGCAGAAGAAACATCGCTTGCCAATAAATAGCCTTTTGTTTTTCTTCCATACCCCCTGCTGAGTACCGCTACACGGTGTGTTTCCTGAAGCAGTGTTATTAAATATTCTACCATGGGCGACTTGCCCGTGCCACCAGCAGAAAGATTGCCAATGCAAATTACGGGTAAGTTAAATGTAGCTGAACGAAGCACTTTTTTATCATACAACAAATTTCTGAGCTTCAATACTAATCCGTATAGTATTGAGAAAGGCAATAACAGCCATCTGATTATTTTAATTATCATACTACTCGAATGCATATAAACTTGAAGGTGTAACGCAAAAATCTAATGGAATATCATACTCATTAATATCGCTTATTTCCTGAACAGGCTCGAAATAACTAAAGCCGATCTTCAAAACATCATCTCTGCACAAAGAAAGAAATTTATCGTAATAGCCTTTTCCAAAACCTACTCTGTACCCTTCCAAATCGCAGGCGAGAAGCGGCACAAAAGCAACATCTATATCTTCGGGCAACAGTATATCTTCAGTATCGGGCTCTGTAAGTCCGTAGCTGTTCACTGCAAATTCAGTATCTTCAAACACTTCACCAGCCTGCATATCGCGAGAATTAAGATCCACTATTGGGTACGCCACTCTTAAATTGGGAAAACGAAAACGCATATAATCGGTAAACAAAAAAGTATTGGGCTCTGCTAAGTTATCTGCAGAAAAATAAGTAAACAGCGTTTCTACATTTCCAAAAGAAAAGCGTTGCAATTGTATCAATAAAAGATCATCCAGCTTCCTGCGTTCTGATGCAGGCAAGGCTTTTCTTTTACTCATATATTCCTTTCTTATTTCGCTTTTATTCATACTTAAACTCTTTCGAAAAATGAAAAAACCGTAGTGCCATAATTTCGCTCAAAGCTATATCCCGCATAGGTTTGGTAGTTGTTTCTCGGAGTATGTTCCAACACAAAAAAGCCATCTTCCGCTATCAGCTTTTTCTCAATAATAATTTTAGGCAATTCATCAATAGTACCCAATGCATAGGGCGGACCGGCAAAAATAAAATCATATTCTTCTAAACAATTTTGCAAAAATTGAAATACATCTAACTTTAATATACGCGCATTTTCTATCCCAAGATTTTTAATATTCGCCTGAATAAAATTGTACATCTGCGTATCTTTCTCAACAATAGTCAAATCAGTAGCGCCTCTTGAAGCCAATTCGTAAGAGATGCTTCCCGTGCCGCCAAACAGGTCGAGAGTTTTTATACCTTCGAATGCTATCCTGTTTTGCAAAATATTAAACAATCCTTCTTTCGCTATATCAGTCGTTGGTCTTGTATAAGGCATCTTACCCGGAGGCTTGATTTTACGTCCTCCATATTTACCGGTTATTATTCTCATTTTTCAAAATAAGCTATGTTACATAAATAAGGTGAAAAATAATGTGCTTCTAAATGATTCGTAGCATCGTAGTCTGGCATGGCGGCGTTTGCAGATTCATCAAAAATAATATCCGAAAAGTATGTATACAATAATGCATAGAGATTGCCAGCGGCACTGATTTGCCCGGAAAGAATAAGCTGTACATTATTCTTGTCGATATCTATCTGTGCAATCACGTTAAGCAAATGATATGCAACATCCGTTTCTGTTGTAAACTCAAATGAATTGATGATCTGCAATGCGTTATTTTTAAAAACCGTTACTATCATTACCTGTTCATAAAAAACTACGTACACATAATTTTCTTTATCGCTGATGTTTTTTGTTGCCTGCCTGATTATCGTAGAATATTTATGCGTAACGCGTAAAGAAGAAAAATTTCTTTTTAGCAGATTTACCATTTCTTCCGGAACAAAATATTTTACAGTGAGGTTATTCATTACAGATGCATAGTCTAATGCCGAATAGGAAGCATTCAATAATTCCCTGTAATATTCCGTCTGCTCTTCATTATAATATTCATTGGGAATGCAATAGGCATAAGGATTTTGGAAAGCAACATTTACTAAAGCCTCTTTATTTTCCATTAGAAAAGATTGCAAAGCTACTGCCTGAAAAACCTCTGCAAAAGAGATTGATTTATTGAACGTAAATACTTCCAGTCCATTTATTTTTTCTGCCAACGCATCCGTTGAAAATATAGCAAAATAATTTCTTCCCGTTTCAATGAAAAGATTGTTTATTTCTGAAGTATTCCTGATTGATATGTTTTTTTGAACCATACTAAGCAAAATTAAATAGATTATTTAGTGAGCTTCTAACCAATTAGTTCCTGTGCCTGCTTCTGCAATTACGGGCACATCATTGGGCAACGACATGGCAGATTCCATTTTGTCCAATACAATTTTTTTCACAAGGTCCAACTCCTCTTTTACTACATCAAAAACCAATTCGTCATGCACTTGTAAGATCATTTTAGAACGCAACTCTTTCTCTTTGAAAGCCCTATCAATACTGATCATAGCCAGTTTTATCATATCTGCTGCCGTGCCCTGGATAGGTGAGTTGATAGCATTTCTTTCCGCATAGCCTCTTACTACGGCGTTGGAAGAATTAATATCGCGCAGCCAGTTCTTTCTCCCCAATACGGTAGCCGCATAGCCGTTTTTCTGGGCAAATTGTACTGCGTTTTGCATGTAGCTGTCTATGCCTGAAAATTCTTTTTTATAATTATCAATAATTTCTTTTGCTTCTGTACGACTAATGTTTAAGTTATTAGCCAAACCAAAAGCTCCCTGTCCGTAAATAATGCCAAAGTTTACACTCTTTGCTTTGTAACGCTGGTCTTTAGTTACCTGCGAAGCATCTACTCCAAAAACTTTTGCCGCTGTAGCTGTATGAATATCCATACCATTTTTAAAAGCATCGCACATGTTTTTATCTCCGCTGATGGCGGCCACTATTCTCAATTCTATTTGTGAATAATCCGCGCTTAACAAAACATGATTATGATCTCTGGGTATGAAAGCTTTTCTTATCTCACGGCCTTTTTCTGTGCGCACGGGAATATTCTGTAAATTAGGATTGGTGCTGCTTAGCCTTCCGGTAACCGCGATTGTTTGATTAAAAGAAGTATGCACCCGGCCGCTTCTCGGGTTTACGATATTGGGCAAGGTATCCACATAGGTATTGCGCAGTTTTGTTAATTCTCTGAACGAGAGTATATCGTCCGCGATCTTATGCTGGTGCGACAATCGCAACAATACATCTTCGCCGGTAGCATACTGGCCGGTCTTTGTTTTTTTTGCTTTAGGATCCAGTTTTAGTTTATCGAACAGCACTTCGCCCAACTGCTTGGGTGACGCTAAATTGAATCGTACACCTGCCTGCCGGTATACACTTTCTTCATATTCACCGGCTTCAGCTTCTAACTGACGTGAATAATCTATAAGAAAATGTTCATCAATTCTCACACCTTCAAATTCCATATTAGCCAATACTTTTACCAAAGGATTATCTACTTCATAGAAAATGGTTGTTACGTCTTTTTCTTTAATGAGCGGCACAAAAACTTCTTTCAACTGCAGTGTTACATCCGCATCTTCTGCCGCGTAATCCGCTACTTTTTGCATTTCCACATCGCGCATATTGCCCTGCCCTTTGCCTTTCTTTCCAATTAATTCCGTAATAGAAACCGGCACATAGCCTAAGTATTGCTCACTAAGCAGATCCATGCCCCGCCTGCCTTCGGGCTCAATAACATAATGCGCTACCATTGTATCAAACACGTTGCCTTTTAATTCTTTCCCATACCATTTTAAAACAAGCATATCGTATTTAATATTCTGACCAATCCATACAATATCTTTATTGTTGAACAACGCAGTAAACAGATCGAGTACTTTCAGCACTTCTTCCTTTTCCTTCGGAACAGGAACGTAATAGGCTTCGCCTTTGTTCACGGAAAAGCTTAATCCTACCAGTTCGGCAAGATTGGCGTCGGGGCTGGTTGTTTCGGTATCGAAACAAATTTCTTTACAGGAAGAAAGTTTATTCACCAACTCGTGAATTTTTTCTTTCGTATCTATTAAGTGATAATTGTGTTGTGTATTTTCTATGTTTTTAATGTTGGTAAAAATCTCTTCTTCATTGATTACAGCATTATTTCTTCTTGCTCCGGATTCTACCACATTTCCAAATAAATCTGTCTGCACATTCTCCGAAATATTTACCCTGAATCCTTCGCCTAAAATTCTTCTGCCTAAAGTACGAAATTCCAATTCGGAAAAAACATCGCTCAATACTTCGTTGTTCCATTCCTTTAATTTAAAATCTTCTTCATGAAACTCAATAGGGACATTCGTTATGATCGTTGCCAGCTTTTTAGAAAGAATTGCATTCTCTTTCCCGCTTCTTATTTTTTCTCCTAAAGCGCCTTTTATATTATCTGCATTTTCCAGAACGGCTTCAAGCGTGTGGTATTCTTTTAAAAGCTTAGCCGCAGTTTTTTCTCCCACACCGGCTATGCCGGGTATATTATCTACCGCATCGCCCATAAGGCCTAATATATCTATTACCTGCGATACACTTGCGATGTTCCATTTTTCGCAAATTTTTTCGGCTGTAAGAATTTCTTCTTTATTGCCCATGTATGCCGGTTTAAAAATAAATATATTGTCGTTGGTAAGCAGCTGTCCGTAATCTTTATCGGGCGTAACCATAAAAACCTTGTAGCCTTTATCAGCCGCCTGCCAGGCAAGTGTACCAATTATATCATCGGCTTCATACCCCTCACTTTCTATCAGTTGTATATTAAATCCTTCAATAATTTTTTTTATATCGGGCAAAGAGGCTAACAGATCTTCCGGCGCTTCCTGACGGTTGGCCTTATAAAACTCAAAATCTGTATGCCGCTCGGTAGGCGCATGCGTATCAAAGCAAACGGCCATGTGCGTAGGCTTGTATTTATTGATAAGCTCTATTAAAGTATTGGTAAACCCAAACTGCGCATTGGTATTTTTGCCCTGTGATGTTAATCTGGGATTACGAATCAATGCATAATAGGCCCTGTAGATAAGCGCCATAGCATCGAGTAAAAAAAGTTTTTTTTCCATAATTAAAAAAAGTCGTTCCGCTTAGTTGGTAAAAATACGATTTTTATCAGGTAATGAAAGAAGAAATTAACATGCCTACAAAGACATAGCAACAGTCTTTATACATTTACTTGCATACTATACAGTTGTGTGGTTTTTGCTTACTTCTGGTTTTGGTTTGTTATTATTTCCATTTGCCGGAACGCTTCAAATACAATATCTTTACGGGAGCTGCCAAAGTTTTTATTACTTTCTGTAACCGGCTTGGTTATTCTGTTTGCGAAGAAGTATACATTGTCTTTTGTAGATAAATATCCTATGTTCCAGCCAATATCTTTGCCATTGTAATTTGTCCAGCCTGTTTTACTTCTGATAGTGTAGTCCTTATTACTTTCAGTAATCATCATGTTCTTTACTTTGTATAATATGGTTGTATCAAAAGGCAAATTGTTTTTACACAATTTCTTTAGCATTAAAATTTGCTCGGCAGGTGTTACTGCAAAGTTTCCATAATTCCAGAAATCAACTCCTTTCTCTGAAAAATTATTGTTGCCATAATTTATTTTGTTCAGTACTTTTTTATATTTTTTTCTGCCAATTCTTTTTGCCATTTCTACATAAAACCAAACAGTAGAATTTTTAAAAGCTTCTTTCATATCGGTATCTCTATTCCATGCGTCAATAGGTTTTTCGTCGAAGGTTCTTATTTTCCTATCCCACTCTATCTCTTCATACTCATCCTTTACAACCTTGGTCTGCAGAGCAATGCAGGAGTTTAGTATTTTGAAAGTAGACGCCGGAAGTGATGCTGTATACGCGTCTTTCTTATCAGAGAAAATCCATTGGTTAGTGTTTAAATCAAGGATTGTGATGCTACCGTTTACATTATGTTTTTTAAAAATAGCATCCAAATTTTGCCCTTGAGCGAGTAAAGGATAAATGGTTAATAATACTATCAGATATAGATGATTCCCTCTAATCATTGCAGATATCCTTTATCCATCTCTTGCTTTAATTTGTTGTGCAGTTGCTCTACACGTTTTTTATATTTACCGGCAAGATTATTTTTTTCTCCGATATCTTTTTGGAGATTGTACAATTGCGGCTGCGGGTTATTACCTAATTCAATATCGGTATGCTTATTGTAAACCGCATGATTATTAGGAAGTATATATTTCCAATCATTCATTACAATACCCATACCATGAGCATTCTGAATAAGAAACGGGCGGTGCGCGGCACTCTTGCCCAGCAATTGTTTCAGCCTGTCAAAACTATCGGAAGCATCGCTGCTTTTAATTTGTTGCCCTGTAAGCGCGGCAAAAGATCTCAATAAATCTATCTGACTAAAAAGGCTGCCCGAACTTCCTTTCTTCACATTTCCCTGCCAGTTTACAATGAACGGCACTTTTGTGCCCCCTTCAAAAATACTGTATTTGCCTCCTCTTAATTTTCCGGCAGGCTTGTGTTTTCCTAACAACTCTACAGCCTGATCATTATAGCCATCATCTACAACCGGGCCATTATCACTACTAAAAACAATCAATGTATTTTCTCTCAAACCCAGGCTATCCAATGCTTTCATGATCTGCCCTACACTAAAGTCCAGTTCAAGAATAACATCTCCACGCGGGCCCATCCCGCTTTTTCCTGCAAAATCTTTATGCGGCGTACGAGGTACATGAATAGTAGGTGTAGCCCAATAGAGGAAGAAAGGTTTATTTTTATTTTGTATAATGAATTCTTTAGCACGTTCTGCAAACTCCTTATTCATTGTATAATCATCCCATAGCGCAGTTCTTCCGCCCGACATATAACCAATACGCCCAATACCGTTAATGATAGAATAATCATGACCGTGAGATGATGTAGTGGTAAGCATTTCAGGATGCTCTTTGTAAGTAGGAATATTGGCATCAGCAATAGGTTTTTGATAATCAACCACTATCGGATCGGTCGGATCTAAATTAGCTACTTTATTTCCCTCAACATATACGCAAGGCACCCTGTCATTGGTAGCCGCCATGATATACGAGTAATCAAAACCCAATTCTTTCGGGCCGGGTGTGATAGTTCCATTCCAGTCCGGACCTTCTTTTCCTCCTAAACCCAAATGCCACTTGCCAATAACACCGGTAGCATATCCGGCATTTTTAAATACGTCGGCTATGGTTAATTGATTTTCATCTATAATCAGGCTTGCGTTACCAGCCGCTACTCCTGTTCCTTTTTTTCGCCAGGCATACACACCCGTAAGCAAAGAATAGCGCGAAGGTGTGCAGGTAGCATTAGTAGCATACGCGTTAGTAAATTTGAGCCCGGTGTTTGCCAACTTGTCTATATGGGGCGTTTGCAGATCTGTAGCGCCATAGAAACTCAAATCGCCATAACCGACATCATCTGTATATATGATGACCACATTAGGCTGCTTATTTTGCGCCGATACTGTAAAATGCAACATACAAATGAATATGAGAAAACAGATCTTACGCATAGAATGGCTTGTTATTTATTGTTATTAGACTGATTGATATCGGCCAATCTTTTACTGGGGTCTATTTCAATAGATCGGATCAGGTTTTTCCTGGCCGGAATTTTAAATGTATAATTACGATTGGTCCAATCCCAAGCTGGTAAAAACTTCCAGGGATAATAGTTATTTTCAGCCGGCTTGTGTCCATACATCAAATCTACAGGAATGCTGTACATTTCTCTGCTGTTATTGGTATAGGTAATTAAAACATCCACAGGCATGGGCAGGTTTCCTTCATTTCTTATTTCTATCATTGTAGAATCGCGCAGTTCTGTCACATCGCCAATGGCGTAGTCAATAACACGCGTTGTATTCACCCAATAATCCTTATACCACTGCAGCTGCATTCCGCTCACTTCCTCTGCCACGCGTATCATATCGTACGGTTCAGGATGTCTGAACTTCCATTCATCTTCAAACCGTCTAAGAAAATCATCCATATTTTTGTTGCCGATGATATACGAAAGCTGGGTATAAAAAATCATACCTTTTCCATAAGCGGCAAGCGAGTAGGCATAATTGGTATTAAAATGATCGGCATGCGTGGTCATGGGCTCTTCCAAACGACTTGCCACCAGATCGTAATAACTTTTGTAGCTGCCTACATACCACATAGAATCTTTTCTGAAGTTTCCTGTAACACGTTCTTCAAAATAACTGGCACCGCCTTCGTCCATCCATGCAAACAAAGCTTCATTGCTTCCTATAGTACCCTGATACCAGTTGTGGCCCAATTCGTGAAGCGCCGTTCCCAGGCTCGGGCCTTTTATAAGCGTAGCCATGGGATATTCCATACCTCCGTCGCCCGCCTGAATAAAAGCATAACTAGGGTACCTGTAAGGTCCGAATGTTTTAGTAATAAAAGGAAACGACATTTGGATAGTGTCAGCCATTTTCTTCCAGCGGTTTTCTGTAGCTTCGTCTTTTTTTCTATAAACAAAATACAGCAACGGGCCATTATCAACTTCTCTTTTAAACATTGTATAGGCTGTATCTGCCGCCCAAACAAAATCGTGAATATTGCTGGCTCTGAATTTCCATTCGGTATCTTTTCTGCTTGTTTTCGGCACGCCTTTTTGCGAACCATAGCCAAAGCCCACTTCGTCAGGATTGATAAGTGTGCCCGTAGCAGCCACCATGTAATTTTTATCTAAAGTGATGTTTACATTAAATTCTCCGAAAGGTCCGTAAAACTCCCTGCCTATGTATTGATACGCGTGCCAGCCTCTGTGATCATAGCCGGCAATACGCGGATACCATTGCGCCATGCTATATCGAATGCCTTCTGCGTTGTCTCTTCCGGCTCTTCTTATTTGCACAGGTACTTGTGTTTCAAACACAATCTCTATGCTAGCAGCAGTACGAGGCAGAATTTTTTGTACCAATGGTATTTTCATTATGGTCTGATTAATTTCCGGCTGAATTTCCCGGCCATTTACTCTTACTATATCAATTTTCTGATAACCTATTTCTGAAGGAGTAAGCTTGCTGATCCTGTCGCTGACTCTTCCATCCCAATCGCGCACGATTTCTCCTTTAGCGTTTCGGCCTAAAATTATCCGGCCGGCGCTTTGGCTTTTTTCATCCATCATGCTGCCGGGCTGAAATGCATTCCAGTAAAGGTGTACGAAAATTTTATCAAGCGTATCGGGCGAATTATTCCAATACGAAATTACCTCTTTTCCTTTCATGATGTTGGTTTCTACATCAAGCTTTACATCAATTGTATATTTTACCTTTTGCTGCCAACCGGATGTTTGGGCTAAAAAAGGTATGGACAGAAGAGATAATACAATCAGCAAAGAAAATCGTTTATACATGTCGGTTAGGTTATTTTGATTAATGACCGTTGTAGCCTACCCATCTTCCACTTATTTTTTCAAAGCGAATGATATTGCTTGGTTCACTTTCGTTGTTTTCTCTGTCGAGGGTAGTGACTACGGCAAAGAATTTATTCCAGTTGTTTGGAATTTTATTTAAAGGCACAGAAAACTCAAATCTGTTGGCTCCGTTAGCTGTCAATATTTGCTCGGGCGCATTTCCTAAATCGGAAAAGTCGGGCGTATAATACAGTACATATGATTTTACCCTGTCTCTTTTAGACAACTCATTCAAAGCGCCGCTGATTTTTATATCGTAGTTATTAGCAGATGTGCTGGTCCACACTTCGGGCGAGAATGCCGGGGTTTTATCAATCCACGCCATTGGCGGCACAATGGCCGGTTTTCTGTAATAATTGTTTCTTAACGAATCGCTCCAGCCGCTCAGGTTATTCTGAATACTTTTAAAACTGAAATAAACACTCCCGTGTACATTATCATTGCGGCGCATATACTTTATCTGGTTGGGCAGCTCATGCTTATTTCTCCATAAAGCCGTAGAATTGGCATTGAAAAAACCCTGACCTATGTATAGTTGTCTTCCGTAAGAATTTTTTGCCCACCAGTCGGTAAGTATTCTAAAGTCCTGGCCGTCTTTTCCTATAGGCCAGTATAGTTGTGGTACCACATAATCTACCCAGCCTTCTCTTGACCATCTCAGGATATCGGCAAACAAATCGTTATAGTTGGTAGTGCCTCTTGTATCGCTTCCGCCGGACCATTCCGATTTATTCCTGTAAATGCCAAAAGGGCTTACGCCAAATCTTACCATTGGTTTTGTAGATAAAATGGCTTCGTGTATTTCTTTAATTATAAGGTCTACATTGTTTCTTCTCCAGTTGGCTTTAGTCATTCCGTTGCCGTATTTTCTGAAGGAAGCATCATCGGGATAATCTTTACCGGCTATTTTGTATGGATAAAAATAATCGTCGATATGAATACCATCTACCTCGTACCGGTTAATGATATCTTTTACAACGCCCACAAAATACTGGCGCGTTTCGGGAATTCCGGGATCAAATATTTTTCCTGTTCCGTAGGTAAAAAATAAATCGGGGCGACGCCTGGTAATATGATTAGGATCTATTGATGACCTTCTTACATCAACTACCGCGCGGTACGGATTTAGCCATGCATGAAATTCCATACCTCTTTTATGTGTTTCTTCCAGCATAAACTGTAAAGGATCGTAACCCGGATGCTGCCCCTGCTTGCCTGTAATGTATTCACTCCAAGGATCGTATTGCGAATGATAAAAAGCGTCTGTAGCCGGGCGTATCTGTACAAACAACGCGTTCAGCCCTATTTGCTTAGCTTTTTCTACGATAGCAATGTACTCGCTTTTTTGCTGTGCTACAGAAAGTCCTTTACGGCTTGGCCAGTCTATATTGGCAACTGAGGCTACCCACGCAGCACGCATTTCGTATTTAGGTGTGATTCCATTATCGGGAATAAAATTTTGTGCATCAGATTCATTAGTAAACAGCATTCCCAGTAAACCAATAACAGCAAAAACAAATCTCTTCATTTCTAATTTTTATTATTTTATAATCGTTTATTTTTAATAAAAGAATCTACGGCTTTTCTGCTTCGTGCAGGGTTCCTTTCGTTTTCTCCTGTTAATTATGCCTGTAGCCTCTTATTTTATCCAATATCCTGCAAAGCTCAAGGCTTTCTTCATCGGTAATGCCGTTTACAATTCCATCAAGATCGGCGTCTCTTTTATCAATATCATCCAAAACCTTCAATCCTTTTTTAGTGAGTGTGATTTCTAATACGCGCCTGTCGGCTTCGCTTTGCGATTTTTCTACAAGGCCTTTAATAATAAGCCTGTCAACCACTCTACTGGTATCGCTCATTTTATCTAGCAGGCTTTCTTTTATCTGAATAAGACTTAATGGTTTTTGCGCTCCTCTGATAATGCGCATGATATTAAATTGCTGCATGGTAACTCCTTCCGGGTCTAAAACCGCTTTGATCCTTTCCGACATCCAGTTAGAAGTATACAAAATATTCAGCATCACACGCTGAGAGTGATTTCTATATTTTTTTTGTGGAACTGCGCTTAAGCTTTCGAATTTTGATTCAAATTGCGACATAATATTATTAGTAGAATTTAGAGTTTGTTTTTAATCCTCCCATACAGACAAGCCTTCACTACAATTGGCACAGATATCAATATTCTGCCGGCTAGTCATCAACTCTGCACGAAATTGTTTGTAATTATCATTGCGCCAGATATCTTTAAAACTTTGCATTTTCAGGTTGCCCAATCTATGTGTGGCATCTTTATCAAAACAACAGGGCACAACCAATCCATCCCAGGTAATTACATTGGCATGCCATAGCTTCCAGCAATGATTCTTCATGCCGCTTTTTACCTGCATGGCGCCATTCTTATCTTTTTTGTAACGGCTGTATTTGTTTATGGTAGGAATCAGCCCGTTCGGATCGCTTTCATAATCGTATACCTGTGCTGTTTTAAAACGCACCTGATCTACACCAATCTCTTTCGCCAGCTTTTTTATATCTTCTATCTGGTGCTCGTTGGGCTTTACCACCAGAAACTGAAAAAACACAAATGGCTTTGTGCTGTTTAATTCTTTTTTCCATTTTACAATATTCTTTGCCCCTTCTATCACTTTCTCCAGATTGCCTCCTACGCGATACTGCTGATATACATCCTGCGTGGTACCATCAATAGATATTATCAATCTGTCTAAGCCGCTTTCCACGGTTTTTTTTGCATTTTCATCGGTGAGATAATGTGCATTGGTAGAAGTGGCGGTGTATATGCCTTTGCTATCGGCGTATTTTACCATTTCAAGAAAATCAGGATTGAGATAAGGCTCGCCCTGAAAATAAAAGATCAGGTACAGCAAGTCTTTAGAAATATCATCTATTGTTTCTTTAAAAAAATTCTTTTCCAGCATACCCTTAGGGCGCGTAAAAGATCGTAAACCGCTGGGACATTCAGGACACCGAAGATTGCAGGAAGTAGTAGGCTCAAATGAAACCGACACAGGCAAGCCCCACTGAACAGGTTTTTTTCTAAGCTTGCTCAGCTGATAACTCGACATTACTTTAGCAGCATTCCAAAATCTTCGGGGTGTCATCTTCTTTGCCAGATTCAGACTATCATTCCAGTTAAAGTACATAAATACAAAAATAACAGAATTATCACAGACGCTTAACAGCTATTGCATGTTTTAACAATTTGTAGCAGAAGTTATCAGTCTTGAAGTAAAATAAGTATCTAATTGCAGTGGCATAAAGAAGGTATAAGCACCTTACTTTATTTTTTTCAGCTTTTTATAAACAGCACAATCTGTATCGTGCGCACCTTCCAACAGGCCTATGCTCATTAAAAACTCATTTACAATTTCTCCGCCCGTAAATACAAAAGTTTTTTTGAAGAGCTTTGTCCATTCTTCTTTTGTTTTAGGATGATGCAGGTGTAACCAGGCACGAAAACTACCGTGTTGTTTTTGTATTTCTATAATTCTTTTCGCATTCTCAATAGCGGCGTTGATCTTTAGCCTGTTTCGGATAATACCCGCATCGTTCATCAGTCTTTCAAAATCCTTTTCTTTGTAGCCCGCTATTTTTTTAATATTGAAATTATGATAAGCCTTTCTGAAATTTTGCTGCTTATTTAAAATGGTTGTCCAGGAAAGTCCGGCCTGATTGATTTCAAGAATTAATCTTCCAAACAATTCATTGTCATCTTCTATAGGAAAGCCGTAATGATTATCGTGATAATCTTTATGAACGAGATCTTTTTCTTTCGTAATGTTTTTTACAAAATCGCAATACGACATTTCTGAAATTGTTTATTATTTCCCGGCTTTCCTCATCCTGCTTTCGCCTTTAATATAAAAATAGAAATAGAGCAAAGCGTGTATGAATACCATAATATAGGCAAACATGGCTATACCGTCTGTATGGCCTACAGCCAAACCATGAAAAAAGCCAAGCACTGCCAGCAATACGGTAAGTGAAAAACCCGTAACCGCCGTTACTCTGTAACTTTTACGATGTGTACCCACCTCTTCACGCAAACCAATATGACTGTGACTAATACCATAAAACAGATAAATATCCAATCCTACGATCATCCAGGCTATTAAACGAATCCATGTATCCAACGGCAGAAATACCATCATACCCAGACAACATATAATGCCTAAAATAGGAATGAGCGGCACCAGTGGTGTTTTAAAAGAACGTGGCACGTCGGGATTGATTCTACGCATAACTATCACACCCAGGCAAACCAATATAAAAGCAAACAAGGTGCCTATGCTGGTCATCTCGCCCACTACTCTGCCCGGCACAAAAGCCGCAAACAGGCTCACCAGCAGCATAAAAACCAGGTTCGATTTTGCAGGCGTCTTAAATACTTTGTGCAATTGAGAGAAAAGCGGCGGTATCAATCCATCTTTGCTCATACTGTAAAATACGCGGCTTTGCCCCAGCAGCATAACCATTATTACCGAAGCGTAGCCCAACAAAATAGCAATGATAATGGATGTATTCAGCCAGGGATAAGCAGCCACTATTTTACCATCTGCCCCTACGTATCCCATATGGTCTATAGCTATTGCCACAGGCGCGAGATGATCGGCGCTGCTGGCTCCTTTAAATTCTGTATAATGCGCCACGCCCAGCATTACATAAGCGAACAGCACATATAAAACAGTACAAATGATTAGCGAGCCTAAAATACCTATAGGCATAGATTTACTAGGGTTTTTTGTTTCCTGCGCGGCGGTAGATACCGCGTCGAATCCTATATACGCGAAAAATACAATAGCTGCGGCTCTTATTACGCCCTGCCATCCAAATTCACCAAACGTACCGGTGTTTTCAGGAATAAAAGGTGTAAGATTTTCGGGACGGATAAATTTAAAACCTGCTACTATAAAAGCTAAAACAATACCTACTTTTAAAAACACTATCACATTATTTACCTTAGCCGACTCCGATGTGCCTCTGATAAGTAATAAGGATATGATCACTACTATAAATACAGCCGGCAGATTAAACAATCCTGCCTCTCCTGTAGAAGTTACGTCAAACGGTGTAATCATCAGCTTTTCAGGAAACGCCAAACCATAATTACTCAATAATCTGCCTAAATATCCTGACCAGCTTGATGCTACCGTAGCAGCGCCAACCGCATATTCCAATACCAGATCCCAACCTATAATCCAGGCTATAAATTCACCCATGGTAGCATAAGAATAGGTATAAGCACTACCGGCTACCGGTATCATAGAGGCAAACTCAGCATAGCACAATCCCGCAAACGCACAGCCCATTGCTGCAATTACAAATGATAACATGATTGCCGGACCGGCATGATTGGCCGCCGCCATTCCTGTGATGGAAAATAGGCCGGCCCCTATTATAGCTCCAATTCCTAAGGCCACCAAGGCGCCGGAACTTAACGTTTTTTTCAACCCTTCCTGATCGTGCGATTCTGCCAGTAACGAGGTTACAGACTTTTTGGAGAATAAACTCATAATTGCTATAATTTTAAATAATTAGCAAAATAAAATTAATTTCTATTAAAATTTACAAAAAGAACAGTTTTTTATTAAAATAATTTTTATTTCATACGTTACCGCTTTTTTATACCCTGATTTAAGCCATAGTAAAAAATATATTTTTTTTTAGATACTTATAAGTATTTTCGTTGCTGTGATTTTTCGTACAAAAAGTGATAGGATGAGGAATGTGATAAAGCTCAGCGTTATACTGTTTTTTATATTGGTTTCCGGCTTCGGCCAGGCAGCAGATATTGTTATAAATACCAAAATAACCGATCAATACGGCGGCACGGTAAAGAATCTGAAAATTGAGCGCTTCGATGGCCAAAATTACATTCCGATAGATTATACCAATAAGAAACTGGGGCATATAGAATTTACCGCAAACGCTACAGACTCTATCATTATTTCGGCTTTTAAAGAAAGCGCTATACGCACTACCGCACAAGATATAACCACTAAAGACAAGCTGGAAATTAAACGGCCTTTTTCTTTTATAGACCTCGTGAATCCTCAGTTTTATATATTTTACGGCGGTCTTTGGCTGCTGTTATTTATTGTATTTGCCGAAACCGGGCTGTTTCTCGGATTCTTTTTGCCCGGCGATTCGCTGCTGTTTATTGCAGGAGTATATAGTCAAAACCTCGCCAAATCACTTTTCGATACCGGAAGCGATTTCGGAAACCTTTTAATAGTAATGATATTGGTTATCATTGCCGGAATTTTAGGTAATATGCTGGGGTATTACATGGGCGACAAAAGCAAGAAGCTTTTTTACAACATGAAGGACACTTGGTATTTTAAAAGAAAATATCTTGATGAAGCACATGAGTTTTATGTAAAATACGGTGGTGGCGCTATATTTCTGGCTCGTTTTCTTCCCATAGTAAGAACATTCGCACCTATTGTAGCCGGTATTGTAAAAATGGATAAAAGTAAATTTATGTTTTACAACATCGTAGGCTGCATTACGTGGGTAGTATTACTGGTAGCAGGTGGCCATTACCTTGATTCTTACATAAGGAATACTTTTCAGTTTGAACTAAAAGATCATTTAGGGCTTATTATTATTTCACTGATTGTTATTACTACTTTCCCGGTTTTGTGGAAACTATTAAAATCGAAAGTAGCAAAGCGTAAATCGATAAATCTGCCAAAAGATGAAACAAATTAACACTGCCATATTTGATATGGACGGACTGCTTATAGACAGCGAGCCGCTCTGGAAGCAAGCCGCTAATGAAGTGTTTGAAGCCTACGGCTTTACGCTATCCGATAAGGAATACGCTACCACTGTAGGTATGCGCACTTATGAATTTGTAGAGCATTGGACAAGAATTTACCAGCTTTCAGAAGACGACATTCCTTTTCTGAACAAGAAAATCATTGATGTTGTTGTAAAAAAAATTAATGCCGAAGGTGTTGCCCTGCCCGGCGCTACAGACTTGATAAAAGCCTTTAAATCAGAAGGGTTTAAAGTAGGCATCGCTTCCTCTTCCCCTTTAGAACTGATTGAAGTTGTGGCCCGGAAACTAGAAATTGAAGAGTATGTGGATATTCTCACTTCAGCAGAAGACCTGGAATATGGAAAACCTCATCCACAGGTGTTTCTGGAATGCGCCAAAATACTTGGCTCTGAACCATACAACTGTATTGTATTTGAAGACTCTTTTAACGGTATGATCGCCGCAAAGGCCGCGCGCATGTATTGTGTAGTAGTACCCGAGCATAGTCTTCAACAGCAACAAAGATGGCAGGCGGCCGACATGCAACTCAATACCTTACTCGATTTTACTATTGACTTATTTAAATAAAATGATATATAGCAATGTTATTTCGTATAAATATACCTTATAAATAGAAAAAATACCCTACATTTGATTTCTATATTCATCATTAAATTTAAACAATTTAATCATCTAAAAAATTTTAAATTATGGATACTTCAAAAATGATTAAGGCTTATTGCTTAAAAACAAAGGAAAAAAATGTTCCTATGCAGGATGCTGTTATCTCTAAAACTTCCAGAGGCGGATACATAGCAAAAGGAAACGACGGCAAAGGAAACAAAATGAGCGCTATTCTTAGTGAAACCAATGCCTTACAAGCTATTAAAGACGGCGTTGCTAAACAAGATTTTTAAGCAATAAAGAATCATAAGAAACAAAAAGAACCGGATAGTAAGTTCCGGTTCTTTTTTTATTTTCAGTTTATGTAATTCTTAGTTTTTACCCAAACGCCCGTTTTAGCAAACTTTCCACTTTCGGTTCGCTCCCGCGAAAGTTTTTATACAGTTCCATCGGTTCTTTTGTGCCTCCTGAAGCCAGGAGCATCTTGTATTTCGCTGCAATTTCCGGGTTGAAAATTCCGTTTTCCTTAAAGTACTGAAACGCATCCGCATCCAACACTTCCGCCCATTTGTAAGAATAATATCCCGCAGAATATCCACCCTGAAAAATATGCGAAAAACTCGGACTCACCGCAGTTTCGGGATTGCTTGGATAAAGATTGGTGGCTTTGGTTTCTTCGGTTTCAAAAGTTTTAATGTCCGCCACCTTTTCCATTTTTGTGTGATAGGCCATATCCAAAAGTCCGAAACCTAACTGCCTCAGTGTTTGATAACCCTCCATAAAATTTTTACTTTCAGAAACCTTGTCTATTTTTTCGCCCGGTAAAACTTCTCCGGTTGCATAATGCCTGGCAAATGTTTTCAGAAATTCCGGTTCGTAGCAGTAGTTTTCCAGAAACTGCGAAGGCAACTCTACAAAATCCCATTTTACTGAAGTTCCGGAAAGACTGGGATATTGGGTATTGGCCAGGATGCCGTGCAAAGCGTGGCCAAACTCATGAAACAGCGTGGTTACTTCCTGAAAGGTTAGCAGGCTGGGCGTGTCTTTGGTGGGCTTACTGAAATTGCAGACCACAGAAATATGCGGGCGCCGGTTTTCCCCGTTTTTACTGAACTGATTTTTGTAGCTTGTCATCCACGCGCCGGCACGCTTCCCTTTTCTTGGGTGGTAATCGGTATAAAGCAAGGCTTTGTATGCACCCTCTTCTAGCACTTCATAGGTTTTTACTTCGGGGTGGTATTTCTGAACATCAAACACTTCTTTGAATTCCAGGCCGAAGAGTTTTCCGGCGAGCCCGAAAACCGCTTCCTGTACTTTTTCTAACTGAAAATAGGGTTTTAGTTCTTCATCGTCCAGGTCAAATTTTTGTTTACGTAATTTTTCGGCATAATAGGCATGATCCCAACTTTGCATTTCCTCAACTCCGTCAGCATTGGCAAGTGTTTTCAGTTCATTGATTTCGTTTTGCGCGTAAGGCGTGGCTTTCATCAGCAGCTCATTCAAAAAATCCCGCACTTTCACTGGCGATTGCGCCATGCGTTCTTCCAGTACAAACTCAGCGAAGTTCTCATAGCCTAAAAGCCGGGCTTTTTCGTGGCGTAAAGCGATGATTTCTTTAATTAAGTTTTTATTGTCAAAATCACCATCGGTAAATGATTTTTTTCCGTTGGCAAGTGCAAGTTCTTTTCGTAGATCACGGTTTTCGGCATAGGTCATTGCCGGCAGATAACTTGGATATTGCAGCGTGATGACATATCCTTCCAGACTTCTTTCTTTAGCATCTTCCGCATACTGGCTAAGAATCGCGTCAGGAATGCCATTTAGCTCATTTCTATCTTTAATGTGTTTGAAATAAGCGTTGGTAGAAGCCAGCACATTCTGACCGAACTGAAGCGATTTTACAGATAAATCCATATTCAGTTTTTCAAGCTTTTTTTTATCTTGCTCATTCAGAAGCGCGCCACTGCGTACAAAACCTTTATAAGTTTCCTTTAGCAGCATTTGCTGTTCTTCGTTCAGTTTGTATTGTTCTTTTTCGTCGTGCACTTTTTTAATCCGTTCGAACAATTTTTTATTTTGCGATATTTTGGATGAAAATTCGGTGAGCAGTGGGGAAACTTCCTGAGCTATTTTCTGTATTTCGTCGTTGGTCTCCGCGGAATTCAGGTTAAAGAAAATACCGGAAACCACATCCAGCTTTTCGCCGGAATAGGCCAGCGTTTCAATGGTATTTTCAAAGGTGGCGGGTTCCTGGTTTTGAGCTATCGCATCTATTTCTTTTTCAGCAACAACGATTAGCTCTTTGATAGCCGGGAGGAAATCTTCTTCTTTAATTTCATTAAAAGGTGCAGAATTGTATTTTGTATTAAATTCTTGCGTGAGACTGTTGGACATAAATTTTAATTTCTGGAATAATAATAATCATTTCTTTACCAATAAGAAATGTAAACATGCAAATGTAAAACATATAGCATGCAAATAAAATTTGTTGTTATTAAAACAATATGTCATTTTTGCTAAAATTATACTTTTTTATAAAGACGCATCTAAACCTTCCTTGATCCCGGGCTCTATTTTCCCAATTGAAAAATAAAAATAATCCGATCGTAAACTTTTAAAAACAACAAACAAACTTTTATGAAAAAACTACTGTACATTTTATTAGCCCTGATTCTTATTGTACTTATTGCCGTGTTTGTAATCAGTGAAAAATATCATTTTGAAAAATCCATTGTTATTAATGCACCGGTTGAAAAAGTATATTCACACATCAATTCTATGAAGGCTTTTAACGATTGGAATCCTTGGCTGAAAATGGATCCTAACCTTACAATGAGCTATACCGGCACTGCCGGGCAGGTGGGAGATAAGTATTGCTGGGAAAGTAAGGATAAAAATGTAGGAAACGGCTGCCAGGAAATAACCGCTCTTGTACCAAATCAAAAACAAAGTACAAAAATGGAGTTTGAAGGAATGGGAGAATCTACCTCTGACATTATTTTAACGCCGGAAGGTAATGCCACAAAAGTTACCTGGACGTTAGATTCTGACCGGGAAAGGCCCAAAAATTTATTCTCGCTATTTATGAACGGAGCCATGGATAAATCTTATGGCGAAGGATTAGCAAAATTAAAAGAGATTGCAGAAAAGCAATAAACTTATTGCTTACAATATTTTCTACATCAAACACAGATAATGAAAGAGCTTTTCATTAAAAGATTTCAGACTTATAAAAAATCAGGCGATGATACTTTTGCGCAACTTTCTGACGAAGATTTTTTTTGGCAATACAACTCGGAAAGTAACTCTGTAGCCGTTATTGTAAAGCATATGGCCGGCAACATGCTTTCACGCTGGACAAACTTTTTAACCGAAGATGGAGAAAAGCAATGGAGAAAAAGAGATGAAGAATTTATTAATGACTTCACCAACAAAACGGAAGTGATTGCCTTTTGGGAAAAGGGATGGCGTTGTTTATTTGACGCGCTTGAGCAAATCAACGATGAGAACATTCGCTCTACCATTTACATACGCGGCGAAGCGCACAGTGTGCTGGATGCGGTTTTAAGACAATTGGCGCACTATGCCTCTCACGTAGGGCAGATTATTTACATTGCCAAAATGCGTAAGAAAAACGATTGGCGTACGTTGTCTATACCCAGAAACCAGTCGGAGGATTTTAACCGGGACATGCTTACCAAACACCATGAAAACGAACAGGAAAATACTTCTCCCGTTTGTTACGCGCAAAGTAAAGATATAAGAGACGATTATAAAGATTGATTTTATAAAAATAAAAAAGTGCTTTTCTTCGCAGGAAAGCACTTTTTAGAAGTTTTAATAATTCCAATTACTTACGCATACATCTCTTCTCTCAACTGTTTTACTCTTTCATCTTCCAAGTATTCATCAAATGTAGCCAAACGATCAATGATGCCTTTAGGTGTGATCTCAATCACCCGGTTGGCAACGGTTTGCATAAAGGTATGATCGTGCGAGGTTAGTAAAACTATGCCTGGAAATGTTTGGCATCCGTCGTTGAAGCTTTGTATGCTTTCCAGATCCAGGTGGTTGGTGGGCTGATCCAGTATGATTACATTCGGATTTTGCAGCATCATTTTACTCACCATGCAACGCACTTTTTCTCCACCGCTGAGCACATTGGTTTTTTTGGCGATATCGTCTCCGCTAAAAAGCATTTTCCCGAAAAACCCGCGAAGGAAAGGCTCGTCTGCATCAGTAACATGTGGAGGCACAAACTGGCGCAGCCAATCAAGCAAAGGCAATGATTCCTGAAAAAATTCCTGGTTTTCTACCGGAAGATAAGCTTTGGTAATAGTAGTGCCCCACTCAAACTTGCCGCTATCGGCCTTTTCTTCATGATTGATAATATCGAAAAACTGGGAAACCGCTAATGGGTCTTTGCTTACAAATGCTATCTTATCTCCTTTGTTGATATCAAAAGAAATATTGTCGAACAAAACTCTGCCATCAACAGATTTTTTTAATTTTTCTACATGCAATATCTGATTGCCTACTTCGCGCAACGGCTGAAAAATGATGCCCGGGTATTTTCTGTTGGAAGGCTCAATTTCTTCAATGGTAAGCTTTTCCAGTGCTTTCTTTCTTGAAGTAGCCTGCTTAGATTTAGATGCGTTGGCACTGAATCGGGCTATAAACTCCAACAATGCCTGGCGCTTATCTTCTACCTTTTTATTCTTGTCGGATATCTGGCGGGCCATCAGTTGCGAACTTTCGTACCAGAAAGTATAGTTGCCGGTAAATATTTTTATTTTCTGCCTGTCTACATCCGCAACATGCGTACAAACCGCATCCAGGAAGTGACGGTCGTGGCTCACTACCAATACAATATTTTCATAATCTGCCAGGAAGTTTTCCAGCCAGCCTATTGTTTCAATATCCAACCCGTTGGTAGGCTCATCCAGCAGCAATATATCCGGGTTGCCAAACAGCGACTGCGCCAATAACACACGCACTTTCATGTTGGATGGAATATCTTTCATCAACATTTGATGCATATCGTCTTTAATGCCTAAACCGCTCAGTAAAGTAGCCGCGTTGCTCTCCGATTCATAGCCGCCCATTTCTCCATATTCCGCTTCCAAATGGCTCGCTTCCATATAATCATCTTCGGTAGCATCTGGGTTAGCATAGATGGTATCTCGCTTTTGCATCACGTCCCACATTTGTTTATGGCCCATCAATACCGTATTTAAAACTGTTTCATTATCAAACTCAAAATGATTTTGCTTCAGGAAAGAAAGCCTTTCGCCCGGCGTTATTTCCACCTGTCCTTTATTAGGTTCAATCTCGCCACTTAATATTTTTAAGAAAGTAGATTTACCCGCTCCGTTGGCTCCAATAATGCCATAACAATTTCCTTTGGTAAAGTTGATATTTACCTCGTCAAACAAAACGCGTTTTCCATACGCTAATGTGATATTTCTTGCACTAAGCATGCTATTTCTCCTCTAAAATTTTTGAGGTGCAAAGGTACAAAATATTTAGATAAGGGCACAAGTGAAAAGTTCATGATGCACTGTTATTGCAATTCATCCTTTGAGAAATTTATAATATTATTTTAATTAAAAAGTTTTTATGCATCGGTTAACATTTTTATTTATTAAATGCTTATATCTTCACACACTTATTTTTTTAATTTAAAAAATTCGGAAAAACAACATTCATGAACAGATTTTTACAAATATCCAATATCGTGCTTATTGCTGCCGTAGCAGTGCTTTTCATATTGTTTTTCAGTAACAGAAATAAAAAGCCTAAAGTATCCGTAGATGCTACAAAAACCACTGTAATAGCCGACTCTGCAAACAAAGAATTCAGAATTGCTTATTTTGAATTAGATTCTATAGAAGCCAAATATAAATATTACAACCAGGTAAAAAATAACCTGATCACTAAAGAAAAGCAGGTACAGAACACCCTATCGGGTTTACAAAAAAGATTTGAAAACAGGCTGAAAAGCGCGCAAGAAAAGGGACCCATGCTTTCGCAGAATGAACAGGCCGCCATTCAGCAGGAACTGGAAAGTATGCAAAGAGAGTATGCTCAGAAAGAGCAAAGCATGCAGGAAGACTTGATAATGGATAGATTGAAGAAACTACAAGGCGTAAATGACCGCATAGAAAAAGTGGCCACACAAATTGCCGAAGAAAAAGGATATTCTTATGTTTTATCAAGATATGAAGGAGGTGAAAACAATATTATCTATTTCAGAGATAAAAGATTTGATATTACTTCTGAACTGATTGAAAGACTCAATAAAGAGGAAACCAAATAAAATTACTGCCTCACTACCGAAGGAGTATTTACGATAGTTTTACCCTCATATTTATCAACAAATGCCTGCACTTCTTCGCGGGTAACGGCGCTGTCTTCATTATTTATATTCACTACCACCAACATGCCGGTAGAGTCTGGCGTAGATACAAACGCATTGGCCAACCGAAACATTTCACTCTTTTTTAAAGTACCGTCTCCGTTCCATATTTCAGGATTGGAAAGACAACCGTCTGTAGGTGAATTAGGGTAAAAAGGCATATCTTTAAAAAACTTAGGATCAAGCGTGGTGCCATGTACAATGATGTATCTCCTGCCAATCAACCCGGCATAGTACGACTCGTACATAGGCGCATAATTTTGCCAGGAAGGCGGCAGCAAACGCTGGTAATTGTTATAGACATCGGCGGTAGAATCATAAGGCATGCCGCGCCAGAATAGATATTCATTTTGATAAGGTATAACCGATTGTAAATTAGTGGTAGGACCAATCAGGTTGTTAATAGAATGTCCTATACCGGCTATGCTGTATATGCCCTGCGGTGTGCTGCCATTAGTGATAAAGTAAGGTAAATTGCTTCCCGACCTGGCTAATTGTTCTACCATCAGCACATTTCCGTTTTCATCCTTAGCAAAGCTGCCATCTGCATTTTGCAAAATAGCTATACCATTATAATCCCGATTCCAGCGCTGAAACGAATACACGGTTTTTCTTCCGTATAATCTTTGATATACAAACAACTGATTGATATCGGGTGTAGGTTGTAGTCTTTGCCCGGCATACCTGTTCATGTACTTTTTCAGCTCAATCAGTATAGGCAGCGTATCGCTTACTATACCAAATTTTGCATTCGTCTGGGCAATGAGTTTGCGTACATTGTCGGTACTTCCATCGTTCCTGTAGAGATAAACCGTACCAATGGCATAATTTTTAGGATTGGATTCTATTGCCAATGCCTGTTTTATTTGTTCTGTATACTTATCGGGGTAAGTAGCGTATACAGCCGAAAGAAATGCCTGACGTAGCGGCGTTTGCAATCTATTGTAACCTTCAAACATTTTTCGAAAACCATTTTCCACTTCTTCATTTCTGATAAGAAATTGCGTTACAGACAAACACGCGTCTTCAAACTGATGTTCTGTAGTATAATTGAGCGGGCCACGGAAAGTTTCTTTAATGTTTTTCTCTAAAAGATATACTTCAAATTTTTCCCTGCGTTCTTTTTTAGTAAAATCTGAACGATAATTTTTTATAGAGAGCTGCGCAAAAACGCTCTGCGATAAACAAAGAAATATCACACTACAATAAAAGATCTTCTTCAAAATATTCATCATTTCTATTACTGGTTTCACTATTGTAAAAATATAAGACTTTATTGAGCGCAGATAAGATTAATAACTTTTCTGACTTTTAATTGAAAATAAACATCTTCGTGCCTCCTGCATCCATCTTTACCATTTTCTCTGCTGCATCTCAATTTCCTACCAAATCTTTATGCGTTCATTTTCGGGCTTATACATTTTATTGCCCGGCTGCACATTAAACGCCTGATAAAATGGAGTAAAATTCATTAAAGGACCCAATACACGCCATTGTGCCGGAGAATGCGGATCGGTATTGACTCTTTGCCGAACAATTTCATCTTTATACTTGCTTCTCCAAATTTGTGCTACAGATAAAAAGAATCGTTGATTAGGTGTAAATCCGTCAATCTTTTTTGTAGAGTCTTTGGCCTGCTCTGTAAGCTGAAACGCATCATAAGCGATAGCCACACCACCAAAGTCCGCGATATTTTCTCCGGTTGTCAATTTACCGTTTACGGGCAACGAATCCAGCACGGTAAAGCTGTCGTAAAGTTTTTGTATCTGCACTACTTTTTCCTGGAATTTCCTGCTGTCATCGGCTGTCCACCAGTTTTTAAGATTGCCGTCTTTATCATATTGAGCGCCCTGGTCATCAAAGCCATGTGTCATTTCATGACCAATCACCATGCCTATGCCTCCATAGTTTACGGCATCATCAGCCTGAGGGTCGAAGAAAGGAAATTGCAATATGCCGGCAGGAAAAACAATTTCATTAACCGAAGGATTATAATAAGCGTTGACCGTTGGCGGGCTCATGTGCCACAACGTTTTATCTACGGGCTTTCCGAGTTGCGAAAGATTAAAATTATATTCGTTTTCGGCAGCAGAAACCACATTTCCAAAGAAATCATTTTTAGTGATCTTTACGTTGCTGTAATCGCGCCATTTATCGGGAAAACCAATTTTATTAATGATAGCACTAAGTTTTTGTTGGGCAGTTTCCTTTGTACTGTCGCTCATCCAATCCAGTTTATTGATACGCTCAGAGAAAGCCTGACCAAGATTGGCCACTAAAACCATCATCCGGTTTTTGGCATCCTGATCAAAATATTTATCTACATATAATTTACCTAATGCTTCTCCTAAATAATCATCTGTCATTTTACTCAAACGCTCCCATCTGGGCTTGTTTTCACTAAGACCCGTAAGTGTTTTGTTGTAATTAAAATTTGCATTTACAAAAGGAGAACTCAATACTTGCGCATAGTTATCAATAGTATGCGCTCTTAAATAGGTTTTCCACTCCTCTACAGAAAGAGTTTGCAACAACTGATTCAGTTGTGTGTAATAATCAGGTTGACCAATAATTACAGAGTCTATATTTTGCGCGCCAAGGTTAGATAATAATGCAGACCATGCTATATTCGGATGCATTTTATCTAGATCCGCTACCATAAATTTGTTGTAATTCTTTACCGGATCGCGCAGGTCTACTCTTGTACGGTGCTTTTCTGCCAGTCTTTTTTCAATATTATAAACAATCGTTGCGCTTTTGTCGGCATCAGCAGACAGGTTGCCCGTTAGCTGAAATATCTCTTTTAAATAATTTTTATAGGCATCCTGAATTTTCAGGGTTGCCGAATCTGTTTTAAAATAATAATCTCTGTCGGGCAATCCTAAACCCGTTTGATAAAACTGCGCTACATTCATGGTACTGTTTTTATCATCGGGCGCTACATAAAATCCTACTACAGAGTTGTTTAATTGCCTGCTTTGATCTGCAATATATTGCATGATGCCTTTGGCGTCTTTAATAGAGTCTATCTTGTTTAATAAAGGCTTCAGCGGTTCGTAACCAAGCTTTTCGATAGCAGCTGTATCCATACCCGAATGATAAAACCCCGCTATCAGGCGCTCGGTACTATCCTGCGCATCTTCAGAGATGCCGTCCAGTATGCTTTTCATTCTTTTGGTAGAATTGTCTCTTAATTTTTCAAAAGCCCCAACTCCCGACTTATCGGCAGGAATGGTGGCCGTATCTATCCAGGCGCCATTGGTATACATGAAAAAATCATCGCCGGCATGTATGGAAGTATCCATGGCGGTAAGATCTATAAAATGTGTTATTTTTTCCAATGTGCTGTCTTTATCTGATGACAGATCTGTGGTATTACAAGACGTTGCATAGGTGGCTGCCGCTATTGCCAGCACTAAATATTTACTATATGACATTTAAAGAAAGATTTTGCAACAAATATAATTTTTTTCAACGGTTATATAATCATTACAAGCATACAATAGAGAAGTATTAAGAAACCTTTAATTTTAATACTTTAAATTAGTTATGCGTCTTTCACATACCTGTTTTATTTGCTCCACAAATTTTACCGTGTATTTTTTGTTTTAAATCAGAGATTGTTGTTTATTCATTTTTAGTTTAGGTATATTTTGCGTTATTTTGCATTCAAAATTATTCCACTTATGCTACCTAAATACAAAAGAGTATTACTCAAACTTTCAGGCGAATCTTTAAAAGCCCCTAACAGTACCGAACCATTTGACCCGAAGATCATAGAGCGTTATGCTTTAGATATTAAAAGCATAACCGATATGGGTGTGCAGGTAGCTATAGTCATTGGCGCCGGCAATATTTACAGAGGTATGAACGAAGCCGAAAGTGGAATAGAAAGAGCTCATGGCGATTACATGGGTATGCTTGCCACCGTAATCAACGGCATGGCAATGCAGGCTATGCTGGAAAAGATTGGCGTATTTACCCGTTTGCAAAGCGCTTTGCATATGGAACAAGTAGCAGAGCCCTATATTCGTCGCAGAGCCATCAGACACCTGGAGAAGAACAGAGTAGTGATTTTTGGCGCCGGCACCGGCAACCCGTACTTTACCACAGACACAGGCGGCTCTTTAAGAGCCATTGAAATTAAAGCAGACGTGATTTTAAAAGGCACCAGAGTAGACGGTATATATACCGCCGATCCTGAAAAAGATGCTTCAGCTACAAAATACGGCAAAATAACCTACCAGGAATGTATACAAAACAACCTGAAAGTAATGGATGCCACAGCCTTTACGCTTTGTATGGAAAATAAAATGCCCATTATTGTATTTAACATGAACGAGCGCGGCAATCTGCTAAAAGTAATAGAAGGCAGAAATATTGGCACTATGGTATACTAAAAACAGTAAATAATTTGTAGAAAACAGAATTTACTTGTACCTTTGCCAACCAAATTTTTATTTAAATTATACGGCAAAATCCGTGTAGCCTAAAATTTTTTATTATGAAAAAAGGTATCCACCCTGAAAGTTACAGATTAGTAGTTTTCAGAGACATGAGTAACGGCGACGAGTTTCTTTCGCGCTCTACCACTTCAAGCAAAGAAACTACAGTTTTTGAAGGAGTAGAATATCCTGTTATAAAACTGGAAATTTCCAATACTTCGCACCCGTTTTATACCGGTAAAAATGTACTGGTTGACACAGCCGGACGTATTGATAAATTTAAAAGACGTTACGAAAAGAAGAAATAATTGCCAGGCAGTTATACATTTTTTAGAAACCTTTCAGCCATCTGAAAGGTTTTTTTGATGCAAATAACACATTGCATTTTATTTAATTACACCTCTACTCCATTTGAAAAAACATAAGCACGCGCTTATTCTTTATTTTAAAAAAATAAATCTATTTTTGAAACTCGTTTTTATACAATCCAAATTATTGTAGCACGTACTAAATGGTCTTATTTAAAAAAAAGAAAAATATTTTATCACCGCTCATAGAGCAATCTCTTCAGGGAAAACTGCATCTGGAGGTATTTGATACTGCAAAGGGGCTGGATCTGCTGGTAGATTTCTTTAAACTCATAAGACCTTCCAACGGCAACGACTCTAAAAAAGCCGAGGCAAACATATATGAATCTGTAGTACTGCTGGAAGATAATCCGCATTTAATAAAAAACCTGCAAACCGCAATTATATCGCAGTTAATCAACACCAATCTGGTACCAGCGCTTACAGAAAGCGGAATGCTTGTAACCAAAGGCTTTTCGCAGGAATTTTCAAAAAGGATCAACCAAAAGTTTTTACCCGCGCTTCAGTCAGAAAAAGATTTCCTGTATGTAATCAATCGTATTTTTTATAAAAAAAGAGATTATTTATGGGTTGAAAATGTAAGCAACAGCATCTGGACATATCTTTTCACTTCCATAGGTATAGAGTCGGGGCATAATAACGCCGCTTTAAGAAGACAGCTGCTTTACAGCATGGAAATACTGAGCTACAGAATTGCCAACCAGGGCACAGAGAGGGAGATGATGCAGTACATGTCTGAAAAATACCTGAAGGAAAATCCCTTTGTATTGCAAAATCATTACCTGCTAAAGCTGATTGAGCTGCACAATACGCAAAACGACAACAAACTGGTAATTGAGCTAGCCACAAGAAGGCTGAAAGAAGCACTTGCCGCTTCCTCTAAATGCCTGGAAGAAATTCGTGAAGCGCAACGTGTGCATGGCGCCAGCCTTTCGCTCACCTACAGTACGCTGGTAATAAGTTTCAGCCTGAGAAGAATGCATATTATTTTTGACTTTACAGATAATGATAATGCTGTAAATGCCGACAGGTTTGTAAACTTTTTTAAGCAAATAGTACGATCTGAAAAAAGAAAAAACAGTTTACGTGAACTTCTCTCACAAAGCTTTGGATACGTTGCTTACCAGATTGCCGAGCATAAAGGATACAAAGGCACTAAGTACATAACCACTACGTGGAAAGAATATGCAAGAATGCTTATAGCCGCCATGTGGGGAGGCTTTATCATATGCTTTGTAGGTATTATAAAAAGTGTGCTCTCGCTTTTTCACATGAACCCGTTTGCTCAGGGCATTGCTAACAGCCTTAACTATTCTGCCGGGTTTGTAATGATAGAAGAAACACATTCTATACTTGCCACCAAACAGCCCGCATTTACAGCAAGCGCTGTGGCCAGCTCTTTTGACGAAAAGCGTAATGGCAAACCAAACTTATTTGCACTTGCCGTAACGGTAGGCAAGGTTTTTCGCAGCCAGGCCGCATCTTTTATCGGCAATCTGATCGTAGTGTTCCCGGGCACTTATTTGCTTGCTTATTTATACGACGTTATTTTCGGACACAAGCTGGTGAGTGGCGCCGCGGCATATAGAATGCTGGAAGAGCAGCATCCTTTTCATAGCTGGAGCTTACTCTACGCTTGCAATACAGGAGTTTTCCTGTTTTTAAGTAGCCTTATTGCCGGCTATGTGCAGAACAAACTAAAGTATGGCAATGTTGGAAAAAGGATTGAAGAACACCCTTCCCTGAGAAATTATTTCTCTAAAAACAAATTGCGCAAAACCGGTAATTACATAGAACAAAGCATGGGCGGCATAGTCGGTAACGTAGCTCTGGGCTTCTTTTTGGGTATGAGCAGCATTGTTCCAAAATTACTGGGCATTAACTTTGATATTCGTCACATTACCATTTCTTCTGCCAACGTTTCCATAGGCGCCTATGGATTAGGCTTATCTAATCTTACGTCTGATTATTTACTTACTGTGATTATTGGTGTATTGGGTATTGGATTTATGAATTTCTCCATCAGCTTTATACTGGCGTTCATAGTAGCGGTGCGCTCCAGAAATGTGAAGATGAAAGATTACCCTGAGTTTTTTAAAATATTATTCAAGTATTTTTTCCGTTACCCGCTCAACTTTCTTATACCGCCTTCCAGCTCTAAAAGCAACAATATCTTACAAAAGATTTCCGAGGAAAGTCATCAGGTATAATACCAAAAAAACATCATGGAACAGATTCCTGTAAGCATTACCATTTTTATAAGTGTGCTTATTTTGTGGAACTCCGCGGGTGTATAGGCGTTCTTAAGCTGTAATGCAATTTTAAAAAGTGGCAGCAGCACAAACACTATTATATACAACATGCCAAGCCACCAGCCAAAAGGAAGAATATAAAACAATAAAATTATCAATAAGCCTATCAGAATGAGCAGCCAGATATAGATAAACACTTTTGTGGCAGGTATACCAAAGAGTATAGGGAAAGTAGTGCAGCCGTACTTCCTGTCACCTTCGAGGTCTTCGGCGTCTTTCACCATTTCTCTTACCAAAGAAATAATAAAAGCAAAGCTTGTATAAAGAATGGTGATCCTGGTGATGGCTGAAATATTGGCCTCGGAAAATCCACTGATAAGGGCTTTTGTTTCAGAAAACGTAACCACCGAAACCGTCCATGCCGTAAGCAGTGAAATAATCACATTGCCCCATAAAGCTTTTCTTTTTAAAACTACAGAATAGATAAATAAAAGGGTTACACAAATGCTGTTGGTAATACCCAGCAAAAAAGTACCGGCTTTAGCGTCAAGATAAAAGCCAATAAATACCGCAACGGTACTTAAAAAGATATGGCAGGATATAGCCCAATGACGATGGATATATTTTCCAATGATTACCTTATCAGGTTTATTGATTAAATCTATATTTCTGTCGAAATAATCATTAATAATATTACCCGCGCCCGCTATAAATACAGAAGAAACAACCAGCAGCGTAAGATATAATAAGTTAAGATTATTGTGTACACCTTCTTTTACAAAAAGTGGATGAAGCACCGCATAGAAAAACAGATATTGTGTAAGCACAATAAAAAGCAGATTGGGCCATCTTACCAATGTAAAAAAAGCAGCTATTTTTTTCAATACAAACTTATTTTGATGCTATTTTTGTTTCAAAATTCCAGTCACTTCTCAACTTCAGCACTTTTTCTATTACGTCTCTCACACAACCTTCACCGCCTTTTACCGGTGAAATATAATCGCTGATATTTTTTATTTCCGTTACCGCGTCTGCCGGGCAAGCCTTCACTCCGCAAAGCAACATACTTTGATGGTCAGGTATATCGTCTCCCATAAACAATGCCTGCTGTAAGTTGATATTTTCTTTTTCAGCCAGCGCTTTCAGGCAGCTTTGCTTGTCGGTAATGCCCATAAAAATATGCTTAATTCCCAATTGTGAAAATCTTTTATTAGCGCCCGGATAAATGCCACCCGAAATAACAGCAACTGTGTAGCCTTTTTTTACAGCCAATTGAATAGCGTAGCCGTCTTTAGTGTGCATACTTCTGGCCATTACATAATCGGGCTCGGCGCCATACGGAACAATGGTAACTTTGCCATCTGTAAGCACTCCGTCCATATCAAAAATAAAAGTATTTACATTTTTAAGTGTTGCCAGTATATTCATATAGGCAAAGGTACTCAGGAAACCGCGATTTGGCAAAAAGGAGCATTAAGTGATAATTATAAGAGATTTTAAATGGGCAGCTACTTTTAGACTTACTTCTTTTTTTACATTGCTAAAAATAGTATGCGAAAGCATAAAATATATTTTTGGACTGGTATGTAACCTTTTGTGCAACCAAATTATAAGATATAATAGCGCCGATTAACTATTATTTTCTTTAACTTTGATGTAAATCTAAATTTAAAAGTTACACAAAACAATTCATCACTCATCATTAACCATTCACACCATGCCTTCATTTGATATAGCTTGTAAAGTAGACCTTCAAACACTGGACAACGCGGTAAACACCGTGAAAAAAGAAATATCCAATCGTTTCGATTTTAAAAATTCGCCTGTAGAAATTGAGCTGGATAAAAAAAACTACATCGTAAAACTTGAAGCCGAAAGCGATATGAAAATGCAACAGATCATTGATGTGATCATCAGTCGTGCTATGAAGCAGGGCATAGATCCCGTGGCTTTCGATTTTGAAAAGGAAACCTATCCCAGCGGTAAGGTAGTAAAGAAAGAAGTACCCGTACAAAACGGACTAAAACAGGAAGACGCAAAGAAAATAGTGAAACAGATTAAAGACAGCGGACTAAAAGTACAGGCACAAATAATGGATGATATAGTAAGAGTAACCGCAAAAAAAATTGATGATCTGCAGGCTGTCATCGCCAGTCTTAAAGGCAGCATCAATCTTCCGCTTACATTTATCAACATGAAATAATAATTATATCTGACAAAGACGTAAAATTGAAAATATACGGATGAAATAACCGATGTTTTAATTTCTGTCAAAAAAAATGGCTGTATAGAAAATCAATATTATTTTTTTGTTGATAATTATAATAATTAATTACTTTTGCACCATCCTTGAGAACTACTGAAAAGTATTTTGAAAAATACCGGATAAATAATTTACTGTATTTACAGATTTTTGATAAGTTACAAATGCCGATTTGATTTATTTATCACATTTTACAAATACAAACAATATTAAAACCTTTAAGCTGACAGACAGATGTTTCTGCATAATAGCTCAGTTACAACATTTAAAAAACAAATGACCGCCAACTGTTCTGAACAAGATGGAACAGTAATGGCTAAATTCATTAAATTATCAAATTAATATATGGAATATAACACAGCCCGACCGCACATGAGCATGAGAGAGCACGGAAGACATATTCAAAAGATGGTAGACTACCTGCTTACTATTGAAGATAAAGAAAAAAGACAGCAGCAGGCTGAAGTGCTGATAGAATTAATGGGATTTCTGAATCCGCATTTAAAGAATGTAGAAGATTTCAGACATAAACTTTGGGATCATCTTTTCTTTATGAGCGGCTTTAAACTGGAAGTAGAAAGTCCCTATCCTATTCCTGAAAAAGAAACCTACAAAGAAAAACCCGAACCACTGCCTTATCCCGAGCGTCATCCTAAATACGCGCACTTAGGCAAAAATATAGAGCTGGTTATTAATAAAGCATTGCAGGAAACCAACGAAGAAAAGAAAGATGGCTTTGCCAACGCGGTTGCTTACTACATGAAGTTGGCATACAGCACTTGGCACAACGAACTGGTACAGGATGCCTCTATACAATCGGAAATGGACAGCATTACAGGCGGACAGCTACAGTTTGAGAATACACCGTTTATTAAACACAAAGACAATTTTGTTACCAACCGCAACCAGCAGAACAAAAATAAAAACAGGCAAAACTTTTCTGCGCGCAACAATAATAATCAAAATAAACAGCGCAACAGCAATCAGCCTTCAGGCAACAACCGCAATAACAACAACAATAACAACCGCAATAATAATAACCGCAGCAACTTCAAAAAGAAATACTAATCAGTTTATCAGCATCTCTTTAAACAACAGGCTATCTCCGTAAAACACGTTCATATCTACTTTTACGTTAATGCCGCTTACATTACCTTTTTCGCTATGCTGCCAAAACTGCCAGTCACGGTCCAGTTGCGGCCTGCGGTCTTCCAGTTCGTAATGCGCAATCCACAAAGGATAATCACTCAGTTCGTTTTGTAAATTTTCTTTATAAAAAAATGCGTAAGTATATATGATAGGCTTTACACCATAGTGCCCTTCTATCACTGCAATATATTCTTTCAATTCTTTGATCAGTTGAGCTTTGGGTACGCCGCTCAGCTTCTCTACGTCTACCACCGGCGGCAGATCGCCAGGTTCTAATTGCACGTTAGTTATAAAATTTTTCGCCTGCAATGTGCCGTCTCTGTCTGCCAGAAAAAAATGATAAGCGCCGCGCGGAATGCCCGCGTGCTTACTTTTTACCCAGTTTTCTTTAAAGTTTGGATCGCTGCTTTCAATACCTTCTGTTGCTTTCATAAAAGCAAAGCCTATTTTTATACTGTCAATGTGCACCTCTTTTACCATTTGCCAATTGATACTACCTTGGTAGCGACTAATATCTATGCCGTGTATGGCATATTCTACAGGCATATAAATGCCAAACGCATTGTATTTATTGTAAGACAATGGCGGCTTTGACAGGATAACAAACACTGCAATCACCGCTATCACTACAAAAGCAATAATGGAAGCAATAATTATCCGCTTCTTTTTTTGTTTGGACTGATATTTTTTAGATCGTCTTTTCTTTTTCATCCGCATATACATTCCTCTGTGTGAGAAAATTTATACTGCTTCGTTTCATTTTAGCATTCAAAAATAAACAGATTTTTATTTTAAAGAAAGAAAGTTATGTTTATGAGAAAATTCACATTTTTTTCGGAACTTCGTCAAGCGCCACCGTTATGCCTCATTGTAGAAAGTCGACCGCGCATTCAAGCACATTTGGTTTTTCCCGACATACAAAGCCCAAACAAAAAACCAAAAGAGTTTGAATTTTGCCAGCGCTCGACAGAAAAACATAGAAATTGAACAATGAAAAATGAAGCTCATGCAAGAATTAAAATAAACCAACTGCTGACAGAGGCAGGATGGAGATTCTTTGACAATGAGGAAGAAAAAGCAAACATTCTGCTTGAAAATCATGTGAAGATTACTCAACAAGAAATTGACGCATGGGGAAACGACTATGAGAAAACAAAGAATGGTTCTTTAGACTTTTTACTCGTTGACAGTGACAATAAACCTTTTTGTGTTCTTGAAGCAAAAAAAGAAAGCCTCCACCCACTTGTTGCAAAAGAACAGGCAAGAAAATACGCCAAGACCGTTGGAGCGAGATATGTTATTCTCTCTAATGGAATTGTTCACTATTTTTGGGATATTACAGAGGGAAATCCAAAACCGATTTACAAATTTCCTTCACCTGATGAAATTGGAGCAATTAAAAACTGGAATCCTGATAGAAATTCACTTGCAAACGAAGAAGTAGAAGTTGACTACATTGTTAAAGTTCAAATGCCTGACTTTGCAGAAAGACCTGAATGGAACGGAAGCATTGAAGCAAGTAAAGATTTTATCTGGTCAAACGGACTTAGATTTTTAAGGCATTATCAGTTAAAAGCTATTCGGGCTTTACAAAGTGCAGTTGGACAGGGAAAAGACAGATTCCTTTTTGAAATGGCAACGGGAACAGGTAAAACTTTGACTTCAGCGGCTGTTATTAGATTGTTTTTGAGGACACAAAACGCAAGACGAGTTTTGTTTTTGGTTGACCGTTTGGAATTGGAAGACCAAGCTTGGAAAGCTTTTACAGAATATTTGAAACCTGATTACACAACTTTCATTTACAAAAAACACAAAAGCGACTGGAGAAAATGCGACATTTTGGTTACGACCATTCAATCATTGATGCACAATGACAAATACCGCTATGATTTTTCACCGACAGACTTTGACTTATTAATTTCTGATGAAGCCCACCGTTCAATTTCTGGAAACGCAAGAGCCGTTTTTGAATATTTTCATGGGTATAAACTAGGATTAACCGCTACACCAAAAGACTACTTGAAAGGCGTTGACCCCGACAAAGTAAAAGAAAACGACCCAAGAGAAATTGAACGGAGAATGTTGAGAGACACCTACTCAACCTTCGGTTGTGAGGGTGGCGACCCAACTTTTCGTTATTCATTGATTGATGGTGTGAAAGACGGTTATTTGATTAACCCTAAGGTTTTAGATGCCAGAACTGAAATCACTACACAATTACTTTCTGATGAAGGCTACGCAGTTGTAGTTCCTACTGAAGAAGGAGAAGAAACCGAAACATTCGTTTCACGAGATTTTGAAAAGAAGTTTTTCTCTGAAAAAACGAACAGCATTTTTTGCCAAACCTTTTTAGAAAATGCTTTGCGTGACCCAATTACAAACGAGATTGGCAAAACAATAATTTTTGCAGTAAGTCAAAACCATGCTCGAAAGCTAACAGAACAATTGAATGAGTTTGCAGAGCAACTTTTCCCAGGTAAGTACAATTCCGATTTGGCGGTTCAGGTAACTTCACAAGTTGGTGATGCACAACAAATGACCATCAACTTCACCAACAACAACCTAAGCGGGAAAACAACTTGGTTAGAAGGTTATAAATCCTGTAAAACAAGAGTATGCGTTACGGTTGGAATGATGACAACTGGTTATGATTGCCCCGATTTGTTGAATATCTGCATGATGCGACCAATTTTTAGTCCTGCTGATTTTGTGCAGATTAAAGGAAGAGGAACACGCAAAAACACGTTTGAATACAAATTCAAAAACGAATTGAACGAAGAAGAAATCATTCGCCACGACAAAGAAACATTTAAACTGTTCGACTTCTTTGCTAACTGCGAATATTTCGAAGAAAAGTTTGACTATGATGAAAAACTAAAACTACCACAACCTAAAAAAGGAAGTGGAGAAGGTGGTGGCGGTGGTGTTGATATTGACAAATACACGACTTATCAACCTGACCCATTATTGAGTTTGGTTGAAGAACCAATTGGCCTTGAAGGAATGCGGATTGACAGAGAACTTTTCAAAAAGTTTGAAGACCGTATCATCATGGACGACATCATCAAAAAGAATGTTGAACTCGGAAATTGGGAACAAGTCGCAACCCACATTCAGCAAGAGATTTTTGACAAACCGTATGAATATTTCAATCTTGAAAAAATCAGAAAAGCTGCTAAGATTGACCGCAAGGTTTCCATTCGTGAAGTGGTAGAAAAAATCTTTGGTATCATTCCAAAATTCAAATCCAAAGACGAATTGCTGGAAGAAGAATTTGAAAAATTCATTTCTATCTATCCACCTGAGGAAGATGTAAACCTAAGAGCTTTAAAGTACTTTTTTAAGGCATACATTGTTGACCAGGACATTCGGAAAATAATTGAAACAAAAGATTTCCATGCCTTACAAACGCATCCAACGCTTACCATTTCACAATTCAAGGCGGTTGCCAACAAGTACAGGGAAGTGATCCCTGTTTATATCAAAGATTACATTAACCTTGATAGATTTGCCGCATAATGTCAGATAAATTTAAGGGAAAATATAGAAGCGAATCTGCCCGATTACAAAACTGGCATTACGGAAACGATGCTGCCTATTTCATTACCATTTGCACCAAAGACCGTGAACATTATTTCGGTGAAATCAAAAACAAGAAAATAAAGGTTTTACCAGCGGGTGCAATTGCCTATACATTATGGTACGAAATAAAAAATCACGCGAAAAATATTGAATTAGGTGAATTTGTGGTGATGCCTAATCATGTACATGGGATTTTGATATTGAATGGGAATGATAGGGGAAACGTTGGTGGTTGGGACGTAGGCGGTTGGGACGTTGATGGTAGGGACGTTGCATGCAACGTCCCTACAGAATCGGTCAACAAAAACGAAAAAATGTCTGCCATTTCACCAAAATCAAATACCATTTCATCCATCATACGTTCCTATAAATCTGCCGTTACCAAATACTGTAATAGATTAGATTTGCATTTTGCATGGCAATCACGATTTCATGACCACATTATCCGAAATGATGAATCATTTCAACGAATTTCAGAGTATATTAAAAATAATCCTGCCAATTGGCAGGAAGACCAATTTAGGTAAAGACGAATTATAATTCGTCTCAACAGGAAATAAATAAATACATGTTAGATACACAAACGAAAAGAAGAATAGACGATTGCAGAGATATTTTGGTAGGTAAACTGCCAGACCCCAAAGCACAGATTGAGCAAATTACCATTGGCTTGATTTACAAGTTTATGGACGATATGGACAAGGAAGCTGTTGAATTGGGCGGACAAGCTAAATTCTTTTCTGATTACAAAGTTCCCGACCCTGAATTTCCAAACGACCGAAAAAAGGATAAAGTCATTGAGTTTAGCAAATACGCTTGGGATAAGTTAATGCACCCAAAAGTTACCGCTTCGGAAATGCTCACACTGTATTCTGAAGCCATTGAGGGAATGGAGAAAAACCCGAACATTCCGCAACTGTTTCGGGATATTTTCAATAATGCTTATTTGCCTTACCGAGACCCTGAAACATTAAAATTGTTTCTGAAAACCATTGGTGAATTTGAATACACCCACAGCGAGAAACTGGGCGATGCTTTTGAATATTTGCTTTCGGTAATGGGTTCGCAAGGTGATGCAGGGCAATTCAGAACGCCACGACACATTATTGATTTTTTGGTAGCCATTATTGACCCTGACAAAACCGATACGATTCTTGACCCGGCATGTGGAACAGCAGGATTTTTGATTTCTGCCTACAAACATATTCTACTTAAATACTCAAAAGACAATAAACAGGGTTTAAATATTTACGAGTACAACAAACTCGAAAAGAAGCCTTTCAATAATCTGGGTGACCAGTTAACACCTGACGACCGTAAAAAGCTCATTCAGAATTTTGTGGGCTATGACATTTCGCCTGACATGGTGCGATTGAGTTTAGTGAATTTGTATTTGCACGGATTTAACACACCCAATATTCATGAATACGACACATTAAGCAGCGAGGAACGATGGAACGAAAGTTTTGATGTTGTGTTGGCAAATCCGCCATTTATGAGTCCGAAAGGTGGAATAAGACCGCACAAGAAATTTACCATTAGCAGTAACCGAAGCGAAGTTCTTTTTGTGGATTACATAGCCGAACACCTAAACCCCAATGGAAAGGCAGGCATCATTGTTCCCGAAGGAATTATTTTTCAAAGTGGGACGGCATACAAAGACCTACGCAAGATGCTGGTGGAAAATCATTTGTACGCAGTAGTGAGTTTGCCCGCAGGTGTTTTCAATCCATACAGTGGTGTAAAAACATCCATTCTTTTGATGGATAAAGAAATTGCTAAAACCCGTGAGGAAGTCCTATTTATCAAAATTGACAATGACGGTTACAATTTGGGAGCACAACGAACAGCGGTAAAAGGCGGACAGTTAGAAGAAGCGATAAAACTTGCTCACAAATTTATTGAAACAGGAGAATTTGAAGAAACTCCCATTGCTCTCCTTGTTCCGAAAGTTGAAATAGCCAAAAAAGGAGACTACAATTTAAGTGGTGAACGATATAAGGAACAAATTCAAATTCTTACGGACTTTCCTTTAATAGATTTTGAAGATGCTCTTGATAAAGTTACCTATTCAACAAAAATCAAAAGTTCTGATTATAAAGAAGAGGGAACTTTTCCGGTCATTGACCAATCGGATAACTTTATCGCTGGCTATTGGAATAACTCCGAAGATGTTTTCAGATTAACAAAACCTGTTACAATTTTTGGTGACCATACAAGATGTTTCAAGTATGTAGATTTTGATTTTGTCCTTGGTGCGGATGGCGTGAAAATTTTACAACCGTCAGACGAATTCAATCCCAAATTTTTCTATTACTTGATTAGAAACATTGAAATCAAAAACCTTGGCTACAGCCGTCATTATAAAGAACTAAAAGAAAAGCAAATCCCCCTTCCCCCCTTATCCATTCAGGAAGAAATAGTAGCCGAAATAGAAGGCTACCAAAAAATCATAGATGGTGCCAAAGCCGTAGTAACCAACTACAAACCCAAAATTGACATTGCCCCTGATTGGGAGATGGTGGAGTTGGGAGAAATATTCGAAAAAGTTACAACAAGTGTAATACCTGCTGAACTTGAAGAATCGGCAGTTAATTATGTAGGTCTTGACAATATTTCTCAAGGTTCAGGAGAATTAATTGGCGAAGTAGTTTCAAACCCAAAGGATATTAAAAGCACAAAAACGGTCTTCAAAACCAATCATATTCTTTATGGAAAATTAAGACCAAACCTTAATAAGGTTTACCTCTCAGAGCTTGAAGGAATTTGTTCCACTGACATATTTGTTTTAGAAGCAAAAGAAGACATAGATCCAAAATTCTATGCCTTTCATTTTCTTTCTCAGTCTTTCAATAACGAAGTGATGAAAGGAATTAAAGGAGCTCAGTTACCAAGAGTTGGTTACGAGTACTTTTCAACATTAATTGTTCCAAAGCCACCGCTCGAAACCCAACGCCAAATCGTAGCAAAAATAGAAAAAGAGCAGGAATTGGTAAATGCCAATAAGGCACTTATTGCAATTTTTGAGCAAAAGATAAAGGACAGGATTGCGAAGGTTTGGGGGGCCTAAAGGTTTGGAATTCGAACCTTCTGTAAGGACGCATGACTATTACTCTTTAGAATACTTTTTTGCAGTTACAGGACAAAAAGTTACGATTTCTCAACAAGACAATTTAACTACATTAAGTATTCCATACATCAAAATGATAACCCTCACACAAATAAACAGATGATTTTGACCAATTTTAAAGCAGTTAATTTCTAATTACATATGTGGCAGTTTTTCACGCAATCGTTTTTATAGTAATTAATAAATCGATATTCTATTGTATAAATTGATTAATTTTACGAACCTCAATTTTATATACAATTATGAATAAATTATTCCTCTTTGCTATAGCAATATTCACATCATATAATCTGATGCATGCTCAAAACAGCTCACTCCCCACTGAGCTGATAACGCCTTCTATTGTAGAAGTAAACCGCCTGCCCATGCGGGCCGATATGTTCGGTTTTGAAAATGCAGCAAAAGCCAACACTTTTGATAAAGAAAAATCAGGCAATTATTTATCCTTAAACGGCAGCTGGCGTTTTAACTGGGTGCAGGATCCGCGTCAAAGACCGCAGGATTTTTATAAAACAGATTTTGACGATACACAAAAAGGCTGGACCAACTTTCAGGTGCCCGCCAACTGGGAATTAAATGGATACGGATATCCCATCTACATCAATCATCATTACGATTTTGCAGGACGAGCTAAAGCCGGCTCCACGCTTAACCCTCCTTTCGATATTCCCGAAGACAACAATCCCGTAGGCTCTTACCGCAAAACTTTTACGCTGCCTGATAATTGGAAAGATAAGCAGGTGTTCATTCATTTGGGTGCCGTGAAATCTGCGTTTTTTATTTGGGTAAATGGCAAAAAAGTAGGCTATAGCGAAGACAGCAAACTGGCCGCGGAGTTTGACATTACAAAATACGTAAAGCCCGGTAAAAACCTGGTAGCTTTGCAGGTATACCGCTGGAGCGATGCCAGCTACCTCGAAGCGCAGGATATGGTTAGATTTTCAGGTATAGAAAGAGATGTGTATTTATTTGCCACGCCCAAACTGGATATAAGAGATAGCAAAGTAATGGCGCTGCTCGACAATACTTATCAAAACGGAACTTTAGACATTGAGGTACAAATCAACAATTACCGCATAGATACCGGCCGCGGCGTATTGCACAGTCGCCCCGATACTTTTTTAGTAGAAATGGAATTGAAAGACGCGCAGGGAAAAACCATTCTTAGCGAAATCACCGAACCCATGAGTGTTTTAGGCAGCTATCGCAATAAATTTTCATTTAGAAAAATCAATATCCCTAATGTGCATACCTGGTCGGCAGAAATTCCTTATTTGTATACTTTGTACCTTACTTTAAAAGATAAGAATGCCAATGTATTGCAGGTGACACCTCAGAAAGTTGGCTTCCGTTCAATAGAAATAAAAGGAAGCGATGTGCTGGTAAACGGCAAGCGTGTTTTCTTTAAAGGCGTAAACCGCCACGAGGCCCATCCTACCAAAGGACACATACTTTCTAAAGCCGACATGGAGAAAGATATGGAAATGATGAAGAAGCTAAATGTAAACGCTGTTCGCAACTCTCACTACCCGCCACATCCTTACTGGCTGGAGCTTTGCGATAAATACGGCTTGTATGTAATTGAAGAAGCTAACATAGAATCGCATGGAAGATATTACGATTTGCAAACCACCTTTGCCAACGATCCGGAGTGGAAAATTCCACACATGGACAGGAATATACGCATGTATGAAAGAGGAAAAAATCATGCTTCTATTTTAATCTGGTCTTTAGGCAACGAAGCCGGCAACGGCATCAACATGTACGACGCATATACCTGGCTGAAAGAACACGACTACAGACCTGTACAATACGAAAGAGCTGTATACGACTTTAATACGGATATGATAGTACCACAATATCCGCACCCCGATTATCTTGTAACTTATAGTAAGCAAACCAGAGAAAACCGTCCGTTTATCATGAGCGAATATGCCCACATCATGGGCAACAGCCTGGGTAATTTTAAAGAATACTGGGACAATATAGAAGAGTATCCAAAGCTACAGGGTGGCTACATTTGGGAATGGATAGACCAGGGAATTGATACTGTAAAAAATGGAAAAAGAATCATCGCTTATGGCGGAGACTTTCCATTTGACAATCCGGTAGACCCGATCATGATGAGCGACAACAACTTTAATGTAAAAGGCGTAGTTACCGGTTATCGCGAGCTTACACCGATGGCTATAGAAATTAAAAAAGTACACCAGTTTATTAAAACTACTTTCACCGGTAATAATACCGTGAATATTTTCAACAGTTATTTTTTCCGCGATCTTTCCAACTTCTCTATGCGATGGGAGCTGGTAGAAAACGGCAAAGCAATACAAACAGGTAATGTGGCTAATATTAACTTGGAGCCAAGAACCGGCACTACAGTAAGCATTCCGTTCAAAAATAATTTTGTCGCCGGCAAAGAATATTTCCTGAATGTATATTATCTGCTGAAACAGCCGGAATTTTTGATGAAAGCAGGATATGAATTGGCCTATGAGCAACTGGCATTAACCGAACAGCTGCAGCCGAAGACTACCAATAATGCATCGGGCAATCTTTCTCAATCAGGCAATACCATTTCGGGCAGAAACTTTTCGGTTACTTTTGATATGCAGAAAGGAATAATGCAGTCATACACGGTAGGCAATCAAAGAATACTGGAGAATGGCCCAATGCCTTCTTACTGGAGAGCCCCGGTAGATAATGATCATGGCGCCGGACTCAACAAGTCTACTCGCATGTGGCGCAACGCTTATGAAGAAGGCAATATCACTTCTGCCGAGACCCAAAAAACAGGAAATACTTACGAAGTAACTTTTGTAAAAAATATATTGAATGGCGATGCTGCACAAAAAATCACATACACCATTTACCCTGATGGAGCGATTAAAGTAGATAATCATTTCACTGCCAACAAAGGCGATTATAAAATGCTGATGCGCATTGGCAATAATCTTGAGCTTGGTAATCAGTACAACAAAATCAGCTTCTACGGAAGAGGTCCGTGGGAAAATCATTGGGACAGGAAATCGGCTTCTCATATTGGTATTTACAACCAAACAGTTGATGAGCAATATTTTCCTTATGCGCGCCCTCAGGAAAGCGGCAACAAATCTGATGTGCGCTGGGTAGAGTTTACAAACAACAGAGGCAAAGGCGTCAGAGTTGAATTTGCCGACAGCCTGCTGAGCTTTAACGCGCTACCCTACAGCCTGGATGATTTAGACCCCGAAGTAGATAAAAAACAATATCACTCCGGCGAACTCATAAAAAGAAACAAAACCTACCTGCATATAGATTATTTGCAAACAGGCGTTGCCGGCATTGATTCATGGGGTTCTCCTGCAATTAAAAAATATCAGTTACCATTTAAAAATTACAGTTATAGCTATTGGATAAAACCATTGTAGAAGGTAATGAAATTGCGACGGAATAATGTAATTATGTAGATGTTACCTCGATTGAAGATTATAAAATGCCTTTACGTTTCTTCGGGCCTTCGTGGCGTGGTGGATTTCAGTTTTAACAGCCGGTCTTGAAATATTAATCGTAAATTTGCAGGCTCAATTATTCATTAGAAGATACTGCAATGCGTGATAATCTTTGGAACAGCAGCTTTATTCAGGTATGTATAGCTAATTTCTTTATGGCATGTTCTTTCAATTTGCTCATGCCTACCATTCCGCTTTACATTACCGAGCAATTGCATGTACCCCAATCTCAAACCGGCATAGTTCTTTCTTCTTACGCGCTTGCGCTGATGCTTACCAGGCCTATATCGGGGTATCTGGTTGATCTAATTTCAAGAAAAAAAATCTTATTAATTTCCTTTGCCTTATACACCCTTACTTTTGGCGGTTACTTCTTTGCTACCAGCGTAGTACTTTTTGTAGTGGTAAGATTCTTTCATGGCCTTTGGTGGGGTGGCGGCACTGTAGCTACCAGTACACTTGTGGTAGATGTATTGCCCACCCGCAGAAGAGCCGAAGGCATAGGATATTTTGGCACTTTAAATAATCTGGCAATGGCTACCGGGCCGTTTATAGCCATTTATATTTATCAGGAATATGGATTTAAGATTTTACTCTGGTTCGCAATAGCCATGGGTGTTTTGGGGGTAGCTACTGCTTACTTTATAAAAGCGCCTAAACAGCCTAAGCCAAAAACAAAACGCATTACTCCTGAAAATATGTTTCTGATAAAGTCCTGGCCTATTTTTATTAATCAGCTGCTGCCATCTTTTGCCTGGGGTACCATCGGTCCGTTTGTAGCACAATATGGTTTGCAGATTGATGTTTCCAACCCGGGCATATTCTTCATATTTTGGGCCGGAGGTATCATGGCTTCCAGGATTTTTTCAGGAAAATTTGTTGATCGCGGATACATACATGTAGTAAATATTTCTGCCATGCTTATCATATCCATAGCCTTTCTTGTTTTTTCGCAATGGCACAATATCATTGCTTTCTGCGCTTCCGGCTTGTTTATCGGCATTGGCTATGGTATGATGTTTCCTGCATTACAAACATTATATGTAAACATGTCGAGAGCAGACCAGCGAGGCACCGCTAATTCTACCTATCTTCTCGGCTTTGACTTAGGCTTAGCGCTGGGCATGTTAATTGGAGGTTGGGTTACAGGTGTTTTTGGTTTCTCTTCCTTGTATCTTACCTGCTCTGTAATATTAATAGCCGGTATTATCTATTATTGGTTTATCTCACGAAAAGTATACAACGAACACAAGAAAATTCCTGCATAAGTTTTTAACACATCACATTATCAGTCAATTTAAAACGTTTGCTTAGCTTTTCATACTGGTTTTAGCCGAGTATTATTTATATTTGAAACACTGTAAAGTGTACACTTTACATAAATAAAAACTTATGTAAGCATTCTGTAGTTACGCGCAATTGCAGATTTCTTTATTATTCATTATTGTAAATCACTCATGATTATGAAGCAACTTTTTTTTTGTTTGTTGACGATTTTTATTTCATTTAATGCAAGTTATTCCCAGCAGGCTTTAAAAGGCTTTCAATACGGCAATGTATCGGCCCCCGATGGCAAGGAATGGGAAGCACCCGAAAGATTAGCATTAAATAAAGAACAACCCAAAGCTTATTACTTTTCTTTTCAAAACGTAGAAGCAGCCCGGAAAGTTTTACCGGAAAACTCTTCTTACTGGCTATCTCTCAACGGAACATGGAAATTTAATTGGGTAAAGCATCCTGACGAGCGCCCCGTAGATTTTTATAAACCCGGCTATGATGTGAGCAGTTGGGACAATATTCCCGTGCCTGTAAGCTGGAATATTCACGGCATACAAAAAGATGGTTCCTTAAAATACGGTGTGCCTATTTATGTAAATCAGCCGGTAATATTTCAGCACAAAGTAGCTGTGGATGACTGGCGCGGCGGCGTTATGCGTACGCCACCCACAAGCTGGACAACTTATACATACAGAAACGAAGTAGGTTCATTTTTAAGAGAGTTTGAAGTGCCGCAAAACTGGCAGGGACGCAATGTAGTTTTAAGCTTTGACGGAGTAGATAATTTCTTTTATTTTTGGATTAACGGAAAATATGTAGGCTTTTCAAAAAACTCACGCAACGCGGCTAACTTTAATATCACGAAATATTTGCAAAAGGGCAAAAATACTATTGCGGTGGAAGTATACAGAAACTCCGACGCTTCTTTCCTGGAAGCGCAGGATATGTTTCGTTTACCGGGCATTTTCAGAACGGTGGCATTATACTCTACACCTCAGGTACACATAAGTGACCTGGTAGTAATTCCCGACTTGGAGAATAATTACAAAAACGGAACATTAAACATTAATGCCAACATAAAAAATTTGAGCAGTAAATCAGTTAAAGGATATAAGATTGTTTATTCTTTATTCGAGAACAAACTTTACGGTGATGATAATACTAAAGTAGATGCAATTGCCACAACCACGGTATCGGCTGTAAACGCGGGAAAAGAAGTCAACAATATTAAAACAGCATTGAAGCTGAATAATCCCAAACAATGGAGCGCAGAGTTTCCGCACAGATACACATTGGTAGCCGAACTAAAAGATGCCAGGAACAGAACCATTGAAACCGTATCAACATACACCGGGTTTAGAAAAGTGGAAATCAAAGACACGAAAGCCGAAGATGATGAGTTTGGGCTTGCAGGCAGGTATTATTACCTCAACGGAAAAACCGTAAAACTAAAAGGAGTGAACCGCCATGAAACGAATCCTGAATTAGGTAAAGTGGTTACACGCGAGCAAATGGAAAAAGAAATCATGCTCATGAAGCGCGGAAACATCAATCATGTAAGAAATGCACACTACCCTGATGATCCTTACTGGTATTACCTTTGCGATAAATACGGCATCTATCTGGAAGATGAAGCCAATATAGAATCGCATCAATATTATTACGGAGACGCATCGCTTTCTCACCCGCCAGAATGGGAAGCCGCGCACGTAGCACGCGTGATGGAAATGGCACATGCTACCGTAAACAATCCTTCTGTAGTTATCTGGTCTTTGGGCAATGAAGCCGGGCCCGGAAAAAACTTTGTAACGGCATACAACGCTCTGAAAAAGTTTGATGACTCGCGTCCTGTACAGTACGAGCGCAACAACAGTATTGTAGACATGGGTTCAAACCAGTATCCGTCTATTTCCTGGATGCGCGGCGCTGTTACCGGCAAATACAACATCAAATATCCTTTCCACGTATCGGAATACGCGCATTCTATGGGCAACGCCTGTGGCAATTTGATTGACTATTGGGAAGCGATAGAGTCTACCAACTTTTTTATGGGCGGAGCTATTTGGGATTGGATAGATCAGGCTATGTACTACTACGATAAAGAGACCGGCAAAAAATTCCTTGCCTACGGTGGAGATTTTGGAGATAAACCTAATGATGGTCAATTTGTAATGAATGGCTTAATATTCGCAGACCTGGAACCTAAGCCTCAATTTTACGAAGTAAAAAAAGTGTATCAGCAAATGGGCGCTGCAGCATTAGATGTAAAGAAAAGCAACTTTGAGATTTTTAATAAATATTATTTCAAAGATTTATCCGGCTATGATATTCAATGGCAATTGTACGAAAACGGCACATCCATTCAAAATGGAAAAGTAAACATACCGGCACTAAAAGCGAGAGATACGGCCAATGTACAACTACCATACAACTTTAATCAATTGAAAGATGATGCAGAGTATTTTGTAAAAATTCAGTTCTTAACTAAAAACCCATCGGCTTGGGCGCCGGCAGGATTTGTAGAGGCCGAAGAACAGATACTTGTAAAATCCGCAACCAACGTTCAGCCTGTAGCGGCAGCGGCCATAGCCAATACAAAACCACAATTGACTTTCAATACCAATAACTCTTTTGCTACTGTTAGAGGAGGAAATTTCGTGGCTATATTTGATGTTAGCACCGGTTCTATTCACAGTCTAACTTACGGAAAGGAGAAAGTAATAGAAGATGGCAACGGACCTGAGCTGTATGCGCTTAGAGCTTTTGTAAATAACGATAACTGGATATACGAAAAGTGGTATGAAAATGGCTTACACAATCTTAAACATAAAGTAGCCAAATATAACTTCACAACGAATGCTGATGGCACCATCACTGCTTCTTTTACAGTAGAATCCCAAGCGCCAAATGCCGCTAAAATACACGGCGGATGGTCGTCCGGAAAAAATACTGTAGAAGAATTGACCGACAGAAAGTTTGGGGAGAATGACTTTAAATTTACTACCAATCAAGTCTTTACAATTTATCCCGATGGCTCTATAGAACTGCAATCCGGCATCGTATCCAACAAGTCTTCACTGGTATTGCCAAGGTTGGGCTATCAATTAAAAATTCCTGAAAAATACAGCAACTTCAGCTATTATGGCAGGGGCCCGATAGATAACTACGCCGACAGAAAAAGCGGGCAATTCATAGAACTGCACAAAAGCAAAGTGGTAGATCAGTTTGTAAACTTTCCTAGACCGCAAAGCATGGGCAATCATGAAGATGTAAGATGGTGCGCACTTACCGATAATGCAGGCAAAGGCGCTATATTCATTGCCAACGAAACTTTATCGGCTACGGCATTACCATATAACTCTCTCGATATGACCTTAGCTTCTCACATACATAAGCTACCTAAAGCCGGAGATACTTATCTCAACCTTGACATGGGCGTTACAGGCTTGGGTGGCAACAGCTGTGGCCAGGGAGCGCCTTTAGAACAAGACAGAGTAAACGCCGGTCCACATACCATCGGCTTTATCATAAGACCCACAGAAGGACAAACGCTTTCAAAAGCCGCGTCAGTAGCGCCTTCAGGCTTGGTACCACTTATGATTTCCAGAAACAGCGCAGGAGAGGTATCTGTGGTATCTTCTAAAGAAACTGCAGATGTACTATACAGCATCAATGACGGCAAACCTGTAAATTACACAGCTCCTTTCAATCTGAGACAAGGCGGCACTATCAATGCCTGGTTTAAAGCCTATCCACAACTACGTACTGAACAAAGCTTCAGCAAAATAGAAACCATACCATTAACTGTAATAAACGCAAGCAGCCAGGAAACGGGTGAAGGCAATGCGTCTAACCTTGTAGACGGCAATCCTTCTACAATGTGGCATACAATGTATTCGGTAACGGTAGCACAATATCCACACTGGGTAGACCTGGATGCAGGTGAAGTGAAGACAATTAAAGGTTTCTCTTATCTGCCACGCACCGGCGGTGGCAACGGAAATATCAAAGACTTTTCCATTCACATAAGTATGGACGGAGACAATTGGGGAGAACCAATAATAAAATCCTCATTTGCTAACAACGGAGAACTTAAAAAAGTTATCTTTGACAAACCTGTAAAAGCCCGCTACATACGCTTTACAGCGCTTAGTGAACAGCGCGGACAAGACTTTGCATCGGGCGCTGAGTTGAGTATATATGCAGAGTAGATTTTCATTAATTATGAATATAGAAAAGAGCGACTGTCTTCAAGCGTAAGGCAGTCGCTCTTTTTTGTTTTTTTATTTTAGAATGAAATATAAAAATACAGAAGCTGAGATTACAGCTAAAATGCTATAAAAAAATATTAGTTGTTTTTTGCTTAACTGATTTGTGGTGCGCTTGTTTAGAAATAACGATATGGCAATTAGTGCACAAACGATAGTGTTTAATATAAAAGCCCGTCTGAATGCCGCACCTTCTATTAAAAAATAAAGCAAATTAAGCACCGTTAATACACCAATTATGATTAACAAATAATTTTTTTTGAGTAACATTTTTTTGCAATTGAATGATTGAATATTTTAATTAAGACAAGAATCTATTACGCTTGCACCAGCCACAAAATAAGAAGCAGACCAAACAGCAACTACCGCAACACTAGCACCTCCTGATACAGGAGCAGCAGCTATAGCAAGACCATATCCTGCTAATGCTAAAGCACAAGAAAAACGTTTTCGGCTACTAACTTTAGAAACTATAACTGGGGTATTATATATATACTCGCTATTTGCATTCATTATTAAAAAAGGACGTTCATTAGAAAAGCTGATTTTAGCTGTTAAAGACTCTTTCAAATTATATCCATTATCCATCAAAAAGGCGTCGTACTTTTCTAATAAGTCAGCGGTAGTAGCAATTCTATATGCCATTAAGTATTCATCATTATTTAAATCGAACTCTTTCATTAGTTGAGTATAAAAATCAGTATTAAAATTATTAGAAATGTATTGCGCAGCATCAATAATACTCGGATTTAATTTTCTGGAACGATAAAACTCCTTTATACCGCTATTGTTTATTAAATCAATATCATCTTTACTAGTATAAAGTTCTGCTTTTTCTAAAATATCAATCGGGATAGACTGCTTAATACTACTCTTGTTAGAAAATATTTTTTTTACTTCTCATTTTTTTTACTTCTCGTCAATATTGGTCTTTTGAAATGTATTCCTTTAAGGACTCTGTGCTTGTTAGACTATTATCAAAATTATCTTTTTTGCACGAAACAATTGCAATCAAAATAATTAAAACTATAAAATACCTATGTAAATTTTTCATTTTTAAAATTCAAGAAAGTATTTGCGCAATTATAATTTCTTTTTAGCAATTTAAAAAAAACGAATGTACGTATTTCAATGTATTAATATTATTATAATTTTAAAAAAAAGTAATCATTGAGAAGTTCGTAAAAGCCCGCTACATACGATTTACACCGCTTAGTGAACAGCGCGGACAAGACTTTGCTTCCGGAGCTGAGCTAAGCATCTATGCTGATTAAAGATTTTCATTGTTGGTTGTTAAAAAAAAAGTATCTTATTCTTAAGATGTTCTTTTAGTTTTTAAAAGCAGTGTTCTTCTGAAATAGTTATTCTAAATAATTTATGATAAATAATTAATATGCTTTAGCATATTGCATGTACAAATGATTATTGATTGTAAAGATTAAGGCATATATTATTTTTCTACAAATCCTTTATTGTATTTTCAATTTTGATAGATATTATCTCTATTCAACTTTAGTTAACTTGGACAATATTTACTCTAAAACGAATATACGGTAGTCCTCGAATCTATTAATGAAATAGAAAAGTTTGGATACGCAAGATTATAGATATTTATTACTTTTGCGCCATGTTAATCGGTTTGAATAATGTTACGTTTGAATTTGGCGCAAGAGTAATTGTTGCCGATGCTACCTGGCACATACATCCGGGTGAAAGGATTGGCTTGATAGGTTACAATGGCACAGGAAAGTCCACCATTCTAAAGGTTTTAACGGGTCAGTACACGCCGTTGTCTGGCAATGTAGAAAAAGGGCGAAATACTACTATCGGCTATCTGCATCAAGATTTGCTGAGTTTCGATACCAATGAATCTATTTTGGAAGTGGCCATGAGCGCATTTGAACGTGTTCGTTTTTTGGAAAAAGAAATCGAACACTTAAGCCATGAACTGGAAAAAAATCATGATGAAAAATTATTGATTACATACACCGATTACTTGCATGAGATGGATGTATTGAACGGCTATAATATTCAATACAAAACAGAAGAGGTATTGCACGGACTTGGATTTAGCAATGAAGAATTAACAAGACCATACAAAACCTTCAGTGGCGGATGGCGCATGCGCGTGTTGCTGGCAAAAATGATTTTGCAGCAGCCAGATGTTTTGTTGCTGGATGAACCTACCAACCACCTCGATCTTCCTTCTATTGAATGGCTGGAAAAATATTTACAAAACTATAAAGGCAGCGTAGTAATCGTTTCGCACGATAAATTCTTTTTAAACAGGATGGTAAATAAAATTGTAGAGCTGTATCAACAACAGTTGCACATCTACTCCGGCAATTATGAATTTTACGAAAGCGAAAAAGCATTGCGGATAGAACTACAACAACGCGCCTACGAAAACCAGCAGGAGTATATACGCCAACAAGAGAGATTCATAGAACGCTTTCGCTCAAAAGCTACCAAAGCCGCCGCCGCGCAAAGTGCTATTAAAAGATTAGACAAATTAGACAGAATAGAACAGGTAGAGTTGGAAAGACCTAATCTTAGAATTAATTTCCAGATAGATAAACAACCGGGAAAAATCATCGCATCTTTAGAAAACGTTAGTAAAGCTTTTGGCAACAATGTGATTCTCAAGAACACATCGGCAGAGATAGAAAGAGGAGATAAAATAGCTTTTATTGGTGCTAACGGTAAGGGTAAATCTACTTTTTTAAGAATCATAACCGATACCGAAAACTTTGATGGCAAAAGGATTTGGGGGCACAATGTAGAAGAGAGTTTTTACGCGCAGCACCAGCTGGAAAGTCTCAATCTGGAAAATACTATCATCGAAGAAATGCAAACCTGCGGCAGCGGGAAAACAGAACTGGAGCTACGTTCGCTCTTAGGCGGCTTTATGTTCAGCGGCGAAGAAGTGGATAAAAAAATAAAAATCCTGAGCGGAGGAGAAAAGGCGCGTGTGGCACTGGCAAAAGTAATTGTAAGCAAATCTAACTTTTTAATGCTAGACGAACCTACCAACCACCTGGATATGTTTAGTGTAGATTTATTGGCCCAGGCGCTGAACAACTATGAAGGCACTATGATATTTGTGAGTCACGACCGATATTTCATCTCTAAAACCGCTAACAAAATATGGGAAATAGAAGATTATAAAATAAAGGAATTTAAAGGTTCTTATCAGGAATATACCGAATGGAACGAAAGAATGGCTGCAAGAAAGAAAGAGGAAGCCATAACCGCAGAACCTGTATCGGCGCCGGTTATCAAAGAAAATGTAAAAGCAGTACCGGATAATTCACTCACCAGGGAACAAAAAAAAGAGCTACAAAAATATAAACGACAATTAGAAAAAAAAGAAGAAGACATCAATACTCTTGAAGAAAAAAAAGCAGGCGTAGAAAAAGAAATGTCCTTACCCGAAACTTACGCGCAGATCGAAAAGTTTCATCAGTTGGAAAAGGATTATGAAAACATACAATTGAAACTTGCATCCGCTCACCAGGAATATGAAAAACTATTTGAAAAAATTTTAGAAATGGAAGCCAGCTAATATTAAGCCATATCTGAATTTTTCGTAGCAATATCAAACCTTGCCAGCAAGGTGGTCTCCTGTTCCGCATCTCTTGCTTCTTTCTCCAGCGGATTGTTGTAATACCCATATTTAGTTGAGTAATAAATATACTTCCAAAGAAAAATAAAAATACCCATACGCCTGCATTGCTCCACATGTTTAAGTTCGTGGCATACCCAGGGCAAATTTTGAGTAAACGTATCTTTAGAAACATTGTAGAGATAAATGGTCTTGCCCAGTGTCAAAGCCATACGTTTCTCTCTTAGCTTGATGGCACCTAACCTGGCCAGCAATGATTTTTCTCTGATGCTTACTTTTATTTTTGCGTCGTTCATATTATTACATTGCAAAATTAATTTTAGTTTTGAATAATATACACTGTAAATGTTTAAAAATAAAAAATTAAGAAATATCGTGTCGCTTCTGGTGGTAGCGGCAGCAATAAAAATATTTTCTCTTTTCCCTCCATTAGTGGAGCAGTATTATAGCATGGGCGCTTATAAGTATATCGCGCAGTTGCTCAATCTTCTATTTGGCGGTATACCTTTTAGTATGGGAGATGTGCTTTATACTATTGCCGGCATTTGGTTTATTTATTCTTTAGTAAAATTCTTCATTCAATTATTTAAATTAAAAAACAAAAAGCTTTACCTACTACAAGGTGCATATTCATTAGCCTGTACACTTCTGATCATTTATATTCTTTTCTATGGCTTATGGGGATTGAATTACAGCCGTTTAGGAATAGCGCATCAGCTGGGCCTCTCTATTGAAAAAAGCTATACAACAGAAGAGCTTAATTCACTGGTTAAAGAATTAGCACAAAAAACCAACGAATACAGGCTGATTGTAAAAAATGATACAAATGATACTTCCTTTCATGCAATGAAAAAACAGGCCATCATTGCTTATGATCTTACATCAAAAGAGCTGCCTTTTCTCAGTTATCGGTTAAAGAATATAAAAGTGCCCCTGTACAATGTTTTGGGTAATTATTTAGGTTATAGCGGCTACATTAATCCGTTCACCAACGAAGCACATGTAAACACCCGCCAGCCTTCATTTCTGCAGCCTTTTGTGGTTTGTCATGAAATGGCGCACCAGTTAGGTTACGGCTCTGAAGATGAAGCGAATTTCGTTGGGTACCTCACGGCAAAAAATTCTACGAAAAATGAGTTTCTGTATTCTACTTATTTTCAATTATACAGGTATGCCAATAATGAATTGTATTACCGCGATAGTCTTTTAGCAAAAATCAATTATGAAAAATTAGACACGCTTGTAAAAGCCGATATCATTTATATGCATCAGTTCTTTGAACAATATCAAAACTCTTTTGAAAAGTATACAACATTTCTTTACAACCAGTTTTTAAAATCCAACAATCAGCCCCAAGGCTTAAAAACCTACACACAAGTAACAGCGTGGCTTTTGGCTTACAAAAAAAAATATCAGAAGCTGTAATGATTGAATATTTCAAATACATCTTGCTTTATTGCATCATAATCATACTCCTGCACAAACCCTCCCGCTTTAGCAATCTGAATATCGCGCTGATCCTCGTCTTTATATATCTCAATCATTATGTTTCCTAAATAATTAAAATCTCTCTGCTGCAACTCTTTGTAATATGCCTGAGCAATTTCCTTTACAGACGGTAAGTTGTAAGCCAGCAACATAGTATATGACTGCATGGCCTCTATCAAAGGAATAGTATCATTATCCCTATCGGTCAAATTAAAAAAAGCATACGACGCTGAAAGTATCTCAGGATAAATATCTATATGTTCTTCCTCCAAAATGATCACATCACTCTGGAATTTATAAGAAGTATATTTTCGCTTCAGATGATTACTGATGCCGTTCTCAAGCCCGGTGATCACCAGCTTCATGCTGCTTTTTTGCCAGTTTTTAAATACACTAAAAGCTTTAAGAACATTCACCAGCTGCTCTTCATCATTATCTTTTATTTTGGCAAGAAAGTAATCACTGCCGTTGGTTAAAATATCTTTCCTGATTTCCTTTTCATTAAAAGATTTTTCCATGAATTGAAATTCCGCCGCACCATACACCACTTTTATTTTATCCAAAATATCTTCTTTAGATAAGGTCTTTAATTGATCGGCTGCGAACAAAGAATACGTGATCAGTAATTTTGTATAAGGTATTCCTTTAATTAAATTCTTTTTTAAATACTCTTCATGTGGCATAAGACTTTTTCTGAAAGAAGTAAAACCAACGTCGGTTATAAACACAAATTGCTCTACACCGGTTTTTTTCATAGCCGGCGCATTCAGGTAAATGATCTTATCAATGTTGAGTTTTTTTATTGTTGCCGGCAAAGTAAATTTGTACCACAAGTCAAGGCTGAGCCCGGTTTTATCCGGCATTCTCAGCAGCAGTATGCTTCTGTCGGGATATTGTTTTGCGTCGTAGTCTTTGCGGTATTGATAAATGCCGGTATCGTTTTCCATTGCATATCGCTCAATCGTTTTTCTTACAAATTTATAATAAGAGTTGGTGTTTCCTCTCGGTGTTTTATATATGACTAATGTATTCATTTTAATATATCAAAATCTATGTTAACGATGTTAATTATTTTTATTTTAAACTTTTTTTTCTAACCTTTGTCGAACAAAAAAATTAATTCAAATAACTATACAAATGAAAAAATTATTATTCTTAGCCTTGTTTATTTTTGCAGGCACGTTTATTTACGCACAACAGAATCAGGCACCTGTTACATTTGACAAAGTAAAACATTCTTTTGGAAAAATTAATCAGGGTGTGCCCACCACTACTGTTTTTACTTTTACCAACAAAAGTAACAAACCTATGGTAATTGCCAATGTTTTAAGTTCTTGTGGATGTACAACTCCCGAATACGCCAAAACCCCTGTAATGCCGGGTAAAAAAGGAACTATTAAAGCGGGCTATAATGCTGCTGCCGGCGGCGCTTTTAGCAGAACTCTTACCGTACTATTTGCCGGATATGATAAGCCTACAGTACTTACCATAGAAGGTGAAGTAGTAAGTAAAAGTTAAAAAAAACATATAAGAAATAAAAAAAGAAAGGGCGAAATAAAAAACCCTTTCTTTTTTTTATTGTAAATATCAGCAAGACTACTCCTCCCATTTATCCGTTCTGAACGGAGAAGCCGGCAGATCGCTGCTATTGTATAGGTGCGCGTCAGGATTATTTGCCCATCCGTATCTTACGGCAACTGGATTGGCTACATTTTTTGAAGAAACAATTATTTTATTCCCTTCTATTTTTGCATCTGCCCAATAGAATTTTTTATCGTTCCCGGCAATGGAGAATCCTTTGAGCACCTTGCCAGCTGCTTTCAGACCCTTATCGTGCGAAAAAGACAATATGATTTTATTTCCTTTCACTACATGACTTTTGTATATCGGTCCTGAATAGCCTGTTTGTTTATCATAGATTTTATTCAGCGCTATCAAAGCTAAGCGCCTGCCTACTTCCTGCTTGTTTTTCGGGTGTATATCTTGTTCATCGCCTATGTCAATTGTTACAGCCATCCCGGTATTCGGCAGGCTCGTAGTCATTAGCTGCGCTTCTCTCAATTCCGCCCATTGCGATGCGCCGGGCGCTTCCTCACGCCTCATAAAATTAGCCAGCTGTACAAAATAAAAAGGAAAATCACCGGAAGAGAACTTATTTCTCCAGTCTTTGATCATCGCAGGAAATAAAGTCTGGTATTGTTTTGCCCGTCCTGAATTGCTTTCGCCCTGATACCAGATAGCGCCTCTTATTTTGTAATCAATAATCGGGTTAATCATGGCATTGTATAAAACAGAAGCTCTGTTAGGGCCGGTTTCCGATTGTGGTTTTGGAGGAAGGTCTTTTAAAGAATAAGCTATCTTGTATAACCACTCTCCTGCCAAAGGAATTGTTTTATTGCCCGATTTATTCTGTATATTAAATTCACTGACCTTGCCATGGATGCCACCATTATTTCTAATGTCATCTACACGAATGGTGATGTAATTATCTCCCTGATTTAATAATCTTGCCGGAATGGTGTATACTCTTTGCTGATCCCACTTGTTTACAGCGCCAATTTGCTCGCCATTAAACCAGGTAATATCATTATCATCTGCAAAAAAGTGCAGCACCGCGTCTTCACCTTTCCAGTCGGCAGGGATATCAATTTTTTTCCTGAACCATATTACACCATCAAAGCCTCTCAAGCCTTTTGCTTCCCAAAAGCCCGGCAATTGCATAGGTTTCCAGCTTCTTACATCCAGGTCGTTTTTATTCCAGACAGGACTTCCTGCCACATACCCGGCATCTTTTTGCAAAGCAAGATCTTCCCAATTCTGTTCTGCTGCCGCTAATTCATCTTTCGTCATGGGCGGTGTAAACTTTATTTTTTTCGCTGCTTCGGCAAAATCTTCCATCTCAGATAAAGTTTCATAGCTCGTCCAGGCTTCGGCAACTGTACCGCCCCAGGACGAATGAATCAGGCCGATAGGGATTTTTGTTTGCTTGTAAATTTCCCTGGCAAAGAAATAGGCCGTAGACGAAAAATCGGCAACAGTAGCAGGTGAGCAAATATCCCAACCATCATTTCTAACTTGTAGATCTGCCTGCGGCTGATTAGCTGTAACACGTATGGCCTGCAATAACCTTATTTCCGGAAAATGAGCATTCGCAATTTCCTGCTCATAATTATTGACTTTTCCCCATCCCGCTAAAGGCATTTCCATATTTGACTGGCCGGAGCAAAGCCATACTTCACCTATCAGCACATTTTTTAAAGTAATGGTATTATCCTCTGAAACACTGATGGTGTAAGGTCCGCCGTATTTGGGTGTTTTTACGTGCAGCTTCCAGTCGCCTTTGTCATCTGCTTTGGCAGTATAATTTTTATTGTTCCAGGATGTATTAATTTTTACGGTTTTATTTTTTCCGGCTGTGCCCCAGATAGCGGCATCACTTTTTTGTTGCAGTACCATATTATCACTGAAAATAGAAGGAAGCTTTACTTCTGCCACACAAATATTTGAAAGGAAGAATAACGCTAAAAACAATGTTACAATTTTAAAAAACGGGTTCATTATTATCTGATTTTAATGTAATTAATTTCTAAGTACCGGAAATTGGGATATGCGCAACTGCGTACAGCCGTAAGGAATCAACTCTATCTCTTCTGTATCTTCTGACGTTTCCATCTGGTAAATATTGCTGTACGGAATTGGTCCTGTCATTTCATTATACAAAGTCCAAGAAGGAATACGCTTGGCAGTAGTTTTTATGGAGATGGGCGCGTTTGCTGCATTCCAGGGGAAAGTTACAAGCTGCTTATGTTTTACAACTTTAAAGTTATCTTCTTCATTTTTATTCAACAATGCATAATTCCAGGGAGAAGCCGCGACTATTTCTTCATAAGAGTCGCCGTATTGCACAGGATCTTTTGTATTTTTTACCTGCGTAACCTTTTCTTGTATTTTCAAAGCATACACCAACGGTCCTCTTTCAACAGAAACAGAATTTTCGTGCCAGCGATTTTTATAAACATGCATGGGCAATGTTAATTCAATCACATCTCCTTTGCTCCATGTGCGGTCAATAGTCACTATTTTACCCGCTTTTTCTGATGTATAATTTTTTCCATTTATTTTCAAATGCCCTTCCTTACACCATTCCGGCACACGAAGCTGCAATGAAAATTGTACTTTTTTATTACCTTGAATATCTTTTATTACAAATTTTATCTGCTCCTCAAAAGGATAGTTCGTTTCTTCCGTAATGGTCACCTTCACACCATTGGCTACCTTTGCGGTAACTTCCGAGGGAGAGTAAATGAGCGCAGCCAATCCTCCGTCATGCGTTTGATACCAGAGGTTTTGCGTAAACTTCGGCCAGCCCTGATGCATATTGGCTGTACAACAAGGATAACCCGTAAGTAAGCCATAGCATAAGTCTGTGCCATGATGATTCACATCAAAATTACGGATATGTCTTGTAGCCATTACCTGGTTAGCCTGCTGAAAATACTGCCTTCTCATAAAATCATCCGAAACCTGTGCGGGCAAAGCGTTAAAGGCTATTTTCTCCAGACGATCAGCAAACTTACTATTCCCGGTAATGGATAATATTTTTTCCATCGAAAACATCATCTCTACCGCCGAGCAGAGTTCAGAACCCTGCGTAGGATCGCTCCCATGCAACGCTTCATCACCACCATATAAACCATGTGCCATACCGTTAAACTTCATCAAATCATTATATCCTTTTTCCAGGGCGTTCAGGTATTTTTTATCCGGATTGTGCTGATAATAAATCGCCGGCTCTTTAAAGCCCTGTGCAAGATTTACGCAATGAATACTGCCTTTGGTTGATAAAAGATCTGTCTGCAAAAATGCATGCGTATAATCGAATGTCTGCTGATGAATGAGATTGCCCAGTTCAAGTAAAAAATCATCTTTGGTAATATCATACAACCAGTAAACAGCCATGAGATTATCTCCGCCGCGATAATGCGCCCAAAACGTCCAATGACCGAGCGGTTTTTCCGGTAAGGTTTTTAATTGATAACGAAAATAATCAGTCATTAATTTAATTACCCTATCATCCTGAGTGGCGGAATAATATTGCATCAGCACTTTGAGCATTACCATCTTCGGCCACCAATCCAGACTGTTATTGCGCTGGATGCCCGGCTCCGGGTCATAATCTTTTGAGGGGCCAAAGTTGCCATTGGCCCGCTGACTTTGCAGAGTCCATTCAATCCAGGGGTTCGCTTTTGCTATCAGTTCTTTATCGTTCAGTATGTAAGCAAGTGGCACAAGCCCATCTATCCAATAAGGACCTCTCTCCCACTGGTCACCATCACCACCTAACCAACCGTTACGTTCATTCATTACCAAAGGATATAATTCATCAAGCCTGCCGGTAGATCCGTTCTTTTGCCTCACTAACATTTCATGCAGCCAGCCTTGCGGCTTAATGGCGCCGAGTGGCAATTCTTTATAGATATTATTTGATCCCGAAGATACCTGAGCCATTGTATTCATGATAATGAGCATTAAAAAGCTGTTTAAAAAAAATAATTTATACATAGATTGAATTTCTTTTACAAGCGTATGGAAACCGAAGCCCCATCTTTGATTAAATAGTTTTTCTTTTGTCCTGAAGTCAGCACATTTACTTCTAATTGCTCCGAGGATTTTCTTTGTATATTCAGATCAAAAACCTTTCCGAAAGCATGTATATTTTTCAAGGACATTGTATTCCATTCGCCGGGCAGACGCGGCGTACAAGTGAAACTGTTGAAGCCTGTAGGTCTTATTCCAAAGATGCCCTCTGTAAATACTCTGCCATACAAACCGCTTTCGGCCGATAAATGACGCTGATTGCCTTCGGGGTAAGCTTCAACCGCATAAGGCACATGATCTCCAAGCAATCTTCTTTGAGAATAATATTTTAAAAACCGCAGTGCTTTTTCTGTTTCTCCTGCCGCGAACGCTCCTCTTAATCCGTATAAGGTTGAGCGATCCCAAAAAGTTTTTTCTCCGGCTACGGAAGCCAGCCCGTCTTCCGTCCATAGCTTGGGAGAGAACAAAGCATTTACAGTTCCTTCTTTACGGTCAAAAATATCAACGGTTAAAGGTGTGGCAATCCATGCACGCAAAACCGTATTCTCTTTATAATACCGGTAAGTTTTAAACCCATCTATATTTGCCTTGAAATACCTGTCAATATTAGCTTTCAGCTCTTTTGCCTGTTTTTTATAAGCATTGATCAAAACTGCCGGCTTATTTAATTCCGTTCCTAAATAAACGGCAGATAAAAGTGCATCGTAATACAAGGCACTTGTGTTCAGATTTGCCTTACCTGCCGGCAACCTGCCTTCCAGCTCATCGCTGTCGGAAAGCACCACGCCTTCGGGATTTAATTTTCTTCTTAAATATTCCAGACTCCATTCAATAAGTGGCCAAACCACTTTGGCGGAATCTCTGTTACCATAAGCCAGCGCAAATCTGCCGGCTCCGTAGGCAATCATTGCCATATCTCCCCTGTCGCCTGCTCCATTCCAGTAGCCATCGCCTTCATCAATAATTGAGCTGGGAATAGGCGTGAACGCCGCATTCATGTATTTTGAAAACCATCTGAAAGAATTCATAGCGGATATATTTCCCAGTTCATCTCCTAAAAAAGCAAAGAACGGATTCACATATTCTGCCTGGTCATTTGCCCAAATAGCGGCGTAATACCTAAGCCCACCAGGGCTATGCACATAACCGTTTTTGGTAAGATAAATACTTTCCGCAGCCCTGATTTTTGCAAAGTTGAACATCGTATTCAAAACAGTATCCGGTGTTTGCAACTGCAATAAGGAAGTAATGTCTTCAACTCTTTGCCTGCGTAGATGTTCTTCCTGTAAAACATCAATAGCCGCTAATGTTTCATGCTGATACTTCGCCTGATAAACAATCGCAAAAACCGCAGAATCATTTGGTGCAATACTTTTCACCCCGGGATTTATTGAACGGATAATAAATGTATAAGGAGCCCTTTTCTGCTTATGTGTCGCCGGCGCGGTTCCTTTGTAAAAATTTTCTATCTCAACAGTGTTATTTTCTTTTCCTTTATTTATAAAAATCAGTTTTTCAATAGCCAATGGTGAATTTACAGAGGGGAAAAATTGTCTTTTTAGCATCAATCCTTTATCGCCCAGCGCGCTCAACATTTCCATGATGCCATTTGTATGCTGAATACTGATAACCTTTTCCGGATAATCCTGCATGACTGCTGCATCATAAACGCCGGCTTTGAAGAGTTTATTTTCAATAATGATTCTCGGAAGCTCCGTGTCTGTAACACTGTACATTAAATGCGCGATGGTACTTGCAGGCAATAATCTGTATGTAGGCAAAACTATTGTTCTTGTGAATTGGGAAGACGCGTTTTTGTCAACACCGTACTGCATCCAAAGCGATACTTTTTCTCCGCTCATCTCAATATGATCAGCGTGCGGAAGCCGTTGACCCACATTCCAGATAATACTATTATCAGATTGTATTTTCCATCGGGAATTTTGCGCATGTAACACATGCACATTCAGCAAAACACAGATGAATAAAAGTTTTTTAACCATCGAATCAACTTTATATGATGGATTAATAATCGCCTGTCGAAATTAATATAAAGTTATCGAAAATTCCTTTCGACTGGTGATATCCTTTTACAATAAGTCCTGCACGCAGCGCCCTGTCCCAAGGCGGTAGCTGTTTGCCTGAAATAACATTCCCAACGTTCCTGAAACTGTTACCGTCATTCACTGCAAATTGCAATTCCATACTATTTTTAACTGTTACCTTTAAACCTATCTTTCTTTTGCTGCTGATTGCTTCTTCCGCTATTACAGTTTCTTTTCCTTTTGCCTTGTGTATCAATGATAATTTATTTCCATTAACCATTGCTGCCACATAATTATCATCATCGCCAATAATCGTAATTCCCGCATCTGTATTACTTTTGCGCGGAAAAACATCTACAGACATTGTGTAATTTTTTGTGTATGTTTTCTGGGCAAAAATAGCTTCCGGTTTTGTTCCGCTACCAACTGCCAAATTTAATTTGCCGCATGAAATTTTAATTTCCGGTTGGTGAAATACTGACCAGTTCCAGGATACGCCCGGCTTTCTCTTATTGAAATTGTCATTGAATTTTATTTTATCGCGATAATTGTTTTCGCTGTAAATAAATCCTTTATCAAATTCGATCCAATTATCCGAAGTAAAGCGAAACTCTTTTAACAGGCCTTGCCTGCCGGTATATACGCCACCCGTTTTATGATACCCGTGGTACAGAAAATAATATTTGTCACCATCTTTAAAAGCGGTGCCATGACCCTGGCATTTCCAATCGCCTTCTTCTGTGAGCAATGGATTTTTATCATACTTCTCCCACGGTCCGTGCAACGATCTTGAACGTGCAACACCTGTAGCGTATGTACAACCTGAGCCGCAACATGCGGCGGCGGCGTAGATTGTATAAAAGTAATTGTTATGTTTCAGAATGCTCGCGGCTTCCACCAGGTTGCGTTCCCACTTTTCGGAATCTCTGAACATTTCTTTTCGTTCACCTATCAGTTGCGTTCTTGCTTCATTCATTTCCTGTATCCACATAACGGTGGGTTTTCTTTGGCTGTTGCCATCTTCTTTCCAGATCAAAAATAATTTCCCATTTTCATCACGCATGGGAAATCCGTCTATGGAACCCATAGGTTGTTCTACCAACGGTCCGTGATCTGTATAGGGACCTTCAGGCCTGTTTGCACTTGCCACGGCTACAGCAAGTGCACCACCCTTGCGACGCGCGGTATAATACACATATATTTTACCATCTTCATAACTCAACTCAGGAGCCCAAAAATAATATTCGGCCCAGGAGGGTTTTTCCGGAAAAATATTAGCAACCCATTCCCAATTTTTTAAATCTTTTGATTTTAAAACAGGATAGGCAGGCATCCAGTTACTGCTTGTTGCAGAAGCATAATAAGTATCGCCAATTTTAATCACAGAAGGATCCGCAAAATCACCGGGAACATTGGGTATTTGTGCATTTACAAAAAAGGATACAACACAAAATGCAATAACTAAAAAATAATTCTTCAACTGTAAAAACTTCATTGTTCTGATTTATTGATTATATAAACCTGTGTTTCCTTCTTCCAACAAAGGCAGAAGACGGTTAACTATCTCAGGGTTTTCTTTTGCTATATTTTTTGTTTCATACGGATCATTGGCATAATCGTATAGTTCTATTACCGGCTGCTTTCTGAAGTATTTTGTAATACGATAGCGATTTGTACGCAGCGTGATCCCATTATTGAAATAGCCGTACGCCCTGCCTTCTACATTACTTTTCGGTTCTTTAAGCAATGGTAAAAATGATTTACCATCAAGCGGGTAAGGCTGTTTGACGCCGGCAAGCTCCAGTAAGGTAGGATAAATATCCACGGATTGAACAACTACTGAGGTAGCTGTTCCTGACTTTTTCATACCGGGAGCACGTATAATCAATGCACTTCTCAAAGCATATTCTGATAAAGTGTGTTTGCCCCAAACCCGCTGATCGCCTAAATGCCAGCCGTGATCGCCCCACAAAACAACAATCGTATTTTTATCTAATCCGCTTTCTTTCAGCGCATCTAAAACTTTCCCGATTTGCGTATCCACGTAACTAACGGAAGCATAGTATGCATGTTGCAGCTTTCTTGCATACTGAGCTGATACAGGGTTTTTAAGAGAAGGTCTTTCTTCGCCTTTTTTATACTGATTAAATTCATCACTATTGTGCAATGTCGGATTATTCACGAACGCGGGAATGTCGGGTGCGTACGAAAGCGGCAGTGAATTCTCGTTGTACAGATCCCAATATTTTTGAGGCGCGCTCCATGGTAAATGCGGTTTAAAAAAACCGATGGCAAGAAAAAAAGGCGCCCGGTTCGTTTTTAAATCCACGATTTGTTTTACTGCAAGATCGGCAGTTAACCCATCCACATATCCATTATCCTCCACAGGAGCGGATTCATAAGGTTTTACATCTCCATTCTTGCTCTGCCTGTTGCTTCCATCTGCATAGCCAAAAAATGCATTCCATCCTGTTTGCCATTTGCCTGCATCGAACAGGAAACTGTCCCAACTATTTGGCAATTCCATCTTGTCTGAAACCGGTTGATTGTAACCATATACTTTACCATCGGCGGCATGACTGATTTTGCCGATACCAATTGTTGTATACCCATTCCGACGAAATTCTTCAACCATTGATTCGGGCAATGCCTGTTTTTGCTTTCCTGCTGTAAGCCGTTCAAACACTGCATTTGACAATTCCCCTTTGGTTTGTGGATATTTGCCTGTAAGCAATGAAAATCTTGACGGTCCACAGGTAGGAACATTTGCATAATGATTCAGAAAAAGCCTACCCTGCGATGCAAGCCTGTCCATATTTGGCGTAATCATATAATGACTGCCATAAGCATTTGTTTCAGGACGAAGATCATCCACAGCAATAAAAAGAATATTAGGTGGGGCAGATGCAGAAAGTGACCTACCTGTGCGTGGATTGCAGGATAATAAAAGCAGCGCTATTAATCCAAAAAAATAAATACTTTTTATCATTGAGCTATAAATATAAAATCTGTAAGACTTTCAGGAGTCTTACAGATTTTAATAGATTCTATTTTACTTTAGTCACGTTGGGACCAAGATACGACTTTTTCATACCGCCGAAATCCAGGACAATTTTTTGTATCACCATACCCGGATCGCCGCATTTAATATGAAGTGTGTGCTTGCCTGGCTTATCAATATAAAATGTAGATTTATTGATCGCCGCGTTGCGCAATACATTGTCTGACCAGGTTTGTGTATACTCCGGCGCTGATGATGAAGGTAAAGCCACAGGGCCATCATTGATACAAACGGCATACCTTGTTTGCGAAGTGCCCTGCTCATGAAAACCAAAATCTCGATCGGAGCTTAACGGGAAAACCGGCAATACATATGTATACACGTCAACCGGCCCATGATGAAATGTATAAAAATCATATTCAATACCTGGTGAATTATTATCCCTCGGGTTAAGTACTTTGGCCGTAGGATCGCCAATCATCACGGATTGATCTTCAAAACCCAGGTTGTCTATGATCTGCATTTTAATTTCATCTGTTTCGCGCTTGCGGTGAAAGTCGGCTCCCGCAATAGAGATCACACCATTATCTTCCATATACAATCCCTTTACTTCTGCAACAGAAGGCAACGTCGGGTTAAAAACAGATACCAGCACTTTCTCTATTCTGTTTCCACTTGTAAATTGTATTTCCCCCGAAACGTTCTCACCCACCGGCACTTTCTTCCAGTCAATAGAAACCCAAATTCTGTCTTCATGTGTTACGCTTCCCTCTGTTTTGTTTACACTGATCCAATCATCAGAAGTCTTTAACGACCAGTTAAAGGATCCCGCACCTGTGTTGAAAATATCTATGAAATATTTTTTGTCAAGATATTTATTGAACGCGGGCAACTGATAATAACTGGTCACGCCTTTCAACGGTTCATGTCCTTCAACAAATAACTTCATGGATGATTGCGCCGGGATGCTTACAGAATCAAGCTTTGGCAGTTCAAAATAAGACGCGGTAACGCCCTGGCGTAAAGACATAATTCTTTTCCATTTGCCATCCATCAGGTCGTTATAGTCGTAAGAAATTTTATACAAAGTATCGTAATAGTGTTTTACGCGGTCACGCAGCAGGTTTGCATTAGATCTTCCCTGTGCAATATAAATTCTGTTTTGCTGAGCGGTCAGCCATTTTTTATTCATCAACTCAGCGCCTTTTACCGGATAATATAACAGTTGAAAGAAAGAAGCTTTTTCCACTTCGGGAAGCTGGTTCAATATGTTTTCAGCTTTAGCGCCTATGCGGTGATAATCGGCCATACGCTGTTCTGCTTCACCATAATTAACGAAAGAAAAGTCAGTATCCGTGGGTCTTTCACGCCCGTGTTTAAAGGTATTCCACTCGTAGCCCCAACCCATAAACTCAGGCTTACGAGAAAATGAAAGCCGATTATATTCCCTGGTTATTTCTTTAATATCATTAAAATATTTTTGACCATAAATAGAGCTTAGCCAGCTTGCCTGGTAATCTGCTATATTTTCAAAACTAAATTGATTGATATCATATGCCATATCCAGAAACAAAGTGACAGGAAACTCGCATGATTTAATATCTCCTGCATTCAGCAGCCAGATCCTGTCTGCGCCGGTGTTATAGGCTTTATGCAATTCTTCATACATCAGCGAAGGTGGTGTGGAAGCGAGCCAAAGGTAATCGTGCGGCATGCCTAAATAAGAGGCATGATAATAAACGCCGGAGCCACCTGAGCGTTTCTGCTCTTTGGAATTGCTCAATTGTTTCATATAGCCATAATTGTCGTCGGGCCATACGATGGTAACTTCGTCGGGCACTTCAAGGCCTTTCAGGTAAATATCCAGCACTTCTTTGTAAGGAGTGAAAGCCTGCGGAATTTCTTCAATCGGTTTATCAATATATTTTTTAAGAATAGCCTGCTGATCTTTTAACGCCTGACCCACAAGCTCCACACGTTGCTCCAGCGTGTAATTGCCTGTCATAGCACGGTCGTGCAAACCACGTAATGCCAGCGTGTACACATTTTCATAGGGAGAATTTTCTTTGACACGCTTGTCCAACACTTTCAGGATGCCTTCTTTGTTGGTCATGTAATTCCATTCGCCCATTGTTTTTCTATCCCACTCACTGGCATTGTTGAATAATAATGGTTCGGGATGCACACTGCCCATAACAATACCGAAAGAGTCGGCTACTAATTTATTATCGGGATATTTATTAAACGCGCCGCTTGCTTCATGCATGGCAGGACATAAATAATTGGCTTTTAAACGGAGTAATAATTCAAAAACCTTGGCATAGGTCTTAGGCCCGATATCTTTTAACTCAGGATCAAAAGTATTTTTTGCCCAGGGCAATAAACCCCAATCCTCATCATTGATAAACACACCGCGATATTTGACCGTAGGCGCCGGCGATGTGTATGGTTTTACATTCAGGTAAATATTATTTCTTTTTTTCACCGGCACATCTGCCCACCAATACCAAGGTGAAACGCCTATGGTTTCTGATACAGAAAAAAGTCCGTAAGCCACGCCACGCCTGTCGCTACCGGCAATTACCAGCGCCTGTTTTACATTCGGGAGCGGATTATTCACTACCTGAATTGTATATCTTTCCCATTGACCTTCTATTTCTTTTACATTGAGCTTACGATTTCTTATAAGCTGATCAATCACTTTGTTTTTACCGATCGTACCTGCAATAATGATGTGCTGTGCTTTACCGGCAGAGCTAAGCAGAGAGGGCTTTTTACCAGATACTCTTTCTATATCCTCTGCAAAAAGCGCTACTGCTCTTTTTACTGATAATTCATCATTATCATCATATAAAATGTTTGCTGCAGTAACATTATTTACTAAAGAAAAACTATTCCTAGAACTGTTTGCCAGAGAAACCTGCGCCTGTACGTAACCGGAACAAAAAAATAAAAAAGAAAGAGCAACGTATCTAACAAATTTTATCATCATAACTAAATTTTATTTTTTATTTTATTAGTGGACTTTATTAAAACTAATTATTCTACAGGAATATTTGTTTCTGACCCGGAATAACCTTTGTTTTGATTAATATGTCCCTGACTGTTTGACGTAATAGCAGTTAATGGTACCGGATATAAAACATGATAAGGCTTCATTACAAAAGCATTAGTTGAATAGAAATACTGTGTTTTATAAAAATTATTCTTTTCCATCACCCTGTCATAATACCAGTTTTTCGTGCTGAAATTTTCTAAAGTATATCCATCCCTATTCAATTGTGCCATAATAAAAGCTATTCTTGTAAGTTCTACTTTACGATGCTCTTCGAGAAAAAGTTCACGCGCTCTTTCATCCAAAATGTCTTCCAAAGTAATTGTTGACAATAGTGGAGCTTTTGCTCTTGCCCTCACTTTATTAAGGTCATTTGTAGCATTACTGATTTGATTGAGCCATAAATATGCCTCCGCTCTCATTAAATATGTTTCTGCTAAACGAAAAACATACTGGTCTGTAAATCCGCCAGTAGGAGTTCTTCCTTTATTAATATCATCTTTATGTATAAGCACTTTTACCGTTGGAAAAGAAAAATAGCAGCGCATAGTATCCTGAACATATTGAGATTCTATAGGTTTACCAAACCATACAGCACTTCCTCCTTTATTATTAGAGGCAGGCCTGTTATACCATAGTCTTGACTTATCATACCAATTGTTTTTATTGAATCTTATATCTGTTCCAGCATCTTCCCAAACCTCATACTGATAATAATTAGAGGGTCTTATTTTTGCAATACCTCTCCCTAAGGTGTCTAGCAATTCATAGCCTGGATATGGAGCAGCGTCGTATGTAGTACCTTGTCTTCCATCAGGCGTCCTTACAACAGCACCATTACTCCAATAAGGTACAAAGTTTCTTTTTCTTGCTGAGCCATTGTCTGATACATTTCCCGGAACTCCAAAACGCTCCTGAACAACAAATATGGCTTCTTTATTTTCAGAAGCACTAATGTTTTCTTCTTTAAAGAGATCGTTAAATACATCCAGATCAGCTCTGCCGGCGTTTACTCCAAAACGTGTATCCATAAGCTTCAGCCCATAATCGTTTATACATCTTGATGAAGATTCCACAGCTTTTTGAAATTCTCCTAACGATAAATATATTTTAGTAAGGAGATGTTCACCTGCCGCTCTGTTTACAGCGCCGGGCAAGGCGGTTGCAGGCAACCACTGAACCGCAAACTCCATATCTGTTTTCATTTGGGTAAGTACTGTCTTTCTCGCGCTACTTACAAAATCAAGTTTTGGACCGGTAATTTCTTCTAAGATAAGAGGTACATCACCCCATTGATGTGTAAGAAGATAATACCAATAAGCCCTGTGAAAATAACCTTCTCCAAGAATAGCATTTCTATCAGCTTCTGTATCGAATTTTGCATTATCTATTCTACTAATCACTGTATTGGCATATTTGATACCATTCCAACCCAAATCCCAATAAGTTAAATGCAAATTCTGATTCGTAGTAGGTGTGAGTTGTGTTTCGAGATTATGAATTTCTTTTGCTTCCGGTCCACCCATTACATGCATATCTGAAAATGCATATTCATAAACCAAAGGTGTGCGGCAAGTGCCTGCATCAAAAGCATCTCCAAACCATTCCCATTTTATTTGTTTGCGAGACGTAACCAATAGTGCCTCTAAGCCGGCTTTGTCTACAAGTGTATTTTCAGGTGCAAAAAACGATAACGGTTGTGGATCAAGTTTAACACAAGAAATTGCTCCTGAAAGTATAATCAATATCGAACATGGAATTATTATCTTTTTCATCTGTTTATTTTTTAATTTTTACGTTGTCATCAGATGGAATTCGCTCAAATAATCATTGTTATGGTATGCAAGATGTTTATAGCTCATTTCCTCTGTATTTTTAATAACTATGAATGAAGCAAACTACAATGTAATATCAAGTCCTAGTGTAAATATACGTGGTGTTCTGCCCCGGTTTTCAGGATCGAAATAGGTCCAGTTGCTGATTACAAAAGCATTGTCTACATTCGCGCTTAGCCGTAAGCTTTCCACAGAAAATCTTTTTAAATAAACAGCAGGAACTCTATATGAAAGTGATGCATTTTGCAGTCTGAGATAATCCCTTCTTTTATAAATATTAATATTAGGATTGGATGTATTTGCACCTAATTTGGCATATTCATTAGATGGATTTTCGGGCGTCCAATACTCTGTATAAATTGAGTTGGAACGGTCAAAAAACCTATTATCCTCATTTCTGGCCATATTGTCTATTGCCCAATAATTAAAATCTCCTCTTAAGACAAATGAAAAATCAATATTCTCCCATAAAGTAAGATCACTTCTGAAAGAGGCTCTAAACATGGGAACTGAAGAACCAAGCCATTGCTTATCTAATTGATTTAGAACACTATCTCCATTTGCATCAAACACTCTTGGGTCTCCGGGCGTTTTACCATATTTTTTGGCAATTGCTTCTTCTCCTAATTGCCAAATACCAATCATTTTATAATCAAAAATATCATTAATACCATGACCTATATACCAATCGTTCTGAATGTCATCATCTTCTCTCTGTCCAATCACGTTTCCGTTTTCATCTAATACATCAACCATTTCTCCATATAAATGTCTGATCACATTTTTGTTTGTACTGAATATTAACGAGGTTTTCCAGGAAACTTTTTGAGGGATATTCAAATTAATGCTTGACAAAGTTACCTCTAAGCCTTTATTATCCACCTGACCTAGATTGGTAATTATACTTCTAAATCCTGTAATAGTTGGTAATGAACGCATCAATATCAAATCGGTGGTTTTATTGTAATAAGCATCAATAATACCACTCAGGCGGTTATTCAATAATGCGAAATCTAATCCAATGTTGGCTGCTCTTGTACGCTCCCATTTTAAATTGGGGTTTGATAAATTATCTGTCCAGATTCCTTTAACATTCTCTCCACCAATAATATTATCGGTAACATTTAATTTAGATAATGCTGCATATCTTCCAATATCTCTATTACCACTTTCACCCCAGGATAAACGCAGTTTTAAATCATTGAAAGCAGAGTTTTCCATAAATTTTTCCTGAGAAATTCTCCAGGCAAAAGCAAATGCAGGATAAACACCATAAGGGTTATTTATTCCAAATGCAGAAAAGCCATCACGTCTTAGAGAAGCAGTAAATAAATATTTATTTAATAAGCTATAATTAATTCTTCCTAAAATAGCATTACCTGTTTGCATTTGGTCATCGGAATTAATAATCGGATTAATACCTGCATTGAGGTTATGATAAATTAAATTACTGTTAGGAATAAAGCCTTCATTAGAACCGGTGCTATTCCAAAACTGATATTTCTCAGCAGTAGCAACAAAAGTAGCATCAAAGCTATGTATATCACCTATTCTATAATTCCAGTTTAAAATATTATCTATTATCCATTCATAATCTGAATAATCATTTCTGCTGGCTTGTCCACCTTTCGTAATTCCGGGCTTTTCATCAGAATGAAAATAATAATCTTTTCTCCAACCAAACCTGTTATTAAAGTTCGTCTGGAAACTAAAACCATATGGCAGCGTTAACTTTCCAAAAATAGTAGAGTTCAAAGTCTGCACTCTGTAAAAATATTTATCAACTGAAGCTGAGAGGAGCGGGTTAGCGATTCTTGCATCTCCGGTAGGAAATCTTTTTACAGTGCCATCTTCATTATATAAATCTCCAAAAGGACTCATTACATCTGCATCTGTAACATTTACTGTAATGTCATTATCGGCTCTGTTAGAAAACTGTGTATTTGTACCAATTTTAAGCCAATCTGTAATATTGGTTTCAAGATTTATTCTCCCTCTGAAAGTATTGAAATTGTCTCCCTTTATAAATCCTTCGTTTTTCAAGTATCCGAATGATGTATAATAATTTGTTCTTGAAGATCTCCCTGAAAAAGAAATATTATTGTCTATACGCAAGCCTGTTCTGTATACCTCATCGCGCCAGTCAACAGTTCTTCCTGCTTTATAATTTTGTATCTCAACTGGTGCAAATTGTAATCTTGAAAGCCAGGTTTCTGTATAGTCACCGGAGAAAGCATTGTCGTAAGCTGCCCATTGCTCCCTTGTAACTCCTTGTGGAAGATTGTCGGGGTTATCATAATAGCCTTTACTTCTTTGTTGATTAGCAGGCCTGAAATAATCTACTGTTTTCCAATAATCAGCCCTTCTTTGTACATATTGATCAGGTGTTGGAAGATCAGGAATTTTAAGAAGATTTGCAAATCCTGCTTTTGAGTTGAATGTAATAATAGGTTTTTCTGTTTTACCTTTTTTTGTTGTAATCATAATTACACCAGCAGAACCTTTAGAACCATAAATGGCTGTAGAGCTTGCATCTTTTAAGACATCAATACTCTCAATGTCATTCGGATTGATATCACTTATACTGCCGTAGTAAATATTCCCATCTAGTACAATCAGCGGTGAAGTTGACGCCTGCAACGATGCGGGACCTCTTACCTGAATAGAACCACCGCCCGAGGCATTGTTATTTACCCCGATATTTACTCCGGCTATACTTCCCTTTAGAAAGTCTGTTACAGAAGTAGCTACGCGCGTTTCCATTACTTCCTGACCAATATGCGCTACAGAACCTGTAAGATCTCTTTTTCTTACCGTTCCGTAACCAATTACCACTACTTCATCCAAATCCTGCGCACCCGCCTCGCTCAACTGAATTGTTAGTTCTTTTATGTCGCCCAATACTTCAGAATGTGTATTATATCCCAACATAGTGAATATAAGCGTATTCCCTTTTTGTGCCCGTATAGAAAACGTTCCGGATGCGCTGGTAATAGCACCCGTACTTGATCCTTGAACCTGAACGGCAACACCTTCTAACGGCTGGTTTTGCGCATTAACAACTGTGCCGGTAAAGTCCTCCGCAATCTGTGCCGTTGCAGAAACAAAATTCAAAAGAAAAACACCAAGAAATACAAAATACATAAGTGTTGATCTTTTCTTATTACTGGTTTTCATAAGAATTGATTTATGGTGATGAAAGTATATTATAAACCGCCTTTAATATTATCTAAAGTCATTTATACATTGTAAGCTTCCTCTATGCTTACAAACAGGTCACAAGAAATTTATTACACCCCGCTAAATGCCGAGAATCCGCCATCTATAGGCAAAATAACTCCGGTAATAAAACTGGCGGCGGGTGAACATAAAAATTGTATAGCTCCATTCAGTTCGGTAATATCTCCGAATCTTTTCATGGGCGTTTTCGCTAATACCTTTACGCTTCGTTCGGTATAGCTGCCGTCATCGTTTATCAATACTTTTCTATTCTGATCGCCTATAAAAAATCCAGGAGCTATCGCATTGACCCTGATACCTTCGCCAAACTTTAAAGCCATTTCGGTTGCCATCCATTGCGTAAAAATGTTGATACCATTCTTTGCAACGGAATAACCCGGCACTCTTGTAATAGATGAATAAGTAGCCATGGAAGAAATATTGACCATACAACCTTTTCCCTGCTCTGCCATTACAGCACCGAACGCAAGACAAGGATAAACCGATCCGTTCAGATTCAGGTCCGTAACTTTCTCCCAGTCTTCTATTTTCATATCGAAAATTGTTTGTTCTTCGGTAAGCGTAGCACCGGGAATATTGCCGCCTGCACAGTTCACAAGTATATCAATGCGACCCCATTTTTCTTTGATTTTTTCTGCAACGTTTTTCAGGCTTTCCAGATTCAGCACATCGCCCGTAAGTCCTACAACGTCCTCGTGAATGGTTTTCAATTCTTCTACTCTTTTATTCAAATTTTCTTCCCTGATGTCTATGGCCACTACTTTAGCGCCTGCTTCCATAAGACTGCGTGAGATGTTTCCGCCAAGTACGCCACCGGCTCCGGTGACAACCGCTACCTGGCCTGAAATGTCAAAATTATTTTGCATGTATTGTATATTTTATAAATTCTCTTTAATCGCTGTTTGTATACCATCTATTTCTGCCAAACCTTTCAATCTGCCAATCAGCGGATAGCCCGGGTTGGCCTGTTTCGAAAAATCATCCAGCATTTTTAAACCATGATCCGGTCGAAAAGGCAACTGATCATCTTTTCTTCCTTCTTTCTTCCTTCTTAATTGTTCCTGTAAAAATATTTTTACTATAGCAGGCATATTAACGACTCCGTCAAGGTGCGCCGATTCATAAAAACTTTTATCGTCAATCTTTTTTATATTTCTCAAATGAATAAAATGAATCCTGTCTGCAAACTTTGAGGCTATCTTTTTCAGGTCATTATCTGCTCTTACAGAAAGAGACCCGGTGCAATAAGTCAGCCCGTTGGCAAGTGAAGTGTTGCGCGAAAATATCCAATCAAAATCTTCTTCTGTACCTGCAATTCTCGGCAAACCCAAAAGTGGAAATGGCGGATCATCGGGATGAATGCAAAGACGAGCGCCATGCTCTTCGGCTACAGGAATCACATCATTCAAAAAAAGCATCAGGTTATTTCTCAGATCTTCTTTGCTCACATTATCGTATCTTTTTAAAAACTGAAGGAATCTTTCTTTATAATTTTCTACATCTCCGACTCCGCTGTTTATAAATTTTTGTGTGACAACAATAATATTGTGCGCTAATTCTTTTTTATCGTTTTCGCTCATCATTTTATAATGAGCATGTGCCTGTTTTTTTATTTTTTCCGGGTAATCTTTTTCTGCATTGGCACGCTTTAAAATATACATATCAAAGGCGGCAAATACTGCGTATTCAAACAACATAGACTCGCATCCGTTATCATCTATGAATTGCAAATCAGTTCTTGCCCAATCCAGCACGGGCATAAAGTTGTAGCAAATGGTATGTATGCCGCAAGTGCTTAAATTTATAAGCGATGTTTTATAATTTTCTAGGTGCTGCCTGCTTTGCGACGTATTGAGCTTTATCTCTTCAGATACGGGCAGGCTCTCTACTACACTCCATTCCATGCCGCAAGCGTTGATCTCATTTTTCAGAGATTCTATTTTTGCAAGGGGCCAGATTTCTCCGGCAGGAATATCATAAAGGGAAGTAACAATCCCTTGTACACCCATTTGTTTAAGATCACTTAATTTAACCTGATCAGCATGACCAAACCAGCGCCAGGTCTTTTGCAGAGCCATATTTATACAATTTTATCAATTCCAAAGTTATAGAATGAAAATTTCTGTTACAGATACGATATTTGCAATTGCATGTATTTTATTTGCAAATAGTAAAAATGTAACTTTCTTATTTCATACTGTCAATTAAAAACTTTTATAAGAAAACCAAACAGCCATAGGATGATCGCCCCGGTTGTTCCATGCATAATAAGGTATCAGCTTCAAGTAATACGGTTTATCTTTAACTGTGGCTGAAAGTGTTATGAATGAAATATTCTTCAATTCCCCTTCTTTAAAAAATTCCGTTTGAGGTTTATTCGGCAATTGATGAATTACAAATTCCTGCGGAGCCGTTTGATTGTCTACCTCTTCAGCGCAATACACCAGCGGCCCTTTTGTTACGGCTATTTTTCCGAGATCAGCTTTTACACGGTTATCGGCCTGGCTGAAACGCACCGGCATCGGCAGTTCCAGCTCTATTACATCTCCTTTCTTCCATAAACGCGAAACCGTAATAAAACCATTTTCTTTCTTTGTGGCAATTACTTTTCCATTTACACGAACAGCATAATTTGTTTTGATTTTATCTACGTATTTGTAAAGTGCTCCCGGTACGAACTGACCTGTAGTCCAGGTTGGTATGCGCATGCGTAGTGAAAATTTTTGTGTATTGTTTTCCGGGGAAACTTTAATCATTATTTTTTCTCCGAACGGATATTTAGTTTGTTGTTCTAAAAAAACTTTTCCGTTATCGAGAGGAATGGTTGTATTATTTCCCGAATAAAGATTACAATAAATATCATTCCCCGAAAATGCATACATCATACCGGAAATTTGTGGGATCAACCTTGACAAATTGGTAGGACAGCACGCGGTTCCGAACCATTCTGAACGTCCGCTCAAACCCATATTGAATTTAGTGACACCATCAGACTCTAAAGGATTTACGTAAAAGAATTTATTGCCTTCCAGGTTTACTCCTGCAAGCACATTATTGTAAAGCGCTACTTCCGCAACGTCTATAAATTTCGCATCGCCGGTCATTAAAAACATCTTGTAGTTAAATAATACGTTTCCAACAGCCGCACAGGTTTCATTGTAAGCTTCTTTATTAGGCAATTCATATTCGACGCCAAAACCCTCAATGCCATGTACCGCACCTAACCCGCCGGTAATATGCATTCGGGTATCCGTAATATTTTTCCAGATATTATTTAGTGCCGTGAGGTAAGATATATTATCTGTGGCAGCGCTTACATCTGCCATGCCTGCATACAAATAAGCCGCCCTTACGGCGTGGCCTGTAGGCTTAATCTGATCTTTTACAGAAGCGTGCTGTTGTGAATATTCCGCGCTCATCACCCCTTTGCCTTCGGGCTTATAAGTTACCCCTCGTATATCCAGGAACTTTTTTGCCATTTGCAGATAAAGAGGATTATGGGTAGTATGGTAAAGCTTCACGAGCGCTAATTCAATTTCCTCATGGCCCGGCGCCTGCATTACAGGTTTGCCGTTGTTGTAATTTTTATTGCCAATGAAAAAAACTTTATTAATATGCTGCGCGTTTTTTTCTGCCACATCCAGCCATTTTCTTTTGCCTGTAGCATTGTAATAAGCAATGGCCGCTTCGTACATGTGCCCCATATTGTACAATTCGTGGCTGTGTAATACCCAGGAGTAAGGCTTGTCGCCCATGCCTGCACCGCCCCAATGTTCATGCTTGCGCGATGAGCCCGTAATGTGCGCATCGTACATATACCCATCCGGCGCCTGCGACAACGCGATAATGTCAATAAGCTTATCCATTCCTGATTCGAGTGTACTATCCCGTTGATTCATTAACAAATAAGAAGCGCCTTCCATTACCTTATAAAAGTCTGAAACCACGTACCTGTGCGGGAAAGGCAGCTCGTCTTTTATTCCTCTTAAAAAGTTCCCGGTCTTGATTAAGTTTTCAACAGCAGGCTTTGTTTTTTCAAATGCGTGCGGCAGCAATACTTTTTGCTGAATATCCATTCTAGGTTTCCAAAAATCATCATGTATAATTACTTCATTAAATTCTACAGGTGTTATCTTTTGCACGCTTATTTTCTGCTGCGCAAAAGAAATACAAACGGTGAATAATAGAAGCAAACTCGTTATCAATTTCATGGTTTATTTTTTTAATTTAAATCTTACAAAGCATGTAACTATTTTTCATTTTCATAAAAATCAAATAAATATTGATTTTTAAATTCAATTTCAAAAGCTTCTAAAAATGCCATATATTCTTCTTTGAAACTTTTCTTTTTGTGATGCTCTTCCTGATTTACAACATATTTTACTACAGCATCTTTCTGACTCTTGCTATATGAAAATGCGCCATAACCTTCCTGCCAGAAAAAACTTCCTGAACACAATTTTTTCTCATTGATAAATTTTGTGGATTCTGTTTTGACGATCTTTACTAATTCGGGTAAAGAAACGCGGAGGTTTTTGTAGCTGAAAAATATATGAATATGATCGGGATTAGCGTAAATAGCCAGGACTTTTTGCTGCTTATTATTAAAAATGCCGCAAATATATTTTTCAATTTCTTCACGGTTAAAAGAAGGTATTTTTATTTCCCTACCTTTTACAGCAAAAACCAGTTGAATATAAATTTGTGTGTATGTGTTCGGCATTTGTTTATTGCTTTATTATTTTGTTTCTACACAGATGATGCTCCTACGGAGCAAACAATTTTTTCATTCAATAATTCCGGAGGAATCATAAGCTCTTTAGTATTTTCTATCGTTGTAGCCGCGCTCCTGCGGAGCGCTATCTCAATGTATTTACAAAATTCTTAAAAGCCTTTTCAAAGAGAAGGGCGTCTTTCTTTTGTTGCTGCATTAGGATCATCACTTCATTAAAACGCTTGCTATCAATTTCATTTCTTATAGATTCCCAGGAATAGATCATTTTGTTGATAGCTACAATACTCTCATCAATACCTGTAAAAATATTATTTTTCAAGGTCTTCCCATTTTTTAAATGATATTGCCAATTCACAAAGTGAAAGAACAACAAATATTCTTCCGGACACGTTTTTATATTATTAAAAATACCTTTATTAATATCATCATATTGATTTACATACCCCGTACCTTGAATACTACGATCATACCCTATTCCGTTTTTGTTGGCAAACCAATAGCTGTTTACTCTTTTATGCAATGCCGGATTATAATGCTTTGCAATATCTGTTGTAACCACAAGTCCGTAAGGCGTTTGAAGATTAGCAAAATTCTTCCATGAATTATCCATAAAATATTTTATTTCCTTTACAGCTTTGGCATTTTTCGTCCATGTCTTTTGTATCCATTCTTGTGTAATCGTATCAATATTACTATAAGGATTCCATGCAAGTCTTCCATATGCATACCAATTTGCCTGTGCAAAATGATGGCCTGTCCAGTTATTGCTATCGCCTGTATTTGAAACACCTGCAATACCTGTTATCTTGCTTTTATCTTGTATAGATATTATATCTGCAACCCGAACAGAATGATTATGAAAATCCAAAAATTTCTTCCACATGGGTGCGAGATAAACAAGATAGGTAGAATGTCCCAAATATTCCTGTGTAATCTGCAGTTCTGCAAAAAGATTAGTCCCAAGCATTGCACCAAACAACGGGTGCGGCGGCTCTAAAGGCTGAAAATCAAGCGGCCCGTTCTTTACTTGTAATATGACATTTGATTCAAATTTACCATTAAGCGGATAAAATTCATTATATGATTGTTTAGCTCTGTCAACTTCTTTATTACTATGTCCATATACAAATGCTCTCCATATCAAAATTCCCTTATAGGGTCGTAAAAGTTTGGCCAACATATTTGCGCCTTCGGCGTGACTTCTGTCATAATCCTGCGGTCCCGGCATACCTTCTGAATTAGCCTTTACCAGAAATCCGCCAAAGTCCGGAATAAGACGGTATATTTCATCAATTTTACGCTTCCACCAGTCCTGGACTCCGTTGTCTAAAGGATCAGCAGTACTCAAATTTCCGATACCTCCCCACTTTTTTAATACATTAGGCGTAGCAGATGGTGGAAGAGGCGCAGCATAATTAGCAGAAAGAAATATCCTAATATTATAAGGACGAAAAGCTTCAGCTAAACGGGCAACTTTTTTTAAATAATCCTTTCGTAATATACGCGGATCTGCGTTCACGTTATTTATAACTATTGCATTTATACCAACAGAAGCATTTGCTCTTGCAAAATCCGAATATCTCTCATCTATTTTTTCAGGTAATTCTTCCCATTTGTAAATTGATTTCCCACTGTACCCTCTTTCAATCGTACCATCCAGATTGTCCCATTGGTTGAGCATTCGCCATTTGACACGAGGATATTCTGTAATATTTAAATTTGTAATTTCTTGTCTTGTTTGCATCAAATGCAGTAAATGAAACATGCCATATAACAGGCCTGCATCTCCTGTAGATGCAATGAGCAATATCGTTCTATTTTTTTCTTTAATAGTTTTGATGATATACCCTTCCTCACCTACCTTTTTTAAATGCGTATCAGTTATACTATACACAGGTAACTTTGAAAACTCCAGAAATTTTTTAGTTGAAGATGAAGACTTGAATTCTGGATTCAGGCTAAGCATGGCATTAAATGCAAAAGAACATTCTTTTTTTATAGCGTCAATAACATCAGACTTTTCTTTTAGAACAATATTTCCAAGTTGTTCTATATATTTATCCCGCAGGGTTGCAGATTCCAATGGTTTATAGCGTAGCCATAAATCATAGCCATTTTCATCTAGAAGTTTTGCAAATACAAGATTTGCGTTTATACAAATAATTAAAAGTATTAATATCGATTTATTTCCTTTCATTATAAAAAAACGGAATGATGTTTTTATATTGCTCCTACAGAACGGGTTTTTTATTTACTTTTTGCTACACAGATGATGCTCTTACGGAGTAAACAATTTTTTCATTCAATAATTCCGGAGGAATCAAAATCTGTGTATTTTGAATCGTTGTAGCCACGCTCCTGCGGAGCGCTATCCCTGTAAATATACATCTGTCAATTATTATATCGCTCCTACGGAGCGGTGTTTTTATTTTCCTTTTTTCTACACAGATGATGCTCCTACGGAACAAACAATTTCATTCAATAATTCCGGAGGAATCAAAATCTGTGTAGCATTTTGAATCATTGTAAATGCGCTCCGCAGGAGCGCTATCTCTTATTTTATTCCCCCGATGGCCGCTGAATTTTTTCTCCTATTTTTACCGGCTCTCCAAAATCGGGTGTACCATCCGGCTTCCAATTAACTTTTTGAATCCTTGTATTCCGATAATTTGTGCTGCCACCATTCGGCAGGCTCCTGGCATGATATATAATCCAGTCTTCCTTTCCATCCGGCGATTTGAAGAATCCATTATGTCCCGGGCCAAAAGCCCCGCCCGCGTCATTCCTGGTAAATACCGGTTCCGGATATTTTTCCCAATCCGAACGTTTCATTGGGTCGCCTTCTTTTTTCAGCTTCATCAATCCTAAACAATAATCATCTACCCAATAACCACTGCCTGAAAAAGTAAGAAACACTTCCCCGTTTTTATTCTTAAGAATAGCAGGTCCTTCATTAATAGCACTGCCGTGTATTTCCCAACTGTATTGTGGAGCAGAGATCAAAACGCGGCTGCCTTCTATCGTCCACGGATTGCTCATTTTAGCAATGTACAAATTCTGAACGGAAGTTTGTGCAGGCGTTGACCAGCCCGACCAGATGGTATACAGTTGACCGTTGTGTTCCAGGATAGTACCATCAATTGCCCAATTGTCTGTAGGGTCGGTCATTTTTCCTTTAAATACCCAATCACCTCCGCGTTGTAATACCGATGCTGAATACTCCAGCACATACATTCTGTGATTACGGTTTTCGCCATCATCTGCGGCGATGTATGCATACCATTTTCCATTGATTTTGTGCAATTCCGGAGCCCATAATTCTTTTGAATATTCTGTACCGGTCGGTGGGCGCCACTTAGAGTGGATAACAGCATTAGGTTCTTTCAGTGTATCTGAAATTTTATTTACGGCGTATACCTGCAATTCATTTCCCGCTGTGTAGGTAAAATAGTATTTACCATTCTCATATACCACCCAGGGATCTGCCCCACGCCCCCAAATAGGATTTGTAAAGGTAGTACTTACTACAGGCAATTCCGGCTCCGGAACCGGTGGGTTTACTATGGGTTTAGTGTTGTTGCCATCTGATTTATTACAACCTATACATACTACTAAAAATGTAAGGAAGATACTTAACATATATGTTCTCATCATCGTAAATTTTTTTATAAAATGATGGTTGACAATTTTTTATTATTGTCAACCATTATTAATATCCAGGGATATTTTTATTTATCTTGTGAATACACCTATTTCTGCAAGCGCAATATTGTTTCCATTATCATGTGCATTCTTGGCTATCATTTTAAAATATCTTGCGTTAACGGGTTCAGGAATGGCTATCATTTGCTTATCTCCCGAATTTGCCAGTACAAAATCACCAAAGCTTTGCCAGTTTTCGCCATCTTCGCTGGTAAACAACTCTACAGTTCTGGGGCGGGAAGACGCGTCTCCAACACGGGTTAATATTGCAAAGCCTTCTATACCCTCTTGTAGCGTACCCATATCTACCTGTATCCAATGTGGGAAATAACTTTGCGGAGTTATCTGATTTACCCAAATGGAAGAAGTATTATTATCAATGGCTAAAGCAGGCGGACGATAACGAGTTCCGGATCTGTCATCAAAGCTTGAAGCTGTAGCCGTCCAGCCTTCTTTACTTACTTCTATCGGCAGGCCTTTTATTCTTACAGAATCGTATGCAGTATAGAAAGTATCTATAGCCCAATAATCGGGCTTATAAAACGACCTGTATTTGAGCATACCACGACTAAAGTTTTCTAATACTGTAGTAAAGGTTTCTTCTGCTACAAAGACCGTATCCAGTATATCGGAATCGTTTCTATAAATCAACTCCGTTAAGAAAAGAGAAGTATCTGATACACTGCCCCAGGCAATCTCTAATGTATTGTTATTTAAAAAAGTGGTTCTTTCTATTGGCCTGGTCAATAGGAGACTTTCGTAATTATCACCATAAGCCCTTCCTAACGCTTCTACCATTACAGAAGTGTTGCCCAGGTTATCAAATGTATATATCTGAAACGTATAGTTTCCTTCTTCAAGATTTTCTATCGGAATGATTATAAAATCGTCGTTTTGACCAATAGGCACTTCAAGAGAATCAGACTTGGCATTCCAGTATATTTTAGCCTTGGTAACATTGGGATCTGCTGATTTTAACCATCTCAAATAAACCCGGTTTTTGCCGGACAGTACTTGTACAGAATCTGCCTTTCCTACATATTTTTTTTGACCGCCTTCCAGAAATTGCTTGTAGGTATCGTCCATTTTAGAACACCCGAGCACAATTACCGACAGCATTAAGAGCATTGCCGGTATAACATTTATGAATCGAATATTTTTCATTTTCATCCGTATATTTTTTAATGTTTTTAATGGTTACCGATAATTATCGGGAGAATGCCGCGTAGATATATATACTCTATCATCATTCGTTTCCTATTTTTTTATTTTTAATACAACATTATCTCGACAGGGTTATTTTTAACTCGTAAGGCAATCCTTTGCTGCCTGCTATCAGCGCGTCGTTCATAGGCATCCACGCGTACTCTTTATACTCGGTTGTATTGATTTTGTATATAACCTCTACAAGAAAATTATACATATTATTGCTAGCGACCTGATTGATAGCAAAGGGATTATTTGAATTGAAATCGTACGTTCCGCTACTGCCAATAGTGGCCCTGTATAATATAACATCATTCTCCCTAACCACATTTCCCGAACTGGTTTGTATCACAGGATAAAATTTAAGCTGAGCTCCCGTGGCTACCGTATTATTTTTTCTCCTGACATTTACTTTAAATACATCAGGGAAATAATTCCAGTAAAATTTTGCTACTTTTTCGCCTGCTGAAGCATTGATAATGATCTTGGAAAATTCAGACCATACGGTTTCTCCGTACGGATAATTCATAATACACCTGTTTGATTCATAAGCCTGGTTGCTGATTGGATTGCGCGACGCTATCACTTCGCCTAAATATAAATCGTACATGCCACGTGTATGACCAAATTCGTGCAATAACGCATCTACAGCGCTGGAACCAAAGAGCCCGTCATAATCATGACCTAACGTAAGATATGGAGTTCGACGCCATCCCCAAGAATCGTCGCCCGAAGCCGCGTTATCATTTACAACTAGCATTACATCCAAAGAATTATCATTGAGCCATTGCTTGGTTGTGAACTGAGATGATGCACCCGTAAAAGGTATGATTTCAGTAGCATAGAAATGAATTTCATTGTTGCCCTCATCATTTAATCCGCTTACCTGAAATTTTTTACTGGCTTTAGTCATGGCTTCATCCATTTTTTGCTTGAACAATACCATTCCTCCATGATCTTCAATGGTAGTAGCTTCGGCCATTACTTTACATCTGAATTTCCAGCCCGGCAAGCTGTCGAATACAGCCAGCCTGTTTACATACGGCACAGTAGTAAACGCAGAAAACAATGTATCGATAATGTTTGTTCCGGGAGCATACACAGTACGATATTTAACAACTCCTCTTAAATCGTTGGTAATATCCGCGATTTGTGTTTGAGTGAGTAGCTTCTCAAAGAAAACAATCTTTTCTGCGCCCGCTTTATCTTTATAAACTACCTGCGACCCTAATGCTGCCGCATTGTCTAAAGGATCCCAATCAAGTATTAAAGATTGATCTGTATAAGTAATATTAGTGAGTTTTACACTATCTCCGCTTGCCGCATAAGCATCACCGAATACATAACCCGATAGTAAAACCTTGCCGGAATTATGATTGTCTTTGTCATAAGTAAATACTTCCAAGTCGTAACTTCCTTCTTCCAGGTCATTGATGTATATATCCACGTTTGCAGTACCGGAAGTTATCTGTTGTATCAAAGAATCTTTCTTAGCAGTAGGGGCATGCTTCCAGTAAACTTTGGCTACCGATACTTTGCTGTCTTTATTGATCCAAGTAATCAACAACCGGTTGCGACCTGCATACAACTTGGCAGAATCTGCACGAGACACATACGGGCCTTTATTTACAGGCTCTGTATCAACTATATCTTCTTTTTTACATGCCACTAACAACACAATAGCAAGTATAATATAGAAGCAGCCTTTAATAGATTTTAAAATTATCATGTTCATTGCTGATGATTTTTATTTATAATTATTGCATATCTCCCCAGAAACTAATCTCCTGCAAATAAATATATGGTACGTCTCCCCATGTTTCGAGTGTTTTGAATCTGATATATCTAACAGGAGGTGTATTTTCAGGAAATGTAAAATCTTCCCCAAGGTTTGTTGCATAGTTTAAATCAACACTTGTAATAGGCCCGTCGCCGGAAGGTTTGTATGAATTACAGTCCATCAGTTTAGTCCAGCCATCCCAACTTCCCGAAGGATCGGGCGTTTCTGCCGTACCCCATATTTCCCATCTCTTAGGCGATCCAAGCCTATAAGCAAATGGTTGAGGCTCTGAAGGCTGCGCACCCCTGTGCCACAGTTTATAACGACTTAACAACGTAGTTCTTCCCATATCAAATGTAAACCATTGTGGCATATTACCATCTGTTGGTATGGTATGAAAAATAGGTATACCGCCATTTGGCGCTATGCGTCCATCCCATAGTTGGTTAATATTCCAGTCAGGAGTAGCATGAGGCAGGTAGGTATCTGTAGGTAACGCTACCACTTGAAATGGTCCTTTAGGAATAAACTCTTCAAAAAGTGGTGTAAGCATTTTTGTAATAGTATCGGATATATTGCCCCATCGATCTCTGATAACGGCGGCAAACAATCTTGGCTCACTTGCAAAACCCCGAACCGAATACTGGCCTTCTATGGCATTGGTATAATACGTTTCCACTTCTCTTAACCTGCCGCTTGAATCTGTGAGTATCTGTACAGATAAATTTGCCGCGCCACTATTTTCAAAACTTAAAGAAGTACCGCCAAACGCTTCTTTAAATGTAAAAGAATTGAAAGCTTCTTTGATGGGCGATGTTAAAGGAGTGAACTTCACTACTACCGGCGTTTCAGAAACCTGTTCGCCATAGCTAACGGTATATAGCTTTACTTCGTACTCTTTCTCTTCGGCAAAACCATCTACAAGCAAAGAGTTGGTATACAACGATGCTATAGATTCTTTTTCTACTCCCGGTCTTATTTCATATACGGCTTTTACATATCTAAGGCTTTCATCGGCCGGTAATTTATAGGAAATTTTAGCGGCACCCGGCAAAGGCTGCACCGTAACCTGAGAAATGGCACCGGGAGCCGCATCTTTATCAATCGGCTCTACGTAATGCTCTTTAGAACAAGACAGCGCAGTTATTATAAAGCCGGCTACAATTATCAGATTATTAATAAGGTTTTTCATACAATTCACATTTAGAATATTTATAATTAAATTTATTATTACCATCCCGGGTTTTGCACTACATTTTTATTTGCTAATACTTCAGATTCTGCAATCGGCCATAGGTAATCGCGCGTAGTAAAGCTTTGCATGTGCAGCACTCTTTCTCTGTAATAAGCTTCGGGGGTTCTTTGTTCAATATCCCAACCCGAGATGGGCTTATTATATTCTTCAATAGCTTTTTTCCATCTTCTCAAATCCCAGAATCTTTGGCCCTCAAATGCCAGCTCAATCATTCTTTCCCGATGTATAATCTCTCTTAATCCCTGCTGTGTTGTTGGCTTTGCAGGATTCCTGGAATAGTTGCTCCATGACTCCAATACGCCCGGAAGCCCGGCTCTTGTTCTTATAAGGTCAAGCATTTCGTATACCTGCGCGGAAGGGCCATCTGTTTCATTCAATGCTTCAGCATATAATAAATATAAATTTGCCAGGCGCATAACCGGCCACGGATAGGTATCTACCGTATATCCTGACTGCTGTATTACGTTTACATAATTCACATATTTTTTGGGCCAGATACCCGTAACGTTGAATGTGAGCGGAGATACATTCGCAGCCGGATTTCCACGCTTTGCAGAAACAAACCAGGTATCATTGTCATTATACTTGCCCTGGCCATACCAGATGCCGCCATCGAAGCCTAAATCGGCATAAAATCTGGGCTCTCTGTTGTAATTAGTCAATGCTGTAGGATAACCCGTTTTGATATAATACTTAGTGGCATCTGTACCATTTTGAATAGTAAAACGCGTGTTGTAATGCCAGGTTTTATCTTCGTCTATAGGCACCCCGTTTTGCGTGTAAAACATATCGGCTATTTTCAGGGGTACAGCCGCATTGCCTCTTGCATGCTGGTATGCAACCATTGCCGGATCCAGTCCGCGCGGAGTAGATTGCACCTGCATATTATTGGTTATGCTGTTGGTATTGCCCCAGATCACTTCATAATTCCATTTTTCATTCACCGTATTTCTTATATTCATCTGTGTTCTTATTTCAGCGGAAACGTTATACTGTCTTCCGCTTTGAGAATAATAGTATAATTTGTAACCAAGCGTTTCGCAGAGATCAATAGCTGCCCGACAGGCGTCTACCGCTTTTGCCCATTTCTGTGCATCGAAAGTGGCATTAAAAAGAGCTGTACCTCTGTTATCTTTAAAATTAGCATAGTCCGTATTTCCGTTGAATAAAGGACTTGCAGCTACTACCAGCATATAAGCTTTCATTGACAGCGCTATGGGTTTAGTAATTCTACCCAGCTCCGTAGCTTCCGCTACAATGGTTTCCGGCAGATCCACACTCGCTTCATCTATCAACTCTACAATGTAGTTGAATACATCGTCAACCGGATCGCGGTAAGCTCTTACCTCTTCAGGCTCGGCGTTTACCGGTATATTTTCTTTTTTAATAGAAATAGGACCGTACATACGCAACAGGTAGAAATGGTAATACGCTTTCAGAAATTTTGCTTCTGCCGCCCAGCGCCTTTTTTCAAACTCGTCCATATCGGGCACTCTGCCTATATTTTCCAGGAAAATATTACATTGTCTTATGCCTTCATACAGATCTTTAGCTCCGGACGAACCCTGCCAGTAGTTTAAATAAGGACTGGTAACAGACTGAAACCCCTGAGCAATTTGCCAGCCCGGTTGCGAATAATTATTGTGCAGCCAGATTTCATCTCCCGCGGTCAGTGCCGGGTTTTGGCCTATATTGCTATGCTCGGGCATATAGCTGTAGCATGTAAACAGATAACGCTCTGCCGTATTGCGCATATTAAACGCTTGTTCAATAGTGGCTATATTATCGGGCACAATATCGAGATATTTATTACACGATATCAACAACATGGCACATAATGAATATATAAACAACTTATTTTTCATCTTCAATATTTTTATTTTTCTTAATTAAGATAAGCTCATCTTACTTTTAAAAATTAACATTCAAACCAAGATTAAACACTTTCTGTATAGGATACCTCAATCCATTGCCTGCCATTTCTACATCCCACAACTTAAAGCTGCTCCACAAGTATGGATTACTGGAGTTGGCATAAATTCTGACACTTGACATACCTGCTCTGGAAACAAGCTTTTGAGGAAACGTATACCCCAATTCTACCTGCTTCAGCCTTAAGAAAGCGCCATTGCGCATGAACCAGGTACTACGTGGTGTATTGTTGGCAATTTGATAAGTACTTAAGCGAGGCCATGTAGCATACAGATCCCTATTTTCTTCAGACCAATAACTATCTGCATAAGCTTTTAATAATTGATTGGTAAACAATGTACCGGAGTTTCTCTCCTCATCGCTGTAATAATAGGGTGTGAAAGGCGCTGTAGCTTCAGGATTTATCCAAAAGGATTCACGCGCCGCACCCTGGAAAAATGCGGACATGTCAAGATTCTTATACCCGAAAGAGAAACCAAACCCATACACTATTTCCGGCGTGGTAGGAAAACCCAGTGGTACCATGTCCAGGCTTGTAATAACACCATCATTATTCACATCTTTAAATTTTATATCCCCGGCAGCATACTGGCCAAACTGGCGCGGAGAATTAGCTACTTCGGCGTCGTCTGCAAACAAGCTCTCTGCAATGTAACCGAACTGCTGATTGATAGGATAACCAACTCTTGAACGCCACCAGGCATCGCGATAATCGTATTCTTCAAAAACCAAATACTTACTGGTAGCATACGTAAAGTTGGCCATTCCTTGCAGCCATACATCTCTATTGAAATTGTGGTTATAGTTTAATGAAATGTCCACACCTTCGTTAGTAGCTTCCCCAATATTTGCATACGGTACAGCCGCCAAACCCATGGAAGCAGGAATAGTTCTCTGCTGAAAGATATTGTAACGATGCTCGGTAAAATACTCCGCAATGATATCCAGCTTACGGAAAAGTCCCAACTCTAAAGCTACGTTCGATTTTCGGGCAGTTTCCCAAGTGATATTGGGATCGGAATACCTTAAAATCTGATAGCCGTTGCGTGTATACCCGTTTTCACGGCCAAAAGTTGCACCCATACCGCTAGCATTCGGATTTATCTCAGACAGATACAGGAATCGCTGATTTCCTAAAGCGTCATTACCCACCAAACCATAGGTAGCTCTTAACTTTAGGTTATTGATTGATGGTTTTAAATTTTCCCAAAACTTTTCATTAGATACAGTCCACGCTACACCCGCGGATGGGAAGAAACCCCAGCGGTGTGATTTATGAAATCTTTCGGAAGCATTATAGCCAAAGTTAAACTCTACATAATAACGATTATCATATCCATACGTGGCTCTTCCTGAAAGGCCCAGATTGCGATAAGGCAGGGAATTGATCAATGACCCGGCATTACCAGTCAATTCATTGCGCATAATGTAGATAAGCATGCCGCTAACGCTGTGTTTGGCATTGAACAACCTGGAATAATCTAGTGCAGTTTCAATGTAAACAGATGAATTTACTATTTTTTCTCCTTCATTGTAATTTAAATATTCAGTACCCGTATTTTCATTGATAATTCCTATTTGATAAGTATTTTCTCTTGTATTGTAACTGCCCAGCTGGTAATAGAAAGGATTGTATTGTCTTCTGACGTCAAAGAATGAATTGCGCTGCGTATTAAATCGGGCGCGCGCTCTTAATCCTTGTGTAATAAATTTTAAATCTTGCTTCAATTCCATTTGCGCATTGATGTTGGCACGAGAGTATTCCCTGTATCCTCTGACCAGATCTGCATAAGGATTCAGGTAATTACCCAAATCGTAGTTACCGAACATAATATGCTCTACAAACTGATGATCTTCATCTTTAGGATAATACGCCGGAAATAAAACCGGATTGGCGCGCATTACTCTTGTATAAAAGCCGCCGCCGGAATAAATGGGTCCCGTATAGTCATCAAACAACCCGGAAAGACGGATGATCATTTCCGTGGTTGGAAACACATTTACATTTACATTGCTTCGTAAAGAATAAGTCTTTAGGTTAATGTTGCTGTTAAAATTGTTCCTGTTGTCTACCTTTAATACACCATTATCCTGATTAAATGCGCCTGCAACAAAATACCTCGCTACTTTACCGCCGCCGCTTACGTTCATATTTACACGTTGATTAAAAGTATAATCTCTCATCAATTCTTTGCGCCAGTCTGTAGCAGGATATATAATGGATCCGGAACCGGGTATAGTATTTTCAATTTTATCATCAGTATACAAAAGCCTGCCCAATGGATCTCTGGTCAATACCGCTTCGTTATTCAATTTCATGTAAGTAACGGGGTCTGCCAGTTCTACATCGGTAGTAGGCATAGACATTGAACCTTCTACTCTTAAGGCTATTTTTGCAGCACCCTCGCGCCCCTGCTTGGTAGTAACGGAAATAACGCCATTGGCGCCTCTGGCTCCATAGAGCGCGGTTGCGGTAGCATCTTTATATATAGAGAAGTCGGCAAGATCATCCACATTCAATCGGGCCAGATCAGTAGTGGTTACTTCTATTCCATCTATTAAAATCAGCGGATCTTGTTTATACCCGAATGTAGTAACACCACGGATAAAGAATTCAGCATTATCGGCGCCGGGCTCACCCGTTCTCTGATAAGCGATCACACCCGCTACTCTACCTGCTATTGCTGTGGTAAGGTTACTGGAAGGTACTTTAAGATCTTCAGGCTTTACGGTAGTAACAGAGCCCACTACCTCCGATTTTCTTTGTGTACCGTAGGCCACTACCACCACATCTCCTTCGCCGAGTGTAGGCTCAAGAATTACATTGCCTATCATGGTATCTCTTACATAAACATACACAGGCTGATAGCCTGAATAAGAAACATTAACGGAGGCCGTATCCGGAACAGTAATAAAAAACTCTCCCAAACTGTTTGTAAAGGTACCGGTATTGGATGCTACATGCAAAACAGTAGCTCCGTTTAAAGGCTCCCCTAACTCATTAAAGACCTTGCCACTTACGGTTGTATCTCTTACAACCTGTGCATTCACGAACGTAACGCAAATTGCAAAAGCAAGAAACATTACTAGTCGCTTAACCGCAGATAATCTTTTTTTTACTTTCATGTGTTTATATTTATTTTTCCTGGTGGTCACATGGAATTCGCTAAATAATCTTCTAAAATCACTGTAGAAAATCTTCGTGCTCATTTCATGTGTTTATATTTATTTATTTGGTCGTTGCAAAAACTTATTCATTCACTGTCTTTTCAAAATCACACAACCTATTCGCCAAGCATTTTTTATGTTAAATTTCAGAAATCTTCTCATTTTTAACATTTATGTAAAATTAACAGCAATATAAAAAGCTAACAAGTATTATATTTGCAACTACTACTAATATCTTTGCACAAAATGTTATTATTATGAAAATAATGCACGAACAGCTGGAAATGACCACCGGCACACCCTTAAAAGTAAAATGGTGCGATTACGATCATTTTAAATATCCCTGGCATTTTCACGGCGAGTATGAAATAGTTTATATACTCAAAAGTATCGGTTCGCGGTTTGTTGGCAACAGTATAGAAGCTTTTGGTCCACAAGACCTTACGCTTCTGGGCAGCTATCTGCCGCACATGTATAGGAACGATGATATTTACTATCATAAAAATCCAAAGTTGCGCGTGCATGCCGTGACTGTTCAGTTCTCTAAAAATATGTTTGAAGAAGCTATTGACAGCTATCCCGAATTTTTTAAGATAAAAACATTGCTGGCAGATGCAAAACATGGCATCCATTTTTCTAATAACGCCGAAAATAAAGAGATCAGAAAAAGAATTCTTTCTATGGTAAACATGGATGGATTAAGCAAGCTGCTGGAGTGCCTGAAAATATTATCATTGATGGCTTCTTCTAATTCTAAAAGGTTGCTGAGTGAAGACTTTAATGCGAATAATGAACCCGGCAATGTGGAAGACAACCGGCTGATGAATGTGCTGGCCTATTTGAACCGGGAATATGTAAACGACATAAAACTACAATCGGTGGCACAAATAGCCTACATGAACGAAAGTGCTTTCTGCAGATTTTTTAAAAACAATACCGGCAAATCTTTAATGGAATATCTTACCGAGTTAAGAATAGGATGCGCGTGTAAATTATTATTAAAGGGTAATTTATCTGTATCGCAAATATGTTATGAATCAGGATTCAACAACATAGCTAACTTCAACCGGCATTTTAAAAAAATAACCAATTTCTCGCCCAAGGAATACATTGCCAAATTTAAAAAAGAAGAAGAAAATTATTCTTTTTAAAAAGTGGTTATAAAAGAATAAGGCAGTATTAATACTTAACACTACCTTATTGCTTCTAGATGTTTTTTTTATCTCTTTAAAACCGACCCGGATTAGCAAATACTGTTCTTAAAACATCGGTTGTACGTGCCGCTACATTCTGGCGAATATTTACTTCTTCATTCGCTATCAATCCAAACATGGCGTTCATGGCCTGTTGTGCTACAAACTCCGACAGATTGCTGGAAATTTTATTATTGCTGATGGGTAAAGCATTAATGGTATTTGCGATTCTTGAGTATGTGTCGGTAGCTTCGGTGCTTCTCAATTTTTCAGAAACGATTGGTGTAAAAGCCTGTAAAAGTTCGTTGGATGTTTTTTCTCTGAAAAAATTAGTGATGGAGTTTTGCCCGCCGTTTACCAATTGAATAGCATCTGCTATAGTAATATTTCTGATAGCATTATTAAATATAGGTTGAGCGGCTTTTACAGCTTGCTTGGCGCCCTCATTTACCTGCATGGTCAAATTACTTACGAGACTTCCTAAACCTAACTGTTCTAGTGTGTTCACTACGTTTACTACGTCTTTGGGTAACAGTAATTTATACAAATCGTTAGAGTTGTTATCACTGAAACTAAAAATGCCTTTCAATACACCGTTCAGCAGAACTTCTCTGATGGCTCTTCCGGCTAAGGTTTCTCTGCTTTGTCCGCCGAGGATAGAGCCCAATGCTCCGCCAGTATTGTATGTGGAGCCGCAGGAGCTGAATCCAACGGCTGAAGCTAATGCTATAGCTACTACAAATTTTTTCATGTTGTTTATTCGTTTTGGTTAAAGTTGTTTGTTTGTTTTATACTGTTCTTATGACGTGATTGTATCTTACAAGTTTACATTTAAATGTTGGTGCTGCCTTCATACACAAATGTAGCCGGGCCACATAACCATACATCTGTAAAAACCTCGTTGTCTTTCTTCACAAAATCAACAGCAAGACTGCCGCCGGACGTTACTACATCTACCCTGTTAAAGCTGCGTTCATTATGAGCAAATACCAATGCGGCGGCGGTAGCTCCGGTGCCGCAACTTAAAGTTTCATCTTCCACACCTCTCTCAAAAGTGCGCACAAAAATAGTTGTATCATCTAATTGCTCTACAAAATTTACATTTATACCTTGCGGGAAACGGTCGCTGTGTCTTATCTTTTCTCCTTGTGTAACCACATCGTATTCTTTCAGGTTATTTACCTGCTTTACATAGTGCGGACTGCCCGTATCAAGAATGTAATCTCCGTGGTAATTCTCAACTGCATCTACATCTTTCATTTTTAAATTTATCCATCCGTTGATAAGATCTATTGATGCAAAATGTTCTCCGTCTACCGCCAGAAAATGATACTCTTTTTTTAAAATGCCGATTTTCTTTGCAAACTGAACCGCACACCTGCCGCCGTTTCCGCACATAGATCCTTCTTTACCGTTGGCATTATAATATCTCATTTCAAAATCATATCCTTCAATATTTCTGATAATGACTAGTCCGTCTGCCCCGATACCGAACTTCCTGTCGCAAAGTTTTTTTATCTCTTCTTCTGTCAGTTCTGTCACCGGTTCTCTTCCGTCAATCATCACAAAGTCATTGCCTGTACCCTGAAACTTATTAAAATGCAATACCATTTTACTTAAACTTATTTTTTAATATTAAAAAAGAAAAACAAAAATGCTGCCACAATTATATAGCCGCCAGTATTTGCAGCACCTGCTGAATGGTTTTATCTACGGCAGTTTTGCCATCTTTAGAAAAAGTTTTGTTCACCCGGTTGGCCACTACCGTATTTATGCTCAGGCATTGATGGCCCAGCAACTTGCCCATGCCGTAAATGGCGCTGGTTTCCATTTCAAAGTTGACTATCTTGTGTTGTCCGTAGCTGAAGTGAGTGAGTGAATCTACCAGTTTGGGAAACTGAAGCCCCAGCCGCAGCACACGACCCTGCGGACCATAAAAACCCGGACAGGTAACGGTAATACCATGATAAAATCCGTCTACAAAATGTTTTAATACCGATGTGCCTGCCGATGCGATATAGGGTAAAGAAAAATTTCCGTTAAGCTGCGTGTGTGCAATGAAATGCTGTATCAATTCTTTTTCTTCATCATTATTTTCTAAACGATAATAGTTTAAAAGATTATCAATACCCAAGCCATGCGTGCCTACTACTTTACTATCCACAGGAATATCGTTTTGCAACGAGCCGCAGGTGCCGATGCGCACAACGGTGAGCGAGGTAAGTTTTTCTTTAATTACCCTGTCTTCAAAATCAATATTCTTCAGCGCGTCCAGCTCATTCATTACTATATCAATATTATCAGGACCAATACCTGTAGCCACGCAGGAAATTCGTTTGGCGCCAATAGTACCGGTATGTGTAATAAACTCGCGATGCTGTCTTTTCACCTCTATTGTATCAAAATATTTACTCACTTCCGCTACCCTGTCGGGGTCGCCAACAGTAATAACCGTATCTGCAAGCTCTTCGGGACGCACATCCAAATGATAGATAGCTCCTCTGGAATTAATGATGAGTTCACTTTCGGGAATTGGCTGATTCATGATAATTGATTTATATACAAATTTCGTACTTAATTTTCAAATAAATCAGATTTGTATGGCTAAGTTTAGAAGATTTATTATCTTTGCACACCACAAGAATTAGGCTCTGTGGCCGAGGGGTTAGGCAGAGCTCTGCAAAAGCTTCTACAGCGGTTCGAATCCGCTCGGAGCCTCAAAGAAAGAATCCTGTTTTTTGCAGGATTCTTTTATTTTTACAGAAATTATTTTCATGCAAAAAATTATTCTGGCATCAAAATCTCCCAGGCGCAGCCAGCTTCTTGAAATGGCGGAAATCCCGTTTGATGTGGTGATTGCGGAAACCGATGAAAGCTATCCCGCGCATTTATCCATACCATCCATCCCCATGCATATCGCATTGCAAAAAGCGCTGGCAGTGCGAGAGAAAATAAACAGAAAAGATGTGGTTATACTTGCCGCCGACACCATTGTTACCATTCATAATAAAATAATAGGCAAGCCTGCCAACCGCTTACAAGCCATCGAAATACTGCAGGAATTGAGCGGCCATACGCACCAGGTAATTTCGGGAGTAGCGATTTTGTTGAATAATAAAGAGATTATTTTCCAGGAAACCACCGATGTATTTTTTCACAAACTTAGCCAACAGCAAATTGTTCATTATGTAGATAATTACAGCCCTTTTGATAAAGCCGGCGCTTATGCCATACAGGAATGGATAGGCGCTATTGGTATTAAAAGCATACATGGCGATTACTACAACGTAGTAGGATTGCCGGTAAGCAGAGTTGTAAAAGAATTGGAGAATATTATTTCTACATTGTAAGAAAATGCTTTTTCGTTGGATTAGATAAATACTGTAACTTGAGTAAATATCTGCTAACCTAAATTTGTAAAAAATGAAAATCCTGCTGTTGGCTTTTTGCCTGAATATCATCATGGTATCTGCCGCCGTAGCGCAAACCGCAGACTCCACGCGGCGTGCCTCACAGAATCTTTGGTGGGTTGATGCGGGACTTGGGGTACATAAAGGACTCTCTACAGACGACCTGGTATCTTTATCGGGCAATCTAAACTATTTGTATAATAATTGGTTGTATAAATTACGCTATGGATTCTACGATGAATTTAATATTATGGGCAGTCAGACCACCGATTTTAATGAAATTGGCTTTATGATAGGAAAAGCCCGGATAAAGAAACTTACCCGGCTAAGCGCGAGTGCCGGCGCAGGAATAGTATTTGGCAAAAAGAACGAACGAAAAATAGAATATAAGAATGGCTCTGTAATTAACATATCATCTGAAATGCATACATTCTTCTCACCCGCATTCCTCATAGAAGGAGAAGCCGCTTTCACTCCCATAAAACAAATAGGAATTGGCTTATTTATCAATGGTAACTTTAATGCAAATGTTTCCAACTTAGGTTTTGGCTTAAGATTATCGGCAGGGAGAATGAGAGAATAAAACGTGCCAGACATTCTCCAGATTAATTTTTTAAATAAAAAATCGAACCTCTTACAACTCAAACTCCACACCTACAATATCGGCTACAGTTTTTAAATCATCATACACCACCTGCAACATAGGAATGCCTTCCGCCTTCCTTACTTTTTCGTATGCTCTTTCCGGGTCGCCGGGTATGAGTACCTTATCAAAACCGGGTGCCGGCTTGGCCTGCCTGAATCTTTCTATCCAATTATCCATATGCGCTTTAAATTCGTCTGCCGGCCTGAAAGCGTCTACACGCATGGCTCCCAGGAAATGACCCAATCCTTCTCCGGGCATATTTTGGGGCATGGGCACATACGCGGGAAACGGCGGCGCCCAGGGACCGTAAGAAGCTCCGCTTAATACCGCGGAAAAAATATCTACCAGGCTGCCCAAAATATATCCTTTATGGCTGGAGTGCTCAATATCACTGCCTAACGGCAGCATAGAACCTTTTTCTTTTAGTGCCGATGCATGGGTGGTAGGCTCACCTTCTTCAGTCTGTACCCAACCCAAGGGGGCGTTTTTATGTAAACGTTGCAAAATTTCCAGTTTACCATTGGATGCGGTTGTAGTAGCAAAATCGGCCACAAAAGGCGGCTGGTACTTAGCAGGAATAGCCACTGCAATAGGATTGGTTCCCAGCATACGCTCTTTTGATAGTGCCGGAGCTACCAGCGCGCTTGCATTGGTCATAGACATACCAATCATATCATGCTCCAGCGCCATCATGGCATGATACCCTGCAATACCGTAATGATTACTATTTTTTACCGCTACCCAACCCGTTCCTGCATTCCTGGCTTTTTCTATCGCTATTTGCATGGCAAAGGGTGCTACCACCAATCCCAGCCCGGCATCGCCATCAACAACAGCGGTAGAAGGAGTTTCATGCACAATTGAGATACGCGGCGTTGGATTCACTCTTTTGTTTTGCCACAGTCTTACATACCCACTCAAGCGAGCTACACCATGACTGTCCACTCCGCGCAAATCGGCACTCAGCAAGGTTTTGGCGGCTATAACGGCATCTTGGGCAGAACAACCCATTGCCTTAAAAACATCAACTGTAAACTTGTTCAGATTTTTAAAAGGTATCAGTTTTTCCATTTACGCAAGGTAGGTAAAAAAATAAAAAGAGTGAATGATACAAATAAGCACATTCACTCTTTTTTTTACACAATCGGCTACGGAATTATGGCTTGATTACCTCAAAGGTTTCTAAAAATTTTGTGGTAAAGTTGCCTTTCTGAAAATCTTCGTTGCGCATAATTTGCTGCTGAAAAGGAATCGTTGTTTTTACTCCCTCTATTACAAACTCCCTTAATGCCCTTCTCATTTTCTTAATGGCTTCTTCCCTTGTACGCGCTACCACAATCAGTTTTGCTATCATAGAATCGTAATACGGCGGAATCACATATCCCGCGTATACATGGCTATCTACCCTTATGCCCGGCCCGCCCGGCACATTCAATACGGTAATTTTCCCGGGCGAAGGTCTAAAGTCGTTAAAAGGATCTTCGGCGTTTATTCTGCATTCAATAGCGTGCATATTAGGTTCGTAATTATTGCCCGATATTTTTTCGCCCGCGGCTATAAGTATTTGCTCTTTAATCAGGTCGTATTGAATTACCTCTTCCGTTACACAATGCTCTACCTGAATACGGGTATTCATTTCCATGAAGTAAAAATTACGGTCTTTATCTACCAGGAACTCTACCGTACCCACTCCTTCGTAATTAATAGCAGACGCGGCTTTAATGGCGGCTTCGCCCATTTGCTGGCGCAGTTCGGGCGTCATGAAAGGTGAGGGAGACTCTTCTATCAGCTTTTGATGTCTTCTTTGAATAGAGCAATCGCGCTCGCTAAGGTGGCATACATTACCGTATTGATCTCCGGCTATCTGTATTTCTATATGACGCGGATCCTGCACAAATTTCTCCATGTAAATACCGTCATTTTTAAAAGAAGCCGCGGCTTCTACCTTTGCGGTATTATAGTTTTTTTCCATTTCCTGCTCGTTCCACACTACACGCATTCCCTTGCCCCCGCCGCCTGCCGTGGCTTTCAATATTACGGGATAGCCAATTATCTTGGCCGATTCCAAAGCGTGCTCTACACTTCTCAGCAAGCCTTCCACGCCCGGTACTACCGGCACGCCGGCTTTTATCATAGTATCTTTGGCGGTATTCTTATCGCCCATAAGGGTGATCATTTCCGGTGTGGGGCCAATGAATTTTATTTTATGATCGCTGCAAATCTGCGCAAAACGGGCGTTCTCGGCAAGGAAGCCATAGCCAGGATGTATAGCATCGGCATTGGTTATTTCCGCGGCAGCTATAATGTGAGGAATATTTAAATAAGAATCTACACTTGCCGGCTTGCCTATGCATACCGCCTCATCGGCATATCTTACGTGCAGGCTGTCTTTATCGGCTGTGGAATAAACCGCGACTGTCTTAATACCCATTTCCCTGCATGTTCTGTGAATGCGCAAGGCTATTTCGCCACGATTGGCTATCAATATTTTATTGAACATAAATGATAATTAATGAATAATTAGTAATGAATAATTAATAATAAAAATTATTAATCAATCATTAAATGGGTTCTACCAGAAATAAAGGCTGGTCAAATTCTACCGGGCTTGCATCATCCACCAGTATTTTTACTATTTTGCCCGCTACCTCGCTTTCTATTTCGTTGAACAGCTTCATAGCTTCAATGATGCACACAGGCTGTCCGGGTACTATTTCCGTACCTAATTCTACCAAGTAAGGTTTGTCGGGCGATGGTTTTCTGTAAAAAGTACCGATCATGGGGCTTTTTATCACCAGGTGATTGCTGGTGTCTTGTTTTACAGAAGCCGGCTTGGCTGTTCCTTCTACCGGTTGAGCTGCTATTTGCTGCATAGGTTGCTGGGCGGGTGGCAGCGATTGGGCGTACGCAGGATTTACAAAAGTCTGAATATTTTCTTTTTTCTGCTTAATGGTAATTTTAAAATCGCCTTCCTGAATTGTTAATTCTCCGATGTTGCTTTTATTTACGGCTTTGATCAAATCCTGGATTTGCTTGTATTCCATAGCTTGTGTTTGTTTTTAATTGATTAAATTTTTTTATTGAATTTTTCAGGAAAAAAACTCAATCTTATTTTCATGTGTGTATTTTTTAATTACACTTTTGTCACATGGAATTTGCTAAGTAATGATCCACAATTGATGTAGACAATGTGAATGCTCATTTCATGCAACATGATAACTCTTAGAAAAGAGCCTGTTATAAAAACGAAAGGAATATACAAAATTATTCTTTCACCCTTTCTACGTAATCTCCGGTTTTAGTGTTGATTCTAATCAATTCACCTTCATTTACAAACAGTGGCACCTGTATGCTGGCTCCTGTTTCAAGTGTAGCCGGTTTTAATGCTCTTGTGGCGGTATCACCTCTTAGGCCGGGTTCGCAATAAGTTACCTGTAATACTATTTTTTCAGGAAGTTCGGCGCCAATAGCCTGGTCTGTTTCAGTATTGATAAAAACGAATACTTCACTCCCGTCTTTTAAAAACTGCGGCGTGTCTATCATGTTTTCGCCCAGTGTTATTTGTTCAAAAGTTTCGTTGTTCATCACGTTGTAGCCGGTCTCGTCTTTGTAAAGATATTGATAGGTGTGTTTTTCTACTCTTACGGGATAAATGGTTTCGCCGCTGTTCCAGGTTTTTTCCATTGAGCGGTTATTATCTACGCCTTTTAATTTTGCCCATACTTTTGCAGCAGCTCTTGCCGTTTTGTTTTCGCCAAATTCTACTACTGAGTACAGGTTATTATCTAGTTTTAAGATCATGCCACGACTAATGTCTGAAGTGGTTGCCATATAGTTTATTGTTTTTATTTTCAGCAAAAATAAGATTTGTAATGAAAATACCTCATTTTTTATAAAAAATAGTTGGTTTTTGCTAAAAATGAGCGCGTTTACGTCTGTTTTGAGAAAATTTTATTTTTTATTTATTTCCTGCAAAATTGCTTCTTCATTAATAAAATCTTAATTTAGTAAAAACAACCGGTAAATGTATTTACATTTGCTAAAATCTGTACTAATTTTATTGTCGTAATATCTAAATGAATAAAAATCACTACGTTCTCATATTAGCCGGCGGTGTAGGTTTACGCTTATGGCCGCTAAGCAAGGCTGCTATGCCTAAGCAATTTCTTGATGTGCTCAATGTAGGCAAATCACTGCTTCAGCTTACCTATGAAAGATACGCTAAGTTTTTTGACAAGGAAAATATTTACATAGTAACGCACGAAGACTATGAAGAAATTGTAAAAAAACAACTTCCCGCCGTTACGGACAGCAACCTGCTGCTGGAACCTTTTTCTAAAAACACTTTATCGTCCGTAGCTTACGGCGCTTTTAAACTGTATGGCTTAAACAAAGAAGCCAATATTATCATCACACCTGCCGACCAGCTGATTCACAACACGGAATTGTTTGAACAGGATATGCTGAAAGCGCTTGACTTTACCGACCAGATAAAGGCATTGGTTACCGTAGGCATTAAGCCGGGCTATCCTAATACCAATTTCGGTTACATTCAGCACGCGCCGGCAGAAGCCGTTCCGGGAATTTATAAAGTAAAAACCTTTACCGAAAAGCCCGATCTCTCCATAGCGCAGGCTTTTCTGGATAGTGGCGACTTTCTCTGGAACTCGGGTATTTTTATCTGGCGGGCAAAGAATATTATAGATAACCTGGAAAAATATTTATCGGAGATATTTGAAATTTTCGACGAAATAAGAGACAGCCTGAATACCGAAGATGAAAGAGAGGCCATCATTAAAATATATCCTTTCTGCATCAATTCTTCACTGGATACCTTTATCTTAGAAAAACTGCAAAATGTATATGTGCTGCCGGCCAAATTCGGGTGGACAGACATTGGCTCCTGGAGCAGCATTTACGACAATCTGGAAAAAGACTACTTAGGCAACGCCGTGGTGGGCGACAAGACCATTGTGATAGACGCCACGCAATGCCTTATCAATACCTCCAATAAAAAACTGGTGGTAGTGCAGGGTGTAGATGATGTAATAATCGTAGACACAAAAGACACTCTGCTGATTTGCAAGAAAAACAGGGAAAACGAATTGAAAAACTACATTGCCGACGTGAAGCGCAACTTCGACGAGGAATTCATGTAGCTCGCCCGGTATCAGAAAACCTCTTGTCATGCTGAGCGTTAGCGAAGCATCTGTTTTATCTCCCTGTTTAGATACTTCATTCTATTCAGGATGACAATTTTGAGAGTCGAAAAATAATATGACAACCATTGCGGATATGAACATAATGAAATCCCTGCAATGCATATAGTTGATTTTTAAATGTAATTTTAAATTCTTTCATGATTTTCATTTTAGGTTTCCCGTTTCTTCTTATCGTTGATAATAGCCAGGCTGTTGTTTAGTTCAAAGCCTAACAGCAATAGAAAGGAATCAATGTAAATCAGTAACATTACCAACATAATGGAGCCTATAGGCCCGTAAAACTTATTGTAAGCCGAGAAGTTTTGCGCCCATATAGAAAATAAGCTGGTAGTTAAAATAATGAGCAGCGTGGCAAACCAGGAGCCCGAACTATAAAACTTAGCCCTGGTCTCGGCAGAAGGACCAAACTTGTATATAAAGCTGATAGAAAAGTAAAACAATGCCACGATCAATACCCAACGAAAATTTTTGATAATAGAAATCAACGCTTCATTCTCTATCTTCAGCCACAGCATGATGCGGTTAAACAAATTGCCCTGTCCCAGCGAGATAAGCAAAGTGGCTATCAGCATAAAAATGATGACCAGCGTAAGAAGTATAGCCCTGATTCTTTTACTGACAAAATTGGTTTTATCCCTGATCTTGATTGACCTGTCGAATGAATTGATCACGCCAAACATGGCCCTGGAGGAGTAGAACAAAGCCAGGATAATACTCAATGATATAATGCCGGTACTGGAACTGCTGAACACATCGCTCAGGTATTTGGTGGCAATGCTTCTAGCGCGCATATTGGGTGTAAGACTATTGATAAAGCTGATAAGCTCATTGAACAACAAGCCTGAATTAGGAAAAAAAGGCACCAGCGTAGCTATAAAAATCACCAATGCCGGTATGGCCATTATAAAATCGAATGATATGGCCGCAGCCCGCACATTTACGCCTTCTTTTTGAATTTTGCCTAACAGCACCGGCACCAACTCGTATAATTTCACGTTGGGATTGCCGGGAAAAGAAATTTTTTTTGCCAGCTCTGTCACCCATACAATCGGTTTTGAATTGATTATTTTCTCTGATAATTTCATGCCCCCTCTTTATCGTTGTATATTTCGTTGATTCAGCGCTTCCCGGTATTTGCGGGCATGAGCTAAATGATCGGCATAATTGGTAGTGAAGGTATGATACCCACTAAAGTTTTCCTTTGCCACAAAAAACAGATAATTACTGGCAGGTATGGGCAACACGGCATCAATAGTAGCTTTAGACGGTGTACATATCGGGCCAGGTGGCAATCCAGACGCGTAGTAGGTATTGTAAGGCGAAGCTACTTTAAGATCTTCATTCAAAATACGTCGACGGTCAAAATCGCGCAACGCAAACTTCACGGTAGGGTCGGCTCCTAATTTCATGCCTCTTCTCAACCTGTTCAAATATACGCTTGCCACCAGGCCTTTTTCATCGTCTTTATTGGTTTCTTCCTCTACTATGGAAGCAAGAATATACAGCTGCTTTTGATCAAGACCGGCAGCTTCCGCTTTGCGAAGCCAGTCATTAGCCATCCAGAATGAATCCGTCTTAGCTTTAAAATGCTCCAGTATTTCCCTGGTACTTTTTTTATAATGGATAATGAACGTATCGGGCGTAATGATGGTAAACAGCGTATTGGTGTCTACGCCCAGCGGCTGCAGCGAATCTGCGTTAATTAAGAATTGATGAGCGGTGGCGGAGTCTGTTAAAAATCTTCTGCCTATGATAGAGGCCAGGCCTTCTTTCGTCTGCAATTTTTTAATGGTAAAATTCACCATATTCGATTGCCGGTTCTTGCGCAGTGTATTTACGATATCCATTACCGAAGCGCCTTTTTTAATAGCAAACCGGCCGGGAGTAATATTTTTCCACACGTTCAGGGCATCGGCGGTTTTAAAAAAGAGGTCTTCATCAAGCAAAAGCTCATTCTTCCTTATCTGTTCTTTTATTTCGGTTTCGGCATTGCCCGAATCGCGGTTGAAAACGTAGCGCTCTTCCGCATCGAAACGAGTAATGGGTTTTTTCAATTCAGAATTGCACTTATAACCAAAGTAAACGGCTATAAGTGCTATAATCGCCAGTATGATTCCTGCTTTATTTTTCATTCAACAGATTAAATTTCGTGCTAAAATAATTTAAACTTTTGATATAATACTTAAAGAGATTACTAATTCTCTTTTCGCGGCAAAGGCTGATAAAGTACCCCCATCCCGCCCGTTAAATCGGTTCCATGCACTATTATCATATACCCGTCTTTACTGTCGGAGGTATAGAAACTGCATTGGGCTTTACCATCTTTATCGGTAATCACATGCGGGTTCCAGTAAACGGTTGAGCGAAAATCGGGCAATGCCTGCTCCTCTTCCGAAATATATTTAGGACTGTAAAATTGTTTGCCTATAACGGGCACCATAGGTTTGTATAAATAAATACCGGGCACTCTTTTCATGAAAGGACCTTCTCCTGTTTTGGTTGTTATTTCTATATAGGCTATTTCCCAATCTACCGCGAAAGGATTTTTAGGATATAAAAACTCCATCGAGTAGGCTCTCTTGTATTTGCTGCTGGTCATTATTTCTATACCTCGTATATCTTCGCCTGAAAAATATTTTAAATAACTGTCGAGAAAATGCATATAATCGTCGGGGTGTGCTGATGCTTGGTAAAACCATTTTAACTCTACTCCGTCAATAATGAAATTTACCTCCTTTTCATGGATTTTATATATTCTTACCAGGCTTTTTGAGCGCATACCCTGATTGAAGCCCTGCACTTTTTTGTAAAGTACATCTAGCAGCGTTTCTTTTGCCAGGTTATTCAATGTGTTTTCCGTTATTGTCTGGTCGGCTCCGCCATCCTCATTCAGGTTTTTAGAGCCCTGGATCTTTGCCTGTGTGGTTACTACCACCTCTCCCAGATATTCTTTATCCTTCAGCATTTCTTCCGCTATTTTTTCCTGATCGGTTATGTATTGCTTTATCAATGTATCTAGTATGATGGCCTGAGAAGGAGTAAACTTAAAATCGGAACTATAAGCCGGATAATCAACTTTGTCTAATTCAATACCTACATTAAATGCTTTGCCTCTTTTGTTGAGCGCCCTGATAACCGTGCTTACACTATCGTTAACAAAAACAGGAAAATGTTTAAAGATAAACCGGCCTTCCCGGTTGGTAATCGTATCTATAACAAGCGCGTTTTGAGTGCCCATTTTGGCAAAAAGCAACACATTTACATCTCGTGCCGGACGGTTAAACACGTCGGACACCCTGCCTGCAATGGTAAATTCTTTTTCGTACTGAAAACTGCGTGGAAAAGTATCGCGGGTATAATTTACCCAGCCTTGTGTAAGCAGCAGCGCGTCTAAAGCTTCTGTATGCGGTTGATGAAAATAATAGTAGGGATCTTCAATGTATCCTTTCAGCTCGGAGCTGAGTAGCATGTAACTGATGATATTTTCGGAATATGGATTTATTTTCACCTGGCCGGTATCTATTACCGCGATGGAAAAGCTGCCGACAACATTTTCTGCCCGGTTGTTTTGCGCATGTAGCACTAAATGCACACTGTCTTTTTTTTGATAAGCCTCTTTATGCAACTGCATTTTTAGCTCTATATCATCGGCATGTTGTATAAATATTACACGTTCGCAGAGCGGGTTAAGAGCGGCATCGTATAAGGTAATCCTACTGATACCAGAAGGAAACATATCTTTGGCTAAATGAATCGCTATGGGCTTTCCTAAAAAGCGCAGACTTGCGTAGGCATTGTTCACTCCCCGCGAGGTTGCGGATAAGTAAAAATAATTGCCTTTCAGATCTTCGCTCGCATCCATAATAACTTTTACACTATCGGCATTGGCACTGTTAAACACCTGCAGCATGTTACCGCTTCGCTGTATTATCGGCAATGGAAAGCTAAGGCCATTATCTGTATAGGCTGTATATTTTTCGTTGAATTGCGGCTTCAGGTAAACGATGCCCATTCCTTTATGCGTGGAAGAAAAATCTGCTACTTCATTGCCATTGCCGTCTTTTATTTTTCCTTTTACATCAACCCCTTTCCCGAAAATATCAATTGCTTTAAAGCCAATACGCTGGAGCTTGTCGGCTATAAGCTTACCCCCTTCCGGAAGGAACTGCAAATCGGTTTGTTGTTTTCCGTCAATAGTGAGCGGCAGGTTCAGCTTTACATTTTCCCTATCTGTTATTTCAAGTCTAAGATTTTTATAATTATCTATTTGCAGGGTTGTATCTATTTTGATATAGCCGGCATTGTCCGTAACAGTATTGAACCTAAAAATATTTTTCTGTTTTGATTTTAGGCGTACGGTTATTCTTTTGTTAACCAAAGGCTGCTTATTGGCTTTTCGCAAAATGGTCAGCAAAGAAAGTTTTCCTTTATCTACATCCATTTCTTTTACAGTTGCTTTCCATTCTTCTGCCAGGATATCTACAATTTGAAACGGGCTTTCAAAGAAAAGAGAATCGCCAAAATTTCTAAGATAGCGGGTGTATGCGCGCAATATGTATTCGCCCTGTATAAAATTATCCTGATCAAGGGAAATATTACCAAAAAAGGTTCCTGAAAAACATTGAAAGCTCAGGCGTTTTACAATTTCTCTGTTTTCATTAATAATTTCCACGTAAGCTATGGCGCTGCTATCCGCGGCCTTATTAAGCGTGGCGCTGAATACGTAACCTTTTAGCCATAAAGTATCATTCAGGTTGTAGATGGGCTTATCGTAATTAATAAATATTTTCTCTCTTGCATGGTAAGTATTTACGCTATCTGTGTATTGTATTTTTTTCAAGAAAGCATCGGTCTGACTGCAAGCTAGAATAGCAGTAAACGAAAAGAGTAAAGAGAAGAATAGTTTTTGCATGCTACAATATATTTCCTGCTCTTTCAAATGTAGCATAAAAAATAATCCCGTTTGCGCGCAAACGGGATTATTTACTGATTTTATTGTTATGCTACTGCCGTTAATTGGCCGGCGCTTCTTGTACCGGAGCCGGAGCTGTTTGCTGCGCAGGCACCTGCTGTTGTTGTGGCGCGCTGAACGGAACCGTATTAGCTCCCGGAGCAGCCGGCTGCTGTATAGGATTGGTATTTACCCTGTCAATAATGGATTTTTGCGATGAGGTAGAGACACCGGTAAGCAGATAAGTAGAAACTATGCACATAATGCCTATAAGACCGGCAAATAGCCAGGTGCCTTTTTCCATCAGATCGTTTGATTGCTTTACGCCCATCATCTGGTTGGTCATGCCGCCTAAGCTACCCGTTAAGCCGCCACCTTTAGGGTTTTGAATAAGGATAATAAAGCCAAGAATTGCGCTTAAAATAACCAGTAGAACAAATATCAATATAGCCATTTTTATAAATTATTTTCTTTTAAAAATTGTATTTTGGACGCAAAGTAAACTGATTTTTCGGGATTTGACAAACTTAATTTTTCATAAATATCTATTGCCTGTTGTTTTTTTCCCTGCTGCACCAACACTTCAGCCATAGATTCTGTAATCACGTTCTTATTTTCAAGGGAGTTCATAGCCATTTTTTCTACATCCCGCTCTTCTTTTTCTGTGGTATTAAATTGTGGCGCGGTTGTATTCAGCTTTTTCATTTCTTTTAGCCAGTCGGTAAACTTCTTAACCTTTGCACCGAGTACTGTCTCCTCTTGCACGACTGCAACATTTTCAATACCCTGATGCTTAAAATAATCTGTTTTATAAAGTGGTTCAGGGTCTTCAAACAGCTTATCTTCTCCTGTAAGTTCCTTATTAAATTCTTCGGCCTGCACCGAAAGCATTTGCGTAAGTCTTTCATCGGCCTGCTCCTGCCGGTTTATTTCAGCGGTAGCAGGTGCATCGTGTAGCAGGCAGTTAAGCCAAAACGCGTCGTTAAAATAAAGCAATGTTTTATTGATCTGTGCCTGAAAATCTTCCGGTGTATTTTCTTCCTCCAGCTTTTTGGCAAGCTGCAATTGGGCCGCAGAAAAATAGGGATATTTTTTCACTATATCCTGCAATTGCTCTTTGTTGTATGCCGAAAGTTGCGTCATGATGCTTATTACCAGTTAGAGAATATTTTGTTGAAAATTTCGTCTGTGATCGTCTTTACTATACCGCCATCCTTGTCCATCAATTGCGCCTCGGCCTGTGTTAAAGATTGTGATGCCGGAAAATCGAAATCGCGCGAAATATCGTGTTCATTCACTTTGTTCAAATGATTATCGTAATGCGTAATGTGCACTCCCACACTTAACCGGTTGGTGGCTGCCTGATTTTGTGATACGCCGGATGTAGTAACCATGTAATTGGTTATTTCCGCTTCAATCACATAATCGGCGCTGTTATCTTCAACGCGCCTCAACTTTGTCTGTTGTGTAAGCTTTCTGATGAACGCGTCCGTGAGTTTGGGGCTTAACTGCGGGTTGATGTATTGAGCGCGATTTTGAATATAGCCTACTTTTATGGTTCTTACTTCGGGAGGTATGCTTGCATCGTTGAAAGAATAAATGCCGCAGGAAACTAAAGCAACCGCTATAGCTGCACATGCCAATATATATATTACTTTTTTTCGCATGGTTATATTATTTATTTACAAATCTATATCATATTCCTTTAACTTCCGATAGAGCGTTCTTTCGCTGATGCCTAAATCTGCCGCGGCATCTTTGCGTTTGTTTTTGTGCTTTTTAAGCGCTTTAATGATGAGTTCTTTTTCTTTATCGTTGATATTTAATATTTCTTCTACTTCTTCATGCTCTTCTAAGCTGTTTTGGGCAGAAATAATAACAGGCTCGTTGTGCTTAACCGGCAGTGCGGTCATGCCGGCGTAGGGCCCGGTTACAGAATCATTGTACATGGATACTTCGTTCAGGCGGTTTTCTTTGGCATATTCTGCCACATGCGCGGCCAGTACAGGATTTTGCATTAGGTCTAAAAACATTTTCTTCACTTCTGTTACTTCTTTTTTCATATCGAAGAAAAGCTTGTACAATATTTCTCTTTCATTTGCAAACTCTTTACCGCTGTTGCCCATGGGAGCCAGCATGGGCAACATATTGCTGCGCTGCTCCGCCGGCAGATAGCGGCGCAGTTCCTCTAAATCTATAGTAGAAGATTTACTCAATACGGATATCTGCTCTGCTATATTTTTCAATTCACGCACATTGCCGGGCCAACTGTAATTAACCAGAAAATCTATTGCATCTTGTGTAAGATGTACGGTAGGCGTATTGTATTTTTCGGAGAAATCTGCCATAAATTTTCTAAACAACAGCCATATATCTTCTTTCCGGTCTTTTAAGGCAGGTACCCGAATAGGCACTGTGCTAAGCCGATAATACAGATCTTCTCTGAATTTGCCGTTTTGCGTACCCACCAGCAATTCTTTATTGGTAGCCGCTATTATGCGCACATCGGTCTTCATTACTTTGGTAGCGCCTACCCTTATAAACTCGCCGGACTCCAGCACACGCAGCAGGCGCGCCTGTGTGCCTAAAGGCATTTCGCCTATCTCGTCAAGAAAAATGGTGCCGCCGTTTACGGTTTCAAAATATCCTTTGCGCTGGTCTACAGCCCCGGTAAACGAACCTTTTTCGTGGCCAAAGAGTTCACTGTCTATAGTTCCCTCAGGAATGGCACCACAGTTTACCGCCAAAAAAGGATTGTGTTTTCTGGGTGATAACTCATGAATTATTTTTGAAAAAACTTCTTTACCCACACCGCTTTCACCGGTGATAAGCACACTCAGATCTGTTGGCGCTACCTGCACCGCTACATCCAGCGCGTGATTGAGCAAAGGAGAATTTCCTACTATATCGAAACGGTTTTTTATAGCTTGTAAATTTATCATACCCTAATTTCTCTGCAGGAGAATTTTATTATTAAAAAAATTTCTGACAGAACGCACTTTTTTTATAAGCTTGTTCTACGCATCAGGAAATAATATTTCCGAAAAGTGTAGCCTGGTTACAATCCTGGATTTTCACCTGCACATAGTCTCCTTTTTTGTAATTGTGGTTTTCTTTAGGAAAGATAATCATTTTATTCTGGGAGTTTCGTCCACTCCACTGTTCATTGCTTTTTTTACTATCACCTTCTATGAGCACTTCAAAAGTTTTACCTATATCTTTTTTATTGCTTTCCAGCGAAAGTATGTTTTGCTTCTCTATAATTTCCTGTAATCTTCTTTTTTTCACGTCTTCAGGTACATCATCTTCATATCTTCTCTGCGCCAGAGTTCCCGGGCGCTCGCTGTAAAAAAACATATAGCTGTAATCGAACCGGCTGTAGTCCATTACAGACAATGTATCCTGGTGGTCTTCTTCCGTTTCTGTACAGAACCCGGCAATAATATCGGAGCTGATGGCACAGTCGGGCATAATTTTTTTTATCTGGTCTACCTTCCCCATATACCATTCGCGTGTATATGTGCGGTTCATCAGCTGCAAAATACGTGTGCTTCCGCTTTGCACCGGCAGGTGAATGTATTTGCAGATATTAGGGTATTTGGCCATCGTCAGCAATACATCTTCCGTGATATCTTTAGGATGTGAAGTGCTAAAACGAATACGTATACCGGGGCTTACCTGCGCGGCTTTTTCCAGGAGATGAGCAAAAGTAATTACATTATTATCTTCTTCTACAAAGTAATAACTGTCTACATTCTGGCCCAACAAGGTTATTTCTTTAAAACCCTGCGCGTGTAAATCCTGCATTTCTTTTATGATGGAAGCGGCACTACGGCTTCTTTCTCTGCCCCGCGTAAAAGGTACTACACAGAAAGTGCACATATTATTGCATCCGCGCATAATAGATACAAACGCTGAGATGCCGTTGCTGTTAAGTCTTACGGGAGAAATATCGGCATAGGTTTCTTCTCGACTGAGCAATACGTTTACTGCTTTTTGCCCGGTCTGCGCTTCTTCTACCAGTACGGGCAATGTTCTGTACGCGTCGGGGCCTACCACTAAGTCTACCAATTTCTCTTCTTCCAGCAGCTTGGCTTTTAATCTTTCCGCCATGCAGCCCAATACGCCTATCAACATACCCGGCTTTCCCGATTTAAACTTTCTTAATTCGGTAAGCCTTTTGCGCACAGTTTGCTCTGCCTTTTCTCTAATAGAGCAGGTATTGATGAGGATAAGATCGGCTTCTGCAGCGTTTCTGGTAGCGCCGAATCCTTCTTCGTTTAAAATAGAAGCCACTATTTCCGAATCGCTGAAATTCATGGCACAGCCATAGCTTTCTATGTAAAAATTTTTCTCGTAGGTATTTACCTCGTTCGCAAAGGGTGCATAAGCTTCGCCCTGCCGATTTTCTTCTATAGTTTTGGTAAATGTTTCTGTAACGCTCATTGCCTTTATTTAATCTGCAAAATTACGTACTTTTTGATTAAAATGACATATTGACAGCCGATTAACATCTTTTTATTGTTGAATTGGCTACATTTGCATTTTATGTAAGCCGACGAAGATTTTCCTTAAGTGCTAATAATGAATTATATACGCCGTTTTTTAATAATAATTATCATACTTTCTTTCGTGTCGGAGGGCTTTGCTCAACGAAATGAATTAAAGACCCTGCCTTCTGAGATTTTTAAGAAGGTAAGAAAAGATGGTAAAGATACGGTAGACTGGAAATGGAAATACGGCGGCAATACAAACCTCAACTTCGGTCAAACCTCGCTGAAAAACTGGTCGGGCGGCGGTGAAAAATTTACGCTTACGATAGCTTCTTTTCAGAATGCTTTTATGTACTACAGAAAAGGAAAACATACCTGGGATAATAACCTGGATGTAAACTTCGGCTTGATACATACCACCAGCCAGGGACCAAGAAAAAGTGACGACCGCTTTAACTTTACATCAAAATACGGTTTGCAGGCCGATAGCAGCGGGAAGCTGTTTATATCGGGACTATACGATATTCGTACGCAGCTTTTTGACGGCAGAAAATACTTCAACAAAGACAGCAGCGAGCTTACCTCTACTATATTATCTCCCTCTTACCAGCTGGTTTCATTAGGTTTGGATTATAAGCCTACCAAAGACTTATCTATATTTTTATCGCCTATTACATCAAGACTAACCGCTGTACCCAACCGTGAAATTGCTATTAAAGGATTGTACTTAGAAAAAGGCGTACGCTTCAAAGTTTCGCCGGGCGCATTTGCCTCTATTAATTTTTCTAAAAACAATTTTATTAAAAACGCCAATTACCGTGGAAGACTCGACCTGTTTTCGGACTATACGCACAACCCGCAAAACATTGATTTTTTGATGAATAATTTTCTTACGTTTAAAATCAATCGCTTTTTGTCTGCCACTTACAGCCTGGATCTGATCTATGATGATGACATCAGAATATTTGGAGATAGCGGCAAAACCCCTGCATTGCAGGTAAAAAGCCTGTTTGGCTTAGGCTTCTCGATCCCTTACAGGAACGGATACGTGGCTCATAAGAAAAAATAGCGCTGATAAGTCAGTATGCCAACCTGCCGTCTCTTCTCTATGTGCATTTTACATGTATAAAAAACAATAAATATATCATATATAAAAGAGGCTATTGTCTTTATAATTACTTTTGTACCGATTTTTTTTACAATTCACCTACAACAAGCAATTTATGCAGAAAAAATTTTTACTCACTTTTATCACATTTGCCGCTTTTTTCTTTTGTAACAGCCTAAAAGCACAAACAGGCGAATACATAACAGTTTCAACTGACGAAAATTGGATAAGTTTCAGGACAGAACATACCATTACTACACTTCAGGTAAAGTACGCTAATGAAACAACTTTGAGAACTATTAATAAAGCTTCAAATAGCTCAGGCAATTATTCAACTTTTCAAATAAGCAATCTAAGCGCCGTAAATATGCCTGTTACTTTTTATGGAGTACAGGATACGCTTATGGACTTTGCCCACAACATTACTTCCATAGATTTATCCAATAATCCAAGCCTGGAATTTTTAGGCGTAAACGGCCAGCAGCTTACAGAATTAGACGTTACAAATAATCCAAATCTTAAAACACTGGTGGCTTCCTATAATAAAATCACTACCTTGGATATCAGCCAAAACCCGTTGTTAGAAACTGTATCAGCTCACGATAACCAGCTTGCCAGTTTTATTACTTCTCCGGATGTAAACCATACTTTAAAGGCATTAGATATACATAACAATCAATTGACTACAATGGATCTTACAGGCTATAAGGATCTGGTGCTATAGAGGCCAATGATAATCAGCTTACCAGTTTAGATCTATCGCAAAATACCAACCTGGTTTTATTAAACGCGAATAACAACCAGATAACCACATTGGATGTATCGCAAAATACAGCATTGGCAGATTTATGGATAGAAGAAAATGATATTCAGCAAATAGATCTATCGCAAAACGCATTATTACAATCTTTAAACGTTGATAATAATGAACTGCACCAACTGGATATTTCCAATAATCCTGAATTAACCCGTCTATCGTATAGTCACAACTATATTACCTCTGTTGACATTTCCAACAACCCTAATCTATTCAGTATAAACTTTTCAGATAATGATTACGGTCCCGGAGATATTGCCCCTAAGCCCGACAATATGGATGTTGCTTTCTATTCATTTTCACCCCAAAAGAGATTTATTCTTCCTCAAACAACCTATAACGAAAGCGACACAATAGACCTAAGCGCTCAACTATCTGCACAGGGTGTTGGCGGACCGAACGGCCCGGTGATAACTACGCAGTTCACCTGGGTTGACAGCTATGGCAATCCTTTAACGGAAGGACCTGATTATACAGAAACAGAGCCCGGTAAATTCAATTTTCCAAATCCTATGGCCGGCATATATGTTATTAAGCAAAAATGACGCGTATAATTACCAAGAAGAAGTTTATGACGAAACTTTAGATTCTTTGATTATGGTTGATAAATCTTTATACTCACATAATGGCATTGACCCTAATATCGGTGAATATATAATAGATACGGATATTAACGGTGATATGATCTTCAGATCAATACCTATAGATATCGCAATTGCTACTCCTATAACAATTGAAACATTCACGGCGGTTAGTCGCGAGGGAAATATATTGCTTCAATGGCATACAGGCACGGAGGTAAACGCTAAAGGATTTGTAGTAGAAAGAAGCGCTGACGGAGTTAATTTTGAAAACATTGGTTTTGTAGCTGCTAAAGGAAGCAACAGCAGTTACGCATATACTGATGCTTCCCCGCTGAACGGCAGAAATACGTATCGTTTGCAATTGACAGATAACGACAGTAAAGCAAAATACAGTTCATTTGTTACTGTATTACATACTCAAAAATCTACTAATTTGTCCAAATACCCCAACCCGGTACGCAACGGTCAATTGAGCATTGTAATGGCATCTGCCACGCAGGCAAACATCTACAACAGCGCGGGTGCGCTTGTAAAGACATTTAATTTACAAAATGGCCGGAACTTCACAGATATCAGAAATCTTAGCGCAGGTGTTTATTTTATAAAAACGGCTGACGGCAAAACCGCAAGTTTTGTGGTGGTAAAATAACATTTGCAATAGATATAATAAGAAAACGGGCAGTATTTGATAGCTGCCCGTTTTTTTATTTAGAAAATCCGCCTTTAGTCCTTTTTTTCCTCTTCATTGGAAGATAAAGTTTCGGGCTCAGGATTTTTGATTATATCAAATACAATCTGCGCTTTTTCTTTATCGAAATCGGCTTTAATGGTATCGCCGGCTTTGATATTGTTGTTCAGTATTTCTTCCGCCAAAGGATCTTCCAGGTATTTCTGTATAGCCCTGTGCAAAGGCCTTGCGCCAAACTGCACATCATAACCTTTTTCGGCTATATAATCTTTAGCTTCGTCGGAAATCTGCAATTGATAGCCCAAGCCTTCCATACGCTTATATACTCCTTTCATAATAATATCTATGATACGGAAGATGTTTTCTTTGCTCAGAGAATTAAAGATGATCACATCATCTATACGATTTAAAAATTCCGGAGAAAAAGTACGTTTCAGCGCTTTTTCAATTACCGCTTTATTGTTTTCTTCCTGGCTTTGCATTTTTGCCTGCGTGGCAAATCCAACGCCATCGCCAAACTCCTTCAACTGGCGAACGCCAATATTCGACGTCATGATGATAAGCGTATTTTTGAAATCCACTTTTCTGCCCATGCCGTCGGTAAGTTGCCCATCGTCTAATACCTGTAGCAAAATATTATAGATATCCGGGTGTGCTTTTTCAATTTCATCAAAAAGAATTACGCTATATGGTTTGCGGCGCACTTTTTCTGTTAACTGCCCGCCTTCTTCATATCCTACATAACCCGGAGGCGCGCCAATCAAACGAGATACGGCAAATTTTTCCATGTATTCACTCATATCAATCCTGATAAGCGCTTCTTCGCTATCAAACATGTTTCTGGCCAATGCTCTTGCCAGTTCGGTCTTACCTACGCCGGTAGGCCCCAGAAATATGAATGTACCGATAGGTTTTTTCGGATCTTTCAATCCTACCCTGTTACGCTGAATAGCTTTTACTACCTTTTCAATAGCTTCATTTTGACCAATGACCATTTTGTGCATATTCTCGCCCATCTTTCTCAGCTTGAGGTTTTCGGCCTCTACCATGCGGTTTACAGGAATGCCGGTCATCATACTTATAACCTCTGCTATAGCCTCTTCATCAATAGGATAGCGTTTATGCTTACTTTCTTCCTCCCACTTTTCTTTAGCGGTTTCCAACTCCTGCTGCAGCTTCTTTTCTTTGTCGCGCAGTGCTGCCGCTTCTTCAAAGCGTTGGTTTTTCACTACTTTGTTTTTTTCTTCTTTTATCTCTTCGATGCTTTTTTCCAGGTTAAGAATTTCATCAGGTACATGAATGTTTTTAAGGTGTACTCTTGCACCCACCTCGTCCATCACGTCAATCGCCTTATCGGGCAATAAGCGGTCGGTCATGTATCTGTCGCTTAATTTTACACAAGCTTCTATTGCCTCCGGTGTGTATGTAACACTATGGTATTCTTCGTATTTCGATTTAATATTGTTCAGTATCTGAATGGTTTCATCCACAGTAGGTGGCTCTATCAGTACTTTTTGAAATCTCCTGTCCAGTGCACCGTCTTTTTCAATGTGCATACGATATTCGTCGAGCGTGCTGGCGCCTATGCACTGCAATTCGCCTCTTGCCAATGCCGGTTTGAAAATATTGCTGGCATCCAGTGAGCCGCTTGCGCCGCCCGCGCCTACAATGGTATGAATTTCATCTATAAACAAAATCACATCCCGGTTTTTTTCCAGTTCGTTCATTATGGCTTTCATGCGCGCTTCAAACTGTCCGCGATATTTGGTGCCAGCCACCAAAGCGGCCAGGTCAAGCGAGATCACACGTTTGTCAAACAACACACGACTTACTTTTCTTTGCACTATGCGCAGTGCCAAACCTTCTACAATAGCCGTTTTACCTACGCCGGGTTCACCTATTAATATCGGGTTGTTCTTTTTTCTGCGCGACAGGATCTGCGATACGCGTTCTATTTCCGTTTCTCTGCCTACAATCGGATCCAGGTTACCTGCCTCGGCCATTTTGGTGATGTCGCGGCCAAAACTGTCTAAAACAGGTGTTTTTGATTTTACATTCCCTTGCTGTTGGGCGCGCGCCTGTCTTTGCTGGCGTGCGGCATCTTCGTAATCATCTTCATTTTCCTCAGAAAATTCATTAGAAAATTTATTAGGCATCATAGTGATATTATTGAGGAAGTTATCGTAAAAAACGTCGTACTGATTTAAGATCTGCGTAGCAGGATTTTCGTTGTTTTTAAGAATAGACAACATCAAGTGTTCTGCTTCTATCTGAATGCTTTTTAAAGATTTAGCTTCCAAAACGGTTATGCGTATCACCTTTTCTGCCTGTTTGGTCAAAGGCAAGCTGTTAATGTTTACAATAGCTTTTCCACTTTTATCCTTTACGGCCTGCTCCACTTCATTGGCAAGGCTAAGAATATCTATCTGCATTTTCTCCAGTATCTTAACAGCGTAATTCTCTTTTTCTTTGAGTATGCCCAAAAGCAAATGCTCTATGCCGATAAAATCGTTGCCCAGCCTCAAAGCCTCTTCCCTGCTAAACGATATTACCTCTTTTAATTGTATAGAAAAATTATTATCCATATTGATTGTTTCCTTTTTTGTTTTAATACCACCAAGGGTATTTTGTATTGACTAAGATAATGAATTATATTTGGCGACAGAAAATGAACCTAACAAATTTATTATTAAAATTATAACTTCTTTACTAAAATATAATTATCAGGATATATGGAAATCAAAATTGATACCAAAGAAAAGTTTGTTGTACTAACGCCGCTTTCGCCTGTTTTTTCTGACAAAATAGCATATAAAATAGAGGAAATTCTTAACAAGAACGCAGAGCGGCATCCTGCCAATGTAATATTGAACTTTACGGAAATAGCAGAGGCAGAGGATAACGCGATTGATCAACTAAAAAACTGGTTTGTGCAATTCTATGAAAAGAATGCCTCCTTTGTGATTTGTCATATTCAGCCGGCTGTCAAAAAGAAACTGAAAGATATGGATTTATATGACTCTCTCAACATCACTCCTACAGAAAGTGAAGCCTGGGATATAGTGCAAATGGAAGAAATGGAAAGGGAAATGTTTGATGAAGAATAACCCGCATGTTTATTTTACTAAAACATTGCTACATTGGAATGCACATTCCAACCACAGAGCGATGCCCTGGAAGGGAGAAAAAGATCCTTATAAAATATGGCTGAGCGAAATTATACTACAGCAGACAAGAGTGGAGCAAGGCCGTGCCTACTACGAAAGATTTATTAGCCAATACCCGGATATAAAAAAGCTTGCCGGCGCAAAAGATGAAGAAGTTTTTAAACTTTGGGAAGGCTTAGGTTATTACAACCGGTGCAAGCATCTTCTGCACACAGCCCGGTTGATAGCTCTTGAAAGATCAGGAAAATTTCCCGACAGCTACAGTGAGATAATCTCTCTTAAAGGAATAGGCCCGTATACCGCAGCGGCTATTTGCTCATTCGCTTTTAATCAGCCCTATCCTGTTGTAGACGGCAATGTATTCAGAGTGCTATCCAGATATTTCGGGATAGAAATACCTATGGACAGCAACAGCGGAAAAAAATATTTTACCGGCCTTGCCGAAACCCTGATAGACAAATCATCACCGGCAAAATACAACCAGGCGATCATGGATTTTGGCGCTACTGTTTGCAAGCCATCCAATCCTTTATGTGCCGCGTGTCCGTTGCAAACGCAATGTAGAGCCTATGCGAAAGGGCTCGTAAATCATTTACCTGTAAAAGAAAAAACAATCACTAAAAAGATCCGGCACATTACCTGGCTGATGATTCATTGTGCCGATGAGATACTTATAAGTAAAAGAAACGGAAAAGACATTTGGGAAAACCTCTATGAATTTTACTTTATTGAAAAAGAAGAAAAATTTGACTGGAACGAAGCCAGCATACAAGAATTTTGTAAAAATGTATTTGGTATGCTTCCGCAAAAAATCATCCGCGGTTATACAGCAGAACAACAATTGACACACCAGAAAATTAAAGCCGAAATTATAGAATTGTATTTCCATACCGTTCCGAAAACATTGAGCGAACTGATAAAAGTAGAAGAAAATAAAATACAGAATTTTGCGTTTCCTAAAATACTGGCCGACTATTTAAAACAAAGGCCTGCAAAGAAATAAGCATGCGATATTTAACAGGAATACTACTTATTTTGTTTTCTGCCACACTTCATGCGCAAAACGCACCCGATGGCAACTATGCAGATAACGTACAAAGTGTGCAGCTTACAGTTGCCGGCAAACCTCTGCTATACCCGGTAGTAATGCTTGGAGAAACCGGCAAACTGCGCCTTGATTTTGATGATCTGGACAACAAAATCAAAACCTATTACTATACTTTTGTTCACTGCAATGCAGACTGGCAGCCATCTTCGCTTTTTCCATCTGCTTATATAAAAGGATTTATAAACAAAAGAATAAGCCAATACACCCCTTCGCTTATTAGCAAAACAAAGTATATGCACTATACAGTTTATCTTCCTGAACAGGAGTCTATGCCCACGCATAGCGGCAATTATATCCTAAAAGTTTTACTGGATGGCGATACAAGTAAAGTAGTGTTTACCCGCCGGTTGTTGATAGTAGAAAATATGGTTGGCATCCAGGCTACTGTAAAAACGCCTTTTGACGCAGCCAAATCTTTTACGCATCAAAAAGTAAATTTTGAAGTCAACGCATCAACGCTCAATATTTCCAGCCCTTATACACAATTAAAAGTAAATGTGCTGCAAAATTATCGCTGGGATAATGCCGCGCTCAATCTTCAGCCAAATTTTATCAAAGGAAAAACATACGAATACAATGATGAAAACACGCTGGTATTTCAATCAGGAAAGGAATACAGGTGGCTTGACATGACGAATATGCGCATGAGATCAGACAAAATAGAATCCATCGATGACACCGAAAATATTTTTAAAGTGATCTTACATACCGAAACCGACAGAGCTTCTACTCCATTCCTGAGATACGAAGATTTTAACGGCGCATGGATTGTACGCACCACCGATGCTATCAAAACCAATCCTAACATACACGGAGACTATGCTTTGGTAACCTTCCGTTTTTCACCTGCAGAACCACATCTTTTCTCCAATAAAGATATCTACCTTGCGGGAAGAGTTACCGGCTACTTAACGAACGCGCATACAAAAATGAACTTCAATTCATTAAATAACAGGTATGAATTAACCACCTTGCTTAAGGAAGGATATTATACATACACCTATATTTCAAAAGATAAAAACAATGCCGCTTCGCCCGACTTTACATTAACAGAAGGTAACGACTGGCAGACAGAAAACAATTATACCATCCTTGTTTACTATCGTGCCATTGCTGACTTCGCCGATCGGTTAGTGGGAATCAAAGACGTAAATTCTGTGCAAATGGCCAATTAATTTTGCATACAGTCAATCAGCGTTTTTTACTACTCAATAATTTATCTTTGCCATCTTATGCAGAAAGTAAAAAATTATCTTTCCTTAGTGAAGTTTTCGCATACCATATTTGCGTTACCCTTTGCGATGATTGGATTTACATGGGGAGCATTTCAGCCGTCTACACAGAATTATTCCACGCAGGATATAGCGCTGAAACTATTGCTGGTACTGGTTTGTATGGTTACCGCAAGAAACGCGGCCATGGGCTTCAACCGGTATCTTGACAGAACTTTCGACGAAAAAAATCCGCGTACCGCTATCCGGGAAATACCCAAAGGGATAATTTCGCCCAATAGCGCTTTACGATTTGTGATAATCAATTGCGTTGTTTTTATGACGGCTACTTTCTTTATTAACCCGGTTTGCTTTTATTTATCGCCGGTAGCACTGTTTGTGATTCTTTTTTACAGCTATACAAAACGATTTACCGCGTTGTGTCATTTGGTATTGGGGCTTGGACTTTCGCTAGCGCCCATAGGCGCTTTTCTGGCTGTAACAGGCAGCTGGGATAATAGTTTGTCTGCCATTATTCTTTCATTTGCCGTGATGTTTTGGGTAAGCGGTTTTGATATTATTTATGCTTTGCAGGATGTAGACTTTGACAGTGCCCACAACCTGCATTCTATTCCTGCCGCGCTTGGAAAGCGAGGCGCACTGAACCTTTCAACATTCTTGCACTTTTTATCTGCCGCTTGCGTTATATCCATCGGAATTATCAATGATGTATACTTTCTTTACTGGATAGGAGCAGCGGTATTTACAGGAATGCTTATTTATCAGCATTCAATAGTAAAGCCCGATGATTTGCGCAGGGTAAATATTGCGTTCATGACAGCCAATGGCATAGCCAGCGTAGTATTTGCGGTATTTGTAATTGCGGATTTACTTATCTTTCAAAACAATTTTACTAATTAAATATGGCACGTATTATTTGTATTGATTACGGTGGAAAACGCACCGGCATTGCAGTTACAGACCCTTTTAAAATAATAGCATCGGCATTGACCACTATCGACACAAAAAACTTTATTCCTTTTTTGCAGCAATATTTTGCAGAGAATGAAGTAGAACGCATATTGATTGGCGAACCTAAAAACTGGGATGACTCTGACACACACGCCACACCGTTGGTTAACAAGGCCATTGAACAGCTGAAGAAAAATTTTCCGCAGATACCCGTTGAAAAAGTAGATGAGCGATACACTTCCAAACTGGCCTCTCAGGCAATGATAGAAATGGGTATGAAGAAAAAAGAGCGCCAAAAGAAAAGCAATGTAGATCAGATAGCCGCCACCATTATGTTGCAGGAGTGGTTGAACAAATAAAAATTTATAATCATACTTAGAAAAAATAAATTGAATGATTATGCGTAAATTTGCGCATCAAAAAAAATATTTTATAAGCAAATGATATTACCCATCACGGCATATGGAATGCCCGTTCTTAGAAAAAAATGTGTTGACATTGATGCCGGATATCCCGACCTTTCAAAGTTGATTGAAAACATGTGGGAAACCCTGTACAATAGTAATGGCGTGGGTTTGGCAGCTCCGCAGATTAATAAAGATATCCGGCTTTTTATTGTAGATACCCAACAGATGTTTGAAAACGCCGATGAAGATGATGATGAAATAAACAATTATCCTGACAAACCGGGCATAAAAAAAGTATTTATCAATGCGGAGATACTTGATTTTCAGGGTAAGGAATGGGCTTACAACGAAGGCTGCCTGAGCATTCCTAAAATAAGAGAAGATGTATATCGGCCTGAAGCTATAGAAATTGAGTACTACGACGAAAATTTCAATTTACATCAGGAAAGATTTAACGGCATTACGGCTCGCGTTATTCAGCATGAATATGACCATATAGAAGGCAAACTTTTTATAGATTACATGAAGCCTTTAAAAAGAAAAATGCTGCAAAGAAAATTAAACGACATAAGTAAAGGAAAGGTAAGTGTGGATTACAGAATGATGTTTCCTAAATAATTCAAAGAAACTTTTTAAACGATCTGTCATTAATCAAAAAGCAAAAAATATCATTATCATAGGTCCGGCGTATCCTTTACGCGGCGGCCTGGCTTCCTTTAATGAGCGCATGGCCAGACAGTTTCAGAACGAAGGCGATTCTGTAAAAATTTATACATTCTCTTTGCAATATCCGTCGTTCCTCTTTCCCGGCAAAACGCAATATTCCATTGCTCCGGCGCCTAAAGACCTGGATATAAAAGTTTGTATCAATTCAATGAATCCTGCCAACTGGATCAAGATTGGTAATGAAATAAAAAAGTTACGACCCGACTTTGTCATTATACGCTACTGGCTACCCTTTATGTCGCCCTGCCTGGGAACAATTGCCAGGAAAATCAGAAAAAATAAACACTCTAAAATTGTTTGCCTGGTAGATAATCTTATACCACATGAATCGCGCATAGGAGATAAACAGCTTACAAGATATTTTATAAAGCCCATAGATGGTTTTATCACCATGAGCGATACGGTATACAAAGACACCAGAAATGTGACGGATGCAAAAGTGATCTTGCATGAGCACCCTTTGATTGACAACTTTGGAGATGCCGTAAGCCAAAAGGAAGCCAAAGCCCATCTGGGTTTGAAAGAAGATGAACGGTATATTTTGTTCTTTGGATTTATAAGAAAGTACAAAGGGCTTAATATGCTTTTTGAAGCTCTGAAAATACTGAAAGATAAACCATCCGCTGTTATACCCACGTTGATTGTAGCAGGCGAATTTTATGAAGATGCGCAAAAATATCATCAGCAAATAAAAGAACTGGGCATAGAAAAGGAATTGATCTTGCGCACGGATTTTATCCCTAACGATGAAGTAAAATATTATTTAAGCGCCTGCGATTTTTTGATACAGCCATATAGAGACGCTACGCAAAGTGGCGTTACCCCTTTGGCTTACCACTTTGAAAAACCCATGCTGGTAACCAATGTTGGCGGCTTGCCAGACATAGTGCCAGATGAAAAGGTAGGCGTGGTGACGCTTCCGAATGCACAGTCAATAGCAGAGGGAATAGAAAAGCTATACCGAATGAATATGGCGGAATTAAAAGAAAACGTGCGCACAGAAAAACAAAAATACGCCTGGGAAACTTTTACACAGGCTATTCGTGATTTAGCAGAGTAAACACTCGTCATGCTTTCCCCTCTCCAATCAAATAATGGAAAGGATGTTTTCTATTTGCCAGAACTCAGTAGCTCCTATTACTACAGAAGCTATTTTATATAAGTCAAAGAAACTTAAATTTTATATATCTTATTTTTATTAATAACTTTGGATATAAAAAATCAGATAAGCTAATAAACAGACTATGTATTTGCCTTAAATAATAAGAAATAAAAAATTTCTTATGCGAAATGATTTTCAAATATTCGTAAAACAGATACCTGCTCTACGCATTCTTGCAGGTATTGTATCAGGTATTTTGTTGCAGGAGTATTTTTCTTTTTCTCTTCATTTCCTGATCTGTGTGCTCATAGCTTTTGGTTTATTTTTTATTTCCTACAATTTTCTCTCTTTAAAAAAGAAATTTGCCTACAGATGGACAATAGGTTTAATAATTATTACCCTATTATCGGGTATTGGTGCGCTCATTCATTATATTAATAACGATACGCATTACACAAACTGGGTAGGCAATACAGACAGCATAGAATCGTATGAAATTGTGATAAAGCAACCGCTTGAGGCTAAACCCAAAACTTTTAAAACGTTGGGAGAAGTAACCAATGTATTTATTGGCCAGGAATGGAAACCAGCCCGGGGAAAAGTATTGCTGTATTTCAGAAACGACTCAATACCGCGCTTATCTATAGGCTCCGTAATTATTACCAACAAGCCCCTGCAGCTGATTAAAAATGCCGGCAACCCGGGCGAGTTTAACTACCAGCGGTACAGCCGGAGAAATAATATTTATTATCAATCTTTTTTTAATCAAAAGGAATATAAAGTAGCCACCTACAACGTTTCTTATCCTTTACAATCATGGCTTAATAATTTGCGCAACGGCGTTATGAGCATCATTGATAAATACATAAATGGAAGAAATGAAAGAGCCGTTGCAAAAGCATTGCTTATAGGATACAGAAAAGAAATTGATAGAGAATTGTATCAGTCATTTACCAACACAGGCGTTGTACATATCATCGCTATCAGTGGTATGCATCTGGCAATGATATACGCCGCGATGCTGGTATTATTAAAGCCTTTGAGAAAAAAAAATAACGGTAAGCTCATCGGTAATATCATTACACTGATTGTAATATGGCTTTTTACATTACTAGCAGGCTTTGTGCCTTCTATAGCAAGGGCCGCCGTGATGTTCAGCTTTATCATTATCGGAGAAACTATGCAGCGAAAAACTAATATTTACAATTCACTCGCGGCATCGGCTGTGGTGCTTCTGCTTATTAACTCCTATAATCTTTGGGATGTTGGGTTTCTTCTTTCTTACACAGCCGTATTAAGTATCGTTATATTTCAAAGACCTGTAAATCAATGGCTATATATTGAGAATAAGCTGCTGCGCGCCGTCTGGAATGTAATCTCTGTAACCGTTTCCGCTCAAATACTTACGCTTCCTGTGATACTGTATTATTTTCATCAGTTCCCTGTAATGTTTATTATTTCAAATCTTATCGCGGTTCCGCTATCGGGTTTAATATTATACCTGGAAGTGCTGTTAATAATACTTTCGCCTGTTCCGCTCATTGCTGCATGGTGCGCATTCGCTACAGAAAAGCTGCTTACTTTATTCAATGAATTTATCAATTATCTTAACCGGAATCCATTCGCATTTATTGATAATATTCCTATCAATGGCTTACAGGTTTTGCTTTTATTTACTATCATCCTGCTTTTATACCAGAGTTTTATAAACAAAAAGAGAAAATTTTTGTATCCTGTGGGATTGCTATTCATAGCCATATTCGGTATTTATTTTATTGACAGGAACAAATACAAACAGCAAAAAAAAGTGCTTGTATACAACGTATCGCAGAATGTAATCATTAACTTCATTGACGGACATAGCTCGTTCATTCTTGCAAAAGACAGCATTCAGCAGGGTTCTGCTACAGACAACTATGTTATCCAGCCTTCGCACTATCACTACTTCACCCGGCAGGTAAATCATTTATCCAACCTGAAACTTAGCTATCCTTTTATACATTTTAATGATTACAAAATATTCGTTGTGAATAGAAAAAACGAGCTTCCAGCCATACCCGACGAATCTATGCAGCTGGTAATATTTGACAGCTACAATGATGATATAGAACCTGTAAGACTACTATTTCCCCGCGCTGAATTTGTTTTTAGTAATACCAATAGATTTTGGAAAGTAGACCAATGGAAAAAAGAATGCAATTCCTTACATTTGCGCTGCCATTCAACGGCTCAGGATGGAGCTTTTATAATGAATGTGCAGTAAAACATTTCAAATCATTATCATGCAGAAGAAAATTAGTTCAGCTTTATTATCTGTTTTCTATAAAGACGGGCTGGAATCATTAGTAAAAGAACTGGCCAATCAAAATATCACTATTTATTCTACCGGAGGTACACAAAAATTTATAGAAGACCTGGGGGTAGAATGCATACCGGTAGAAAACCTTACTACTTATCCTTCTATTTTAGGCGGCAGAGTTAAAACCCTGCATCCATCAGTATTTGGCGGCATTTTAGGCAGAAGAGACAATGCGCAGGATATGGATGAAATGAAACAATACAACATTCCCGAAATTGACCTGGTGATTGTAGATTTATATCCCTTTGAAGAAACGATAAAAGCTACAAATGACGAAAAGCTGATTATAGAAAAAATTGATGTAGGCGGTCCTTCCATGATACGCGCTGCCGCTAAAAACTTTAAAGACCTGGTAGTTATTTCCGATAAAAACGACTACGCCACACTTGAGCGTATTATTAAAGAACAAAACGGCGCCACTACTATTGAACAGCGCAAAGCTTTTGCTGCCAAAGCCTTTGAGGTAGCCATGAATTATGATATTGCCATCAGCAATTATTTTAACGGAGCAATCGTTTTTCCTCTAAAGGATAAAACAGGTTTGCGGTACGGTGAAAATCCGCACCAGGAAGCAGCCTTCTATGGCAATCTTTCTGAAATATTTACACAAGTAAACGGCAAAGAACTTTCTTATAACAACCTTGTGGAGGTTGACGGAGCCATACAGCTAATCAATGAATTTACAGAAGAACAGGATGCCGTTTTCGCTATTTTCAAGCACACCAATACCTGTGGCATTGCTATAAGAAAATCATTGAAAGAAGCATGGGATGCCGCTTTAGCCGGAGATCCTGAAAGTGCTTTCGGCGGCGTAATTGTTACCAATAAAACTGTTGACATGGCTACAGCCAACGCCATTAATGAAATATTTTTTGAAGTATTGATAGCGCCTGATTATGAAGAAGAAGCGTTACGCGTTTTAAAATCCAAGAAAAACAGGATTTTACTGCAACTCAATAAAGACACCCGTTTGCCGGAAAATTCCTTTAAATCTGTTTTAAACGGAACACTTACGCAAAAAACAGATAGCGGCAATACCAAAGCATGGAACGAAGTAGGCGGCAGAACTTCCGGCAACGAGGAAAAAGAAAATCTGCTGTTCGCCAATATTGTATGCAAGCATTTAAAAAGCAATGCCATTGCATTAATCAAAGACAAGCAGCTGATAGGCAAAGGCTGCGGACAAACCAGCCGCATAGATGCTTTGCGACATGCTATTGAAAAAGCCAGGCAGTTTAACTTTGATCTGAACGGAGCGGTATTGGCATCTGACGCATTCTTTCCTTTTGATGATTGCGTAAAGATAGCGCACAGTGCAGGTATTGAAGCCTTTATACAACCCGGAGGCTCTATCAGAGACAAAGACAGTATACAATATGCAACGGATAATACTTTGGTGATGGTGATAACAGAAATGAGACATTTCAGACATTAGAATCTGTATCCTAAACCTATTCTTATAGTGAATATTCCATCTGCATCTCTATAGTAGTCAAATGTATTTTGCTGTTGGTATTGTTTATCAACAAAACTGTTACTGTTTATAGCTCCGCTAACTAGCTCGCCTGATATAAAGAATCTTTCATCTATATTAATAGATTGATAAATATTAAAACAAAAACTCTGTAGGTTGGTCATACCTGATACTTCTTCGTAATAGGCTCCGGGCTCATTATATTTACTATAAGATGTCATGCCTCGTGCATACATCCATTCCAGCCCAAGTCCTACTCTGTAAACACCTTGCTTTTTAACATAAAACAATCCATTAGCAGCAACTCCATAAAATTCTTTATTTAAGCCTATAAAAGGTATAGCATTAAAGCCAACTCTGTTATTCCATAAAAACTTTTGATAATTTACATATACTGCTTGAATATTAGTGTTATTTAGATCTGAATAATCTAGATTGGTAATGTATTTATAACCTGCGGAAATACTATTTGTTTGAAAAGAATTCTTATTTCCTTCATCTAAATTTTTGTACGCTCTGTCTGCTTTATGATTGGTAGCAGACACCTCAACAAAACTATCCTTGTTGTCATTGGCATATGTTATGGAATCTAATTTTTGTTTTGAGATTTCATTTGAAGGTATCTCATTTTCATACTTTATATATGAAACAGAATATTCTTTTAGATGATCAACTTTTGCCAATGTTGGTTGATTATCATCAGTATAAACCATATCCTGAGCATTGCCAATAAAGGCAATAGCCAATATTATTGCAGATAAAAAAATCTTCATGTCTATGCGTTTTTAATTTCAGAAAGCTTTACAGGGTTAAATGGAGAGCTTATATCATAAAGAATGATTCCTCCTTTTACATACGTAATAAGAATATCGTTATAAGGAATTACATCAATAAATTCGGAAGCGAGACCCTGAGTAGTCATTCGTTTTACAGACTTTGGATTTTTCTTGTCAGTCACATCCAGTACGTTCATTCCCGCAGTACCCATGCATACGTACAAGGCATTTTCTTTCAATCCCAAACCATGAGGCTCGGGCATGTTCATTTCACTCAGCAGCTTTGGCGTCATAATATTATTGCCCTGTATATCGTAAATGTTCAATTGATTAAGCGTACCTCCGCAACCTCTGTTATTACTTCTTAATGTTACAAAAGCATAATCGTTATTGGCTACAACAGGATCACAGGATCTAAAATGCATTGCAGTGCCCAACAGTGAGGGCTTTTTAGGATTGCTGATATCAAACACAAACATACCTGTTTGGGAGCCTATAAATAATTTATCTCTAAATGGAAAAATTGTTTCCACATCCGGGTTGCTCAGCATTATTTTATTGAGCAATACCATAGTTTCAGGTTCTGAAATATCATAAGTATATAATTCGCTGTTAGAAACCAGATAAAGATTATCCGCGGCAATGGTCATTCTGGCGGTAGAGCCGCCCTGCCCGGTGGGCGGAGGATTAGAGCTGTCTGCCTGTTTCTCGCAAGAAATAAAGAATGTGATTAGCAAAACTGTTATATAAAAATAAATATTTTTCATCTGTATAATTTTTTTTAATGATTAATAATAGCATTGCGGATTGTGCAGCTCTTTTTTCTCCCAGCCTATTACCGTACCCTTTCGAGTGTCAGGACATTCAAACCTGCCTCTTTCCGGTGGACGCGCGTTGCTTGCTATTTCGCTAAACGCGTTGGGTATTCTGCGCACTAAATGCACTTTTTCATCTGCTATTGTAAGCACTACTAAATCCTGCAGATTATTTGTATAGATATGTCCGTTATTTACGGCTATCTCCGAGCAGCCCAATACGTGCACAAAAGCCTTTTTCTGCGGAGAAGCAGGATCAGATATATCAGTAATGTGAAAACCCTTGCCGTTCTCTACCTGAAAAAGATGATGGCCAATCACAAATATTTTACCAGCCTGTTCATAAGGTCTTGCATTTTCCATAGTAATTTTTTTTACATCATCACTGTTTGAATAAACAGGCGCGTAACCAATTACTTTTACATCTTTATTCCAGCAGGAAGCAAACAGCATAACAGCCGATAAGCATAGTAAAAAGTGTTTCATGTGTGTATATTTATTTTTACGTTTTTGTCACATGGAATTCGCTAAAAAATCATTCTTACTTGCTAAAGAAAAGCTTGATGCTCATTTCATGTGTGTATATTTATTTTTTATTTTGACAGGAGTGACTCCGCATATACATTATCCTGCTTCGTTCATAGATTCGATTTATAGTCTGAAGTAATATATTATATATACGCACGCCTTCATCAAAATGCTACATTGGGTATATTAACTTTTTATGAAGCACGTTGCTTCCATCCTTCATTGAACTATTCCGTTGAAAAGTATTGCAAAACAAACCTGAATATTTTCGTAAATTGCAACGTTTAAAAAACTATTACAATGTTTAATCATCATTACGAATTTACAGTTGCAGAAAGATTTTTAAAGTATGTGCAAATAGATACGCAAAGCGATCCTGAAAGCACCTCTTTTCCTTCTACCGAAAAACAAAAACAGCTTAGTAAACTTCTTGCAGAAGAATTAAAAAATATGGGATTGCAGGATGCACACATGGACGAACACGGATATGTATATGCAACCATTCCTTCCAATACCGACAAAAATGTACCGGTAATATGTTTTTGTGCGCATGTAGATACCGCACCCGATTGTTCCGGCACCAACGTAAAACCTATCGTACATAAAAATTATAATGGAAGCGACATTATACTGCCAGACGACGAAACTCAAGTAATAACTACTGAAAAATATCCTTATTTAAAAGAACAAATTGGTAAAGACATTATCACTGCAAGTGGTCAAACACTTTTAGGCGCTGATGACAAAGCCGGCGTATCTATAATAATGGATATGGCTAATTACTTGCTGCAACACCCCGAAGTAAAACATGGAGATATAAAAATATTATTCACCCCCGATGAGGAAATCGGGAGAGGAACAGAAAAGGTAGACCTGGAAAAACTCGGTGCTGATTTCGGCTATACGTTAGATGGTGGCGAATCAGGTACTTTTGAAGATGAAACTTTCAGCGCAGACGCAGCAAAAATAACTATTCACGGGGTAATTGCGCACCCTGGCACGGCAAAAGGTAAGTTGATAAACGCTATTAAGATTGCCGGAGAAATTTTAGACGCTTTGCCCAAAAATGAGTTCAGCCCCGAAACAACCGAAGGCAGACAGGGATTTGTGCATCCTACAAGAATTTCAGGTATTTCAGAAAAAGCGGTCATTGATTTTATAGTACGCGATTTTATTACGGCCAATCTTGCTATGCACGAAGAGAGACTGAAAAAAATAGCGGAAGCCGTAGTCGCTCGTCATAGCGGAGCTATACTGGATTTTGAAGTAAAAGAGCAGTACCGCAATATGAAAGAGGTATTAGATAAATATCCGCAGGTATCGGAAAATGCAACAGAAGCCTATAAAGAAGCCGGCGTTGCAATAATTAATGAACCTATAAGAGGCGGCACGGATGGCAGCAGACTCAGTTTTATGGGATTGCCCTGCCCGAATATTTTTACCGGCATGCAGGCTATTCATAGCAAACACGAATGGATTGGCATTGCAGATATGCAAAAAGCAGTGGAAGTATTGGTAATACTTGCGCAGGTATGGGAAAGAAAAGCATAGAAAATATCTTTTCTTTACAATTATCTGACATTTTTTGATATCAGCTCTTTTATTAACAGTATTTCTGCGATAATAAAAGATGTTCAAACATGAAAGTCATTTCTTTAGAAAAATTTTAGTTGTTCAACCATTTAATTAAACAATTTGCAAAGTCTAAGTATAAGACTTATAAAGTATAATACATTCGCTAAAAAAAAATATAATTAAAATCATACAGCACCACTATTTTCATCATAATAGCTCTTGTTTACCGCACAGTAAATTTGCAGTATTAAATCAAAATTAAAACTGACAATTATGAAGAAAATCGTTTTATTATCGTTATCATTTATTTTAGCAACCGTAGGTATTGCGCAAACCAAAAAAGCAAACGGAGGTTTAGGCGTAAAAGTAAGCGGCTCATCTACTATGCACGACTGGACAATGACCGCTAATGGCGGCGCATCTGCCACAGCCAATTTTGTAATGAGCGGCAATAAAGTTACAGACGTTACTTAAGCTTCTTTTTCAGTACCTGTAAAAAATCTGAAAAGCGGCAAAGGAAACGCGATGGACAACAATGCATAGAAAACATTAAAGACAAGTACCATTTCTTACACATTAAAATCTGCTACAGTATCCGGCAATACCATCAATACTGTAGGTAATCTTACCGTTGCAGGAAAAACACTTTCTCAAAACATTCCGCTTAAATATACTGTAGGCGCAGGTAACAGCATAAGAATTACCGGCAGCAAAAGCATCAGTATGAAAGACTTTGGAATGACACCTCCTACTTTTATGATGGGAGCAGTAAAAACAGGAGACAAAGTAACAGTTAGTTTTGACTTTACTTTAAGATAAAATCACATTCAATAAAAACCAAACAAGTATCTATGAATCGCAATTTCCTTAAATTGGGCGCTTTGGCAGCCATAGCGTTGTCACCCATGTTCTCTAACGCTCAATTGGTAAACGAATTACCAAATCTAAGACCTTATGACAAAACCGGAATCAACGTTTTTGAAGCTCCTAAAGAGACGGGAGAAGAATTTGACGGAGTAAAAATAAAATTAGGCGCCGGCTTTACGCAAAACTTTCAGGCATTAAAACACGAAAACGCCGCGGGTGGTACTAACCTGTATCCAAGACTGGCTCCGGGTTTCGGCGTAGCACAGGCAAACCTGAACATTGACGCGTTATTGGCCCATGGAGTACTATTGAACGTAACTACCTACCTTTCTTCCCGCCATCACAGCGAAGCATGGGTAAAGGGCGGCTACATTCAATTAGACAAACTTCCATTTATAAAAAACGAAGCAGTTGACAGATAATGGAAAAAGTGAGAATTAAAGCCGGACACATGGAAATCAACTATGGCGACGCGCATTTCCGCAGATCTGACGGCGGACATACTTTGCAAAATCCATTCGTCGAAAACAATATTGTAGACGCTTTTGCAACAGAAGTTGCCGGAGAATTTTATAATATGGACAGAGGCTTTACCGGTATGATAGGCTTATCTAACGGATTGATTAACGGTGGCCATCAGAAACCATTGGTAACTCCTACAGGCACAGAAACATACTCAAGAAATCCATCTATCTATGCAAAACTGGCTTATGACAATGCCATTGCAAGCGATGTAAGATTAAGAGTATCCGGCTCGGTATACCACAACAACAGTGACGGGCGCAGCACTTTATATGCCGGAGACCGTACGGGTAGTAACTATTTCTTTGCAATGGAACCCGCCGGTGCCGCAGCTGCCACTAACTTCACTACAGGTCGTTTCAATCCTTCTTTTACCAACCAAATCACTACAGGCCAGTTCAATGCTTTCTTAAAAGCATCAGGCTTTGAATTGTTCGGTACATTTGAAACTGGCAAAGGAAGAACAATAGCAGAAAAAGCCGCCGACCAGGATAAGAGAGGATTTAACCAAATAGCCGCCGATGCGCTTTACCGCTTTGGTGCTAATGAAAATGCATATATTGGTGTAAAATACAATACTGTAAAGGGTGCTTTGCTTAGCGGCAGTCAAGACAAACAATCTATCGACCGTATAGCTGCTGCTGCCGGTTGGTTTATCACTAAAAACATCTTATTGAAAGGTGAATATGTAAATCAAAATTACAAAGATTTTCCCGGTACTCATGCCAATTTCGGTCATTTAGACGGGGGTAAATTCCATGGTGTAGTATTCTCTGCATCTGTAGGCTTCTAATATGTACAATAAGATATGATTAATAAGAAAAGTTAGGAGATCAAATTCCTAACTTTTTTTATTTTTACAACTAAAACCAGGCTGACCTTTTTATTGATTATTCAATAAAATAACCAAAACAATATGAGATTTTACCTTGCAATACTATGCATGGCAATGAGCACATTGCAGGCGATAGCTCAAAAACAAAGCTTTAAAATTACCAGCAAAAGCCAGGTAACCATTAGCGGCGCCACCAATATCAATAAATATAGCTGCAACGCCAAGTACCGCAATATCAATGAAAAACTTACTTTCAATCCTTCCAAAGTTGTGGTCGGCAAGTACGATATGACAGGAAAAATAACTTTATATGCCGAAGATTTTTCTTGTGGAAATTTCATTATGAATAAAGATTTTAAAAACACCCTTGAAGCAGACAAGCATCCTACATTAACTATACGGTTAATAGACTTGCAGAGAGTCTCTTTTCTTCTTCGGCAGACATCACCAATATGACCGGTTGGGTAGAAATTGAGTTGGCCGGCAAAAAAAGAAAGTCTAATATCAACTATACGCTCAAATACATAAGCAACAGCACAGCCTTGCTTACCGGGAAAAAACGACTTACTTTTTCAGAGTTCGGGCTTACACCTACTACTAAATTCAATAATAAAATAGTAGTGAGAGATAATATTGATGTTTCCTTTACCTTACAACTTCAAAGATTATAATCTGCCGGAAGCGGCAAAAAGCACAAAAAAATTCAATACTTTTGCATACAACATTTCAGGCCCTGTAGTACAATGGATAGTACAGAAGTTTCCGAAGCTTTAGATACAGGTTCGATTCCTGTCGGGGCCACACCTTATTCGCTCGCTGCTTTTTCCAGTTTTAATAAATTTCCTTCCAAAACAGGACCGAGTATTTTTTCGTTTAACCGGGAAGCGATGCGTTCCCAGGGATACCAGTTTAGTTTTTGGGTAAAATGAATCTGCACAATTGTTCCATTCGTATTTGAATCGGATTGTAAATAAAATCCCGAGGTCTGATTTCTGTTTTCATTCATTTCCCAAAGAGATTCTATATAATCCTGTGTAACTTCGGTGATCATTACTTTTTTGCCGCCGATTAAAACGGAAGCTCCTTTACCGGTAGAATTATTCGATAGAGATTTAAACTCAACCGTGCTGTCTGCCAGCCATTTGTGCCAGTTTTTGGTATCTGCTATTAAAGGGTATAGTTTTTCTTTGGGTTGTTGAATAGTGGCTTGTCGTACAACCGTTACAAAAGGTGGAAACATTAGCCCGATAACGGTTATTAAAACAAAAAATACTACAAAACTTACTACAGCCAATTTTATGAAACGCGTGAAACTCATATTGTTAATATATCTTTTTTACAAAATTAAAATATCTGTCTATTAAATTTATGCCGGGTTGCAGGCCTGTTTGCAGTTTTCCTAAACCGTCACAGCCCAATGCCGACGCTCCCTGCGCGCAAATTGCTTTTAAAAGTATTTCATCTTTCAGTTCCGGAAAATATTTTCTAAGCGTTCGCACTTCGCTCAATATATCCAAATCTTCATTGCTTGACAAGCTATCAGTACCTATACAAATTTTACATGCATGCTGTAAAAATAATTTAACACTTGGAAGCTTACCTTCTATATACAAATTCGCGTTGGCGCACAATACCCAATACAGCTCAATATTATTTTTCCTGGCAAAGTCCTCAGCAAAAATAATATCTTCTTCCTTAGTAAAGGTATTATGCACCAATAATATCTTTTTAGACGAAGCTAAATAAGGTAAAACGGTCGCTAGGCTTGATTTCCGGCTGGGCCTAAAGAAAGAAATATCAGCTTGCATGATAGTATACAGGTCTGCAAACCCGCCGGATCTTTCTTTAAAGAACAGATCCTCTCCTTCTGTTTCCTGGTTATGTATGCTAATTACTTCCCCCGCTGAATGCTGGTTAATTTTATGAAAGAGCTCTTTTGAAACCGAATACGGAGCATGCGGTACAATGGAAGCCTCTAAATTATTTTCAACAAAAGCCTCATATACCTTCAACGCAGCATTCATGCGTGGTTCAGCAATTGCAGGCAAAAAACCTGTAGCTTCTATAAAATTCTTGTACCGTATTTTACTGTCTGTCTTTACCGCTATTGTATCGGCAGTATTGCAAATATCTCCTACCGCTACGGTTCCTTTTTGCCACATATAATTGTCATACACTTCTGCGGCAGAACGTATTTTTTCGGCAGAAAAAAATCTGTGCTTCATTACCTCCTGTACAAAACCAACCAGTCCTGTATTTTTTTCTATCATGCCCTTCAAATGACTCAGCTCCAGATGACAATGACAATTTACAAAACCCGGAGTGAGAATGCCTTCAAAAAACTCAGCCTGTATATTTCCGTCATCTTCCAGAATATCTTCTATAATTCCTTCATCGGTTAATTCAAGTATTTTTCCGGTTACAAAATGATATCCGTCAAATAATTTTTCCGCCTTAATTCTTCTATTGCTCATCTCCACAAAATTACACTCTAAAACGGCGCATTTCAATAAGATTTTTAAATAATTCTTTACCTCCTGTCAAAATTGTATTTTTGCAGACAGTAAAAAAAGAAACCGAAAATTTTATGCTAGATCAGTTAGAAGCCATACAGGCAAGATTTGAGCAGTTAAGCGTAGCATTGACCAACCCCGAAATTATTGGCAATCAGAAAGAGTTTAGTAAATTAAGTAAAGAATACCGCGATCTTGAAAAGATTGTAGCACCTCATAAAGAATATATTAAACTACAGGAAAATATTGCTTTTGCCAAAGAAGCATTGAATAGTGACGATGCCGATATGCGCGAAATGGCTAAAGAAGAGCTGCCCGATATGGAAGACAAAAAAGAGGAATTGGAAAAACTACTTACCAATTTACTTATTCCGAAAGATCCGCAGGACAATAAAAATGCGATAATTGAAATACGTGCCGGCACCGGTGGAGACGAAGCTTCTCTGTTTGCAGGCGATTTGCTGGATATGTACATTCGCTACTGCCACAAAAAAGGATTCAGTACAACTGTACTAAGTGAAAGCGAAGGCACGGTTGGCGGATACAAAGAAGTGATGCTGGAAGTAACAGGCGATGATGTGTACGGCACATTAAAATTTGAAAGTGGCGTGCATCGTGTGCAGCGCGTGCCCGACACAGAAACACAAGGACGCGTGCATACTTCCGCGGCCACTGTAGCCGTGATGCCGGAAGCCGAAGAAGTTGATTTTGAACTGAAAGAAAGTGATGTAAAAATGGAAACCTCCCGAAGTGGCGGCGCAGGCGGACAAAACGTGAATAAAGTAGAAACTAAAGTGATGCTTACGCACATCCCTACCGGCACAGTGGTAATTTGCCAGACAGAAAGAACACAGCTAGGCAACAGGCTAAAGGCAATGGAAATGATGCGTACAAAACTCTACGAAGAACAAGTACGCAAACAGGAAGAAGAGATATCAAGACAAAGAAAAACATTGGTAAGCACCGGCGACAGAAGCGCTAAAATACGCACCTACAACTGGCCGCAGGGAAGAGTTACCGATCATAGAATAGGGCTTACCTCTTACAATCTTGACGCAGTTGTAAACGGTGATATAGACGAATTTATAGAAGCCTTGCAGGTAGCCGAAAATGCCGAAAAAATGGCGGTAAAATAGCTTCCCGGCAGAAAGATCAGGCAAACATAAGAAGAAAAAAGATTAATAATAAAACGTACAACCTAAAAACCGACAATGTCCAACTTTATTGATTACATAAAAATATTTTGCAAAAGCGGCAATGGCGGCAGAGGTGTTACGCACTTTATGCGTACTAAATACAATGCCAAAGCCGGGCCTGACGGCGGTGACGGCGGCAGAGGCGGACACATCATTCTAAAAGGAAACAAACAGCTTTGGACCTTACTGCATTTACGCTACCATAAAAACGTGATAGCCGAAAACGGTGAAAACGGGATGAAAAATAATAAAACCGGGCGCTTTGGCAAAGACATTATTATTGAAGTGCCATTGGGCACAATAGCAAAAGATGAAGAAACAGGCGAAATTGAAGCTGAAATCCTGGAAGATGGCCAGGAACTTATCTGGCTGCCCGGCGGCAGAGGTGGATTGGGCAATCAACACTTTGCCACGCCTACCAATCAGGTACCGGAACACTCACAACCGGGCGAACCGGGAGTAGAAGGATATAAATTTCTTGAGCTGAAAGTATTGGCAGACGTAGGTTTGGTAGGATTGCCCAATGCCGGAAAATCTACCTTGCTGTCTGTAATAACAGCGGCAAAACCCAAAATAGCCAACTATGCATTCACTACACTCACACCCAATTTAGGAATTGTAGAATATCGCGACGGGTTATCATTTTGCGTTGCAGATTTACCGGGCATTATAGAAGGCGCCGCCGAAGGGAAAGGTCTAGGGCACAGGTTCCTGCGCCATATAGAAAGAAATTCTGTTTTACTGTTCCTGATTCCTGCCGACAGCGACAATCATAAAAAAGAATTTGAAATTCTGTATAACGAACTGAAAGAATATAACGCCGAAATGCTGCAAAAAGATATGCTGATAGCCATTAGCAAATCCGATATGCTGGATGATGAATTGAAAAAAGAAATCTCCAAAGAACTACCGCAGCATATTCCACATCTTTTTATTTCTTCTATGTCTAATAAAGGCTTGCTAAAACTAAAAGATGAGCTTTGGCAAATGCTGAACAAAAAAGTAGAATAAACAACATTCCGCCTTCTGGATTAAATCAATGGCAATCCTTTCAAAATAAGCTGTTTTTTTAGTATTTTTGCTGTTTGCTTTTTTTAAACAAGGGTGTTACATTGTCATTACCATATTTAATAAAATACATATACAGCAATGGCTCGGATGAGGTGATCAGACGTGGTAAGAAAATATATTCTACCGGATATATGGAGATTGTGCAACAGGACAATATATCTGACACAATTATATGCAGGGTAAAAGATGATGTGTACACCAGCTGGTACAAAGTACATGTATCCAACATTTCCGACAAAGAAAATATTTCATTAAGGTGCAGTTGCCCATACAATATAGGCGAGCTATGCAGGCATGAAGCGGCGTCATTATTTTACCTGCAAGATCTTATTGATACGATTACGCACAAAAACAAAGACATCATCTACGATCAGCGGGATACTTCCGTGAAGATGAAGAATATCGACCTCAGGCGAATAAAAACCTACACTTCTCCGGCATCTGTAGCGTATGCAGAAGAATTTCTCAGAACCAACAGAGCCGTTATTATATCTGCTATAAAAGAAAAAGTAGAAGCCGAAGTAAATGAAAATAACACAACGTTTCATGTAAAAATTTTAAGAAACGAGCATGGCTATTTTGATACTTCCTGCAACTGCGATAGCGAAAAAGAATATCCACTCTGCAGGCATAAAACAATAGTGTTTATACAATTGATGCACAACTCGGGCGCGGGATTTTTTGATAGTATAAAAAACTGGGACAGAGAAAAAAATAAACTTCTCGCTTTGTACGGCTATTCTTTACAGGATGATATTGAAGGAAAGTTTGAGTTTACTTATAAAAACGGGAAGCCTTTTCTTCGAGTGATCGATACTACTATAAAAAGACTGCAATCTCCCGCAGAACAAGAGATACAGGCGCCTGCCGTACAGGAAGAAGTTATAAAAACAAAAGAAGTTCAAAACAGCGAACAGCACCTGGGTATTGCCCTCTCTTTTAATAACGCCTTCTATCCTTTTGTACAAGTCAACCTGATAAAAGGAGAAGTGAATGAGAATAATTCTTCTTTCATAGACAGAATTGAAAAGATAGATCTTTCCAAAGCTGTCGACACAGAAAAGCTGGACGATTACAGCAGGCAACTCCTGCAAAAAACCAGGAAGCTTTTACCCGCTGAAATCACACGCTTTCTCAACAGAAACTCTACTTACAGCGGCTTTTGGGAAAACATCATACAGCAGCACGATGAAAAACTGCCAGAAGAAACCAGGGCGCTCATCCTTGAATTTTTATTACCTAAATTTAAAGACATTTTCTCTCATGTAGCGCACAGCTATCTTACATTTCATGTGCCGGCCGGCTCTGTATTGAATAAGCAAAACTTACAGCTAGCCAACTATTCTGTCAATTATATAAAACCTTCTTTTGGCATCCAGGCTGCCGATGGCGGCTACGAGCTTGTCTGCTATGTAAATACACTGATGGATACATACAGGCTCAATGAAAACGAATTTTCCGCACACTTCGTTTTCCACATAGAAGATCAATTTTTCCTGTGGAAGTCTGTGGAAGATATTTTATTAATAGAAAAATTTTCTTCCAACGGGAAAATGTTCTTTGAAACAGGAGAATGGGAAAATGCGCTTAACAATTTTATTCTTCCTTTATCACAAAAATACCATGTAGACTTTTCAAAATTTCCCACAGAAGAGATAACGGACATTGAGCCTGAAGTAACAATCAATTTACATGAAAGTGGCGACTATCTTATGTTTGAGCCCCGGTTTACTTATATGAACGAAGCTGTAAACCCCGGTAGTGGCGACAAATTAATATCTATCGAACAAGGAAAAATAAAAATCATACATCGTAATAAGCTTGCTGAAAATAATATCATCGGCATCATTGCCAACCTGCACAGTTCTTTTGTGCGTTTTGAAAAAAAGAAAATGCTGGCCTTAAAAGGGAAAGAAGTTTTAAAAGACAATTGGTTCTTTCTTTTTCTTGATAAAACCAAAGAGCTTACAATACCTGTATATGGTTTTGAAAAATTAAAAAGATTTAAATTCAGCAGGCACAAGGCTAAAACACAAATATTCATCAATAGCCATACCGATTGGTTCGACGCGAAGGTAGATGTAGTGTTCGGAGATCAAAAGGTAACAGTGGAGGATATAAAAAAAGCTATCTCCAACAATCAAACCATCATACCGCTGCAAGACGGCTCGCTGGGCGTATTGCCGGAAGATTGGATAAAGAAATATTCGCTTTTATTCCAAGTGGGGCAAGGCGCTAACCATGAGCTTAAAATCAATAAATATCATTTTAGCATCATTGATGAATTATACGAAAAGAAAGACGATGACGAGGTGCAATTTGAGCTGGAAGAAAAATTTAAAAAAATAAAAGCGCACCACAGCATCAATGCGGTAGCGCCACCCACGCATCTAAAAAACATACTCCGGCCTTATCAGGAATTTGGCTTTAACTGGCTTAATTATATGTATGAAGTTGGATGGGGAGGCATTCTGGCCGATGATATGGGATTGGGTAAAACGCTGCAGGCATTGACGTTTTTATTTCACTTAAAAGTGAAAAATAATAAATTAAAAGCATTAGTAGTATGCCCTACCTCACTTTTGTATAACTGGGAGAATGAAATAAGAAAATTTACTCCTGACATAAAATACCACATACATCATGGCTCTAACCGCCATCCCGACAGGTTAACGGACGAGCGCGTAGAAATCATTATCACCACTTACGGAACCGTTAGAAGCGATATAAAGCTATTGTCTGATGTGGCCTTTGATTATATTATTTTAGACGAAAGTCAGGCTATAAAAAATCCTTCCAGCAAAATTGCCAGAGCAGTAGGTTTGCTGAATGCAAATAACCGCCTTTGTATGAGCGGTACCCCTTTGCAAAACAATACATTTGACATATACGCTCAAATGAATTTCTTAAATCCCGGCCTGCTGGGCACTCCGGAATGGTTCAGGCAAAACTTTGCCATACCTATTGATAAGCTGGGTGAAGAAGATAAAAAAGAGAATCTTAAAAAACTGATTTATCCTTTTATATTAAGAAGAACCAAAGAGCAGGTAGCCAAAGACCTGCCCGAAAAAACAGAAAGTATTCTTTACCTGGAAATGGATAAAAATCAAAGAAGAATTTATGATGCTTACCGCAACGATTACCGAGAGAGAATTTTGGGAGCCATTGAAAACCAAGGCATACAGCGCTCACAACTTACGGTTTTACAAGGCCTGATGAAGTTGAGGCAAATTTGCGACAGTCCCGCTATTATTAAAGATGAAAGCTATCCTAACTACTCTGTGAAGATAGACGAGCTAAGTAAAGAAATTGAAGAAAATGTAGGCAATCATAAGGTGCTTATTTTCTCTCAGTTTCTGGGCATGCTTTCTTTGATTAAGGACAAACTGCATCAGCACAATGTAAAGTTTGAATATTTTGACGGCAGCACATCGGTGCAAGACAGAGAAAAAGCCATAAACAATTTTCAAAACGATGAATCTTGCAGAGTATTTCTTATTTCTTTAAAAGCAGGCGGTGTGGGGCTTAACTTAACAGCAGCGGACTATGTGTACATTGTAGATCCCTGGTGGAACCCGGCAGTGGAGCAACAAGCCATTGACCGCACACACAGAATAGGACAAACTAAAAATATTTTTGCCTACCGCATGATTTGTAAAGATACCGTTGAGGATAAAATAATTCACTTACAAGAGAGAAAACGATTGCTGGCATCAGATTTAATTTCAACAGAGTCTGGTTTTGTCAAGAGCCTTACAAGAGATGATATTGAATATTTATTTAGCTAATAGTTGCGTTAAAGCGTCTTCCAGTTTTCTTAAAACTTTTTCTTTAGAAAATTCTTCAAATTCAAATACCTTCGTAGCAATATTTTTAATTTGCTTTTCTATATCATCTTGTTCTGTAAAAATAAAAAAATCTTTTGCTTTATAATGATCAGGTAAAATAATTGGTTTGCCAAACTTAATGGCGTCATTAATATTTCCTGTAATTTTAGTTTTTCCATAATATTCATTTACACCCATAAAGAATGTTTTCTCCTGTAAAGGACACCATACTAAGTGCGCCTCTTTTAAAACATTCTCAAAAGCTTCCTGAGATATATAATCATCATAATAAATAATTCTAATATTAGGATGCAATGATGCTTGCGTCTGCGATAGCTTTCTCAGCATATCTTCTTCTTCTGCTTTTCCCAACAGATAGATTTCCATTTCGGAAGTAAAGTATTTAATTTTCTCCAGAACATGCTGATAATCTCTTCTGTTGTTATTCACCGTACCCGGAATGACAACTTTTACAGGCTGATTAAGGACAACTTTTTTATTGTATAAATTAAACGACAAAGGCAGTAATTGTATATCTACGCCATTAGACTGTGTAATCAGTCTTTTGTCAAGTACTAATAGCCTTGTTAAACGTTGCAGCTTATCTTTGTGTAAAATTCCCTGCAGCCATAATCTTAAAAAAGATCTTTTATTTTGATTGAATATTTTTCTTAATATTTTACCGGCAGGTGTTTGTACAAAATTAAGATTATGTACAATTAAGGCTGTGTTGTATTGCTTTGCGATTTTTTTATATAGGTTAAAATATGTATTAGCAGTTCCTATAATTACCAGCTGATAGGATTTGCTGAGCTTTAGGCGCACATTGTTTTCATCTACTATAAAAACATTGCAAGAAGGTAAAATGTCCAATTCATCCAGTATATGCTTAGCCAAAAAATAATCTACGTTAAACAACTTTGAATCATTCATCAAAGACATAAAATTATTGACTACTTCTGCATGGCAGTCCAATTCGATATAAGCTATTTTGTAAGGCTTATGCACAAATGAATTTAATAATGTTTACAATTAATATATAAAGATAAATAATTTAACTTTGAATTTTCTTTAAAGAAGCACTGAATGCAGCAAACACAGCAATGGACAGAAATAATCCGAGCCGATAAAAGGCTGTTAAATATGCCGCTGAAAGAGGTTTGGCGATATAAGGACCTACTGCTGATGCTGGTAAAAAGAGATTTTGTCTCGTATTACAAACAAACTATTTTAGGACCTATTTGGTTTTTCTTACAGCCTATACTCACTACTTTTATATTTGTGATTATATTTGGCAACATTGCACAAATAGCTACTGACGGTCTTCCGCATTTTATTTTTTACCTGTCGGGGATTACGCTCTGGAATTACTTTTCAGAATGCCTGAACAAAACTGCCACGGTATTTAAAGACAATGCCAGCATGATGGGCAAAGTATATTTCCCCCGCTTAATACTCCCTTTATCTATTGTAACCAGCAATCTTATAAAATTAGGTATACAATTCATTTTGTTTATTTGTGTCTGGCTGTTTTATTTATTTAATACAGAAAATGCTATTTACCCCAACTGGTATGCCTTATTGTTTCCTGTATTGGTTATCATTACAGGCTTGCAGGCATTGGGATTTGGCATGATTATCAGTTCTATGACCAGTAAATACAGAGATCTTATTTTTTTACTGAGTTTTGCTGTGCAACTGTGGATGTATGCCACTCCTATCATATATCCCCTGTCGGCTATTCCACAAAAATATCAATGGCTGATCAACATCAACCCTGTCACTCCGGTTATAGAATTGTTTCGTTACGGTTTTTTAGGAAGAGGCTCTTTTTCTATGGATAGCATTATTTATTGTTTACTATTTACAATTTTTATAGTTTCGTTCGGTACGGTTATTTTTAACAAGGTAGAAAAAAATTTCATGGATACGGTTTAACCATAAAAACATGCTGGCATTAAAAGTAGAAAATATATCAAAACAATACCGATTGGGTCAAATAGGAACCGGCACGCTTTCTCACGATCTGAACCGTGCATGGCATAAGCTAAGAGGGAAAGAAGACCCTTACCTAAAAATAGGAGAAACAAACGACAGAAGTGAAAGAGCTAAAAGTGAATATGTATGGGCATTGCAGGACATTAACTTTGAAATACAACAAGGAGACGCCGTAGGGATTATCGGGAAAAACGGCGCAGGAAAATCTACGCTTTTAAAGATTCTGAGTAAAGTAACCACCCCATCTACCGGAAAAATCTACACCAACGGCAGGATTGCATCTTTGCTGGAAGTAGGCACAGGCTTTCACCCGGAAATGACCGGAAGAGAAAATATTTTTTTGAATGGTGCTATTTTGGGCATGACAAAACGAGAGATCAAAAATAAGTTTGATGAGATTGTAGATTTCTCCGGCGTGGAAAAATATATTGATACACCGGTAAAGCGCTACTCTTCCGGAATGTACGTACGCCTTGCCTTTGCCGTAGCCGCACATTTAGAATCTGAGATATTGATTGTAGACGAAGTATTGGCTGTAGGCGACGCAGAATTTCAAAAAAAATGCTTAGGCAAAATGGGAGACATGAGCAAAGCCGAAGGAAGAACGGTATTGTTTGTAAGCCATAATATGGGTGCTGTACAGAATTTGTGTAAGAAGGGGATATTATTGGAGAAGGGAAGAGTATCTCATACCGGCGATATAGAAGAAGTAATTGATGTTTATAGCTCGTTAAAGAGAGATGACCTTGCTTTTATTACTGATTTTAAAAAATATAATACCCCTCATTTTCCATATTTCATTCCTCTTTTTTTTGGATTTACAGATGAGAATTTAAATATCACAAACAACACATTTACTAAAGACACTGATATTTTTATAAAATTTGAGTTCAACATGCAGCAACAGAGTACCTTTTTCAAATTTGGAATATTGGTTTATAATTTGCAAGGGGAAGTAATCTTTATGTCCTACCACAATGATAAAAGCAAAGAAGAAAGCCCGCAATTAGTGAATGGTACAAACACTCTAATGGTAAAGATTCCTAAACATTTATTGAATGAAGGAGAATATTCTATAGAATTATTAGCAAGCTTACATGGAAGTCCTAATTTATGGACATTAACAAAAGGTCCTATGCTAAATCTTGTGATTAATGGCGGACTGAGTGAATCGCATTTATGGACAATAAGAAGACGGGGATATGTTGCTCCAATTTTGGATTTCCAAATTATAAATAGTAGCAATGAATAGTATAAAGAAAATAGTAAAAAAAATAATTCCTAAAAAGATATTGGATAAAAGAAGAGAAAATTCTCTTATAAATAAAGTGTTACTGAGCAATGAGTCTTTTATTTTGTCTTCAGGTTTGTGGAACTCTATCAAAAACAATATGCCTATTGATGAGTTAGGCAAACCCTTACCTTGGATATGTTACCCTATGATATCTTTTTTAAAAGAAAGACTTAGAAAAGATATGGTGTTATTTGAGTACGGAAGCGGTTTTTCTACATTGTTTTTCGCTGATTATGTAAGTAAAATATATTCTGTAGAATACGATGAAGTATGGTATGAAAAAATGATACAACTCAGTAGAGAAGTTTCAAACATTCATGTCATTTACAATGCGATAGATAATGATTATGCAGAAGTAATATTAAAAACAGGAGAGAAAAACTTCGATGTGATTTTTGTTGATGGCAGAAAACGAGTACAATGCTGTATGTTTTCTATTAACTTCTTAAAAGATGATGGAATCATCATATTAGACGATAGCGAAAGAGAAAAATACAATGACGCGTTTATCTTTTTAAAACAGCAAGGATATTCTTTTATTTCATTAAGAGGTATGAAGCCTTCTGATTGTAAAGAAACTCAGTCAACAATATTTTATAAAAGAGGTAACAACTGTTTTAATATATAGTACACAAATACCTTTTCTATTAATATACAAAAATAAGAACTACGATAATGCACTTAAAGAACTGGCCTTACAAAAACAGCAACAGCAAATGCACCGTCAGTTATATTGAATATAATCGGATATCCTAAATAAAATAATAGTAAGTCGTGTTCAAAACACTTAATACATTAAAATATGCTATTCTCTATACTCATTGCTAACTATAACAACGGTCAATATTTTAAAAACTGTTATGACAGTATTATTTCTCAAACATATATTGATTGGGAAGTCATAATAGTTGACGATGGCTCTACAGATAATTCCATTGAGATAATAGAACAATTAATAAGTAACAACAGCAAATTTAAATTATATCAAAATGAAAAAAATTACGGCTGTGGCTATACAAAAAAGAAATGCGTAGAGTTGTCAAATGGAGAACTGTGTGGTTTTTTAGACCCCGATGACATGTTAGAGCCAAATGCTTTAGAAGAGATGGTTTTGGCTCATAAGCAAAACCCTTATGCGTCCTTAATATATTCTAATAACATTTTGCTAAATGAAGATTTGTCAAAAAATTTTCAACCTGCTGAAAAGAAAAATCAAGTTCAAAATGGGGATTTAAAGTTTATAAATTCGAATGGAGAAATAGGGCATTTTTCAACATTTAAAAGAAAAATGTATTCGAACACCTCAGGAATTTCGGCTTACTTAAAAAGAGCGGTAGATCAAGATTTATATTTAAAACTTTATGAACAAGGCTATGTTGTTTTTTTAGATAAGTTTTTATATAAATACAGAATCCACAATAAAGGTATTTCTACTTTAGAGAATAAGAAACTTGCACGATATTGGTATTGGGTGGTAATTATGGAAACAAGTAAAAGAAGAAGTATAGATTTTGAAAATGAATTTGCAGAAAGTTTCCTTTTGCCTGATGAATGTTGGATTACAAGACAAGAAGCTAATAAAAATCCATTTCGTATTTTTAAAAAACTATTTCAAACTATCATTAATAAAATGAAGAAATAAAAACACTTCAAGCATCATGTCTGCACCTCTTATATCTATAGTCATCACTACTTACAATATGCAGAAATATATTAGCAGAGCTATAAACAGTGTGCTCATGCAAGACATTCGTGTTCCTTATGAGATAATTATTGCCGATGACTATTCTACAGACGATACATTAAACATAGTAAATGCATATCAAAAACAATATCCAAATATAATCATTATAAATTCTGAAGAAAACAAAGGCCTCATACACAATTTTGTAAAAGGCTTAAAACACTGTAATGGTCAATACATAGCCACACTTGACGCTGATGATTATTGGATTGATGAAAAAAAATTGCAAAAGCAATTTGATATATTGGAAAAACAAAACCATATAGGTTTTGTGTATACCAATTTTTATTATGAATATGAAGGTTTCGGCATTAGAAAAAAAGGCATAAAAGACGATCACCAACCCTCTGCAGACAATGAATATATTGATAATTTAATCAATCTCTGGCCACAGATTTCAACTCCACTTATTCGTAAAAAACTTTTGGACTTTGCAGAATTGGACCAGTTCGTTACTCTGCAGTTTCATGCGCAGGACTATCCGTTATTCATGAGTTTATCTTTAAAGACGAAAGGTTTTTTTCTCAATAACGTAACTACTGTGTACAATTTCAGACAAGGCTCTATGAGCAGAAATCATGATATAAAAAAACGAATAGAGATTTTCTACAAAACACATGCAATAGGTGATTATTTTATTGAAAGAAATCCTATTCCTAAGGATATAGCCGATAAAAGAGATTTTGATTTTAAACTAAAAGTATTATCTGCCAGCTGGCACAGCAGAGATTTTGATTATGTACACTCCTTTGCAAAGGATATACTAATTAAAGACTTTCTGCGATATGCGCCGTTCAGAACACATGTTTTACTCGGATCAAACAATAGATTGCTTTATCATTTACTTAAAATATGGGTGCTCAGAAAAAGAAAACCCGGAAAATAAATCCGGGCTTTTTATTTTTATCTCATCAAATACATTTTACCATACCCTTTATTAAAGTATTGCGAAGTGTTGATGTTATTGCCATTTGCATCTTTAATTTCAAACTTGTCTAATTTTTTCCCGTCCTGGTTGGTAATTACCCGGTAGAGGTATACCCCATTTGCCAATTGCTGACCGTATTGATCCGTTCCGTCCCACTTATATTCTGTAATGTTACGACCTATGTTTAGATTGCCCAGTTCCTGTTTGGTAATTTCTTTAACGATTTTGCCTGTGATGGTCAAAATCTGTATGCGCAAATTTTGCGGCACCTGGCTACCCGTTATAGTAAACACAAACGCAGTAGAACTGGTGAACGGGTTGGGATAATTAAACATATCCGATATCATGGGCTTGTTATACACCTGGAAAGAAACACTATAATTTACAGGAAAAGCATTCGGGTTATCGGCATTCAATCCAGTAACGCTTAGCTGATATGTGCCATCTTCGGTAAGATAAGGCTTAAAGTCTACCAGCGCTTCATTCTTCTCTGCAGTTTGCGCTCCGAAGAACTGCAAAGTATCTGAGTTGTAATTAAAGTATCTGACAGTGCCGCTCGGATAGCGCAGCATTACCTTTACCGATGCCGTATCTTTTAATAATATATACCGCGAATCGTCGCTCAGCCGAATACCTATTTTAGGTCTAGAAGAAACTATATCATTGTCCAGAATATGCATTCCGTCAAATGTAACATCCATGTCGGTTACAGCGTTTTCTTTTAAGCTAAGCACTGTTTTATAAATGACGTTGTTCTCATGCATTTGTTCCGGTATTTGCAAACCCGGGTTCACATCTACGCCAATGCTAATTTTACCCGACAAATTTTTAGTGCTTATAGGCATTTTCATGGTCGGATGCAGTTGAGCGTTGTACGAAGCCGTATCTCCGGGAATGGTAAACTCAATTATCTGTGTTTCGCCGGGAGCCAGTTTTTTTAGCTTAGCCACCGGAATAGCATAGGTTACATTGTTATTATCTACCAGCGTTATTTTATTGATGACAGAGTCTGAAAAAGTCTGATTACTTATATTTTTAAATGCTACGGAAAGTTTTATATCCTGCCCCTGCCTTACGGTATCCGGCGCGCTGAAACTGATATTGGGCGCGATGGCACCTTCGGGAAAAGGAATAGAAAGTAATCGCCAATTACCCAATTGATACGGCGTATGGGTAACCGCGTCTTTATTTTGCATCTTTAGCTTTAAGTAGGGGTATTGCACAGCATTGATGCCGGAAATATCGTAGGTTTTTTGATCCTTGTTCAGCGTCATTAATACCGCGCTATCTCCCTGCGCATTGTATCCAATTACATCTATTTTAATTTCATCATTACTATTTGATTCAGCGCTGCTGCCATTCCACTCTACTATTTTCCATGACACAGCAGGTCCAAATTTGGGGGAAGTAATTACACCTGTAGAATCTTTACCGGTAATAAATTCTCTAGGCTGTAGCTTACCAGTTATTTTTTCTAACGCTTGGTAAGACATATAAGAGTTTTCATTCTTTTTATAAATAAATATGCCTATTTTAGGGTCAGTAATTTCATCTACTCTCGCTAAGCCTTGCTGTATAAATTTGCTATACATAGAATTGCTCCCATCTGCTTGCCATGTGTCAACTAAAGGTATATTTGTATAAGGTCCTACTACAATCATACGCACTACAACATACGCTCCATCAGGTATCCAATCCATAAACTGCGCAATTATATCTCTGTTGGCTTTCGTTTGAAAAGGAAACTGAAAAGTATATTTATTAGAGTTGCTAGCCGGATTTCTATCATAAGAATAAGGTGTAGAACCGCAAGCACTTACAGAACCCATAAAGCCTCCAATGGGTCCGTTTTCAATAACTGAAGGTACGGCCTGATTAAAATATGGCCTTAATCCATTCGGAGATATAACATGAAATATCATAGAGTTGCCTACACTGGTACAGTAATAAGAAGCAATAAGTCTATTGTTTAGATTTACAAGAAAATCACTCCAAGGTCCTGTACCAGTTGTGTTGATATCAAGAGGTTGTGTAATATCCTGAAAACTCCATTCCCTTGTAGCACTATCTATACTTATCTTTTCATGCTCTGATTTCAAGTGCTGATACACATGCGCCTGACCAAAACCTTCTCCTTTTCCCTGTATGTATTGAAAATTGCTATTACTCCATCTGTATTCTCCACCTGCTGACGGTACAGCGCTTACGCGCCAGTAATACACTCTTTCATTGGCATAAGAAATGCCGGGATCAAATTCTAATACGCCTCCTTTAGAAGTCATTTGCCTGGTAATTTTAGAAGAAGAGTTGAATAGCTCGGTGGTATCTAACTCCATTACATATTGCTTAGAGGCTGCAAGCGGATCGGAAGTGGAAGCCACTAATTTTGTAGTAGGATTGTCTATGATAGCATATTTATACGGATAAGCTAAAACTACACCATCGGAAAAAACCATTACCTGCTTTCTTGCTGTATTATTTGTTTCACTTAGCTCATCGTACTGGGCAGCTTTATCTATTGTAATGGATATTTCATTCAATCCGATATATCTGTCTGCCTGGCCTAAAGGCACATCCACCTCTATGGAATCTGTATTTCGTATAGAGGCTATTTTTTTGCTTAATAAGATTTCCGTTTGTCCTGTGGGCAACTTCCTAGTCACATCCACTGTTACCGAATCTCCGATGGCTTTTCCAATATTGTACAAGTAAGCTTTTACTCTGAACCTGTCTTCTGTAAAAGATATGGAAGAAGGCGCAGATATCTGGTTTTCTTCTACTACAAAATCCGCCTTGGCAGCATAGTTTACTATGATTGCAGGGTCGCCCAGCAGATTGGTTTGCGCCGCATGAGAGTAAAAACATATGGTGTCCATACCCGGCTCTTTCGCTGCAGTAACCATGGCGGCACTGGAAAGTTTCATGCTCTCAAATAAAGGACGTCCATAATTTTCCACGCCCAGCTGCTGATAAAAAGTCTCGTTATAACGATGCAGGTAAGAAGTAACGCCTAAATAAGACTGCGCCACAAAAGCTACGGAGCCTTTATCAGGTGTAAAAATATAACTTTCGGGAATGTTATTCAGGTTGCTCATTCTGCCCGACATATACGTATAATAATCGCCCACATCGCAGCCACTGGTAATAAAGACCGGATATTTACCATTAAAAGTATAGGGTAGCGGCGTACTTAATTCCTGATAACCAAGTGTAGTACTGGCTCCATGACCGTAATAAGAAATAAGTCCAACTCCGCGTGCCAGCAAATCTCTTAATCCTGCATTGGAAAGACTTCCTGTAACAGATCCTGTATTGGTTTTACTATAGTTAAAATCTTTAGCGCCCATCAGCGTATCTGTCAAAATTTTCCTGTAAGTGCTTATATAAAAGTCAAATAAATTGCCTTCGTAAGTATTAGCGCCTCCCGTAGCGAAAATTACATTTTTCTTCCAGATATTGTCTGCTATAGTATAGTTGCTGTATTTTTGCGCGGCTTCATATTGCTTTAGTTTATCTAAATATGTTTTTATCTCCATAGGCTTTACCGCAGATATTCTTCCTATATTCACGGTAGGTACAGGGTCTAAACCATCCGCTGCCAGCATGATATCGGAGCCCGGGTATCCGTATGTGGGCACAAAATTCATTGCCTGATAGGCTGTGTTAGATTCCTGCTGCTTGTTTTGATAGAAAGGTAATCCCCTGCCTATCAATAATACAAAATCGGGCTTTATTGAAAAATGAGCTTTAGCATATTTAATAAAATTCTTGATGCTTAAAGGATGTCCTTTTATACCAAAGGCAAACATATCTTCCAGTACATCTATGTCGTATATTTTTGTAACATATCCGCCTCCCTGTGCAGAACTGCGATAATCTGCATACTGCTGTACATAATTACCTTCGCCATACAGCGCTTTATTGGAAATGATAGCAAACACAGATTGATTGGCAGCGTCATTATAATTAGGAAATATTCTTGTGGCCACTTTTGCGGCATCTATCATTTTGTATGCGGTAGCACTTTGCTCTGTCAGTACAAATTTATTTTCGGCTGAAACAGAAGGTAAATAAAACTGGTAAACACTGCCGCTCACTACACCCACATATCTTCTGTTGTTAGATAAATCGTATAGCACGGGCACAGAACCATTGGCATTGAAATTGGATATTTCAATATATTTTGGCTGCCCGTTACCGTTTAATGTAAACTCGAATTGAGCAGCCCCTCCGAAATTAAAGTTTCGCGCATATTCCAGTTCAGCATAGTTCAGCATTACTCTGTCTGAGGCGTAATTTGGAAAAGTATTTGCCGGCTCATCTTTCAGTGTTACACTGAAATCACCGCTCAAATTAAAGGTAGCGGTCATCAATTTAGATTCAAGCCTGTTCAAGTTTTGTACAATTACATCACCCCCGGCAGAGGCTGTAGCCCTTATTGTTCTTGTGCCTCCCACAATAGACAATCCGGTTATGCTCAAATTAAGCGTGGCCGCAACGCTCGTATTCGCATATAAATTAGTAAAGTTAACCACATAAGGAGCGCTGGGCGTAAACTGCCACCCAAATGATTTATAAAAATAACGCGAATCGTAAACCGGCTCGCTGATATAGGGTGAATAAGGCCCATAATTAAAAGTATTACCGGTGTTTAAATACCGCTTATCTATAAAATAAGGCTCTGCTGTTACAGTCGCCAGTTTGCCCGCAACGTTATTGGCAGTATTCACAAATCTTATATTTTGCGCTGTATTATCATTTATCGTCAGAAAAAATGTGGCACTGTCTGAGTGCAGGCTTTTACGTTTATCTAACTGTTGTGCAGATGCCTGAAACAATTGCGCGTCGGTACTTCCATCATTTCTTTCTCCCCAAAATTCTATATAATCAGAGGAAGTAAAAACAGCAACTTGCTTTCCGTTGCGCCACAATTGCAAGCGACTTTTGTCTACGCCCGACAAGCCTATAGCGCTTAAGAAGTTATTGTCTAACCGATACAAACCGGTTGTGCCTATCTTAAATTTATAATAATTTTTTCCCGGCACTACCCATTCATTATTGTATTGAGCCTGTACCTGTAAGGCAAAGCCCATTAATAAAAAGATAAGTAGATAATGTATTTTTTTAATCATATATAACAATGTTACTTATTGTTCTTTTTTTCTAAATCTAATCTTAAAGAGAAAATATGTGTATAAAGCGGATTGGATTGATTGGCTAAATTCGTAAACGCGTAATCTATTACAAACTGACCCACTTTAAACCCCGCGCCCACACTCGGCTGAAATATCCAGGTGCGTTTTTGATTGGTAGTATCGCTATCCGCTAATCCCTGTTGAAAATTGGATACCCCGGCACGTACAAAAATCTTATCCATTATATTGGCTTCCAAGCCTCCGTGCGGGTCTATACTCATTGCATCGCTTCTTATCAAAGTATTTCTTTTTCCGTCGAAAGTTACATCCATATTGGCTTCGGCCAGCAAGCTAAACTTTGGGTTAAAAACAAAATTGTAAGCCCCTCCCAAAATCACTCTTGGCTGCGTAATCTCTGTAGACTTTATAGGTATATCGTTTTGTGTAAGGTATAAAATTTCCTTTTCTCTGTCGGTAAAGCTAAAGGACCACGCGTTGTAGGTAGTAGATATATCTTTGGCCATTACTCCGGCACGCCACTTACCTCCATCAAATAAAACACCGGCATCTAAACCTACGCCAAAAGCATTGGCAAAAGAACCCACTTTTCTGTATATCACTTTGGCATTACCTCCCACAGAAATTTTGGTATTGCCGGTTTCCTTCAGTTTTTGCCCGTAAGAAAGCAAAAAGCCATAGTCGGCCGATGAAAAAGAAGAAATATTATTGTAGTTGAGCTGCCCGGTTTGCGGGTCTACTAAAAATAAAGTATTGGGTATATCTTCTACGGCAAAGCGCAAAGCCGAAATGCCTAACGTGCGCTTATTATCATTCAATGGTATGGCCGCGGCGGCAAAGTCGTACTTCCCTATCCCGGAAAAATACTCCGCGTGCATAACAGAAAAAGAATTTACATCGCGCACATAAGAAAGTGCTGCCGGGTTGTAATATCCCGCTGTGGCGTCAAAAGCCGAAGCCGCCTGTGCGCCACCCATTCCCAAACCGCGCGCGCCGGCGCCAATATTCATGAATTCGTTGGAATAAGTACGAAACTGGGCATTTGCAATGTGAAAGGCAAATAGCGCATTCAGTAAAACAATAAACCGAAGAATAAAAAATTTTCTCATGCAAATGAATGATTATTTTAATCTAATGTTAAAATAAACGTTAATATGGGTTATAAATTGCGTGCAAAGTTACATTTATTCAAAACAATATAAAATAAAAGTTTTTCTCTGATTTCTGTATGGGATAGGGTATTTTTTCTATCGTTTGTTTATTTATGAAGTTGTGGAACTGTTTATTTAAAACTTTTTTTATCAGTTTATAAATATTTGTTTGTCAGGCTCAGGTTCTGCGAGGCGTCCTCGCCTCGTAAGTGTAATTTTATCGTCTCTGGCGAGCAAATACTTTCTGTTTAAAATAATTTTACAAATATTTGTTTGCTAAATTAAAATAAATACTATATTGCATTAACGATTACTTAACCAATAAAAAATATAATTATGAAAAGAAAAACTATTGTACTTCTGATAATAGTAATGCCCTTGATGATAGGAATGGGATGTGAAAAAGGAATTTTTAATAATGACAACAACAGTAAATTAAATAATACTTCATGGAAACTTGTAGGTTACACAGATGATGAGGGCGTATTTGAACCTCTAACAATGCCTGAGCAATGGAAAGACACAAGTTATCAAGTTTTCTTTAAAGAAGATACAATATACGCAAATATGCCGAATGGTAAATTAAATTATGGCAGGTATAAAGCTAAGAAAAACGGAAAATTGGTATTATTAGATAATAGATTATTTACGGACAAATCTTATGGAGTTTTATCAGATAGATTCATGTATGTTTTGTCAAAAATCTATTCATATGAACTGTCTGAAAATGATTTAAAGCTTAACTCATATGAGATAAACAATAAAAATGAAAAACATAATATTAAAATGATTTTGAAAAAAATAATACATGAAAATTCTAAATAAGCTATATTTTAATTTAATTTTTTTATTGTTACCTTTTATAACTTTTTCACAGGTTAGTACTAATGAACAACCTCCAAGTTTTCAAAATATAAATATTTTAAAAAGCCAACCTACCAAAGTATATAAATAATTACCTAAACCTAATACTGAAAATGTAGAAAAACTGGATATTCAAGATAGTTTATCAGGCTTACCTCCTAGATTTGCCCTACCCATTGATGTTAATGTTTCAACTGAAGATTCTTCAGGTTGGATGGTTTTTAATGAAAATACAAAAGTTTGGAAAGTGCAATTTAGCGTTCCTGAGGCAAAAGCTCTTACAATTGTGTATGATAAATTTTGGCTTCCTCCTGGAGCAAAACTCTTTATATATAGTAATGATAAAAAACATTCTATCGGGGCTTTTACAGAAATCAATAATAAAGGTAATAGAAGCAATCCTGCCAGTTTTGTGACAGGTTTTGTAAAAGGAAATAATATTATTGTAGAATATTATGAACCCTTAAATTCCAAACATAAAGGAATAATATCTATAGAAAAATTAGGATATGTCTATAAAAATATTCCTTTTTTAAATGTTAATGGTTATGGCGCATCACTTCCTTGTAATGTGAATATCAATTGTGGTGAAGGTTATTCATGGCAGAATGAAAAACGTGCCGTAGCTGTTATTGCTAATATGTCGGATTTTAGGTTCTGTACAGGAGCATTAATAAATAATACATCTAATAATAAAGAATCTTTATTTCTTACTGCTGATCATTGTCTTTCTGGACAGGATGCTGAAGGTAATAATAATCTCTGGGATTGGTTATTCTATTGGAATTATGAAAGCCCTACATGCAATAGTGGAGTAGATTTCATACCTCTTTCAAGTCAAGGAGCTACATTACTTGCAAATAACCCCTATACAGATTTTGCTCTTTTAAGACTAAATGATAATTTAAGTAATATACAGGGATTTATTCCTTACTACTTAGGTTGGTCTAGAAATACAGAACCTGCTACTAAGGCGACGAGTATTCATCATCCAAAAGGGGATATGAAAAAAATTAGTATCGATAATCATAAAATTTCTAATTATCCCTCAACGATTGATTGGAAAAATGCTCCAAGTAGTCAACCTAACACTCATTGGAAAACAATATTTGACATAGGAACAACTGAAGGTGGTTCGTCTGGTTCACCTCTTATGGACCAAAATCACAGAATTGTAGGTCAATTGCATGGGGGACCTAGTGGCTGCGCTCCAATAACTAAGTATTATGGAAGGTTTGATAAATCATGGAATTATGGAAATACAAATACTCGTCGTTTAAGTGATTGGTTGGATCCTATAAATCTCAATAGTCAAACTGTAAATGGAATTGGTTTATATGATGAAGTAAAACTAAATGGGCCTTCAAATATTTGCTCCCAAGCTACTTATACAGTCATTAATTTACCTACAGGAGCTACTGTTAATTGGAATATCCATCCTGAACTTAGTATAGTTAGTCAAACTGCTAATAGTATTACAGTAGAAAAATCTCAATTCCCACCCTTATTAGCAAATGCATGGGTTACAGCAAATATTACCACTTCGGCATTTAACACTTTTACTGTTGGAAAGTATAATATAGTAATTTGGAAGCCCGGAACAACTGAATCAAATAGTCTTATAACCGGAGATTTACAATCATGGGGAGGTCAAGTAGAAATTCCATTTGAATTTTTAAATTACGGTGCTTATGATGTTACTTGGTCTTGTTCAACTCCAAATTGGACTCCAAACATGCAAGGAGCAAACTTCACCGTTTTTGATGGACAAAACGTTACTGGAGATGTATATATAACAGTCAGTTTTAAAAATCCTTGCGGTCAGTCTACCACCATTTATAAAAAGTTTTTTATTCCGGAAAATCAATATTACAAAGTTTATCCTAATCCTTCCTCAACAAATATAAATATTAGTCTGAAAGAGGATAATATTGCTTATCAAAAAGATACTGATAAAATTCCAACTTTTGATCAAATAATCATTTCAGATATAACCGGCAATCTAAAATTAAGGCAAAGTGTAAGCAAAACCAATCGTTTACAAGTAGATGTAAGCCGCCTGCCCAATGGTATTTACTATCTCAACTTGTACAATGAAGGTAAACTCATAGAGAAGAAAACCATTCAAATAGCCAAATAAGTATTTCATCACCCTTTAAATAAAAAAATATGCCCATCAAGTTTAAAGTAGTGCAAAGAGGAGAGCCGGGAGTAACCGGCGGCGGCACCAAAAAATATTATGCCTCTCCGAATATGTCCGGCGAAAAAACGCTGGATAACCTTACCAAAGACATAGAAAAAATAAGCA
>JAEWKC010000024.1 GCA_023386235.1 Bacteroidota bacterium | reverse complement strand
TAAGAATCATTACGGCCAAAAGGTATAATAGTATAATCGACTGATTATCTGTAAAACGTACCAAAATTGAGCGCCCGTCTATGTTTCCCGTTTCAGCTATGGCTTTGATGGTTAAATATCCTTCGCCATACAACTGTGGAAAAAAGAAAATCAATACGCCTAAAATAAAAGACCCTATCAACCAACGATGCGTTATCTTTTTTACTTTCAGATACCAGCCGTCAAACCATTGAAATATTTTTGAATGCAGAACCGCCAACAACCCGGCAAACAAACCAATACCAATATAAAATATTACATTATCATATTGGAAGCTTTGAATATTATAAAATGACAAAAGTATATCGTCATTCAAAATAATTTTAGACATGATGGCGCCTGTGGCTGAAGAAATAAGCAAAGGAATAAAGGAGGATGCCGACACTTCTATGAACAGCACTTCCAAAGCAAATAACACGCCTGCCACCGGCGCACTGAACGCTGTGGCTATGCCCGCCGCCACGCCACAGGCTATCAGCAATGTTTTGTCTTTGTAAGACATCAGCATGGATTTGGCATAGTTGGAACCTATGGCAGCACCCGTTGCTACAATGGGCGACTCCAATCCTAATGAACCTCCAAAACCAATGGTGGCGCCACTGGTAAGTAAATGCGAATAAGATTGACTAAAAGGAAGATTTGAATTTTTTTTAGCTATGGAATACACTATCTTATCATTTCCCTTAAGAAAATCTTTTTTAAAAAATCTGCTGATAAGCAAAGTGCTGATACCGATACCAATAAAAGGCAATAAGGACTGGTACCAAAGAATATTGCCGATTTTCCAATCTTCAAATACAAAAGTTTCTATTTTAAAAACAAGAAATTTAACCGCCACAGTAGCTAATGAAACCGAGATGCCTACAGCCACACAGGAAAAAAGCATAAATTGCTGATGCGAAAGTTTACTTTTAGCAAATACAACAAATTTCCGTAGGTAAATTAATACTTTATTAAAATATGTTTTCATTTAATTGCCTGCTATAGCTGTACTTTAAAAAATTATTATTGATTTAACCACTTGGTAAATATCTTATAAACTCTAATTCAATCTCTGCTTCATTGCCTCATACAATGATATGCCGCAGGCTACAGAAACATTGAACGAATCAAAATTATTTTTCATCGGGATAGAAAAAGTTTTATCTGCCGATTTTAAAATAAATGACTGAATGCCTTTTCCTTCGTCGCCCATAACAATACAACACGGGTCGGAAAAATCAATCTGGAACAATTGATTTTCTGCATTCATTTCACTGGCAAATACTTTAATGCCGTTTAAATGCAAGGTGTCTACCGCGTTTGCCAGGCTGTTGACCCTGCAGATATTCACTTTCTCCAAAGCGCCCGCACTACTTTTTACAGCCTCTTCATTCATTGCTCCTACCCCTTTATCAGGGATTATGATAGCCTGAACGCCCGTGCATACGGCGCTTCTGGCAATAGCTCCGATATTTCTAACATCGGTAACGCCATCAAGCATTAGAAACAATGGCGTATCGCCTTCACCGGTAACCCAGTCGATGATCTGTTGCAAATCCTGGTACACAATAGCAGATTTAAAAGCTATTATACCCTGATGGTTGATGTTAGTGATACTGTTAAGCTTTTCATTAGGCACATACTGAACAGGTATATTCAGTTTTTTGGCAGCGTTGCGTATGCTGTTGATGGCTTCACCGGAGGCATTTTTGAATAACAGAATCTTATCTATATTCTCATTTGCATTCAGTGCTTCCATTACGGGATTTCTGCCCGCTATAATATTCTTTTTTGATTGATAAGTATTCGTTAATTTTCGCTGAAACGTCATTATTGACCGGCTTTTGAAGATTTAATAGCTTTCATTACACTTCCAAATTCTTTCAACAAGGTTTGGGCTTTATCATAATCATCAATATTCAGTTCCTTCATCAGCATTTTAGTACCGCGGTCTACAAGTTTTTCATTGCTCAATTGCATGTTGACCATTTTATTGTCTTTTACTCTACCCAAACGAATCATGGTTGTTGTGGTGATCATGTTTAAAACCAGCTTTTGCGCTGTACCACTTTTAAGCCTTGAGCTTCCGGTAACAAACTCGGGGCCTACCACAACTTCTATCGGATATTGAGCTACTTTAGCGAGGGGCGCATTTTTATTGCTGACCAAGCATCCGGTAATAATATTATTTTCGTTGCATTTTTCTATAGCTCCTATTACGTAAGGTGTAGTACCGCTTGCAGCGATGCCTATTACTACATCTTCTTCTCCCACATGGTAAGATTGCAAATCAAACCAGCCTTGTTCTTTATTGTCTTCCGCATTTTCTACCGCGTTGGTAAGCGCCACTTTGCCGCCGGCAATTAATCCTTTTACCAAATCAGGGCTCGCGCCAAATGTAGGTGGTATCTCGCTCGCGTCTAATATACCCAGTCTTCCACTGGTGCCTGCGCCAATATAAAACAATCTGCCTCCGTTCTGCATTTTTCCCACTATAATCTCTACAAGCTTTTCAATTTGAGGCAGCGCTTTTTCTACGGCAATCGGCACTGTTTTATCCTCATTGTTCATGTTTACAAGCAGCTCGTGTGTAGACATTTTTTCTAAATGCCGGTAATTAGAATCTTGTTCAGTGGTTTTAATAAATTCTGCGTTTGTCATTTTATTTTATATTTTTTCAATAAAGTTTTTTAATATCAACTCCCCCGTGTCGGCGCTTTTTTCAGGATGAAACTGCACGCCATAAAAATTATTTTTATTCAATGCCGTACTGTAATCTAAAATATAATTTGCCTTGGCTATGGTATGCGCACCAATAGCAGCGTAATAGCTGTGAACCGAGTAAATATAAGCGTTTTCTTTAACGTCGGAAAATAAATTTGTTTTTAAATCGAAAATATTGTTCCATCCCGTTTGTGGTACTTTAAATAAATCGGACTGAAACTTTTTCACTTCTTCATCAAAAATTCCTAAGCAATCCGCATTTCCTTCTGCGCTGCTTTTGCACATCAATTGCATGCCTAAGCAAATGCCCAGTACGGGTTGCTTTAAATTTTTAATAATAGCATCAATATTTTTTTCGCGCAGGTATTTCATAGCGCTGGACGCCTCTCCTACACCGGGAAAAATTACTTTATCAGCTTTTGAAATTTCTTCCGATACATCAGTAACCACGGCGTTGTAGCCAATTCTTTGCAAGGCGTATAATACAGATTGAATGTTACCTGCATTGTATTTTATGATAGCTATATTCATAATCAGGCTAAAATACTGTTTAAAAATTCATCTGTGGCCAGTTCTACATCATTGTTTTTCTGCAAAGCTTTGATATACGCGCTGCCAATGATAGCGCCATTGGCATGTTTGCAAACGGCATCAAAAGTAGTTTTGTCTTTAACGCCAAAGCCGGCCAGTATGGGATTGTTAAGCTGAAGATTCTTTAACCGCTCCAGATATTCTCCTACCACATTAAAGTCTTTTTCTCCGCCCGTTGTAGAAGACGAAGTCACCGCGTAAAGAAATCCCGAACTCAATTCATCTAGTTTTTTGATCCTTTCTTCTGAAGTTTCGGGAGTGATGAGAAACATAAAGTCCAATCCATATTTTTTAACTATCGCACCATATTCGTTTTCAAATTCGTAAGCAGGCAGGTCAGGAATGATTAAGCCATCTACGCCTGCTTCCGCGGCTTTTGCACAAAAGTTTTCAAAACCATATTGCAATACAGGATTTAGATAACCCATTAAAACCACAGGGATAGATACGTACTCCCGCATTCTTTTTAATTGCTGAAAAAGTATATTAACGGTCATGCCATTTTTTAAGGCTATGTCATCACTCTTTTGAATAGCTTCGCCATCAGCAACCGGATCACTGTAAGGCATACCCAGCTCTATGATATCCGCGCCGTATTTTTCCAGCGCTACCATCATTTGTACGGTATCGTCTAATTTTGGAAAACCGGCTGTACAGTATATATTCAGTACATTTTGAGATTTACGCCTGAATAAATTTTCAAATCTGTTCATTAATTTAAATTTCGTAATTATTTCCAAATCTATATTTTGCTTTACCCTCTTTCCTATCTTTTTTTCATGTGTAAAACAATAAATGTTGTTATCAATATAACTAAAAAAGGTATATACAAAAAATAAGAATCCACTTTAAAATATAACCTGTTTGTTATAGCTAAAACAACGTAAACACCCCCTGACACATGCCAAACTCTGTTATAATTATATTCTATCTCTTCTATATCTGTTTCAATATCCAATTTATTATAAATCAAATTGCCTACAAAGTAGTCTGCTATATCCGTATCTATACGATATGTATTTACCAGAGAATTTACAATATCAACTTTTATTATAGGAGTTGCTAGAAAATAACTTTAGTGCGTGATTTGCGGCTTTATCAAAAGTACCTGTCATTGCAAAATCCACTATACGCTTTACTTCATCAACATCTAAAAAATCATACTCATTCCTTATCATCTCTACCACCTGAGGATAAGAATAATAATTGTTGAATAATTCTACCGCAATTCGATAAACGTCTATTTTCTCAACGGTATTCATAAGGTTGATGATTGCCTATTTCTTCATTCTCTTGATATAGGTATCCATATCTTTATCTCCACGACCACTTAAACACACTACTACTACATCTTCTTTATTAAATTCTATTTTATTCAATACCGATAAGGCATGCGCGCTTTCCAAAGCAGGAATGATACCCTCTGTTTTCGTAAGATTATACGCTGCCTGCAAAGCCTCGTCATCCGCAGCATTCAGGTATTTGCCTCTTCCCGATTCAAATAAATGCGCGTGCAAAGGACCGATACCCGGATAGTCTAGACCGGCAGAAATGCTATACGGTTCTATTACCTGCCCGTCATCTGTCTGCATCAGCAGACTACGACTCGCGTGCAATACACCGGGTTTGCCCAAAATAGTTGTAGCGGCTGTTTCTCCCGTATCAACGCCCAGGCCTGCGGCTTCTACAGCAATAAGCTGCACTGATTCTTCATTCAGAAAATGATAAAAAGTACCGGCAGCATTACTTCCGCCGCCAACACACGCTATCACTGCTGTAGGTAATTCACTATTGATTTTTTCTTTTAACTGCCAGCGAATCTCTTCCGAAATAATACTCTGAAAAAGTGTAACCATATCGGGAAAAGGATGCGGCCCTACAACGCTGCCTATTACATAATGTGTATCTACAGGATTGTTTATCCAATGTCTCAAAGCCTCATTAGTAGCGTCTTTCAGGGTTTTGCTTCCGCTGGTGGCAGGCACTACTTTCGCGCCCAGCATTTCCATTCTTTTTACGTTGGGCGCCTGGCGTTCAATATCAATTTCACCCATGTAAATAATGCACTCCAGATTGCGCAATGCGCAAACAGTAGCGGTGGCCACACCGTGCTGTCCTGCACCTGTTTCGGCAATGATTTTTCTTTTGCCCAACCGTTCCGCCAATAAAACCTGCCCTAAAGCATTGTTGATTTTATGCGCGCCGGTATGATTTAAATCTTCTCTTTTCAGGTAGATGTTTGTGTGATATTGTTCGCTTAGCCTCTGAGCAAAATACAAAGGAGAAGGGCGGCCTACATAATCTTTAAGTAGCACCTGCAGCTCTTTTTGAAAACCGGGATCCTGCATTATGTCAAGATAATGTTTTTGCAACTCCTCCACATTCCTGTTCAGCATTTCAGGAATAAAAGCCCCTCCGTATTTTCCGTAATATCCTCTTTTGTCTATTTCTATTTTTTGCATGTTATTTTTATCAAATAATATTACCATCCAAAAGGATCGTAATAATAATTATTGTAATTTTCTCTTTCGGCTATTTGTTCGTAAACGTTACTAATGCTATAGGAAAACCAATTGTAAACAGCAGACAACGTATAACTCATAGCTCCTGTATTATCTTCGAAAAATTGCCTGGTACCATCAATATATTCTACCTCCAGTGTTTTTTTCACTTCATTATCATTCAGCAATACGGGGTTGGCTTCTATCAGTTCATATTTTTTCAAACGCGAAGTTATGTCAAGAAAATCCTGCATTAAATCGGTAGAGATTTTAGCGTTGTTAATCACCGGTCTCGGCTCTTTCTGCTGTGTTAAGCTTATAGAAAAATCGCCGTTCCTGGCACCATTGTTTGTAACTGTCGCCACTAAAAAATTCTGCGGATCATAGGTTTCTTTATACGTTACTTTTTTTATGCTTGATACAGGAACCTGCCGTTCATAATCGATCAGCGCCTGTAAGGCAGGCTGAAACGTAACAGTATCAATTCGCAGCGGTATATCTTCTACCTTTTTATACAAATCATTTGTCCAGCGCGAAGTTTCTATGTAGGTAGCTGTATCCATTTCTATCAGCCTGAAATAGAAAGGAACGTTGGAATTAAATTTTAACGGCTGTATCGTATTGTCCGGATTGGTAAGGAAAATAAACGTACGGTAATGATTGGAGTAACCGACAGTTTTGCTGAGATAACCGCTGAGAATAAGATCCTCTTTTTTATCTTTGTTCAAATCTATCTTTGCCCATTTCAGGTATTTGTATTTGGATAGGAGCTGATTTTTTTGATTATCATTAAAATTATAAAAATCCACCCATTCCGTACCACTGACTAATTTAAAGTCATTGAAATTGCTTTTGGCGTTTCCTCTGATGATATGTTTCTTAAAAAGATCCATAGCCGCGGAGTCTGAGTTTACCTTATCTATATCGGTTTGTGCAAAGACCGAAGAGGAAACCAAAACGAATAAAAGAAATACTATTTTTTGCATGTGTATTTTTTTTGAGATAATGTTTTAATTGCCTTTATACTCTTTAATAAACGCTGCAACTTTAGACATATCCTTGTTGCCGGGTTTAATCTCAAATTTACTATTTATATCTACACCAATCAGGTTTTTATATTTGATTTCTTCACTAAATCTTTTAATATTTTCCGCATCATCAGGGCGTATGCCGCCACTTAAAAAATAAGGGTTGGGCATATCTACTTCCAACAGAATATTCCAGTCGAATTTTTCGCCGGAACCACCAAACATGGGCGACTTGGTATCAAAAAGAAAATAATCTGAAACGTTGGCATATTTACTTACTTTCCAAAGTATATTATCATCCTTTAGCATACGAAAGGCTTTTATAACGGGATAATGATTGGAAATTCTTTCGCAGTAGCTGGGTGTTTCGTCGCCATGCAACTGCACTATATCCAGATCGCATTCGTCGGCTATTCTTAATACTTCTTCTTCATCTTCATTTACAAATACGCCGATACGCTTGATATCAATATTTAAATCTCTGATATCAAACATAGACAAATGGTTGAGCGCATAACGCTGCGTAGGCGGATAAAATATAAAGCCTACATAGTCGGCTCCTACTCTTTCTGCTTCGTAAATTTGATCAAGCTGTGTCATACCACACACCTTAACTCTCATGTTCTAATAGTTTTATCTGTTTTATATAATCTTTAAATGCCGCGCCGGGATCGGAATTTTTCATAAAAAATTCACCTATCAGTAATCCTTTAAAACCAGCCTGTTTTAACTGTATTAAAACTTCTGCATTATCTATGCCGCTTTCCGCTATGCAAAATTTATTGTTAGGTAAACTTTTCATAATTTTTATGGAGTTATCCACGTCAACTTCAAAGGTTTTTAAATTCCTGTTGTTAACGCCTACAAAATCTACTTCTTCACAAATATGTATCAATTCTTCTTCTCCATGCAATTCCAATAAAATCTCTAGGCCTAAATCTTTTGCAAATTTAGCCAATTCTTTTGTTCTTTCGGGGGATAAGCAGGCTGCTATCAATAATATTACATCGGCACCTATTGACTTTGCCTCCAACAGCTGATATTCATCTATGATAAAATCTTTTCTCAGGATAGAAATAGCATTTTCGCGGGCGGTCAACAGGTCCTGATTAGAACCTCCGAAAAATTTTGTATCGGTGAGAACAGATAAGCAACTGGCGCCATATTTTGTATAGTCATTAGTTACCTGCTTTACGTCGGCATATTGATTTATCCAGCCTTTACTGGGCGACTTTCTTTTAAACTCCGCGATAATCCCGGAGTGCTCGTTTTGAGAAAGATTTTTTCTTAATGAAATTATTTCTCTTGAAAAATAAGGTGAGCATTTTAATTGCTCTTCACTTATTTCTTGCTTGGCATTGGCTACTTCCGTTATTTTGTGTTGAACAATTTCGGCTAAAATATTTTTTATCATTTATTTAAATCCATTAAAGTTGTAAAACATTTTTTCGCGCTTCCCGAATCAAGGCTGGTAACTGCCGCCTGGTAAGCTTCTTCGTAAGTTGTGTAATTGCCTGTGCAATGCAAGGCCGTAGCAGCGTTTGCCAGCACTACCGCATTTTGCGCCCAGGTGCCGTTGCCGTTGATCACGTTGCTAAAGATTTCAGCGGCGGCCTCTAAGGTATCGCCACCGTAAATATCTTCCTGCATCACCATTCTTTTTCCTAATTCTTCCGGGGTTGCCATACGCTCACCTTCATTGGAAACGATTTTAGCATCGCTGGTTAAAGATATTTCATCGTACCCGTCAAGACTATACACTATGTTGAACGATTTATTGAACTGCTGCAGGTAGTAGGTGTAAATTCTTGCCATTTCAAGACTGTATACACCCAGCAACCTATAATCAGGATTAGCAGGATTTACCAGAGGGCCTACAATATTGAAAAACGTTCTTAACCCTAAGCTTTTTCTTACCGGCGCCACATTTTTCAATGCAGGATGGAAAACCGGGGCGTGCATAAAACAAATATTCGCTTTATCTAATTCTCTTTTTAAAAGACTTTCATCAGACTTGAATTTATATCCCAACAACTCCATTACGTTAGAGGCCCCGCTAATAGTAGAAGCGCCGTAATTGCCCTGTTTGGCTACTTTTTGCCCAGCTCCTGCTACAATAAAAGAAGCGAGTGTAGATATGTTGAATGTATTTTTTCCGTCGCCGCCGGTACCCACTATATCTATGGTTTTAAATTCGCTGAAATCTACTTTATTGCAAAGTTCCATTAAAGCTTCCACAAAACCCGACAGCTCTTCAATAGTAATGGTGCGCATCAGGTAGACTGTAACAAAGGCAGTAACTTCCGGATCTGAATATTTGCCATTGGATATATCAATAAGTATAGACTTTGCCTGTTCTTTAGACAAAGTTTTAAAATCAAATAAGTATTGTAATGTATGCTTCATCTCTTTATTTATAATTGATGTTTTATATTTTATTTTTTCAACCAGTTTCTTAAAATAGTTTCTCCGTCAGGTGTAAGCACACTCTCCGGGTGAAACTGTACACCTTGTATATCGTATTTTTTATGCTGAATGGCCATGATCATTCCTTCGTTGTCTTTGGCTGTAATTTCCAATTCATGATGTGGAAAGTTTTTTTCGCTTACAATCCAACTGTGATATCTGCCAACCATAAAAGTCTTTTCTAAACCATTGAACAGGTAAGATTTATTTTCTGTAAGATGACATTCCGTGTCAACGCCATGATACACTTCAGGAATATTTTCAAGCGTGGCGCCGAATACCTCTCCAATACCCTGTTCTCCCAAACACACACCCAGCATAGGTTTGGAGGCTGCATACTCTTTTATTACCGGCAGTAATAAACCTGACTCGGAAGGAATACCAGGACCCGGAGAAAGTATAATTTTATCGTATTGCTTTACCGTTTCCAAAGCAATTTTATCGTTGCGAAATACATCTACCTTATCATTCAATATTCTTTCTACAATCTGTACTAAATTGTATGTAAACGAATCGTAATTGTCTAAAACTAATATTTTCATTATTATCCATTTAATTTTTCTGCCATTAACAAAGCTTGTTTCAGGGCACCCAATTTATTATGTACTTCCTGCACTTCATTTTTAGGATTTGACTTAGCAACGATGCCGCCGCCCGCCTGGTAATACAACGCATTATTTTTACTCAGGAAACTCCTGATAATAATAGCATGATTAATAGAGCCATCAAATCCCGCAAAGCCAATGGTGCCACCGTACGCGCCTCTTGAGTCATCTTCAAATTCATCTATCAACTGCATAGCTCTGAACTTTGGCGCGCCGCTTAACGTGCCTGCCGGAAATGTATTGGCAAGCATGCGGAAAGGATTGGTATTTTCCTGCACGTCGCCTTTCACTTCGCTCACAATATGCATCACGTGCGAGTAATTATGTACTTGACGGAAATAATGCACTCTCACATTTTCACACATACGACTTAAATCATTTCTCGCCAGATCAACCAACATGGTATGCTCGGCATTTTCTTTAGGATCCTGTAGTAATTTTTCTGCAAGCTCTTTATCTTTTATTACATCTCCAGTTCTTCCGGAAGTGCCTGCGATAGGATGTATTACAGCTTCTCCATCTTTTATCACCAATTGCGACTCGGGGCTTGAGCCCATTATTTTATAATCTGAATAATCAAAATAAAATAAATAAGGAGAAGGATTTACACTACGCAAGGCTCTGTAAACATTAAAATCGTCTCCGGAAAATTCCTGTTTAAATCTTCTTCCTAAAACCATCTGGAATACATCGCCACGCAAACAACTTTGTATACCCTTTTCAATCATTTTAATATGTTCTTCCTCAGTTTTGTTTGCAGTTTCTTTTCCCACTAATTCAAATGGAAACGCAGGCACATCTTTGCTTTTAATCAGTGTTTCCACTTCTTCCATTTCACTGTCTAACCCTCTTAAAATATTCTCGCACAAAAACATTTCATTCTTAAAATGATTGATCACAATCACGTACTGGTAAAGCCTGTAGCGCATCAGAGGAATGTCAACCTCGTTTTGTTGTTTATAAGAAGGAAGTTGTATAGTATCAAAAAACTGAACGGCGTTATAAGAAGTATAACCGAATAGACCCTGAGCCTGTTTTATAGCAGCATTTTCAGAGTTGTTAACTTCAAATTGCTGCATATATTCCCATAATACATCCGGCACCTTCTGGGCGTCTTTTATTTCTTTGATTTCAGTTTTGTGATTGGGATATTTAAATTCAATACTATTGAGGCTGGTAACTTCAATGCCGCCGATCGCATTAATCCCGATAATGGATCTGCCATTTTCCGCGGAATTGTGATTGACGCTTTCCAGTAAAACGGTATCGCGAAATTTATCTCTTAAGCGCAGATAAATACCCACGGGCGTATAAATATCGGAAAGCATTTTTTTACATGTCGTTTCTATTTTTATCTTCTTCATTTTTTATAATTATTTGAATTGATAGTATAAAAAAAGCCTCAACGCTATGTCGAGACTTTTTGAATATGATTAGTTTAATACAATTAAAAGATATACAACCATAGGTTTATTCAAACAGACCCGACTGAGCGTTTGTTTGCCACCACCAATGATTATTTGTTTTGTTAAACATGAAGCAAAAATAAAGTATAAATTTTAATCTGTCAAAAAAAAATTATTCAATTGTGATAGATGGACAGGTTGCTAAAAAGTCTGCGTGCACCTCCGCCCCAATGCCGGGTTTATCTGGGATTTGCAAATGCATCCCTTTGTACACAACGCCATTCATAACCGGGTCTATTTTATGTCCTAATAAGCAGGAATCAAAATCGTAGTATTTTATGTTATCGCAAGCTAAAGCTAAATGTACATTAGCACTAAGCGCTACACGGCTTTCAAGCATACCGCCCAGCATATTGGGTATATTATGCTTTTTGCTTACCGCATGAATTTTTAAAGCTTCCCATATACCTCCGGATTTGGCCAGCTTAATATTGATGGCATCCGTAGAGCTGTCTCTTATCAATCTCTCGGCATCGTGGTGCGTATATACACTTTCATCTGCCATTACCGGAATAGAAGTGCTTTGCAACAGCTCAGGCAAAAAGTCATCATCATAAGTGCGCATAGGTTGTTCGCAATATTGAATAGTATAAGGTTCAATACCTTTCAGCAGTTTTTTTGCATCTTCTAAACTGTACCCCTGATTAGCATCTACACGAATAGCTACAGCATCGCCGGCTTGCTCTCTTATAGCTTTAATTCTTAAAATATCCTGATCCGCGTCTTTTCCTAATTTCACCTTTAAAATTCTTACGTTTCTATTTTCTACAAAATCTTTGGCAGTAGCGCGCATATTTTCAATTGTATCTATACCAATGGTCAAATCACTTTCCGGTTCAAAATAAGCTCCTCCCAAATATTTATACAAAGGCAATACTTTTTCTTTAGCTGCAATATCATACAATGCCATATCAAACGCGCTCTTAATAGTATAATTTCCTGCTATATAGTAATGCAGTTCCTGCATTCTGTCTTCTATTTCCAGCGGATTTTTGCCTATCCACATACCGGCAAAATCTTTTGCAAGCACATAACCTGTTTCCTGGGTTTCTCCTACAATCATAGGAAATGCGCTGCATTCACCCACACCTTTTAATCCGGCATCGGTATTTACCTCTATGTAAATATTCTGCGCGTAATGCATGGTTCCGGTTGCAATCACAAACGGCTCCATGGGTATAGAATATTTATAAATTTTGACAGACGTGATCTTCATTTTTTCTCTCCGTTAAAAATAGTACGAAAGCAAATATATTCTTATAAGAATAATAAAATACTTTTACGGTAAATTTTTTTCGATGAAGAAACTAAGTATGGAGCAACTTAACCGGTTGTCGGTTACAGAATTTAAAGAAGCTGAAAAAAACAAAGTAATTGCAGTGCTTGACAATATCAGAAGCATGCACAATGTAGGCAGTATTTTCAGAACCGCCGACAGCTTTCTTTTGCAGGCTGTAATTTTGTGCGGCTACACACCACAACCTCCCCACCGGGACATTCATAAAACCGCGCTGGGAGCAACGGAAACTGTGGACTGGCTTTATTTTGAGCAAACAACAGATGCAGTCAGCACGCTGAAAAAAGAAGGTTATACAATAGTAGGAGTAGAACAGGTAGACACCGGTATAATGCTTAATGAATTTGACTTTGACAAAAATAAAAAATACGCCCTGATATTTGGAAACGAAGTGCAGGGTGTAGCACAGAACGTACTGGAACAATGCGACCATATTGTGGAAATACCTCAGGAAGGCACCAAGCATTCTTTAAATGTTTCCATAGCGGCCGGTATTGTTTTATGGGAAGCAGTAAAGTAAATACAGATTGAGATAAAGTAAAACTCGTATACAACATCTTGGTTTTTGCTGCCTGAGTGCTTCGTAATAATAGCAGATTATTTTTTCTTCACTACATAGATGACTGAGCTGTAATTTTCCGCATCTCTTTTAGCATGTATATTAGATTTTAACCCGGTCAAGAAAGCATCTGTATAGCTGTTGTAACCTCTTTTGTATTTTTCGCTCAACATACTTACATAATAGCTGTCGTATGTCATAGGCAATGTTTGCGTTACCTGCAGGTTATGCAGTTGCATAAGCTTTTTCATACTTGCGGGTGAAAAATGATACAAGTGCCGGGGCACATCGTATGCAGCCCAGTGTTGGCGATACTTTTGCGCATCAAAACTTGTGTAGTTAGGCACCGCAATAATAAGCGCGCCTTTATCTTTCAGCAATTTTTCAAAAGATTCAACGTACGCGTGCAACTGATGTACATGCTCTAAAACATGCCACAAAGTAATGGCGTCAAAACTTTTTTCCTGTATATTAAATAATTCGTGTGAGGGCATAGCTTCCACGCCGAATTTATGTAAAGCTACTTTTCTGGCATCGGCGTCAGGCTCAAGAGCTGTAATGGTCCAGCCACTTTTTTTAGCTTGTGCTGCAAACGCTCCCACTCCTGCACCAATATCAAGCAATGCGCCCTGCCGCAAGCCGGTAGCCTGTTGTATGATATTTAGTTTCTGTTTCAACGTTCGCTCACGCACAATGTGGTATAGCTTATTGATCAATCCTTTTTGTGTATCGGTGTGTGAAACATATTGTTCCGATTTGTAGTATGCGCCAATATGCTGCATATCAGGTACATCTTGTGTAAAGCGCAATGAACAATCCTCGCAATGCCATATCTCATATGGATTGTGGCTTACTGTATAGTCTTTAGCCAACAGTACTTTATGTATTTTTGTGCTGTCGCAAACAGGACAGGATTGGTAGTGAATAGTATTATCAATCATATAAAACACAAAGAAACAAAGGAGTTGTGAATAAAAAAAGTATTCCTGCTGACCACAAAATCATTTTTTAATAAGACAAATGTTTTAAATACCTTTGCAACTACTGATATGCAAAGAAAAGCCAGAATTCAAAAAATCATTCCGCAGATAGGATATTTTTTCCCTTTTACGCCGTATTTCCTGCTTTTCGCCGTCGGCTCTACACTGGGATATATCTGGCTTAGAAATGCGCAACTTATCCCGGATACGCCTTTTTTTGAAATATTCTCTTTGCTTATACAAATCACCATTATTTTCGGGATGTTTATTTTGGCTTTCGCCTTGTTGAGTGTATTGCTGGCTTGGATATATTTATTGTATCAGCTAAAAACAAATAAATTATTCTTCAAAATCAGTTCTTCTGTTAAATATGACAACAGCCTGAATATAGAAGTGCATCCTATAGCAAGGCCTCTTTTCGGTTTTATTAAATTCCGTCTGAGATATAACAATTATGAATACTCTCCTAAATTTCAACTTACCGAACAAGAAAAAAACGCAACGGTTTTCAATACCCGGCTAAACGGGTATTATAAATGGGACTTGCCGGAAATAAAAGAATACACCATTGATCAGGCCATCATTTTCCTTGAAGATATTTTTCAATTTTTTTCTCTGGCCGTAAAAGTCTATACACACGAGCGGTTTCATTCTGTTCCACCTAAAAAAGAAGTAGAGGTAGAAGTCATTCATCCTAAAAAAACAGAAAACATCATCAGCAGAATTGATTATATAAAAAAGGTAGAAGGAGATCATCTGAACTATAAAGCTTTTGAAAACGACGATATAAGACGCATTGTATGGAAAATATACGCTAAAAACAGAGAGCTGGTAGTGCGTACTCCTGAAAGTCTTGATCCCTACTCTTCCCACATTTATTTATTCGCGTCTTTCTTTGCCGGGTTTGATATAGAAGCCAACGAAACCGTGCACATCGCTTTTCTTAATTATTACAAAACAATGGTGTGGAATATTTATGAAGAGCTGAAAAAGCAAAACCCTAATATTCGCTTCATTTCCGATCAGAGTGATAAGTATATTCTTTCTTCTGAAGAAGATAGCGACGCTAAATTAAAGCACCTGATCAGTGTAAGCAGCTGGCAGCAGCATACCAATCTTAAAAGCTATCTCGAAGGACAGCATCCTTCCATTATTATCGTAAGTTCGCTTAACAACGCGGAAGTAGTAGAGCAACTGATAAAAAACGCGGAAGACGATACTACTTTCCTTTTTATACCCTTAACAGAATCATTAAACAGGAAAAAAGTAACAGATATTGTAGAATTTATTTTTATTAAAAAAGATTCGGATAATCTTGCCAGATACAAAACGCAGTGGCTTATTTCTCCATTGCGGACAAAGATCAATGAAAACGAAAAACGAATAAAAAAGATAATACACGAAAACAGTAATTCTTGAGAATAGAAAGAGTACATACCGCCCGCGCCGTAATGCTGCAATTATTTTTGTATGCATTGCCTACCATCGCGTTGATGTTTTTGGTAATGTACAATTTTAATGTGTATTTCAATCTGCTCGAAAACGACTACATCATTCAGGCTGTTTACTTTGCATTGGGCATGGTATTGTCTATCGTATTTTATGCCAGGAATTTTAGAGTAAGCACTACATTCGCCGTTTTATTTCTTATATATCTTCTTGCCTTCTTTTTATTAGAAAACATTTCTTACAAAAACCTGGATATTTTTACCACTTCCATACAATTTTTATCTTTCGTTGTTCTGTTTAGTATTGGCTGGCTGGTAGGCTATGGTTTTAGCCGCTGGAACGGTTTTACCATTGCCTGGGTAATATTCTTGCTAGCCACACAAATATACGTGGTAAGCCGAACGGAGGATATACGCGTGCAAAACATTCTTACCAATTTTTTACCGTTTATATTTTATTGCTTTTATATCATCTACATCACAGAGCTGATAAAAAACACGAATGACCGACAACAAAATTACACCTGGCTTATCATTCGTAAAGTGTTTAGTTTTTTATTGTTGTTCCTACTGATTTTTGTACCTGTTTTTTATTTTTATAATGATGATTTAAAACAGATAGAAAAAGAATGGGAAGATGTGCTGCCGCAATACAACGAGAAGAAGAAAGATACAGAAAACATGA
>JAEWKC010000036.1 GCA_023386235.1 Bacteroidota bacterium | reverse complement strand
TGACAATTTTTTGGTCCACCTCAAAAACTGTAAAACCTTTTTTATGCTGAGCATTGGCAAAACATCGCTAAACCTTCTGTCATGTTGAGCAAAGCGAAACATCTAACCCTTTTTCATGCTGAGTCTTGTTTGAAAACGATGAAAGCATCTGCTTGCGTTTAGATCCTTCACTTCGTTCAGGATGACAACGAAAGCTATTATCGTTCAGAGTGACAACGAAAAGCACAGCACGCTCTTATTTTCCGCACTTTTTACAACTATACAAAAACTACCCGACAGATGATTTTAAAAACTGTCGGGTATTTATATTAATTCTTCGTAATTAAATATTCACTTCTATATGGTGCTCCAATCCATCGTCCTGCAAAGTAATTCTATCCCCTTGCGGCCGATTGTCGAGTATATAGGTTGGAGGTTTATCTTGTCCTGAATTGTTTACTTTTATTTTGTAGGTAGCCGTACCAAATTTGTAGTCTATCTCAAAACCCGGCCATTCATCAGGGATACAAGGTTCAAAGTATATTTCCGAGGCATTGCGTTTCAATCCCAGCAACGATTCCAGTATAAACTGGAACATCCAGCCCGCGCTTCCTGTATACCAGCTCCAGCCGCCACGTCCTTCATGTGGCGCTACACCATATATATCCGCGGATATTACATAAGGCTCGGTCTTGTACCGGTTGATGCGCTGTTCGTTCTTGCCTAAATTTACAGGATTGATAAGATTGAATAATTCGTAGGCTTTTTTATCTTTTAGCTTTGCATAAGCCATCAATGTCCAAATAGCAGCGTGTGTGTACTGTCCGCCATTTTCACGCACACCGGGCACATAACCTTTGATATATCCCGGGTTAGGATTGGCCTTATCAAAAGCGGGCGTCAGTAGTTTTATGAAGCCGTGTTCCCTGTTTACCAAGTATTCATTCAAGGCAGCCATTCCCTGCAAACTATATTCCGGCTTGCCGGCTCCGGAAAGTACCGACCAGCTTTGCGAAATAGAATCAATTTTGCACTCTTCGTTTTGCTCTGAGCCGAGCGGCGTACCATCGTCGAAATACGCACGTCTGAACCATTTGCCGTCCCAACCATTGTTGTTTAAATTATCTTTTAATTTTTCTGCCTGTAGTTTGCATTCTTCCGCGAAGGAGTCATCATCATGCTTCTTAGCGATGTCTATGAATTTGATCAATACATCGTACAAGAAAAATCCCAGCCATATACTTTCGCCTTTGCCATGCTCGCCTACTTTATCCATACCATCGTTCCAGTCGCCAGAACCTATAAGCGGCAACCCGTTTTTACCAAATTTCAATCCGAAACGAATGGCATATACACAGTGATTGTACAACGATTCGTAATGATTCAGAAATACCGGCAGATCGTAATAAGATTCTTCATTAGGACGTAGCAGCCTGCCTTCTATAAAAGATACCGATTCGTCAAGAATAGAATAATCGCCGGTAACTTCTACATATTTTGAAGTGGCATAAGGCAGCCACAGATAATCATCCGAGCAGGTTGTGCGCACTCCTCTGCCTGTAGGCGGATGCCACCAGTGCTGCACATCGCCTTCCTTAAACTGGCGTGTGGCGGCGTATAGAATATAATCGCGCGAAATATGATTGTGGTTGTGCATCAGCGACATTACATCCTGCAACTGGTCTCTGAAGCCAAACGCGCCGCCCGATTGATAGAAGCCGCTTCTACCCCAAAATCTGCTGGACAATACCTGATACGTTAACCAGCCATTTGCCAATACATTCAACGCTTTGTCCGGTGTTGTAATTTTTATATCGTCAAGTATATCCTGCCACTTTCTTTGCACGCCTGCAAAAGCGTATTCGCAGGCCACACTTCCTTTAAATTTATCGAGCAGTCTTTTAGCATCGGCATCATTAACGCCCGAGCCTAATTTAAAGACGATCACTTTTTCTTCTTCCTTTACCAGGTTTATCTTTACCTGAATGGCGGCGCACGGATCGTAGGAAGCGCCTACTCTGCCCGAAAGCTTTGTACGGCGCATGGCAGCCGGCTTTTCCATGCTTCCGTTTCTGCCTAAGAATTCAGTCCTATCGCCTGTAAAAGATTTTTCATTGCCTTCTACATCAAAGAAATTAAGCTTTTCGGCATAAGTGGTGTTGTATTTATTCCTGGAGTAAATAGTTCCGTTTACATCTTTTTCTGTTATCACAAACATGTTTGTTTTGGAAGGAATATCGCCCAATATCCATTGCATGAATCCTGTAACGGATAGTTTTCTACTACTTTCGGAAATATTTTTAATACGCAATTCAAAGAACTTAACGCTTTCATCCGCATCTACAAATACTTTCATGGATGTAAACAAACCACTTTCTATATGCTCATATATGCTGTATCCAAAACCATGTCTTGTAAGATAAGGCTGTGTGCTTGTTTTAGGATAAGGCATGGGACTCCAGTACTTACCGGTTTCTTCATCTCTTACATAAAAAGCCTCACCGGCTCTTTCACCCACGGGATCGTTGTACCAGGGTGTAAGCCTGTATTCATGCGCATTGTTGATCCAGGTATATGCCGAACCGCCTTGCGTGGTTACGGTACCTATTTTATCGTTGGCAATGATATTGCTCCAGGGTGCCGGGGACACTTTATCCTTAGATGTAAGCACCACGTATTCTTTTCCGTCTTCTGTATATCCTCCGTATGTATTGTTGAAGATAATATTATCAGGCAAACGGATGGCCTCTTTATGCGCAGGTTCGCGCAAAACAGAATACATGGGTTCCAGGTACGGCGGCATAATTTTAGAAAGTACTTTCTTGTTTACCTGCTCTGATAATGATCCGGCCGAACCTTCAAATATTACTTTTGCTACTGTTTGGAAAAGAATCCTGTCTTCATTGGAAATCTGATCGCCCGTGCGCACATATATGCGGCCCGGTCTTTCATTGATATAAATACTGCTGAGCGCGGTAATGTATCCCTGAATCTCGTCTTGTAATTCCTGGCGGTAACTTCCATAATCTTCATTCCAAATCACCAGATCTAAAGACAACCCTTTCAGATGCCAATACATATGTGCCTTGATAAGGTACTTGGTGAGTTCAAGATCGTCGTTGCCGGATATCTTTAATAAGATTATCGGCAAATCGCCCGAGATGGCATAGCCCCAAAGGCTTGACTGGCCACGATTGTTGCTCTTTATAATATTCGGATCTGCCCGATAACTTTGATTGGTATAAATAATAGAACTGGCTATCCTGTTGAACAATTGCGCATCTGATTCTGTGGCATTAATTTGACGCAGAAGCACCTGACTGTGTGTCCACGAAAGTTCAAACGCTCTGTTTTTAAGAAATTTATCCTGGTATTTGTTCACCAATCCTTCGCATATCTCTTCTGTATTGGCCATGCCTATCACCAGGTCGAAGATAGCTGTTTGATTAGGCTTCAGCGTAATGCGGTAACGAATAGCCACTATAGGATCCAATACAGAACCCTGCATTCCGGAAAGAAGCAGGTTATTTTCTAATACAGCAGGCTTTTGTACGCTATATCCTCTGCCAATGAATTTCATCCTGTCTGTTTCGTACGATACAGATTCTATTTCGGCACCATTTACCGACATCTGGTGAAACATCCAGGGTGGCGTTTCTTTATCGGACCTTGCTCTTCGCGTACAAATAATGGATGATTTGGAAGGAACAATTTTAGTTTGTACAAATAAATTGCTAAATGCGGGATGCGCATCATCTGCGGCTTGCGGCGCAAGTACCACTTCTGCATAGCTGGTAATTTCTATTACTTTTTTTGAAGAGTTTCTGTTTGTAATTCTCACTCTCCTCATTTCAATATCATCTTCAGGAGAAACCACGGCTTCCGTTTTCACCTCAAAACCAAAATCTCTTCTCCTGTATTCCACGTGTCCCTTAGAGAAAACGGTTTCGTACTCCTTGCTTTCTACCAGTGTAGGTTGATAGGTATTGGACCAATACTTGCCCGTTTCTGTATCTTTGATGTAGCAGAACAGTCCCCAGTTGTCTTGTGTGGTATCTTCGCGCCACCTGGTAACGGCAATATTATTCCACCGGCTATACCCACCGCCTGCATTGGTAAGCATCATCTGATACCTGCCGTTTGAGAGCAGTTGAATATCAGGTATGGTAGTATTTGGCGTGTTGTTAATCCTCATTTGAGATTCCGGTACAGATGTAACCACATCAATTAATTCTGCATCCTGATTATAGTAATTGGCCACTTTCGGAATTTTCTCCTGCAACAGCAGAAGCGTAGCCTGGAATTGCGGATCTCTTTCAAAGCGCTGCTGCATTTTTCTGTCAAGCAAAACATAAGCGAGCGATAAGAAACTCATACCCTGATGGTGAGCCATAAAGGATTGTATTATCTCGTAATTTTGTTTTCTTGGTAATCTTGACTGCGTATAATCAATAGCTTCATAAAAACCATATCGACCTTCAAATCCTGCTTTAGAAAGCACTTTCAGGTTTTCGCAGGCTTCTTTTGGCAATACCATCAATGCCAGCATAGTGGCATAAGGCGCAATAACCAACTCTTCACCCAAGCCTCTCTTAAGACCTAAACCGGGTACTCCGAAAGCTTTGTACTGGTAATTCAGGTTAGCGTCTACCATATTGTAGCCCGATTCTGAAATACCCCAGGGAATATTGTTTTGCTTTCCATAATCAATCTGGCGCTGCAACATAGCTTTTGATGTTTGATCAATCAGCGTATTAGGATAGTTGGGCATTACCAACTGCGGCATCAGGTATTCAAACATAGAACCGCTCCACGAAAGTAGTGCAGGATTAGTATCTCCCGTAAGCAATCTGCCAAGAGAAAACCAGCTCTGCTGCGGTATTTTGCCATGCGCTATGGCGGCATAAATAGCTAAGCGCGCTTCAGAAGCAAGTAAGTCGTAGAAACTGGCGTCGCGCCTATGCTCTGAAACATTGTATCCAATGTGCAATAGCTTCTTTTCACGGTTATAAAGAAAATCATAATCTACACTGGAGAATAAAATACATTGTTTGCTCAACTCATTAACTCTTGTAATCTTTTCCAAGGCGTTTCTTTCCGCTTTTCTTACCTGGCCCGTAAGCTCGGTGAGCAACTCCCTGGTTTTATTATCTGTAACGTTTGCAGCCAGCGTTTTTATTTCCGGGATAATTTCGTCTGCTAGACTTTTTATTCTGTTTACAGATGGAGTTTCGCCCAATGCTTTAAGCTCCTCAAATTTTGAAATAGCTTCTAATGAACCATGCCAGGGTATAAAAGATTCTATATCGGTCAGGGTCTTTTCGATCTGATGCTGAAATTTGTGCATCCAGATAATAGCAGTAACCTGTTGGGTGATCTGCATTCTGTTTATATGCTCTTCGGCGGTATTTTGTAATGTTCTCAGCGCATTGGTTATATCCAGAATATTATCGTGTGAAATATTTTTTTGATAATCCTGTATCTTCTCCTTAAGATTATTCAGCATGCTTTGCTCTCCGGAGCCCAACTCTGACTGCATTACCGAAATGGAGTCTATCAACCCGTTAAAAATTCTTTCGTTTACGATTGGCTTGTTAGGCAATTCAAGCAATCCCTGCCTGAGTGTTTGTATATGGCCAACCAGGTTGCCGCTATCTACAGTGGATACATAGAGAGGATACAGGGGCTCTAATGTTTTTGTATCGTACCAGTTGTAAAAGTGACCGCCATAGCGTTCCATCTTCTGCATAGAACTTATGGTGCCTTCGGTACGTTTAATTAGTTCACCCGCTGTGATGTAGCCAAAATCGTACGCAGAAAGATTTGCCAACAGGCTCATCCCAATATTAGTAGGAGAGGTTCTGTGCGCTATTACTTCTTTGGGATATTCCTGATAGTTATCGGGAGGCAGATAATGATCTTCTTCGGTAACGAAGGTTTCAAAAAAGTACCAGGTTTTTCTTGCCAATACTTTCAGATATTGATTATCTTCTTCCGAAAGTTCAGTTACTTTTCTTCTGTACGGTTTGCTTACTCTCCAGGCAATATAAGGAGATAAGAACCACAAAGCTAACACAGGCAACGCCGTATACAGAGCCGTAGGCGCAAAAGCAATTACCAAAGCCAACAACAGAACGGCAACAACCGGAGCCGTCCACATGAATTTATACGTATCCGCCAAAGAAGAGTTACTCTTGAATTGCTGGCTGGGCGTCCATTCCAGCAGTTTTGTCTTGGATATCGTCATTCTCCATAAAGCCTTTGCCACAGCATTCAGATTATTGAACGCTTCAAAAGGCAATACCGCGAAGTTGAACAGGAAATGAAACAACCCCAGGCCAAACCCCTGCGTTACATCTGCTATATGGAATCCATAATCTACTTCTTTAGGTTTATGAAAGAAATGCCAGATAGTGCTGATGATATTAGGAAGAAAAAGAATAGCGATGACAATTGGCAGCCAGATATTCTTCTTAGGTAATACAGTCCAGCCCAATGCCAGTAAAAGCAACAAGCACAAAGGCACAATGCTTCTACGCAGATTATCTAATATTTTCCATCTTGCTAAAGCGGAGAGAAAAGTTTTTTTGTATTTGCCGTTAGGTGCCGGCGCAAACGGAAGAGCCCAGGCGGCTATCTGCCAGTCACCTCGCGTCCATCTGTGGCGGCGATTAATATCGGCCGCATAGCTGGCCGGGTAATCTTCGTATAATTCCACATCTGTAAGATATCCCGAGCGTATATAATTTCCTTCCAATAAATCATGGCTCAAGATTCTGTTGTCGGGGAATCTTTCTCCCAGCACTTTCTCAAAAACCTCTATATCGTAAATCCCTTTTCCTACAAAAGAACCTTCATGAAACAAATCCTGATACACATCTGACACAACCCTTGTATACGGGTCGAGCCCGGAATCGTTGCCATGCATTCTTTTATAGATAGAACTGTTTTCTTCAGGAAGACTAATGGCAACACGAGGTTGTAAAATACCGTGACCTTCTACTACCCGGTTCCATCTTTCGTTTAGCACCGGTATATTGAGCGGATGCGCCATTGTACCTATAAACTGGCGCGCTGTTTCGCGTGGCATTTGCGTATCGGCATCCAGTGTGATAATGTATTTTATTTTTCCTATTTTGGTAACATCTCCTAAAATAACAGAAAAAGGCTCTGTTTTAGAATTGTCCAACAAAAGATTATTGAGGGCTGCCAGTTTTCCTCTTTTTCTTTCTTCACCCATCCATTTCTTTTCTCTGTTGTTCCATTTTCGCGGGCGATGAAATAAGAAGAAAATATCTTTGTTTGATCTTTTGTATTTCTCGTTAAGCGCCGTCATGGCTGCTTTTGCATAATTGATCAATTCTTCATCCGCAGGCATATGCTCTTCTTTGGCATCGGGAAAATCGGTGAGCAAAGCATAGTACAGGTTATCGTCCGTATTACCCAGAAACCTTACCTCCATATCTTCCATAAGATCGTCAATAGCTTCTTTGCTGCTCAGCATACAGGGTATTACCACCATTGCGCTGTTTTCTGCCGGTATGCCGTTGGAATAATCCATTTTGGGCAATGGCCTTGGATGTACAATAATGGTTGACACCCAGTTGATCAAAGACATAAACAACTGGCTGAAAGCCGTGCCGCTTAGTATGAATACTACAATTACCAGCCAGGTATCAATGTTTTGATTGTACAGTATTTTCGATAAAAAATAAGCCAGCAAAACCGAAAAGAAAGTAATGGAGAATGTATATATGAACAGCCTGTCGCTGCCGGTAGCCATGCGAAGCTTATCTTTAAAATTCAGCTCCATATTTATTTCTTTCTGCAGCTGCCTTCGGCCTTCCTTATCTGAGAGAAAGTAGCCTACATGGCATTTTCTGGGATGCTCGTTTTTGAGTGCATTATTTTTAGCCATCTCTATGGCTCTTTTGGCTATCTCGTTTTCTGAATAGTTACTTTTTCTTGCAAAGGATTCTATTACGTGCCTGTAATTGTCTCTTGTGGCAAAGTCCATTTTGCCATATACACCATTTACATCTTCCCTTAAAGTTTTGTCTACATAGCTTATGCTTTCTACAAAATCCTGCCAGTCAGTTTCTTTAAGTATGCGAATACTTTCAATGCTGTTTCTTATAGTTACCTGGTCGGTAGCCTGTTTCTGGCTTTCGAAGCTGAGCATTTCGCTGCTGGTGTGCCCCTGGTCTGTCAGCTGCTGCTCTACCCAGGCTAGCGCTATGTTAATGGCTGCTATTCTTCCCTGCAATCGCCTGGAAAATTCGGATATGAACGCGCTGGTAAGATTAATTTTAGATTTGGCCATTTCGGCAATGACCATTACTATTTCTTTAGGATTTTTTTCTGCCTGACTCAGCAAAGCGTCGGCCCAGTGATTGGCCAGATTCTTATCTATCCTGTCAAGCGCTAACTTTGATGCCAGCCTTCTTAAGTTTTCGATCAACGCTATACGCAACATGATGGGTATGGCCCATAATTCGCCCAAAGTGAGGATGGTAACCGATTGATAGGCGTCAATAAAACTTTTTACGTTGGCGGGGTCTATCCTTCCGTCGGTATGAGATATTATTTCCAGCGCGATGTCATATACGCGGGGCAGGCCTTGCGACGGGCCTTTGCTCAGGTGCGGGAGGTCGCGGTTGTACTCTTTAGGTAAGTGTTTTTTACTCAGGTCTATCTGCTCATCTATGAGGTAAAAATTGTCCAGATACCATTCTGCTGCGGGTACTATAGGCAGGTTGTTGGCTACAGCATCTGCAAGCATGGCTCTTATTCTTTCTAGCACCTCTTCATTATCGCTGAGTCTTTTAAGAATATTGTCGTTCTTCTTATCGTTATGATCATCAACGGAATGTGTTTCGGCTATTTTAATTCCGTGGGCTTCCATTTGCCTGGTACTAAATAATTCAAAGTGCGAAAAACCAAGTATTTTGCCTTTTCCTTTGTGTTCTATATCTTTCTGGTAAAGGTTTCTTAACCTTTGTGATTTCTCATAAGTGGTCTCGGGCATTATATTCATCAACGTCTTTTGTCTTGCCATAAATCTCAATTTTTATACGCTCTAATTATCGTTTTTATTCAGTATTCCATTCTTCATTTAAGAAGCACGCACTAAGATAATTCTTTTTTTGTGCTTTAGTGCTATTTCGGGGCATAGCAGTTTTCCATTCTTCTATTTTTTTATAGAATTTTTTTGAAGTCAGGCTTTCATTTACAAACACTTCATTTATTTCTTTAAGCTCTTTGTCTGTATATTCAAATTCTTCTTTTAAAAAAGTTTTTAATTCTTCATTTTTTCCGGCCTGCCTTACAGCAATACTTTCCTTAGCATCTGCTTCCTCTTTGCCTTTCGCAGTCTTCTCTTCTTCGGTAATAGCCAATTTTTTTTCTATGGTAAAAGTAAGTTTGATTTTTTCATGCTTTAGCGGATCGAAGGCTTCTTCAGGATTCATACAAAAAAGCCTGTCCTGCCCCGATTCTGTGACAAGCCCGTTAGCTATCAGCTCAGATAATGCCGCAGGAATATCTATTTTTTTTCCTTTCGAAAAACTTTTTATCAGTTCTTTTTGATCAATATACACAAAGTTATCTACCTGCTCTGCCTGATAAACATGCTGGTAAAGTTTTGCAGCCGCAGCCGAAATGCCAAACACTTTCCTGATAAGTAGCAAATACTCTTTCTGAAAATCTTCCAAAGAAAACACGTTCAGTGTTTTGTGTATAGAGTACGCCGTTTCGTCAGTTGAACGAGTAGATTTTTTGTTCATAATTTAGAAAATACCGGATTATATTATCATAGATTTACGAACGTAAATATACAACACAATTGCATGATTTTCAATAGAAAAAAGATAAATTATTTATACAATGGAAAGCTTACATAAAAAGTGGTGCCAATGTCGGGTATGCTTTCAAACCAGATTTTGCCTTTTGCATTTTCTACGATTACTTTACTTATGGCCAGCCCTAATCCTGTACCCGAAGATTTGGTAGTAAAATTTGGTACAAAAATTCTTGACGCCTGCTCTCTGGTGATGCCAATGCCATAATCGTGCACGGAAACCACTACATTATCGCCATAGTTTTGTAAAACGATTTCTATAGATACGTTTTCGCTTTTTTCATTTGCCTCAACCGCATTTTTTATCAGGTTAGAGAAGAGCCTGTTGATCTGTGTTTTATCAAGGTATACCAAGTCGTCGCCGTTTTTCTTATACACTATTTTTATCTCTTCGTTTATGGAATGCATGTTTATCAGCTTTTCCAGCACTTCCGACAATCGGAATTTTTCGAGTCTTACATTTCCTATATTAGCAAACTGCGCAAAGTCGCTGGCTATGAGCGCCAGCTGGTCTACCTGTTCTATCAGCGATTCTGCTATCCTTGTAGTGAGACCCGCGGGGATTTCTTCGTTGCTGGCAGCCATTTTCTGTAGAAACTGTAAATTGAGTTTCATGGGTGTAAGCGGGTTCTTGATTTCATGTGCTGCCTGGCGTGCCATTTCGGACCACGCGCCTTCGCGCTCGCTGCGGGCCAGCTGGTTGGCAGAATCTTTCAACTTGCGCAGCATCTTATTGTACTCATCAAGCAACTCGCCTATTTCATCTTCTTTATTCCACTTTATCTCTTCATTTTCTTCTCCTAAATTTATCTTCCTCATTTTATCTTTAATTACACCAAAACTTTCCAATATTTTTTGTGTGAGGAAAATAGAAAGCACGCCGGCCAGCATAAACACCAGGGCAATGATACTAACTATAACCGTGATGAAAGACGCAATATTCTGCTGCAGCCCGGTTTGCATATTCAGGAAAGGAATATTTATAAACCCTAACCGCTGATTGTTGTACACAACAGGTACGTAGCCGCTCAGATAAGTAAGATTGCCGATTGCTTCCTTATGGTAAAACTCTTTTTTATTCATCACTTTCATTTCGTTGAAAGCTATGGGATTCATTAAATCGCTGAGGATTTTTCTATTGTACATATAGGGCAATGAGGTGGTTACAATATCGCCCTGTAAATTGTAGTAATTAATATTTTCATTGCTTACGGTAGATAATTTTACAACTTGGTCGATCACAAAATTATTCAGTTGTTCTGCCGGAGGCTGATTCGTATTTCTAAAGTTGTTGCTTAAATCCAGTTCTATTTCTTTGGCAAATCTTCTGATAACCCTGCTAAGGCGGACTACATTTTCTTTATCGTAATTAATAATATAAAACGATATGGTAGCAGCGCCAATTATGACAAAAGAGAAAAGAGAAACAAAAATAATAGAAGTGTAAATCTGTGTACGAAAAGACAGCTGCACTTTTTGTAAAATAAGTTTTCTCTTGAATTTAGCTTCTATAAGAAAATGTGTAAGGCTGATAAACAAAACGAAAAGCACCGTAAATAAAAGCAGGTAGGAGAACAATGCTACAAACTCGTATACAAAACCCTCTTTTTTTATAATGCTGAAAACTTTGTTTTCGGATGATTTGTAAAAATACTGATTACCGGCTACGTGCATGCGGGTTAGCAGCTTGTTGGCGGGCAGTTTGCTAACGTCTATGGTATCAGGAAAGTCGTACTGTGGTGTTTCGTTCACAATTTTGCCATTGATATACATGCCTATGTAGTAAGACCTGTATAAGTCCTGAAATTGCGAGCCTGAAGACAAGAGCCGTACATATAAATTATTATCGGTCCCTTCTTTTATTCTTAAAGACAAATAAAAGTAAACCGGATTGGCCGTGTCTGCTGCAACCAATTTATTCTTGTAAATAAAAGTAGTACCGGCAACACTATCAGATTCGTTGTAATAAAGATTTTTCTTATCCACTTCCGACACACTCTCTGCCACTATCGAATCAAGATAGCGCATAGAAGTATTTCTTTTATTATAAAGTGGATTTCCGTTCTTGTCGTAAGTAAAGAAGTTAATATCAAAATTATTGAGATACCCCGACAGATTATTTCTAAAAATACTATCCTTTAAAAATGCATTATCCAGCGAATCGAGAAAGCGTTGCGGCGTTTCTTCGGCAAGATCTGCATCCAGTTCCTTAATGCTTAAATTTAACAACTCATCATCTACATTGATGGATCTTTGAGAAAGATGCTCTACAATATTGGTGATTTTTGCTTCTTCAAACGCGTCATCTTCTTTCATTAAAAACGCGATAGAGAACGTGTAAAAAATAACCCAAAATAAAAAGTAAGGAGAGCGAACCAGCCTTGATTCTAAATCGTATATATTGTAATGCATATAGCTTACATACCCGACGATCCATATGATCACCCCTATTCTAAAATAAATTGAGTAGGTATTGGGCAATACGAATATGATGAATACTGAAAGCCCTACTGTTAGTGCTAGCTTTATCCAAAGCGGAATATTTGTTCTGTCTGTTACGGCAAGAAGCACGTACGTAAGATTATAGAAAATAAGAATAATCACAGATATTACAAAGAATCCCGCTATGGTGTATACATTCAGGTCGAAAAAGTTAACTACATTAAAGGGTATGTTAGAATCTACCACTATTGTACGTATCAAACTAAATATGTAAAAAGCGGCAAAAACAAAAAATACCAGACAGGCGTAGCTCAATATCTTATTATATTTTTCCGATGTAAAAAAACCTGAATTAAAATCGTATCTGTACCTGATAAATTTGGTGATCCACAGTACCAGCAACGCGTTGATGATAACGGCTCCCAGGGAAGGATGCAATGTACTGGATGCAAATATGGTAGGATTGAAAAGCTCAAACTGCCGAAAGTTAAAAGGAATGGGGAAGAAATAAGATACCAGTCTTATAAACAACAACGATATTAACAATAACGCCAGCCCGGTTTTAAAGCCTTTCTTCTCATGAATCTCAATAATAAAATAATTTAGAAAAACGAAAAAGAAGAAAATACCAATGCCTTTTAATATGCCCTCCCATAAAGACATGGTGGGCGACCGGTTCTTATCTATCTTGTCAATATTGAACAGCGCCTTCCCTTTAGAGTTTACTACAGGAATGCCGCTATCAGCGCTTATATGGTAATACTTGCTGATGCTTTCATCTGCTATAAAAGTATTTTTAAGATAAGCGTTCTCAAAAAAATATTGGTTTTTGATGGGGATGAGGCAAGAGGCGATAAACGTATTGCTATCTAAACGTATTGTTTTCTTTATGTATTCATAATAACCATTTGTATGATTCACAAAGTAATGCCCATCTCTGTATTGCAGCTCTTTGGCAAATACTTCCATATCAAACCTGCTCCAGAATACCTGCTCCAGCGCAGAGTCTTTATCCATTTTGTAAATAAAGAAACCACTCGGGCTTTTATAAAGATTTAAGTTTCCTTTATCGGCTTTAGGATTAGCCAGCTTGGTAAAAAGGTCGAGGTTTCCGGTAAGGTTTTCAAAGCCTTTTTCCTGTCCGGCAAGGTATTCTTCTAAGGTATTTTTTACCTGTAGCGGTGTATTGTTGTAATTAAAATAATTTCCTACAACGAAAGACAAGGTATAAAACCAGGCAGCTATTATAAGCAAATACCCGTTTTTATATATGATTCGTTTATAAAAATTATTCATGTAAACTATTCCTTCTTTTTCTGAATATTTTTGGCCTGGTTCCACAGTTCATCCATTTCAGATAAGTTCATATCAGTTAATGGTTTGTCTTTCTCTTTAGCAAGGTTTTCCATTGTGGTAAAACGAGAGATAAATTTCCTGTTTGACTGCTCCAGCGCCGATTCCACATCTACATTCAAAAATCGTGCATAGTTTATAATACTGAACAATAAATCTCCAAACTCTTCCTGCACGGCTTGTTGATTTTGCTGCTTTTCAGCCACTTGCAGTTCTTTTACTTCTTCTTTCACTTTTCGCCATACCTGCTCTTTACTGTCCCAGTCAAAGCCTACCTGGCGCGCTTTTTCCTGAATACGCATGGCTTTGATCACCGCCGGCAGCGAGAGTGGCACGCCCGACAGCACCGACGTGCTTCCCTGGCTCAACTTAATTTTTTGCCAGTTTTTTTTCACCTCTTCCTCATCCTTTACTTCTACATTGCCGTATATATGCGGATGACGCTGAACCATTTTTTCGGTTATTTCTTCTATCACCTCTCCTATGGTAAACCTGCCTTCTTCTTTGGCTATTTTTGCATAAAACAAGATATGCAATAAAATATCGCCCAGCTCTTCTTTGATGGTTGCCCAGTTTTCATTCAGAATACCATCGCCTAATTCATACATTTCTTCAATGGTCATGGATCGAAGTGTATGTATGGTTTGCTTTTTATCCCACGGGCATTTTTCGCGCAGTTCATCCATAACGGATACAAGCTTTAAAAACTTCTCCTGCAACAACTGGTTATCCATAAAATACACTGTTTAGAGTTTATAAACTAAATACACCAGAATTAATTTTTTGCAATACAGCCACTTTATCATTTTTGCTTATCAGCAAAGAAATATTATGACGGCTGCCTCCATAGCTAATCATCCGGATGGGCACACCTTCTATGGCATGAAAGATATTAGTCAGCAACTCTTCGGATTCTACAATTTTATTTCCTACAATAGACACTATAGCCATATCTTTATCTACCTCTACCGTACCAAAAGGTGTTAATTCCGCAACAATTTCTTTTAGGTGCACATCGCTGTCAATAGTAATAGATACGGCCACTTCAGAAGTAGTGATCATATCAATGGGCGTGCGGTATTTTTCAAATACTTCAAATATTTTTCTTAAAAAGCCATAAGCCAGCAACATGCGGCTACTTTTAACTTTAATGGCTATAATGCCGTCTTTGGCCGCTACTGCCTTAGGGCCTGTAGTGGGCACTTCCTGCTGAATGGTGGTTCCTTTTACATCAGGTTCCATAGTATTGAGCAGCTTTACCGGCACATGCGTTTTTTGAGCAGGCCATATACAGGTAGGATGCAAAATTTTAGCCCCAAAGTAAGCAAGCTCGGCGGCTTCGTCGAAGCTTAGTTTTTCTATGGCTACCGTTTTGTCTACTATGCGCGGATCATTGTTGTGCATACCGTCAATATCGGTCCATATTTCACACACAGAAGCTTCTATGGCTGCCGCAATTAGCGAAGCGGTATAATCGCTTCCGCCTCTTTTCAAATTATCTACCTCTCCTCTTGTATTTCTACAAATATATCCCTGCGTAATGAATATTTTTTTATCGCTGTGTTTTTTGAGCAGCTTTGCAAGATTGGTTTTTATGTATTCTACATCGGGCTCTTCATTGGCATCTATGCGCATGAACTCTAGGGCGGGCATCAGTAGATGATCTATCCCTTTGTCAGTCAGATATACGCTAAATAATTTGGTACTCATCAACTCGCCTTGCGCCAGAATATCTTTGCTTAATGCATCGCTGAAGGATATTTTCAATATGATGTTTAAAAAATCGAAATGCTCATTAACCACTTCATTCGCTTTCAGTAACGCGTCTTCATTTTGCACCAATTCTTTTATGAATGTTCTGTAATGCTGTTCTAAAGCTACTATTGTTTCTTTTGCTTTGTCTTTCTCTCCCTTAGCCAAATAATTGCCTATTTCTACCAGCGCGTTGGTAGTGCCGCTGAGGGCGCTTAATACTACAATTTTAGATTCTTCATCGCGCGTTATAAGTTCTGCCACCTGGCGAATACGTTCGGGTTTACCTACGCTTGTGCCCCCGAATTTCATTACTTTCATCTGTGTATTTTTTAATTGTTTTTAAAAATTTTTAAACGGAATTTACTAAAATGATTATTGCTTACAACCTCGCCTGAGGCGAGATGATTCCATTTGAGTAGGCTAAAATTTTTAGTTTTATGTGTTTATAATTGCGAATATAAAGCATCCGCCTAAAAAAATAATATTTTCTGCCGCATTTCCCTTACGGTTTCTGTGTGAACACCTTTGCAAAAGCCCAATATACAATATACAATTTAACCGCTCTACGTACAATACCTTATGCCGAGGAACCACGAAGACGTGAAGAACACAAAGACGCACAAAAGCAACTAAAAAAGCAATGCCTAAGAAAAAGACATTGCTTTAGAAAACTGTATGAAAAAAATTATAGTTCTTTTATTCTGAAATCTCTGTAATAGGCTTTGGCTCCATGATCCTGCAAAGCTATTTTACCCGATGTAGCCGAGCCGTAATCGGGATGGTCTTTCCATTTCCCGGTTTCTTTTTTCTGCTGCCATACACTGTCTCTGGTAAACTCTACAATTTTTTCTCCGTTGAGCCAATGTTCCACATGACCATTGTTGAAAATAATTTTGCTGGTATTCCATTCGCCTACAGGTTGTAAAACTTTATTTGGTCCCGCAGGATGCATGGCATAGTCTGCTCCGGCCATTTGCCAGTCTTCTAATTTATCAGGAAAAGTAACGTCGTCAATTATCTGATACTCTGGACCGGTTTCCCATGGTCCGGAATATTTTTTATCTTCCACTACGTGATACATTACGCCACTGTTGCTACCTGTATCTACCTTCCATTCCCACTGCAGCTCAAAGTTTGCATAATCTTTATCGGTAACAATATCGCCGCCCACATCAGCGCCGCCTGTAGCGCCCAGGCAAACCAACGCGCCGTCTATATACGTCCAGTTAGTGATGGAGTCGCTGCCTTTATTAAAGCCGTGCCACCCGGCCAATGTTTCGCCGTCAAAAAGATTTACCCAGCCGGCTGTATCAGTGGTGGCGGCTGTATTTAAAGAGTCATTGGCAGCTTTTTCATCTGAAGTATTTCCACATGAAGTAACTGCGCCTGCAACTAAAAGAGACATGATTCCTACGCTTATTTTATTCATTTGTTTATTTTTTATTTTTATTAAAAGTTTTGAAGCACTTGCTATGCCTTCATTTCAGCATAATATTTATGGAAATAAGGAATAGTTTCGATGCCTTTATAATAATTATCTATGTTGTATTTTTCGTTAGGGCTATGCAAATTATCACTGTCTAAGCCAAAGCCGAGAAAAATAGTTTTGCAATTTAAAATGGATTCAAACAAGGATGTAATAGGAATACTTCCACCGCCTCTTAGAGGAATAGGCATTTTACCGAAAGTATGTTCAATTGCTTTTTCCGCCGCTTTGTATTCCTGGCTATCGATAGGCGTTACATAAGGATTGCCACCGTGGTGCGGCGAAACTTTTACGGTTACATAATCCGGCGCTATAGACTCTAAATGCTTTGTAAGCAATGCTGTTATTTTTTCATGATCCTGACCCGGAACTAAACGTGCGCTTATTTTTGCATTGGCTTTTGCCGGCAATACGGTTTTAGAGCCTTCACCAATATATCCACCCCAAATACCGTTCAACTCCAATGTGGGTCTTATGCCTGTTCTTTCCAGCGTTGTGTAGCCCTTTTCGCCCCACAGCTCTTTTATGCCCAAATCGGTTTTATATTCTTCCGCGTCAAAAGGCGCCTTGTTTAATAAAGCTCTTTCCTCGTCGCTCAGTTGCTGCACATCATCATAAAATCCGGGAATGGTGATGTGATTGTTTTCATCGTGCAGAGAAGCAATCATCTGCGCCAGTATGGTAATAGGATTGGCTACGGCGCCACCATACACACCGCTGTGCAAATCGCGGTTAGGGCCGGTCACCTCTACCTCTATATAACTTAACCCACGCACTCCTGTATCAATGCTCGGGGTATCCAGGCTCAACATAGAAGTATCGGAAATCAATACCACATCGGCTTTGAGCAGGTCTTTATGCTCTTCCATAAAACTAGCCAGGTTGTTGGAGCCCACTTCTTCTTCTCCTTCAATTAAAAATTTTATATTGGTAGGAACAGAGTTGGTTTTTACCATCGTTTCCAATGCCTTTACATGCATAAAGAATTGTCCTTTATCGTCGGCAGTACCACGACCGTATATTTTGCCATCTTTAATAGTTGGTTCAAATGGCGGTGTATCCCACAACTCAAGCGGCTCTACTGGTTGCACATCGTAATGCCCGTAAACAAGTACGGTAGGTTTTGCTTCATCTACAATGATTTCACCGTATACGATAGGATGTCCTTTGGTTGGATAAATTTCCGCTTTCTGCGCACCCGCATCCAACAAGCTTTGTCTGACTAATTCTGCGCAAGCTTTCATATCTTCTTTGTTTTCGGGTTTAGCGCTTATGCTGGGTACACGTAATAACGCTAAAAGTTCTTCAAGAAATCTTTCTTTGTTGTCTTGCTGGTATTGTTTCCAAGCTTCCATATAAATTTTTTGTTTTTATAATTAAGATACTCACGAAGTTAACGTATAAACTGTTAAGAAAAAACTGAATATTTATTGTTTAGGCCGTAATAATAAATACAAAGTATAGGTATCTATCTTATCATCTGTTTGAAACGATTTTGAGAACCTGCTCACTATCATTTTTGTATTGCCCCACTCGTTGTCTTTCTCAATAGACAATTCATCATTGCTCACAATCACTTCTCTGGAGTTGCTTTTTTTATACTTTTCGACAACGCTATGCATTAGCGTATCCAGAGAAAAAATTATATCAGAAGAATTATCAATTTTTACTGTGTAGGCATTTTGATTCTTATTTACAACTATGGTAATGCTGTCTATATTTACTGTTTGTTCCTTCGGATAAATCTCTAAAGGAATGACATAACTATAACCATCCACCAGTACAGTTCCGTTTTTATTGGTATTATAAAAAGTAGTATAACTATATATATCGGCATTTTCATCCACATTCAAAATAGCAAAAACCGTGTCTGTTAGCTGAATGGAAAGCATGTGGTTGTTTTTACCTTGCTTTTGCAAAATACCTTTTTCAATGTTTGCCAGATTCTTATCAGTGAATGGTTGCAAAGACCGCAAACCATGATTATTGCTGAGGTATCGTACTATTGACAACACTTCTCTTTTATCTGCGTCCGTTTTGGCCGGGTAGTGTTTTGCCAGTCTGTTTTGCTGCGAACGCTTGGAAACAGCCACGGCGCTTTGCGGACCTGCCGCGCAAAGCAATGCTAACAACGCAAGAGAAATGGGAATAATCTTTATATTATCATTTTTACTGAATAAAAAATAAGCCGCAATACCTGCAAGCCATACTGCCAGCGCCATTAGCGCATATCGCTCTTCTGTAATACCATAATCTGAAACGCGCTTATATATAGCCAGTATTAGCAACACCAGCAAAGGAATCATGAGTATATAAAACAATTTTGAAAACAATTGTATCCACCTGTTTCCTTCTGTATTCCTGATAGGATGTATCAATAAAAGCGAAAGAATACCCAGCACCGCGTAAGGAATAATCAGCATGGAAACAAAACCATTGGGCAGTTCCCACTCTATCAGTATTTTTACTTCATACAACAGGAGAATAGTTACGTAGATAGTCATTAAAGGAATCAGCACATATTGTGTAAAAATCTTTAATCCTTTAGGATAGCTCTGCTCGCCGTACTCTTCATTTTTCACATCGGGAACCCCGGATAAAAATAAAATGGTATTAAACGCTATAAGCACAATCAACGCTACGTTTATATACACATCTTCGTCAATACCGGCATTAAATAATTTATCTACAGCCAAAATTGCCAGGCATAAGCCCAGAATAATTACTCCGGTGTACAACGCGCACATTAATATGCGTAGAAAAATAGTTTTATTGAAATACCAAAACTCCCGATTGAAACCCTTTTTAAGAAAAGCTGCAAAAGAAACCGCCATATGAAATGCCCCGATGAACAGCGCAATGATAAACACGTGCGATTCTTTTAATTCGGGCTTTACGCTCAGCATAATTATTGCAGAAACGGCTACAGCTAATAATTTCAGTAACCATTTTTTCGCATTACTCCGGTTTTTCGAATCAGAATAGAGATCGGTGGCCAGGCTAAGCGTAAATGTCATATTGCAAAAGCAAAGGAATTTTGCCAGATCTGTGTTTAGAAAAACATCTTCCTTGTTGTTTACCATATACACAGCGGCTGCAGTCGCAAACAATACGATCATTACTTTCAACGGAAAACGAAATAATACTTTCTTTATATTACTGATCAATTCAGATATTGAAATCCATTGCATGGCTTAGTGTTTAATATCTTTACAAAAAAAGAGGGTTAAGATTTGTTGATTGTAAATTTACAATCAATTATTGTATATTCGCAGCATAAATGAAAAGAACATGTAAAATTGCTGTTTCGTTACTTTTTGTTTTAGCCTTTACTTTGCAGGCTGAAGCACAATGCAGCCTGTGCAGCAAGACCGCCATGCAGCTGGGCGAAGGCCCTGCCAAAGGCCTTAACGGAGGCATTCTTTATTTAATGATCATTCCGCTTTCGCTTATTTTCTTTATAGGCTACAAATGGTATAGAAGAGAGCAACAGATAAGAAAGCAACAAAATTCTTAAAACAACAATCCCAGCAGCAAACAGGCGATAACAATATATGGCGCCTTTACTTTTTTTATTTTCAACAATAAAAAAAACGTGCCTACTATTGTAAAAAGATTGAGCCAGGGAGTAGGATTGGCCTGCGTTATATCTAACGACAGATCCTTGAACAGGTATAAGCAGGATGCAAAGATGATACCTACAATAGCGGCATTGATGCCTTCCTGCGCACGATATATAACGGCATACCGTTTCAGGTAATTCCATACAGGAAAGAAAAACAATACCAGCAACGTGGAAGGCAAAAATATGGCTATGCTGGCTATAATGCTTCCTTCCAGCTGAGACCTCGGGCCGCGGTCTTCCGCTACCATTCCTCCTACAAAAGAAGCTATGGAAAATGTAGGACCGGGCACTGCTTTCAGCACGCCGTAGCCGGTAAGAAAATCTTCCTTATCCATACGCAATCTTTCTGTATCGTCCAGTTGATTAGGATTAGAGGGCCTTACAACATATTGCTCATACATCATAGGCGTCAGTACATCTCCGCCTCCGAAAACCAATGAGCCAAAGCGATAGAAGTTTTCAAATAAATTAAATTTCCAGCGGTTGTCCCAATTGTTTTTTCTTGAACTTTCAGACAGAAACCCGGCAATGGCAAAAACAATCACAAACACCCAGATATTTCCCCATTTTATTTTTCGCTTAGGTCTTTCCTGCTGAGGTATTCTTTTCTTGGAAAAACTGGTAACAATGCCCGATAACAATATTACGCCCGGAAATACCCACGGCACTTTAAAAAACAGGAATGTAACTATGGTGACTATGATAAGAATAACCCTGGTAATGGTATTTTTGACCGATATAATCAACAGCTTGTACCCCGAATAGGCAATGAAGCCGATAGCCATCGGGTTAATGTATTTAAACAAGCTTGAGGTATCTACCGCGCTTTCATTGAGATACACAAGCAAAAAAGAAAAAGCTCCCATAAGGGTGGCCGCCGGCAATACCCAGATAATTAATGAGAGAATGGAAAGAATTAAGCCGCCTCTTTTATAACCGATTAAGGTAACTATTTGTGTAGAAGAAGCCCCGGGAAGCATCTGGCAGAAACCATTGTATTCCAGCAGTTCCTCTTCGGTAATGTCTTTTCTTTCGGTGACAAATGTTTTATACATCATTGCCAAATGTGCCTGCGCGCCACCAAATGCTGTAATGCTGAAAAGAAATACAGACTTTAAAAAATTGATATGTCTTCTTAGCTTAACAAAATTCACTGCAGAATAATTACCAAATAGTTTAGATATTCTTTTGTGTGAAAATAACACAAAAAGCTTACAGATTAAAAAATATTATTTATCTTAATACCTGTAGCTTCACCAATCCTATTTTGGTTTCGGTAACGCTGACAATATCAAAAACATAATTATCAACAATCACACGCTCTTTTTGCTTGGGAATGCGTTTATTTTCGCGGATGATAAATCCCGACAATGTTTCAGACTCTTTTTCGGGAAAATCAAAATCGTATTTTTCGTTCAGGCGGCTAAGTTCTATTCTTCCTGAAAAAATAAATTCGTTTTCAGAAATTCTTTTTTCTACATAATTGCTTTTACCGAACTGATCTTCCGCTTCGCCGAATAACTCCCGGATAATATTGTCAACGGTAATGATGCCCGCCGTGCCGCCAAACTCGTCTACCACCCATGCAATGCTTTTTCTCTCTTGCGAAAAACGATAGAGCAGGTCGGTTACCGATTTGGTTTCCGGCACTATAAATACAGGTAGCAAAATGCTTTGCAGATCGGGAGGATTTTTAAAGAAATCTACCATTAGCACATAGCCCTGGATATTGTCAATATTATCTTCGTATACCACCATTTTGTCCTGACGACTTTCCATCATTAACCTGACGGCGGTAGGTATATCGGTTTTTATTTCCAGTCCTTCTACTTCTGTGCGGGGAGTAAGGCTTTGTCTTATTTTGATAGATGGCAGGTACAATGCGTTTTCAAACATGTGTGTGTTGATCTCCAGATGGCTTAATTCTTCTTCGTCTTCCTCGTCGTGCAAATAATTTCTTTGCTCGCCTTTGGCCACATCAAAAGCGTTATAATCATTATTGATACGCACATTAAAAAGGTATTTGAGAATACCGTTTGACAAATTTTGAAAAATGCCTGTCACCGGGCTGAATATGCTGAAAAAGAAATTGAACAGCGGCAGCAGCGCGTACAACAGTCTGTCGTTCCTGTTAAATAATACGCGCGATAAAAAATGACCGAAGAACACAATAAAAACCGACGACAAAAATACATTCAGGGTGAGGGTTATATATTCGTTATTAAAATGAATAGGCTTCCAAATTCCCAGCTTCATCATCCAGTAAAAACACAAAGCGTATAATACCGTGCTTATAACGATACCCAAATAACAGGTAGATATAAAAAGATGCGGATGGTCAGCAAATCTTCCCATCAGCACACCTTCGGCAGTACCTTGGTTGCGCCTGAGTTCTATATTCAGCCGGTTAGCGCTTACAAATGAAGCACGCATGCCTGTAAAGAAAAGTATCATGAGTAAAGATATCACAATACCAATGATCACTAAAAGTTGTGAAATTTGTTCCGGACTCATTTAACCGTTTTTAATGTCTGGTGCAATATACTAAATTATTCATTTTCATCGGGGTGATTTTTTTTATTGTCCGGGCAGGGTTGTATCCGCTACCGACATTTGACTGTTATATACTTCGGTAAAATAGTAGCTGCTAAAATCCTGCTTGGCTCTGAAGCCACTGCCGTTGATAACGGTAAAAGGTATTTTCTGGTAAAACCAGATAGGCTTATCGGTATATATCTCTTGTGTATTCTGATCCCACCACAACTCCGTGGTTTTCATTGTATCGCCTTTTATATTATAAAACCGAACACTATCTTTAAGGAAAACCTTTGCATCCTGTACAAAATATTTTCCATATTTGGCAGTCAGGAAGCTCTCGGCAATGGTAGTAGAATCTCTGTAAAAAGTAACAAACAAAGTTCTGGGAAATATTACGGCGGCACTGTCATTTTCACGCCTTAGCATATATGGCGCCTCTAACTGTGCTTTTATAACGCCTCCTAAGCTAAGCAAGCTGGTAATTTCAAACCCTTCTTCCACGTTTTCTTTTCCTTTTCCAATACTCTGTACTTCTTTCAAATCATTTTCGCATGAACTGAAAAAGAAACAGCTGCCGATAAACAAAGCAGCTGCCAATACAATATGATAGTGTTTTTTAATCATACCTTCTTTTCACTAACCATATATCGCGCAGAGAAAAACCTACCGATATTTTGTAGAAGTTTTCTGAAATATTATTACTGCTGTTGCCTCTTTTACCTATCTCAAAAGAAGTATTGATAATAGAAGAAGGCATTTGGTAGCCGTAAGCCTGATTGCGCAGCAATAGTCCTACACCAAAGGTAATGGCCATTACATTGTGTCCTTCTCCGCCCGTATTTCCTACATTGATATAATCTTTGCCGTAATAGCCGCCAATGCTATACCTAGCGGTGGCAAATATGTTGGTGCCACGCAGCGGGTCTGGCACAAAGTATCCTCCTGCTCTTATCATCCACGAGTTGGAGAGCGCCGTATCGGGCCTGTCGTTTACTCCGCGAAAATCTGCCCAGTTAGCCATGTTGTATTCGGCGCCGAGCCCATATTTACTTACATAATTGAGATATTTATTAAACATGAAACCGCCCTTCAACTGCATAGGAAGCGTAATGGTGCTTTTTTGTCCTGCTACATAGCTAATCGTATCCCTGGGTTTGGGGTCTATTCTGTCTACATCATAATCATCGTAAGTAACAGTGTAATAGCCCTGCTCCTGTGTAGCTTTTAGCTTTTGCGACATAGCTCCGCTAACACCCAGATCAAGATTGTACGTGCTGCGTATTTTAGATACAGGGTCATTGGTTTCCCTTAATTTAATTGTTTGCTGCAAGCCCGCGTCCCAGGTAAAGCCACGATATCTGGTAAAGTTATTTTTCAGGGAAGTCTCGTAAGCAAAAGTATCGTTCAACACCGAAGTGAGTGTTTTATAGTTGTTCGATCCAAAGTTGTAGCCGGCATTAATGCCCACTCTAAAGTTTTTGAAAGATTTTCCTATACCAAGAAATACCTGGTTAAGACCGCCTTCGCCCGTGTTGTTGCTAATTGCTGAATCTAATTTATTGGTGAGCGGGTTAACTGAAAAGCCAGATCTGGCGGTAGTGTTATAACTGATCCTGGTTACGGGTTTTATACCAAAAGCCATTCCCACTCCTGACTTATGCACCGGGAAGCCTACCGTAAAGTAAGAAGGCATAAAGTTGGCCGAATTATACGACGCAGAAGGTGTTGCTCTTTGCAGCGTTCTGAGATCGGCTATCACACCCAAATCATAGTTCACCGCTCCGCCGAGCCCGCCAATTCTCGTTTTCATAAAACCATAGCTGGCAGGATTGTCCGGGTTTAGAGCGGCAGTACCCAGATTAGGCTGACCTATGATCATTGGGTTGCCCTGCGCGGCCGTCATTCCTCCCAAAGCTTTATATTGTACAGACTGGTTAGGAAATATATCGCCTATTCCGTAGCGGGAAAAAGGAGAGTTTTCCTGTGCATTCGCACACATGGTCAAGAACACACCGAAAGCCAAAAACAGTAAATGTTTTTTATTTTGAATTGATTTTACTGATAGCATATAAGCCTTTATAAATTAAATATGGGTCTGCAAATATCTTGTTTTTTAAATGAGGCAGGAAAAATGAAGCATCTCCACCGGTTAAAAGCACGTTAAATTTACTGTATTTTTCCTTATACAGATCTATTATTCCGTCTATTTCTTTGCTCATTCCTAATATTACACCGCTTTGAATATTGGTTTTAGTATCATACCCTACCAAAGGAAAATTCCAATCCGGATCAATCAAAGGCAGCTTAGCTGTAAATTGATTCATAGATTTCATGCGCATATACAATCCCGGAGAAATTGCGCCCCCGAGAAACTCATTGAACTTATTGATAAAGTTGTAAGTAATACAAGAGCCTAAACCTACAATAAGATTGTGCTGCTTGGGAAACTGCGTGATAGCCGCCATTAACATAGCCCAACGGTCAGCCCCTACACTGGGCGCTGCTCCTTTAGCCGGCACTGTTATAGGTAGTTCGCTTTCATGCGAAACCAAATGAAATCTTGTATGCTTGCGCAGCACTTCTTCAATAGCTTTGTCATGCTCAATTACTGAAGAAAGAACGGCGTTCTTTGGTTTATATTCCTCAAGTATTTGTTGAATATTTTCTGCGATATCTTCTTCGTTCAACACTCTTTCCGTCACCACTTTCTCTTTTGACATGACCGCGCATTTATAGCGGCTGTTGCCAAAATCAAGACATAAAATATTAGATGGTGTACCAAACAAATTCATAACTAATGTGCAAATGTCGCTAATTTTTAAATAATAACCATGAAGAATGTTTCAGCGAAACCGACAGGCGAAAAAAATAGCGAAAACTTCACGCTACGGCTTTCCTGTTTCTGCTTCTTCCTATTCACTCACCACATCAAAAGCATCGCGCAAACCATTGCCTAAAAGATTAAATGCAAGCACCAGTATCATAATAGCAAAGCCCGGCGCCAGCGCCAGCATAGGATTATCTGTAATAATGAAGTTGTAATTTTCTTTTATCATCAATCCCCAGCTTGGCTGAGGCGGCTGCACACCCACGCCCAGAAAACTTAAACCCGCTTCAATAACAATGGCAGAAGCAAAATTACTGGCTGCCAATACAAGTATAGGTCCAAGAATGTTGGGCAAAATATGTAGCACTATTATTCTCAGGTTACTGAAACCCAACACTTTTCCGGCTTCTACATATTCCAGTTTTCGTATAGCCATTACCTGCCCGCGCACCAAACGCGCAACACTTACCCACAACGTGAGGCCAACCGCTATAAACACCTGCCAGAAGCCTTTTCCTAAAATAAAAGTAATGGCAAAAACCAATAACAAAGTGGGTATAGACCATACCACGTTTACAAACCACATAACCGCATTATCTACTTTACCACGAAAATAACCGGCCATAGAACCCAGCAGTATGCCCAATGTAAGAGATATGGCAACCGCTATAAAACCCACGCTCAGGCTTACGCGCGTGCCTACAATCAAACGGCTTAAAATATCTCTTCCAAACTTATCTGTACCAAAGTAAAACTGCTGATGCACCACCGGCGTTTCATACAGCTGATTTTTTGCATAGGCCCAACGCTCATATACATCCGTATCAATAAAACGATTTACAACCAGGCTATCGCCTTGCCATATATAATCTTTTATGGGCAGCATAGTAAAATCATCAGGCTTGCCATTGATCAGTCGTTTAAAAAAATTTACTTTTTCTGCGCGCACATTATTTTTTACACGCACAAAATCTGTGGCAAAACCCGGCTTTTGGTTGGCTATTTCCGGTATCATCCTATTGGCGTTAGGTGTAGGATCGGGAACAATATAATAAGCAAACAATGCCAGAAAGCAGGCCATGATAATCACCGCCAAACCCGCGACTGCCAGCTTGTTTTTTTGTAGTTTAGTCCAGACCTGTAAAATACCGGTATACTTTTTTTCCACGCGATGAAGATAAAATAATTCATCTGTTTATTTTTTAATTTTTTTCTTTTTATCACACGCCCGTTTCATTCTGAATAAAATACATTTTTAAACATCTGCTGCTTTCGCTTACAAGAAACCAAATCTATTTGTACATTTGAATTATATACAGATTTTTTATGCCGATAAAAAAATATTCGCTTTTTGCACTCCTGCTCATTGCAGTTGGCTGCAAAACCACCAATAATTATTATGCTGCCGCAGAAGAAAAAGATGCAGCATTTATTACCGATGGTAAATTATACTCCTCGCTTTTTATACAACGCGCCGCGGAATACAAAGCACTTTGCTTCCAGGCCTATAATGCCGCTACACAGAGATTACAGGATATTGTAACCCGGCATACTTTTTCTAAACCTTTGGCCATAGTTACAGATATTGACGAAACCGTACTGGACAATACACCCAATTCTGTACATCAGGCTTTTGCCGGCAAAGATTTTGAACCCAAAGCATGGGAAG
>JAEWKC010000022.1 GCA_023386235.1 Bacteroidota bacterium | reverse complement strand
ATCCACACCCGCAAGCGAAACATTCAAACAAATTGAAGCGAAGCGGGTAGTGGATAACCCGCCTAACAAAAACAACAAAAATTCTCTAATTTTGAATTGACCGAATTATAGGTACGCTGACAACATTAAATAAACTTACATCTTATCCATAATCAAATGATTGTTACTTTTGTAGAATAAAAAAATTATCATGCCTTTACAAAGTAATCATCCACTACTGAAACTTACGCCTCTGCATAGGTTGTTGATAGCGGCAACAGCTACATTAATCACGTACTTCCTGTTGTCTGCCGGCAATTTGCATCAACTATATATATTCCTGATATTGTGGATTGTTTTTGCCTTTCATTTTATCATTCTTTCCTGGTTGATCATTTTTTTCAGGACTCCGGATGACATAAGAAAACGCGCCAATAAAGATGATGGCAGCGCTTTGTTTGTGTACATGATGATATTCATCACATGCTTTATTAGCTTGTTTATCATATTGCTATTAATGTTATCGAAAGAAGTTGATTTTTATAAAGATTATACTTTAATTGTAAGCACTGTAATAGCAATGATTTTATCTTGGAGCATGATGCATACTACTTACATATTTCATTATGCGCATGAATACTACGATACGACCAGAAGAAAAGATAAAAAAGAAGGAGGACTGGATTTTCCGGAAGATAAAAACCCTGACTATCTTGATTTCGCTTATTTTTCTTTGTGTATAGGCACCACTTTTCAGGTATCGGATATTGCAGTTACTTCTAAACAAATCAGAAGAGTAGTATTGCTGCACAGCCTTCTCTCCTTTTTTATGAATACGGTTGTTATAGCGCTCAGCATAAACCTGGTAGCGGGTGTAATAAAATAATTAATTTGTTTACAACGATTTTTCTTAAAAATTGGTTGTATCACAAGATTTTTAAAAAATTACACAATTCGTAAATGCAATCGTACAAATAGAAGTAACTTAGCAATATGCAACAGATTTTTAGCAAAGAAGAAATAAAATATATCAGAGATCAGTTTCCTATACTACAGCAAAAAGTGTATGGAAAAAATCTGATTTATTTTGATAATGCTGCCACCACACAAAAGCCTCTGAAAGTAATGGAAGCTATCACCGAATACTATTCTTCTATTAATAGCAATGTGCACAGAGGGGTACATCATCTTAGCCAGGAAGCTACTGATGCTTATGAATCAGCCAGAAAAAAAGTGCAAAAATTCATCGGCGCGGAACATGACCACGAGATTATTTTTACCGGTGGCACTACCGAAGGGATTAATCTTATTGCCGATGTGTTTAAAAAAGAAATTTTAAAAAAAGGCGACTCCGTGGTCATCTCTGCCATTGAGCATCATTCTAACATTGTTCCCTGGCAAATGGCTTGTGAAGAAAAGGGCGCGACATTGAAGGTAATTCCCATCAATGAAAAAGGTGAATTATTATTAGACGATCTGGAAAAACAGCTGGACAAATCGGTAAAGATTGTGGCCGTTACATATGTTTCCAATACATTAGGCACCATTAATCCCGTAGAAAAAATTATAGCTGCTGCACATAGCAAAAAAATTCCGGTATTGCTCGACGCGGCACAGGCTGTACAACATTTTGCACTGGACGTAAAAAAACTGGATGTAGATTTCCTGGCATTTTCCGGCCATAAAATGTATGGCCCTACCGGCATTGGTGTTTTGTACGGAAAAGAAAAATGGCTGAAAAAACTGCCCCCCTACAAAGGCGGTGGCGATATGATAAAAACCGTAACTTTTGAAAAAACCATTTTCAACGAACTGCCTTATAAATATGAAGCCGGTACGCCAGACATTGCCGGAGCAATAGGCCTGGGAGCCGCTATTGATTTCATTAATAATATAGGACTTACCAAAATACAGGAAGCCGAAGATGCTTTGCTACAATACGCTACCGGCCAGATAAAAACCATTCCTACCATACGCATTATTGGCGAAGCCAAGCATAAAGCTTCTTCTCTGTCTTTTCTTTTAGGCAACGCACACCCTTTTGATACGGGCGAAATACTCGACAAGCAAGGCATAGCCATACGCACAGGGCATCATTGTACAGAACCTTTGATGGATTTTTTTAAAATTCCGGGCACGGCAAGAGCTTCGTTCGCTTTTTACAATACAAAAGAAGAAATAGATCATTTTGTAAGGATATTAAGAAGAATTGATAATATGCTGAATTAACGGTAGTGACTCACAGGTGTAAATGCTCTGTTACAACATTTTTTTTTACTTTTGCCGTATGACTATTGAAGAAAAGCAACAGGAAATTATAGGAGATTTTTCTTACCTGGAAGATTGGATGGACAAATACGAGTTGATCATTGAAATGGGAAAAGAATTACCTTCAATGAATGATGCAGACAAAACAGACCAGAACTTAATAAAAGGATGCCAGTCTAAAGTATGGATAAAACCTGCATTTGAAAACGGCATCATTACTTTTTCGGCAGATTCTGATGCATTGATAACTAAAGGTCTTGTAAGCCTGGTTTTAAAAGTATTGTCCGGCCACACACCCGAGGAAATCATAAAAGCCGATTTGCATTTTGTAAACGATATAGGCTTAAGCAGTCACTTGTCGCCTACCCGCTCCAACGGGCTTTTGTCTATGCTGAAACAAATAAAAAATTACGCTGTAGCCTATAATACATTATAAAAATATAGTCAAATAAATGACGAACCAAACAACGCTTAGAGACAGAATTGAAGATACGCTTCGCACCGTATACGACCCTGAAATTCCCGTAAATATTATGGAACTCGGGTTAGTGTACCGTATTGAAGTAAAAGAAGATAACTTAGTTTTTGTTACAATGACATTAACCGCCCCGGCCTGCCCTGTAGCGGGCGATATAGTAAGAGAAGTGGAAGAAAAAGTAAAATCCGTGCCGGGTGTGGCAGACGCCCATATTCAGCTTACTTTTGATCCGCCCTGGAACAAAGAAATGATGAGTGAGGAAGCCAGACTGGAACTGGGTTTTTTATAGCAAAATCAAATACAATTCAAAAACAACTATGCCTGTATTATCAATGACGAAAGAAGATTTTAAAACAAAGATCTTCGATTACGAAAACGACGAAAACTGGAACTATCAGGAAGCATTGCCGGCTGTAATTGATTTTTATGCCGACTGGTGTGCGCCCTGCAAAATCTTATCGCCGGTTTTGGAAGAGTTATCTGAAGAGCTGGCAGAAAAAGTACTGTTTTACAAAATAAACACCGATGCCGAACCCGCACTTTCGGCATTATTTGGCATACGCAGTGTTCCCACTTTATTGTTCATACCCATTCATTCAGATCCTTTTATGGAACAGGGAGCCTTGCCTAAATACATGCTCAAAGATTTGATCAATGACACTTTGCTCAGTAACAACGCTACCCTCAATAATGAATCTTAAACTGATCTTCCTTTTTCTTTTGATGTTTTTGCTGTATATCCCTTTCAGCAGAAATCCCGACTACTTTGATGGTAAGTTTACAACAGCTGCGGTTGTTGGTTCAGATAGTAAAAACCTGACGGCTATATTCTCTTTAAATGGAAAAGATACCATACAATATAATCCTTCTTATCCTTTAAGAAAACTTTCTGAAGGACAAAGAATAAAAACCATTTACAACACATCTAATCCTGAAAATGCCGCCGCGTATCGCTTTTGGGGATATTGGATTACCTGGAAAGAATTATTGATTTTACCACTGGGCTATTTTATTCTGTTTATGGCAGCAAGGGCCATTACATCCAATCCTTCTCCGGAAGCAATACGAGAACTGGAAGAAGAAAGTAAAAAACCAAAGATCAGGCGCCCACGGTATGACGCCTAAGACAATACTATTAACAATTAAAATTTCATTACATTGAAGCTGCTTCAGGTTATTGTACTGCTTATTATTTCCAATTTAATCATGACCATTGCATGGTACTGGCATTTAAAACCCGGCAGCACTTCGCACCTCACTTTGTGGAAAATTATTTTTATCAGTTGGGGCATCGCGCTGTTTGAATATTGCTTTGCAGTACCGGCCAACTATTTTGGCAATCGCTGGGGCATTCAGCCTTTCCAGTTAAAAATAATCCAAGAAGTTATTACACTGGTTGTATTTGCTTTGTTTGCCGTTTTTTATCTTAAAGAAGGTTTTAAACTCAATTATCTTATCAGCTTCGCTTTCATATTGGGCGCCGTTTATTTTGCTTTCAAAAAATAACATATTGATGAAACATACCTACACCCACCCTTACAATAAAATGCGTAACTTTGCACTACATTTTTATAAAATATGAAGTTTGAAATAGGCGATGAAATTGTGGTGATTCAAACCAGCGAAGAAGGCAGAATTGTAGAAGCTATCAGCGAAGATATGTACATTGTAGAAGTGCGTGGCGTAAAGTTTCCTATTTATAAAGATCAGATAGATTTTCCTTATTTTAAAAGATTTACGCAAAAGAAATTATTCCCTTCGGCCAAACCAGATAAAACATATATAGACCAGGTGCCGGTAGAAAAGAAAACCCAAACCAATGATATAAAAACTGAAGATGGCATATGGCTTTCGTTCATCCCGAAATTTATATTCGACGAATTTGGTGATGACCTGGTAGATTATTTTAAAATATACTTGGTAAACCATACATCCGACGGGTTGCGTTTTTACTATCGCCAGGAAGCCAATAATCATGTAGATTTTGAATTGAAATCTGAAATTTTGCCACACAAAGATGTGTACCTGCATGATCTTGATTTTTCCAAGCTGAATGAATCGCCTTTTTTCAATATTGAATTTTCTTTAATAAAACCCGACAAAAAAAAGGCTGAATATTTTGAAACAGAACTAAAGGTAAAACCCAAACAAGTGTTTCACAAAGTTCAGTCAATGAAAGAAGAGAACAAGCCTACCTTGTCTTACAAACTTTTAGACATCTACCCCGATGCAGAAAAAGAAGAAAAGAAAGAAACTTCTTCCGTTGATTTATCTAAATTGAAAAATGCCGGCTTTAAAATATACAGCGCGCATGAAGCCAGAAGCAGAATGCCGCCAGCACGCTCTGTGGTAGATTTACATATTGAAAAGCTGACTGACAGCTGGCAACAGCTTAGCAACCTTGAAATACTTTCTATTCAATTAGCAGAATTTGAAAAATGGTTTGACCTGGCCGCACACAATCATCTCCCCTCTTTTATTGTGATACATGGCGTGGGCAAGGGCAAGCTAAAAGAAGAGATACACGAAATACTCAAGAATAAACCCGAAGTAAAATCATTCGTCAATCAATACGATGCACGTTTTGGCTACGGAGCTACAGAAATATTCTTTAATTAGAATATTTTATTCTACTCAATTATTTTTTTAACATATTTTTAGCCGAAAAAAAAACAATGATTTGTTATTTTCAACTTATAATTGTAAAAGATTGTCCTTCTTAACTTAAAAATTCCAATTATGTAAACATTATTATCAATTCGTTTAGTAGTAATCTCTACGTTATTTTTCTTATTCTTTTCATGCTCAAAATCTGATATTTACTATCATGAGCAATCCCAGAAAAGTTTGGCATCCTACTCTCAAGATTTACATGAAAGAGATAATATATCCTTGCTTAGTAATATTTATCCTATATTATTAAATGTATCATATTTTGATGAAGCTACAGTTTCATCCTTGGAAAATGCAATTACTACTAATGATGAAAATGTCGCAGAAGCTGTTATAAACAATATGGCAAATGACATTGCAAATCACTTTTTACTTACTAATGGAATAGATTTGCACTATGAATTTGAGAATGATAATACACGAATTGTTTTGTTAGGTTTGATAGAAGCTGTAAATCAGCAATATATAAATAATCCTTCGTCTGCTAATCTTAATTGTTTTTTTGCAGCAGTTGAGGGATTTATTGGGTTAACCAATGCGCGTAGTATATGGCGAGCTATTACCACAGGCTCTTATAGTGTAGGTACACTGATTGATGCTTTAAAATTGTTGGGAAAAAGAGTGGCGACAGTGATAACTGTTGGAATAATGGTTTATAATGTTGGAGCTTGTGTAGGCTGGTGGTATGCTGAGCCTATTCCGGATACTCCTATAACCACCGACAGTACTATTCCAATTGATTTCTTTAATTTTGATAGAATATTTTACAATATGCATTTTAATAACCTTGTTCTGTATTTAGAACAAAGAGGATGGATACCTGCGGATGAAATAATAGAATATGTATATGATTGTAGAGGAGATTTAGAATACATTGGAACTAGCATTGTGGAAGATTATTTCAATAGCTTAGTTAATAATTAAATTTCTTATAAAGGCAAAATTTATGATTAAAGCATTCTTTGAATTTGCTACCCTAATGCTGATAATATTAGCAACAGTTGTAGGCTTATTAAGATTAATATTTTTGCTATTCAGACCTAAGTGGATGCAGATAAAGTATTTTATAGATGGACCCGATAAAATGGAACAAGCAGCTCATTACATCGCCGTAATAGCCATAGGTATATATTGTATTTTGTATAAATTAGGATATGCTTAATTCCTTAGCTACAACCTGTTTTTTCGTACCTTTGTAAATACTACAAGCCCGCATTATCGCTTCGTGTAAATCATGAGGAGGAAAGTCCGGACAGCACAGAACAGCTTACCGGCTAACAGCCGGGTTTTGTCTCGCCTTAGGCGAGACGAGAACAGCAAGTGCCACAGAAAATAACTATCTCGCCTCAGGCGAGGCAAAGGTGAAAATGTGCGGTAAGAGCGCACGTGAAAGTGTGGCAACACATTTTCAGGGTAAACCTTAGGCGCTGTAATGCCACGTATAGTAGCGTTTGAGGGCTGTTCGTCCGATGCTACAGGGTAGGCAGCTACATCGTTGCAGCAATGCAACGGGCAGATAAATGATAATGTAGAAACAGAATCCGGCTTACGAGGCTTGTAGTTTTTTTTGAGTCCAAAAGTTTTAATAAATAAACAAATTGAATAAAATAAAATTCAAGAAAACGAGCAGGTATATTTATTATACCAATCTAAAAAATATTGATCCCTATAGTATAGAGGAATTAAAAAAGCTGTTTGACAACAGACAATATATTATGTAAAAGTTTCGCTCGTATAATAAGATGATACAAAATAAAAAGGATAACTCTTGTAAGAATTATCCTTTTTTTATGTTGGCCGACCTGGATTCGAACCAAGAAAGACTGCACCAAAAACAGTAGTGTTACCGTTACACCATCGGCCATCCTGCCCTTAAGGGAGTGCAAAGATAAATTTCTAACTGTTTATCTCCAAATTTTTTGAAAAAGTTTTTTTATCAATATATCATATGAATACTTTTTTAAGTTTTAATTTTATATTATCGTTTTAAACAAAATAATATTTACTTATGAAAAAAAGTATTATTACTTATTTTTTTCTTTCATTTTTTCTTTAAGTTTCTGCACAGAATTTACCTTTGGAAAATATTACAGTTGGAGTAAACAGAAGTTTTTATGAGCCGACAGATTTAAAAGGTTTTAATATCGACGTTGCTTATTCAAGATATTTAACAAAAAGAATAAGTCTCTACGGCATAATAGGTACTAGCTTTCATAATGGCATTCAGGCCAGAACCGAACGTGATTTATTTACAAATGCCTTACAGACAGGTTTGGGTGCAGGATATAGTTTCATAGGAACAAATGCACATGAGCTTATTCTACAAACAGGTCCAATATTACGTTATCAATTTGGTAAACACGTGCATCCGTATAAAATTATATATGAAGAAAACTATCCGTTTAATTCATTGAAGCCTGTATATGATGAATCTAGCAGAGATAGAAACTTTGAATTTGGATTTATTGCAATAGCTTCTTATCTGTATGCATTTAAAAATAATTTGCTAATAGGTGCAAATATTAAATATCAAAATGATATAGATGGAAATTTAATAAAAGGTTATGGAATTTCTTTCGGTAAAAGATTCTGATTTATATCAATAAAAAAATCCCGCCTGCTCGCCGGGATTTTTTTAGTTTTATTGCTGTAGAACTTATTCAGCAGAAGGAGCTGTATCACTCGCTTCATTATTTCTCTGTTCTCTTCTTTCGTTGTAGTTTCTGTCTTCTCTCGGAGGTCTTTGTTCTCTTTGCTCCGTTCTTTCAGGTCTTGGCATCAACGCTTTACGGCTGAGTTTGAACTTGCCGGTTTTCTGATCAATACCGATGAGTTTTACTTTCACCATATCGCCTTCTTTGAATATGCCATCCATATTTTCCAAACGCTTCCAACTTATCTCTGAAATGTGCAGCAAGCCTTCTTTTTTCGGTAAAAATTCTACGAAAGCACCAAATTCTTTGATGCCTTTTACCTTTCCTTCGTACACTTCGCCTACTTCAGGTACAGCCACAATTCCTTTAATGGTAGCCGCGGCTTTTTCAACGCTTTCTTTATTACTGGAGAAGATGCTTACTTCACCATATTCACCTACTTCTTCAATATTGATGGTAGTGCCGGTTTCTTTCTGCAATTCCTGTATCACTTTTCCGCCGGGTCCTATCACTGCGCCGATAAATTCTTTGTCAATAATCAGTTTCACCATACGTGGCGCATGTGGTTTTACGTCAGAGCGAGCTTCCGATACACAATCGTACATGTGATCAAGAATATGCAATCGGCCTGCTTTTGCCTGGTTCAATGCCTCACGCATAATATCCATGCTCAGTCCGTCTACTTTAATGTCCATCTGTACACCACAGATACCATCGCGGGTTCCGGTTACTTTAAAATCCATATCGCCCAAATGATCTTCATCACCCAGAATATCGGAGAGTATGGCATATTTTTCATCACGCGTAATCAAGCCCATGGCAATACCACTCACGTGTTTGGGAATGGGCACGCCGGCATCCATCAATGCAAGAGAACCTGCACATACGGTAGCCATTGACGAGGATCCGTTAGATTCAAGAATATCGCTCACCACACGCACTGTGTAAGCATAATCGCCATTAGGCATCATTTGTTTCAGGCTGCGCATGGCAAGATTTCCATGCCCTACTTCACGCCGACCCGGGCCGCGCATCATTCTTACCTCTCCTGTAGAGAATGGCGGGAAATTGTAATGCAGGTAAAATTTCACGTCTGTTGATGTCTGTGCGGTTTCTATCATCAGCTCATCCTGTGGCGTACCTAACGTTACGGTCGATAAAGATTGGGTTTCACCGCGTGTGAACAACGAAGAGCCGTGCGGTGTAGGCAATACATCAACTTCCATTGACAGGGGACGAATTTCATCAAGGTTTCTTCCGTCAAGACGCGTTCTGTCGTCAAGAATCATATTCCTTACCACATTGTACTGGATATCGTGGTAATATTCTGCTGCTTTTTTCTTTACATCATCTGTAAAAGGCTCTTCGTCTGTTGCACTTTCTTCGAGGTATTTCATCAGCTCATCTCCTACTTCATCAAATTTATATCCTCTGTCGTGCTTAGCCAGTTTTCCTTTAGCTATGTCATATACTTTTTGTTTGGCAAAAGCATCTACCTTTTCTCTCAAGGCCGCGTTTTCTTCTGCTTTCGGGTAATCTCTTTTGGTAGTAATGCCTTTCTGTTCTCTGAGTTGCTGTTGTGCTTTAATTTGAACACGAATAGCTTCATGCGCAATTTCCAATGCTTTTACAAGGTCTTCTTCACTACATTCTTTACTCTCGCCTTCTACCATCATCAGGTTTTTTTCTGTAGCGGCAATCATAAAATCCATATCGGCATTCTCCATTTGAGAACGGGTAGGATTTACAATAAACTCGCCATCAATGCGTGCTACTCTTACTTCTGAAATGATTTCTTTAATAGGAATATCTGAAACTGCCAAAGCGGCTGAAGCTGCCAGGCAGGCAAGCGCGTCGGGAAGTATTTCTTCATCGCTGGAGACAAGAGAAATAAGTACCTGCACATCGCAAAAATAATCGTCCGGAAATAAAGGACGCAGCGCCCTGTCAATCAAACGGCTGATAAGGATTTCATAATCGCTAAGCCTGGCTTCTCTTTTAAAGAAGCTGCCCGGGATACGGCCCGCGGCGGCAAATTTTTCCTGGTAATCCACGCTGAGCGGGAAGAAATCCTGTCCCGGACGTGGTTCTTTGTTGGCCACAACGGTCGCCAACAGTACATTGTTTCCCTGAGTTACAGTCACGGCGCCATCTGCCTGACGGGCAAGTTTACCCGATTCGATGGTTACTTCACGACCGCCGCCTAAGTCAAAGGAAACACTTAAAGGTTGTTTCAACATAATTTCTTGTTTTTGTAATGCAAACGAAAATTAATAAAAAGCAGGCAAATATTGATAATTTAAAAGTGATATTATTTGTAATGTTACCTATACATACAAAAAACTATTCCCAACAAAGTATTTACAAGTTGGGAATAGCAATTACATCACTGTACAAATTATTTTCTTAAGCCTAACTTTTCAATAAGGGCACGGTAGCCTTCGAGGTTATGCTTTTGCATATATGCCAGTAAGCGTTTGCGCTGACCTACCATTTGCATTAAACCACGTTGAGAAGAGAAGTCTTTCTTGTTGCTTTTTAAGTGCGCAGAAATGCCCTGAATACGCTCTGTAAGCAATGCGATCTGCCCTTCAATAGAGCCTGTGTTGTTGGCGTTGCCACCAAATTGAGCGAAGATTTCTGCAGTTTTTTCTTTTGTTAAATAAGCCATTTACTACTTTTTTTAAATTTCCGTTTGAAATTTTTACTTGTTTATATTCTTTTTATTTCGTGTGCAAAAGTAAAGCTTTTAAATTATATTTTGAAATATTCAGGTATAATTTTTGCAAAAAGAAATACTTATGCACATTTATTCATTTTTTACCGGGTAAAGGCGCTTTGATAAATAATTTTGTTTGTACGTAAACATTTGTAGAACTTCGTTGATAAATTAAATAAAGCAGATTCATTTTTTTCAAACCTTTTTTGAAATTACTCCAATAATCCCATGGCAGACCAAAAACTTGCAGTATTAATAGACGCCGATAATGTGCCATACGCCAACGTGAAAGAAATGATGGAAGAAATATCTAAAAACGGAACGCCTACCATAAAAAGAATTTATGCCGACTGGACAAAACCTACTGTCTCCGGGTGGAAAAGTGTGCTGTTAGAAAACGCCATCACTCCCATTCAGCAATACAGCTATACAACCGGTAAAAACTCGAGCGACAGCGCGCTGATAATTGACGCTATGGATATTTTGTATTCAGAAAAAGTGAATGGCTTTTGCATCGTATCCAGCGATAGTGATTTTACGAGGCTGGCAATAAGACTGAGAGAAGCCGGCATGATGGTTATTGGATTTGGCGAAAAGAAAACCCCCAAGCCATTTATCTCGGCATGCGACAAATTTATATACCTTGAAATATTAAAAGCACCGGTAGCAGAAGTAAAAGCGGCACCAAAAAAAGCAAAACGCCAACATGCAGAAGAACCTTTAACGAAAGTAGATACCCAAACAGTTAAGCTCATTACAGAAAGCGTGAACGATCTTGCCGATGAAAGCGGCTGGACATTTTTGGGCAACCTGGGAAATTTTATATTAAAAAAGAAGCCCGATTTTGATCCGAGAAATTACGGCTTCCCTAAATTACTACCGCTAATAAAGTATTTAAAGAAATTTGAGATCGACGAAAGAGATTCGGGATTAAACAATATCAGGCACATTTATCTAAAACAAAAATAAACATCACAATATGATGAAGATAGATAAAGTTGAAAAACTTCTTATTCAATGCGAAGAAGATTTAAAAAAGCTGCAAGAGCTGCACAAAGAATTTAAAAGTATAGAAGCTAACCGTAAAAAGCTGGACAATTATTACAAAGATCAATATCTGGCAGATTATGATCGGTATGCCAATGAAGACGCCAAGTACAGAGCAACAGACCAAGATAGTATATGGAATGTACTAAGTGATCAGTACAACGAGAAAATCAAATTGCTGAAAACAATTACACAATCAATTTAAGTAAGCTACCGCCTTCTCTCCCACACTTCAAAAGTATAGTCATAAGGATTTTTTTCATCGGCCTTATGCTCATCGGAAGATACCAGCTGAAACTCTTTTTCGCTAAAGGCAGGGAAAAAAGTATCGGCTGTTTCAAAAGTAGCTTTTACACGCGTGATGTATATTCTTTTCACTTTAGGCAATATTTCTTTATACAATTGCCCGCCGCCAATTACAAATAGCTGGTTGTAATAGTGCTCTTTGGCAAGAAAGATGGCTGTATCTATTTTGTTCACCACTATGGCGCCGTCTGATTTATACTCTTTATTTCTTGATAAAACTATATTGATCCTGCCGCGCAAAGGCTTATTATCAAGCGAGTTGAAGGTTCTACGCCCCATAAGAATGGGTAAACCCCAGGTGGTATTTTTAAAGTATTTAAAATCTTCTGGTAAGTGCCACAGCATTTGATTATTTTTTCCAATAGCCATGTTTTCACTTACAGCCACTATAATATTAATGTCCATGTAAAATGCTTTAAAGGCAAATTTCAGCTAAATAAATGAAAGAAAATACAATTTTAATTAAAAATGTCTTTTGCGTGTATTTTTCTTCTTTACAAAGAAAAACGCGCAGAAGCCAATCGCTAAAGCAATGAGCAGCAACCACAGCCTGCTGGTAATAAATGTAGAGAAAAGTACGCCCGCCCATCCCAGAAAAAGAATAAACATGAAGAGGGAATTTAAAGTAAGTATGCCATTATCTTCTTGCTTGCCGATTTTTTCCACCGGCAAAAAATAACTCTGAAAGTAATGTATAGACTTGCTTTTGCTGTATTTGGCAATCAGGGTTAATAAATAAAAGATGGTACTGATAATGGCCAGAATCCAAAAAGTTTGTAGCATAGGGTCAAGTGAAGTAACTATTTTCATCTGTATAAATTTTTTAGTGTTTTTCGTTTATCAGACGGAATAACATTTTCGTTTATCAGAATCAATGTAATTGAATCTAATGATTATTTTCCGGCAATGATTTGTTTAATAAACTAAAATCAATCCTGAAAATCGTAAGCAAATATAGCATATTTATTGAGATAAAAAAATATTTTTTGGATTAACTTATTGTAAATCAACTATTAAGTAAGCCAAAAATAAAGAGAATAGCATATAACCGGCGGACCCAAAAGTATAGCTACCAAACCTATCACAGAAAAATCTTTTGCTTTAACAACACCTGTAGATAACGCGATAGCATTGGGCGGCGTACTGATGGGCAGCAATACGCCCAAAGAGCAGCACATGGCCGTAGCCATAGAAACCAATACCACATCGCCGGGCAAAATAGTATTTACCAAAGGAACCAAAATGCTTGCGGTGGCTGTACTACTCATAAAGTTAGATAATAATACAGTTATATACGACATGAAAATCAAGGCTGTAATTTTCTGTTCCGGCAAATTAATTTTAGCTGCCGCGTAATCCAGCAGACCTGTATTAGACGCCGCTACCCCCAGCGTTAAGCCTCCTGCTACTAAAAGCAATGTTTCCCAGGAAATGGACTTCAGGTGTTGTTGCTGAATAATTCCGGAAATAGACAGGATCATCATAGGTATAAAAGAAACAGCCGCTACTGGAATTCCCGTTTGAGATGTGGTAAGCCATAAAGAGATGGTAACCAAAAGCGTAAAAATAACTACCCATTCTTTATTGGATGGCAATTTACTATCGGTATTGCTTTCAATCTTAGGTACACTATTGATTTTAGGTTTGTAAATCAACGATAAAATAATCCAAGCCAGTAAAGTAAAAAACAAACATAAAGGCATGCCTATACCAAACCACTGCATATAGGAAATGGTTTCTCCCTGCGCTCTGGTAGCTTCGGCTGCTATGGCATTCACGGGGCTTCCGGGAATGGTGGTCAAACCGCCGAAAGTAGCCGCGAAAGCTACACCCAAAACTATACTTTTGTTGTAAGTAGCCTGCTTGCCCAAACGGTTTATAAGTGGCGTTACTACTGCTATCATCAACGCGGCAGTAGCCGTATTGGAAATAGCGATGGAGAATACGATGGTGAGCAGCATCATGCCCAATAAAAATATTCTGGGATTGGTGCCAAAAATTTTAATAGCCAGTGAAGCGATACGCCGGTCAAGGCCGGTAACGCTCATGCCCAGCGAAATAAAAAATCCGCCCATCAAAATCCATATAATGGGGCTGGCCCACGTAGAAGTGTATGCTTCCCAGTTTTGAGACACACCGCTGGTTAAAGAGAATTCCTCTAAAAAATAAACCGAATAAAAGACCACAAACATGCTGGTAGCAAATGCCGGGAACACATCGGTGATCCAGAAACCGATAGCCAGCAGCACCAACAGCATTACATTGTATAAATGCGGAGGAAAATCTTCCGGCATGAAGAAGTTAACAACGGTAAGAGATATAAAAATCACAAGAAAAAACAGCACCAGTTTAGAACGCCATTTTACCGTGGGGAAAGATTTTTCTTTCCAGATATTAGAAGCCATGTACACTAAAATCTGATTGTTTCAAATATACATAATTAAATAATTATAAGCTAATTTATGAGGCACAAAAAAACAGCCTGTAGCATAATTTACAGACTGTGGAATTCATTATAATTTGTAATAAATTATTTAGTTTCTTTTAGGAGAAGATGTCTTTTAATTTATCGAAAAAGTTTTTTTCCGATTTTGTAGGGTTGGGTGTAAAATTTTCGCTGTCTCTCATTTTCCGCAAGGCTTCTTTTTCATCTTCTGAAACATGCTGCGGCGTCCAGATATTCACGTTTACCAGTTGGTCGCCTTTCCCGTAATGATTAATATCCGGGAAACCCTTTCCTTTCAATCTGAATAATTTACCGCTTTGTGTACCCGATGGAATTTTTATTTTAGCTCTGCCGTCAATGGTAGGTACTTCTACTGTAGTGCCGAATACCGCTTCGGGAAATGATATGTGTAATTCGTATCCTACATTCATGCCGTCTCTGTGCAGCTCGGCATGTTTTTCTTCCTCAATCAGTATAATCAGATCTCCGCTCATGCCTCCTCTTTCGCCGGCATTGCCTTTACCGCTCATGCTTAGCTGCATTCCGTCCTGCACCCCTGGCGGGATTCTTATATCAATAGTTTCCTCGCCGTACACTTTTCCTTCGCCCTTGCAGCTTGAGCAATGTGCTGTTATGGTAGAACCTTCTCCATTACAGGAAGGACATTGAGTTACAGTTTGCATTTGTCCCAGGAAAGTATTGGTCACTTTACGCACTTGCCCGGTACCGTGGCAGGTTTTGCAATCCTGTATACTGTTTCTGTCTTTAGCGCCCGAGCCGTTGCAGGAATTACATTGTACATATTTTTTTACTTTAATGCTTTTCGTAACTCCGGCTGCAATTTCCTCGTAGTTCAATCTTACTTTCACGCGTAAGTTGCTGCCTCTTCTGCCCCTGCCTCTTTGTGTTTGAGCGCCTCCGAAAAAATCGCCGAATCCGCCGCTGCCGAATATGTCGCCGAATTGGCTGAAAATGTCTTCCATATTCATGCCGCCGCCGCCAAATCCACCGCCCATACCCGGGCCAAAAGCCTGGTGCCCGTAGCGGTCGTATCTTGCTTTCTTATTCTCGTCGCTCAAGACTTCGTAAGCCTCAGCAGCTTCTTTAAATTTTTCTTCCGCTTCTTTATCACCGGGGTTCCTGTCGGGATGATATTTCATGGCAACCTTGCGGTATGCCTTTTTTATTTCATCTGCAGTAGATGATTTGGACAGCTCTAATACTTCGTAATAATCTCTTTTGCTCATGTATTTTTTATTCCGTTTCTGTCTGACTAATTTCCTACTACTACTTTTGGATATCTGATAATCTTATCGTTTAATGTATACCCTTTTTGCACTTCATCGAGTATTTTGCCTTTCATTTCCGGACTTGGAGCGGGCACATTGGCTACAGCTTCGTGCAAATCGGTATTAAATTCCGCATGTATACTGTCTATCGGCTTTACACCTTTAGTTTGCATTAGGTTTCTGAATTTATTAAACACAAGAATAATTCCTTCTTTGATATGTTCAATTTCGGAATCCTGTGCTATCTGGTTTTCCGCTCTTTCCATATCGTCCAGTATTTCCAGCATAGCTGTCAATACATCTTTGCCGGCCGACTGTATAAGTTCGAACTTTTCCGTATTGGTTCTTCTTTTATAATTTTCAAACTCTGCCATCAAACGTACATATTTGTCTTTTTGCACAGCAAGTTCTTCACTTATTTTATCCAGCTCCGTATGGGTGAATTGGTCGCTTTCAAAAGCTTCAGCATTGTTATTTTCCGCATCTTGAAAATCGGGATTGCTGTTTTCAAATGCCTGGCGGTTATTGTCAGTTGCATTTTTGTCAACATTTTCCATATTGTCTGCCATATCTTCCTTTTTTGAGTGTTTAAATTTAATTTTCATTATATATAATAGGTAGTATCAGTTATTGGGCAAATTTGAAGCCATAATAAGAATTAAGAAAAAATGACAGTAATCCTATTTTCTTAAGCCGAAATTGATAATTTACAATTATATTTGCAGGCGAAATTCTTTAAAAAAAATGATTAAAACTGATATTTGTATTATTGGTGCAGGACCTGTAGGATTATTTACCGTATTTGAAGCCGGGCTTTTAAAAATGAGATGCCATTTGGTAGATTATTTACCCCAGGTTGGCGGACAACTTTCTGAAATTTATCCACAAAAACCTATATATGACATCCCGGGTTTTCCTACGATCAACGCGTTGGAATTAGTGGAAAACCTGATGAAACAAATTGAACCTTTTAACCCCACTTTTACTTTGGGTGAAAGAGTAGAACAACTTACAAAAAAGGAAGACGGCACTTTTAAACTGGTTACCAATGAAGGTACAGAAATTGAAAGTAAAGTAGTAGCCATAGCCGGCGGACTGGGTGTATTTGAGCCTCGTAAACCCGTTATAGAAAGGTTGCTGGAATTTGAAAATGGAAAAGGTGTAGCCTATTTTGTGAAAGATCCTGAAATGTATCGCGATAAAAATATTGTGCTGGCAGGTGGCGGAGACTCGGCGCTTGACTGGACAATTTATTTAGCCGACGTAGCCAAAAGAGTAACCCTCATTCACAGAGGAGAAACATTCAGAGGCGCTCCGGATTCTGCGCAAAAAGTTTTTGAACTTGCCCGGGCAGGTAAAATTGATTTGATACTAAAATCAAACCTTAGCAAAATCAGCGGCAACACACATCTTGAAGAAGTTTTTTACATTGACGGAGCCGGCCAGGAAAACGTTATCAAAGCAGATTATCTTATTCCGCTGTTTGGACTGAGTCCTAAATTGGGACCTATAGCTGACTGGAACTTAAACATAGACAAGATAGCTATAGAAGTAGACACGTTTGACTATTCTACCAACATACCCGGCATTTTTGCCGTAGGCGATATTAATACTTATCCGGGCAAGCTGAAGCTGATTCTTTGTGGTTTTCATGAAGCGGCGTTAATGTGTCAGAGCGCATTTAAATTTGTTTACCCCGACCAAAAATTAAGCTTTAAGTATACAACCGTAAACGGCGTGAACGCTTTTTAATAATAAAATAATACATGGTAAATTTTACAGTAGAAGACAGAGACGGCAGCAGGCAAACACTGGAAGTGCCTGAAGATATGGGACTGAACTTAATGGAAACGCTGAAAGCATTTGAATACAACATTCTTGCCACCTGCGGCGGAATTGCATTATGCGCCACCTGCCATGTAAAAGTATTGGAAGGCGGCGAAAATCTTCCTGCGCTTGGAGAAGCGGAAGGACAAATGCTGGATACTTTATTTGATGCCGAAGACAACAGTAGACTTGCTTGTCAACTAAAAGTAAATAACGATTTAGAAGGTTGCACTTTTAAAATTTGCGGAGACGAACACGAGTAATTTTGAAAAACTCTTTATATTTGATTCTCAACACCTAATCATTTGATATCAAAGTCAAAAATATATAAACGCGGTCATGATATTTTTCATGAATTTGGCGACTATGTGCTGATGTTGTCAAGACTTGGGCACAGACCGGATAATATAAAAATGACATGGAAAGAGTTTATGAAACAATGTAAGATCATTGGTGTAGACTCTGTGCCAATTGTATTTTTAATATCTTTTTTCCTGGGAATGGTAATGACCTTGCAGGCTGCCTATATGCTTGATACACCAATTGTTCCAAGGTCTATCATTGCCACCATTGTACGCGATACTGTAATGCTTGAACTTGCACCGGCTGGTGTGGGTGCCATTATAGCCTGTGTGGTGGGTTTTAAAATTACCTCCGATTTGGGATATATGAACATATATGAGCAAACCGACGCGCTAAAAATAATGGGTGTAGATACTTACTCATACCTGCTTACTCCCAAAATTTTAGCTACATTGATTACTGTACCCGCACTCATCATATACTCCATTTCGCTGAGTCTTGTAGGAGGCTATATTGTAGCGTTATTTACCGATTCGCTCTCCACAACTGATTACATATCAGGATTGACAGCAGATTTTAAAGCTTACTCTTTATGGGTGGCCATTATAAAAATAATGGTGTTCTCTTTCGTTATATCAACCATATCCTGCTTTTCAGGATACAATTTTTATGGCTCTACGGTAGAACTAGCCAAAAGATGTACGTTTACGGTTTCTTTAAACTGTATAGCCTTGCTGGCTTGCGATTATCTCATTACCTCTTCGCTGTTGTAAAACAGTTTTTCTACAATTTCACTTTAAAGGGTATTTGTAAATTACCCCACTCCAAAGAAACAACCCCGTTATTATCATTAACTGAGATAGTGAACTGTTCTGTTTTATCTTTCGTGTGTTTGGTAGGAACTTTTATTCTTAGAGCATCTTCCGCTTCGTCGTATTTAGTACCCCATTGATTCCAGATTTTATTAAAAATAACTGTAGATTCTTTTTCCCCGGGAATAACGTATAAGCTATATTTTCCGGCTCTTAGCCGCTTGCCTTCAACAGCCACGTCTTTATTTACTTCAAACGTAGTAGCTTCGTTAGCTCCGGTTCTCCAAACCTCGCCAAACGTAATTATGTTTTTGAGCTCGCGTCCTTTTAATGAAGGTCTGCTGTAAACAATCTTTACATCAACACCTTTTCGTAAACTTGCTTCAACACTATCTTTAGGGCTAACTCTTGCTCTTTTTTGAGCTTGTGCATCCGTAGCAAAAAACGCTATGGCAGCAATGATCAATAGCAGGTGCTTCATTTCTTAATTTTAATTGTGAAGAAAATATTTTCTATATTAAAATTAATGATTTTTTATTGAAATATACTAAATTGCCTCAGAAATACTATAAAAGGTTGATTCACTTGATTTTATACCATTTTTGAGTATATTATATTTATAATAAAAATCATTATCTTTACAAAGTAATAACGTCTGTTGATGAAAAATATTATTATTACTATTGACGGCTACTCGGCCTGTGGTAAAAGTACGTTGGCAAAAGATCTTGCCAAGGAGCTTCATTATGTTTTTATCGACAGCGGAGCCATGTATAGGGCCATAACGCTTTATTTCCTTAACAACCAGATAGATATATTTGATAATTACGAGCTGGAAAAAGCCCTTCAAAACATACATTTGGATTTTATTTACAATCCCGCAGAAAAAAAATCGGATATTCATCTTAATGGCGTAAACGTAGAAACAGAAATCAGGAAGATGAATGTAAGCAACGCTGTAAGTAAAGTAGCTACTTTGGAAAAAGTACGTGATTTTGCTGTGGCGCAGCAAAGAAAAATGGGTGAAGGCAAAGGTATTGTAATGGACGGGCGCGATATTGGCACCACTGTTTTTCCTAATGCAGAACTGAAAATATTTCTTACGGCCGACAAAAATGTAAGAATCAACCGAAGGTTTGAAGAAATGAAACAAAAATCGGGTTATGCCAATCTTAACGAGATTGCCCGCAACATTGAAAAAAGAGATTTGATTGATACTACCAGAGAAGTTAGCCCGCTGCGCAAGGCAGAAGACGCCATAGAATTAGACAATTCAAACCTTACCAGAGCAGAGCAATTGAAAACCATATTGAAATGGGCCAATGAGAAACGTAAACAATAAGCGGTTACAGTTTCTTCAGCACTTTTTCCAATCTTTTTCGTTTAGCAGGCAAGTCCGCTGTATCCTCAATTCTTTGCATTACCGCATTTTTAAGATATGGTTTATTCTCCTTGTCTATTACAGATAAAGTAGCTTCCGCATATATGCAAAGTTGATTTATCGGGCTTTTGAGTACTTCATCTATCAACAAAGGTATGGTAGTAGCTTTGTATGCATTCTCAGACGAAAGTATAGCCAATATTTTTACATAATGATCTCTGGTGATTACAGACCCATTTTCTGCTACCAATGCCAGCAAATCGAGTTTTTGAAACAATAAATCTTTGCAATGCGGCGCCAATATAGTAATTACCTGCATGCTCTCCCACTGTACACGGTTTTCATTTGCAGACAACAGATCTATAAAGAAATCTATTTCAGGCAACACTGATTGTGGTTGTTTTTCAGCAAACTCAACTATTGCTTTAAAAGCATCTCTGCGTTCAGATTTGTTTCCGGCTTTTATTGTTTGTATAGATTGTTTTACTGGATGCATAATTATTGTAATATATTAGATACCACGATAGCAGTAACAATAGCTATCCCAAAACTTGTAAGCGTACCGATTAAAATATATTCTGTCAGTTTTCTGTCCTGTGCCTGTTTCAAATCACTGAAACGAAAAACTGATTTCGCTGTAATTAAGAAGCCCACGGCTTCCCAGTGCTGTGTAAGTATAAAAATGAAAACCAGGTAGCGCTCCAGTATACCAATTATTTTACCTGCATTCTGCAAAGAAACGGTTTGCAAGGCGTCTGATTTTACTTGTGTAAAATCTGTCCATTTAGAAATAAATGTTTTTACTATTACAGAACAAGGTTCGCTTAAAAATACAAATCCTGTAAGGAGTAAAAGATGAGCTTGTGTAAATATATTCCAGGTAGCAACATCTATACGCTGCCAAACAATTACAGCTGCTATCAATACCGCTACGTGCAGCAATTGATCAAGAAAAAAATATAATCTTCTGTTTTTATTGTTTTGAAAACGCAGCTTTAAAAAATCTACCAGTCCGTGTATAACGCATATTGCAATCGCCATCCACACAAAAGAAAAATCCCATACAAAAAGCATTACCAGAACAAAATGCAAAAGTACATGCCAATAGAGTCTGATGCTTTTGTGCTTTTTCAATTCTTTATCTGCAACCCATTTGCCGGGTTGTAAAATAAAATCACCAATAAGATGTGCCAATAATAATTTGAGAAATAGTATCATTGTACTAATTGTTTCACTCTGCGAATATAATGCTCATTTAAATCCATCAGCAAATCAAAATGCGCACGCTTTATTCTTTGACTTACCGCCGACTGGTTGATACCTAACATTTCAGCTATTTCCGATTGTTTTTTTTCAGAATAAGATAATAAGGTATCTATCATTTCACAAGATACTACAGACCATTCATCCATAAAAACCAATGCAAACCTGAACAACAAATTCATCTCGGTATCAAAATCCGCAAAGTCTGATTGGATGGCCAGATTGGTATTTTCTTTTTTTAGCAGATCAAATTTTCTTCCCGAATGTACAAATGCCGATCCATTGGACTGGGTAATCTTAGCTGCATTATAGTTTTTATCTCCCAAGCCTACAGATATTCTTACATCTGCATTGCCCAATTGTTTGACAACAGATTTCAAATGAATACAAACCAGAAGCGCCTCTTCGGCATTTGGCAATTCCAGCTGAAACTGATCGCCCCGGTATATTTCCCAAGTTTTAGGCGCTGTTCCAAACCTTTTTAAAAAATCCTTCATTGCCTTCATCAATTTTGATGAAGCAACGTTTTCTGAACGAATAATATCTCCACTGATTACGGCTATCATATTACAAATATAAGCAGAAAAGATAATAATCAAAATTATTATCTAAAAAGCTAATAAATAAAAATATTAGCGAAAAAACTGTTATCTGAAACTTACCTACCGGTTAAGCAACTTTGTCGTCTACTTCTTTTTGTATATGCGCTGCAAAATCTTCAACGGACTGTGCTCCTAAATCGCCCACGCCCTGCTTGCGCACACCCACAGTACGGCTTTCCGTTTCTTTTTCGCCCACTATAAGCATATAAGGAATTTTCTCCAGTTCTGTGTCTCTTATCTTTCTGCCTATTTTTTCCTGGCGATCGTCTATTTCGGCACGAATCTCTTTTTTCTTTAAAGTTGCTGCCACTTCATTGGCATAATCTAAGAATTTATCTGAAATGGGTAATATCTTAACTTGTGTAGGTACCAGCCACAAAGGAAGTTTACCTCCGCAATGTTCTAAAAGTACGGCTACAAAACGCTCCATGCTGCCAAACGGCGCACGATGGATCATTACCGGACGCTTCCGTGAATTGTCACTGTCTACATATTCCAGTTCAAACCTTTCAGGTAGGTTATAGTCAACCTGAATAGTGCCTAATTGCCAGCTTCTGCCTAAAGCATCTTTCACCATAAAGTCCAGTTTAGGACCGTAGAAAGCAGCCTCGCCATATTCTTCAATTGTTCTCAAACCTTTTTCTGCGGCAGCCTCACGAATGGCATTCTCTGCTATATCCCAGTTTTCTTCAGAGCCTATATATTTACTTCTGTCTTCTTTATCGCGCAAGGAAACCTGGGTGGTAAAGTCGGTAAAGCCCAATGAATTAAACACATACAGCACCAGATCAATCACTTTTTTAAATTCATCTTTTACCTGGTCGGGACGACAGAACAAATGCGCATCGTCCTGCGTAAAACCACGTACGCGTGTAAGTCCGTGCAGTTCGCCCGCCTGCTCGTAACGATAAACCGTTCCGAACTCTGCAAAACGCACAGGCAGATCTCTGTATGACTTGGGAGATGTTTTATATATTTCGCAATGATGCGGACAATTCATCGGCTTTAGCAAAAACTCTTCGCCTTCGTGTGGTGTTTTTATACTTTGAAAACTATCTTTGCCATATTTTTCATAGTGTCCGGATGTTTTGTATAGATTAATATTACCGATATGCGGTGTAATTACAGGCAGGTAGCCGCTTTCTATCTGCGCTTTTTGCAAAAACTGCTGCAAACGCTCGCGTAGCATAGCGCCTTTTGGCAACCACAAGGGCAATCCTGCACCTACTTTTTCGCTAAAAGCAAATAGTTCCAACTCTTTACCCAGCTTGCGATGGTCGCGCTTTTTAGCTTCTTCAAGCAATACAAGATACTCTTCCAGTTCTTTATTGGATGGAAAGGTAACCCCGTATATACGCGTAAGCATTTTATTCTTCTCATCGCCGCGCCAATAAGCGCCTGCTATGTTGGTGAGCTTTATAGCCTTGATATACCCGGTGTTAGGTATATGCGGCCCACGGCATAAATCGGTGAAATCGCCCTGGTTGTAGAAGGTAATATTGCCATCTTCCAAACCTTCTATAAGCTCTAGTTTGTAAGGATCCTGTTTTTTAGTAAAATAATCTATGGCATCGGCTTTAGAAACTTCCCGGCGTGAAAAACGCTCTTTTTTTGAAGCGTGCTCTTTCATTATTTTTTCTATTTTAGCCAGGTCTTCATCAGTGATTTTTTCTTCGCCCAAATCTATGTCGTAATAAAACCCGTTGGCAACAGGTGGCCCGATGGCAAACTTTGTGTCCGGATATATTTCCTGGATAGCTTCGGCCATAAGGTGTGCTGATGAATGCCAAAAAGTAGACTTACCGCCTTCGTCTTCCCAAGTAAGAAATTTTATATTGCCATCGCTTTCTATAGGTCTGAAAGCGTCTATAATTGTACCGTTGAGTTCTACAGCCAATACCTTGCGCATCAATCCTTCACTGATGGATTTAGCCACGTCTAAACCGGAAAGACCTTTTTCAAAGCTTCTGACAGCGCCATCAGGAAATGTAAGATTTATCATACTCCAAATTTTTTAAGTATGCAAATATAAATGTTTAAAAGCTTACATCAAAAGAGTAATTATTGCGAATAGCCCACCTCCGTTGCGGAAGATGGGCTATTGTGCATGCAATATATCTGCTGAAAGAAATAGTAAAAGAAAAAGAGTTATTTCGCCTTTGTATTTCTAATCATGTCATAAACTATTTTTGAAGTTTCTTCAATATACAAATCAGACTTCACATCGTTAAGCCATCTTTGATAAAAATCTTCTTTTGTTTTATCTTTTGTATTGTAATATTTAGGTTTATCCACTTCCATTACAGCAACATTCATGGGTACTTTCAGCTTGGTGATGCTGTCGTCGCGGTTCATGATTTGTTTGCTTTCTTCCTGGTAGGCTTTATACTTTTCAAAGTTAAGACTTACCGGGCGATTGTCATTTTGCGCCATCCAATCGGATATACGTTTTACAGTCTGGAAAGCAGCATTACTGTTAACTCTGCTGTTTGAAGCGGCTTTTACTGCCGGGAAATTGTAATCAAAATGCCAGGTATTGTAGTTAGCCGCGGCAATTTTATCCCATCCTAAGGCATTCGGAATGTCTTTTTCCCTGATTTTTAAAGACTCGAGAATATCGGGCAAAACTATATCGGAGGGAATGCCATTTTTTTGGTTGGAAGTACCGTCAATTCTGTAGAACTTTTCTATGGTTAATTTTAAGCTTCCAAATTCGGGCTGCTGTGTTTTAGGATCTTCATCGCCTAAAGGAATGGCACGTTGCACGGTTCCTTTGCCGTAAGTAGAAGTACTGCCTACAATTAATCCTCTTTTATAATCCTGAATAGCCCCTGCGAAAATCTCTGAAGCCGAAGCGCTCATTTCATTGATCATTAACGCCATTGGGCCATCGTATAGCAATTCGCTGCTTTGGTCTCTCAGATCCTGCGTTCTTCCCTGCCTGTTTTTAACTTGCACCACAGGGCCGGATTTGATAAAGTAGCCAATAATCTGGTTTACATCAAACAAAGAGCCGCCCGGATTGTAACGCAGATCTACCACCAATCCGTCAATTCCTTCGTTCTTTAGTTTTTCTACTTCGGTTTTTACATCCTTCGCTATTCTGGAACCTTCTTTATCGTAAAAATCCGCATAAAATTCCGGCAGGTAGAGGTAACCTATTTTTTTATCGTTATTGTTGATAATCACACTTCTTGCCGCTGCCTCTTCTATATTGATTTTTTCACGCACCAAAGAAACTGTATCGGTAACGCCGCTCACAGCTTTCTTCAATACCAGATTTACTTTTGAGCCTTCTACACCTCTTATAAGTTTAATCGCATCTGTAAGCTCATATCCGGTAAGGTCTATCAAAGGCTCGTTGCCGGTTGATACTTTCATAATCACATCGTTGGCTGTCACTTTCTTACTTTTCCATGCCGGGCCTCCTACCACTACACTTACAATTTTTATTTCTCCATTATTTTCTTCACGCAGTTGAGCGCCAATACCAATTATCTTATTGCCCATTTCAGAATCGAAATCGGCCTTGTCTAAAGGAGCCATATAGCTGGTGTGCGGATCCTGCTCTTCGCAAACGGCATTTAAATAATTACTGAATTGCTTGGTCTGCTCAAAAGCGGTGGTATTATATCTTTTGAAATACCTGTCCATAGCTATTTTTACTCTATCTCTGGCTTCCTTCTCAAGTTGTACATCTGTTTTCTTTTTAAGACTGTCGGGCGCGTCAGCCTTGTCTCTTTCCGATATCAGATCATAGTATCTTGATAAAACCTGGTATTTTATTCTTTTGCGCCAGAGTTCGTCTCTTTCCTTTGCATTGGCAGGAAAATCAAGACTATCCCGATCGGTAATGATATATTCATCCTGCGTAAAAGAAAAAGGTTTTTGCAGTAATTGATTAGTTACATCCTGCGCTTCTTTTACTCTTTGCTTAAAGCTATTGACAGCGCTCGGATAGAATTGAATAGGCACTTCGCCGCGCAATTCATCATCAAGCGTATTTTTGTATTTAGACAAGGTATCAATATCCGACTTGAGTAGAATACTTTTTTCCGCATCTAACTTTTTGCCCAGATAATTATTAAATACATTTTGTGAATATGTATCATCATAAGGCTTAGGAGAATAATGATAGCGTTGCATAAATATACCCACCCCTACTAATAATTGCTGTTGTTTGTATAGTGAATCTTTTCCATCATTTCCTTTGCAACTTCCGGAAATCAGAACTCCCGCAAAAATTACAAAGGCTGCAACCGGAAGCATTTTTTTACTTATCATAAGTATTGACTTGTTTACTTTATTTATTGACATTAATATACGACTCTTTTGACATTCAAAAATAACAAAAGTTATATTTGTTCAAATTTACACTACATTTTTTGTATAAATATTAATAATATAGCACTTTTAAAGTGCTAAAGATAAAGAAATATTTACGACGATTAATATTTTTTATTTTTGGAATAATGAATGAATTACTTATTTTTGCACTCCTTAATACGGAGGTTGTAGCTCAGTTGGTTAGAGCGTCGGATTGTGGTTCCGAAGGTCGGGGGTTCGAGACCCCTCATCCTCCCTCAAAAAAAGCGAAATCAGCACTTCTGATTTCGCTTTTTTTATCAATCATTGATGGGGATTAATTTTCTTTTAAAAATTTCTCTTCTCCTGAAACTTCCGGAAGTTTGTACAAGCCAATCTCTGAAATTGTAGGATTTAACCTGGAAGACAACACCCTGAAACGCAGATATTGAGCTGTTACCTGCGGAAACATCAATATGCGTTTAAAACCTACGGTAGTACCTTCTGTAAGCTTCGTCCAGTTGTTGTTATTGTCAAAATATTCCAATACAAATTTTTCTATGCGCTGTCCTACCAATATATTTTCCTGTACCGATAATAAATCGAACGTATGCCTGTCGCGCAAATTTATATTTATGGTGGTAGTTGTATCCTTAGCCAGCGTGGTATAATATGTTTCGTATTTTCCATCGTAAACAGCTGCAGCCATTCTGCCATTGTCTCCATAGAAAAACGCGTTTTCAGCAAAATTCTTAGAGAATGTTTTATTGTACAGTTCCTTAAAGCCCAACAGACTCTTTACATCTGCATCGCTGAGCAGGCCATCCTTATTGGGCGGCACATTGAGCAGGAGTACTCCATTTCTGCCTACTGACGTAAAGTAAATGTTCATGAGATTTACGGGTGATTTTACTTTGCTGTCCTGCGCTTCGTGATAAAACCATCCCGGCCGGATAGAAACATCTGTTTCTGCGGGATACCACATCAACCCTTCTGCTTCAACAATCTTTTTTCTGCTTCCTAAATCCTCGCCGCGCTTATCTCCTACCGGTGCAAAGGCTACATCTTTCTGCGATTCGGCAGCTACATTTTTTAATAAATTAGGATCGGCAGGAATTACGCTCCACTCGGTAGTTCTGCCTACGCCGGTTTCGGTGCCTACCCAGCGTACATCGGGTCCCATAATAGCGATAGTGGCTTGTGGTTGAAGTTTTCTTATTAAAGCATACCACCTGTCAAAATCATATACCTGATCTTTTCCTTCTCCTTTGGCTCCGTCAAACCACACTTCGTCTACCTGCCCGTAATTGGTAAGCAATTCTGTAAGCTGCTGTACAAAAAAATCGTTGTAATGCGGCGTACCATAATGCTCTGAATTCATATCCCAGGGAGAAAGATATACGCCAAAGCCAACGCCATATTTTTTACAGGCATCCGCTACTTCCTTTACTACATCTCCTTTACCGTTTTTCCAGGGACTTGCGGCTACTGAGTGTTTTGTAGTAGCTGTGGGCCACAGACAAAAACCATCATGGTGCTTAGCCGTAATGATCAGCTGCTTAAAACCTGCGTCGTGCATAGTTTTCACCCATTGTTCCGCATCCAGTTTTGCAGGATTAAATATGGCCGGATCTTCTTTTCCGGTGCCCCACTCTTTATCGGTAAAAGTATTTACTCCAAAATGTAAAAAGCCCGTAAGCTCCAGGGTTTGCCATTTATACTGCCTTTCTGATGGTGTAACGTTTGCCGCCTTGGCAATTATTTTACTATATGAATCGGTAGAATTGATTTTTACAAAATTGCCTAAAGGCTGTGAATAGCCATTTATGCATAACAAAAGAAATAAAGCTACCGCAAAGGATGATAAAGATTTGTACATAATAGTCATAGTATTGTTTCTAAACAAAAATAGCACTTTAATAAGTGCTATGAATGATCTGGATTGATTATTTAGGTAAACGTTACTTCTGAATATTTACTTTAAATCCGCCGATGTTTACCTGTACTTTTTCAGAGTCTATTGTAACGCCTTTTCCATCTTTCATTTTTACGTTCACACCTGTAGAATCTACATTTACGCCCAGCTCTTTCCCATTTATAGATACGTTGCCGTCTTTAGAAATATTTACATTAGCGTTGCCTTTTATGGTAGAATCCGTAAATTTTTCGAGGCCGCTTGAGTTTACATTAATATTGCCGTCTTTGGCTTCAATAGATACTTCCGGACTGTTTTGGTCTGTATTTTCACATGCTGCAAATATTATAGGAAAAGCCAGTAGCGCAAGGAGTTTCAGTTTGTTCTTTATCATTGTTTATTATTTTTACTATTAATTACCGTTCTTAGAAAAAGTAACCCGTTTATCTTATTTCAATACTGTTTTTATCTCTTACCTGATTGTTAAACTTTATTTCATACGGATAAAGCCCGGGATAAATAAAGCTGGCTTTACTCAAAACGTATTCATTACTGTTAAAACCACCTATATTATACAACACTTCCCGTCCGTCTCTGTTGTAAATGATCATCGAATATTTATAATAATCGTTGTAAGGAAGCTTTATTACAGGATTACCTTCCGTATTGATATACACATAATTTGATATGAACTTATAACCGGACTGTGCCCCTGCCACCGCGCTCATCCTGGGTACATAATGCACGTAGTTAACCACATTTCCGCTTATATACACAAGGCTGTCTGCCGTATTGTTGATTACAGAATCGCGCAAGCGGTTAAAGTTATTTTTCAGATAATTGGTTCTTGTGCCACTACTTGCCACTACAATCGTGTCATAATTATTCAGGTAGCTTATAAGCCCGGCAGTTTCAAAACCTGAGGCCACCGTTTTAGTGGCAGTGGTGTAATAAGAGCCGTCTTGCAACATGTAAAAAATTTTGTAATAGTATTTTGAACCAGCTACTTCGGAATATAAACCTGTTGCCTGTGCCGGATTTTCAGAAGCGTGCACCGATCTGAAATTTTTGACGCTATCCATTGAACGCTGCACTACCAGCTGTATCAGCGATGAGCTGAAAGGATTGCGCCAGGAAATTACGTTCTCATTTTTATTATTTTTTTCAATAGAAAAATCAGGGAGCGGATTCTGAGCAAATGCTGATTCGGTAATGATTACAAAGAGTAAAATATTAAATAATTTTTTAAACATGGGCGTAAAAATAAATCAATTGAATTGAAACTAAGACAAAAGAATACTTAAAAAAGTTTATTGATATATCAGTTTATCTTTTGGCAGCGTACAATTGCCCTGCAAACCTCCGGTATGTATAAACAGGATTTTAGAATACTTCGGAATAATATCATTGTCTATCAATTCTTTAAGAGCAAATACTGCCTTACCTGTGTAAACGAAATCCGTGGGAATACCGGTTTCTGTATAAAAACCATTCATAAAACTGATCAGCTCATCGCTATTTTTAGCATACCCGCCAAAATGATAGTCGTGCAGTAATTTGAATTTTTTCTGTAAAGAAATACCTGTTAGCAGGCTTGTCATTTCTCTTTCAAGAGAATAATTGTTTTTCATTACGCTTATGCCTATTACATTCTGGTGAATGGATGCGGCGTTGATTATTCCCGCCATTGTAGTGCCGGTGCCTGTAGCCATCATTATATAATCAAACGATCCATAATCAGGAATATTGGTTAACATTTCACTCGCGCCCTTTGCACCTAATACGCCATACCCGCCTTCATTGACGATATAGCAATCAGAAAAAGTTTCTTTCAGTTCATCTTTATTTTTAAAAGTTTCTCTGGAGGTAAAATAAAAATTCATTCCATACTCTTTTGCCTGCTGCAGTGTGTGAGAATTTAATAAGGAATGTTCCTCACCTCTTATAATGCCGGTTGCCTGCAAGCCGGCCTGCTGTGTAGCAAACGCGGTGGCTACAATATGATTAGAAAAGCATCCGCCAAAAGTCGCCATTTTGCGGTAGCCTTTATCCAGCGCGTCCTGAACATAATATTTTAATTTAAACCACTTATTGCCGCTTACCACAGGATGAAGTGTATCTGTGCGCAAAACATATAATGCTACATCCTTTGACCAGGATGCGATGACTTTTTCGGGTATAAATAAACCAGGGTGGTAAGAAAACATTCGCTAATATAAAAAATTTATGAAATCGTTTGATATTATTGGAAATAGATTATTCGTAACTCACCGATAATTTGCTATTTTTACGTACTATTTAACTAAATACAAAAACTATAAAGCAATGAAACCCACACTCGTAATTTTGGCAGCCGGTATGGCAAGCAGATATGGCAGCATGAAACAGATGGAATCTTTTGGCCCATCCGGTGAAACTATTCTTGAATACTCAGTTTATGATGCAATTAAAGCAGGATTTACAAAAGTAGTATTTATTATCCGCGAAGAATTTTTTAAAGATTTCCAGGAAAAGTTTGAAGCTAAAATGGCGCCTCATATTAATGTTGAATATGTTTTTCAAAAGATGACTACCGGCACAGAAAAGTATACCATTCCTGCCGACAGAGTAAAACCCTTTGGTACCGCGCAGGCCATCCTTTGCTGCGAAGGCACTGTTAATGAGCCTTTCGCCGTAATTAACGCAGACGACTTCTACGGAAAGGACGCTTTTGAAAAAGCATATAAATTCCTTACAGAAAAAGTAAATGAACAAACCTACGCGTCAATAGCTTACAAATTGAAAAATACACTTAGCGATAATGGCAGCGTAAGCAGAGGTGAAATTATTACCAATGAAAAAGGAGAACTTACAGGCATTGAAGAAAGACTTAAAATATACAAGAAAGATGATAAAATAGTTTATGAAGACGGAGAAAACCTGGTAGAAATGGACCCGGAAACTTATGTAAGCATGAATTTTTTCTGTTTCGATAAGAGCTTTATTGATCTGTGCGTAGCGGAGTTTGATGATTTCCTCTCTAAAAATATCGATGATATTAAGTCGGAATTTTTAATGCCTAAAGTAGCGGACTTGTTTATCAAAAAAGGCATGGGAGTAATAGAAGTGGTGCCTACCGACGCTGTCTGGTTTGGCGTTACGTATAAAGAAGACGCGCCGATAGTAAAAGAAAAAGTTATGGAATTGGTAAAAAGTGGCGCCTACCCAGAAAACTTATGGCAATAATCATTTTACTTAAAATTATTAGCATGATTATTGATAATTAATATATATTAATATTTTTTATTTAAAAATATTATAGTAACTAACAAACTAAATTTATAAAATTAATACAATGGAACAAAAAAAATACAGAATACTTCTTTGTGAAGACGATCAAAACTTAGGCATGGTTTTGAAGAATTATCTTGAGTTGAACGATTATGATGTAGTATTGGAAAGAGATGGACGCCTTGGGTTGGCCGCTTTTCAAAGAGAAAATATTGATATCTGCTTACTGGATGTGATGATGCCCAATATGGATGGCTTTACACTAGCCGAAGAAATAAGAGATATCAACCCCGATGTGCCTCTTTTCTTTTTAAGCGCCAAAACAATGAAAGAAGACATCATACAAGGTTATAAATTAGGAGCCGATGATTACATCACGAAACCTTTTGACAGCGAAGTATTGCTGATGAAAATAAAAGCCATACTAAAACGTAACGAAGAAGTGAATAAAGACAATGAATACATAGAGTTTGATTTGGGAAGTTTCCATTTCAATCCGCGCTTAAGAGAGTTGACCATCAACGGACAAACACAAACATTATCTCCTAAAGAAAACGAATTGCTTAAAATGCTGGCAGAGCACAAAAATGATCTATTGCCGCGTGATAAAGCATTAAAGAAAATATGGGGCAGTGATACATACTTCAATGGAAGAAGCATGGACGTATATATTGCTAAATTGCGTAAATATATCAAAGAAGATCCAAACCTTGAAATAGTAAATATTCATGGTAATGGCTTCAGACTAGTAGCTCCTTAATAGTTTGAATATACTAAACAAAGAAAATGCTTCCTTTTTTACGGGGAAGCATTTTTATTTTAAGTTTAATAAACAAACCTGTTATTCTGCATAGCTTTCTGTAGGCGCGCAGGTACAGATCAGATTTCTGTCGCCGTACGTATTGTTAACCCTTGATACCGCAGGCCAGAATTTATTTTCATACACATAAGGCAGCGGAAAAGCGGCTACCTGCCTGTCGTAAGGAAACTCCCAGCTGTCTGCACAAATAACACGTTGTGTATGCGGTGCATTTTTCAGTGGATTATTTTTCTTGTCGGCTCTGCCCTCTTCCACGTCTTTTATTTCTTTGTAAATATTGATCAATGCATCGCAAAACCTGTCTAACTCATCTTTATCTTCGCTTTCGGTAGGCTCAATCATGATTGTTCCGGGCACAGGAAAACTCATGGTAGGTGCATGAAAGCCATAATCCATCAGTCTTTTAGCTACATCCTCCGCCTCTATACCGGCTGAAGATTTAAATGGCCGAAGATCTACAATAAACTCATGTGCGCAATTTCCGTTTTTACCAGAATATAAAATAGGATAATATTTTTCAAGCTTGGATTTCATATAATTGGCATTCAATATCGCGTAGGAAGTTACATTCTTCAATCCTTCTACACCCAGCATTTTTATATATGCATAGCTAATCAGCAATATGGATGCCGAGCCAAATGCCGCCGCGCTTACCGCTCCTTCGCTGCCACAGCTTACATGCCCCGGAAGAAAAGGCGTCAGGTGTTCTTTTACACAAATAGGACCTACGCCCGGACCGCCACCGCCATGTGGTATGGCAAATGTTTTATGCAAATTAAGATGACAAACATCTGCACCAATATTGCCGGGAGAGGTAAAACCTACCTGGGCATTCATATTAGCCCCATCCATATAAACCTGCCCCCCATTATCATGCACAATCTGGCAAATCTCTTTAATCCTTTCTTCAAATATGCCGTAAGTAGATGGATAAGTAACCATTACAGCACCCAGATTATCTTTATGCAACTCTGCTTTTTCTTTTAAATCATCTACATCAATCAACCCTTTATCATCACTTTTAACAATAACGATTTTCATACCTGCCATTGCCGCAGATGCAGGATTGGTGCCGTGCGCAGAGATAGGAATCAACACTACATTTCTGTGCGCGCTGCCATTGGCTTCATGGAATCTTTTAATAGTCATCAGCCCGGAATATTCGCCTTGCGCGCCACTATTCGGCTGTAAGCTACATGCGTCCAGGCCTGTGATTACAGAAAGATATTCACTTAATTCTTTAATGACTTTAGCATACCCTCTGGCCTGCCCTTCGGGCACAAACGGATGAATAGCTGCAAACTCAGGCCAGCTCAAAGGAATCATTTCTGTAGCCGCGTTTAGCTTCATGGTACAGCTACCCAAAGAGATCATGCTTATATTTAATGCCAGATCTCTCTTTTCCAACTTTTTTATATAACGCATCATTTTAGTTTCGCTATGATGCTTATTAAAAACTTCATGTGTTAAAAAATCAGATTTCCTGTTAAGCGCTTCCGGGATGTTGTTTAATGTATATTCTTCTGAATCGAAGCCAATAGTAGCTTCATCTAAACCTTTCGCTTCAGAAAAAATATATACAATATCCAAAGCATCCTGTTGCGTGGTAGTCTCGTCTACAGATATTTGAATAAACCCGTCTTCTGTATAGAAAAAATTGATGCTGTTTTTATCAGCAATAGGTTCTATCAATAACCTTTCTGCTTTTATCCTGATCGTATCAAAGAAATACTTATTTTCATTTTCAAAGCCCAGCACCGCCAGTTCTTCTGCAATGGTCTGCGCTATCAATGCAACGCGTTCGGCAATCTCTTTGAGGCCTTTAGGACCATGATAAACCGCATACATGGCAGCCATATTGGCCAGCAGAGCCTGTGCCGTACAAATATTGGAAGTAGCTCTTTCCCGTTTAATGTGCTGCTCTCTTGTTTGCAGCGCCATTCTTAATGCTTTGTTCTCGTAAGCATCTACACTAATGCCGATAATTCTTCCGGGTATATCTCTTTTAAACTCTTCTTTTGTGGAAAAATAAGCGGCATGCGGCCCCCCGTAGCCCATGGGTACTCCAAAACGTTGAGAAGAGCCTACAGCCACATCAGCCTTCAATTCGCCGGGAGAAGCCAGCAAGGTAAGCGCCAATAAATCTGCAGCCAGAATTACATAACCTCCGGCATTGTGTACTTTCTCAATAAATGCACGATAATCTTCTATTGAACCCTTACTGTTTGGATATTGAAGAATTGCAGCAAAATATTTTTCATCAATATCCACTTCATCATATTTTCCGGTAACAACTTCAATACCGAACGGAGTACTTCTTGTATTGATTACATCTTTGGTTTGTTGCAATACCGCATCGTCAACAAAAAATTTAGCTCTGGTGATTTCTTTAGGATTGCTTCGGCCAAAAAGCATACTCATGGCCTCTGCCGCCGCGGTAGCTTCATCAAGCAAAGAAGCATTGGCTATTTCCAAGCCTGTAAGATCTGCTATAACGGTTTGATAATTCAACAGACTTTCCAGTCTGCCTTGCGATATTTCTGCCTGGTAAGGTGTGTATTGCGTGTACCATCCGGGGTTTTCAAAAACATTCCTTAAAATAACTGATGGTGTAATTGTATTGTAATATCCCTGCCCTATGTAAGATCGATAAACTTTGTTCATAGTGGCCGTTTGCCATATATCCAGCAAATATTCCTGCTCGCTGATGCTGTCCGGTAATCTTAGATCTTTTTCCAGTCTTATTTGAGATGGAATTGTGTTATCTACCAACTCCTGCACCGAAGAAATACCAATGATTTCCAGCATTTCTTTCATTTCCTGCCTATTGGGGCCAATATGTCTTTTTTGAAATTCCTGCGATTGTCTTAAAAATAAATTACTCATTGCAAATTGTATGTCTTTTTTGAAACGTAAAGATACATTTTATGCAAAAAGATAAAAAATATCACTGGTAACGTATGTGTAATTGTGTAGAAAATGTTAGCTATTTACCTTGCGTAAATTCTATTCTTAATACTTTTTGTGTAGCATCGGAAAGCTTAAAGCGCTCATCAATTCGATGTCCTATTATCCAGATGATTTTTTTGTCGGACTCTAGCAGCCAAACATTTTCTTTTTCAGAAACTGATAATTTTTTATCAATAAAGAAGCGAGACAGTTTCTTTTTTTTCTTCATGCCCAAAGGGTAAAAATAATCGCCCTGTCTCCATTTTCGCAGTAATAGCGGGAACTTTACTAATTTGCCGTCCAGCAAAGCGATGTTCTGATTATCTTGAATTTTTCCATTGAATGTTTCAAAAGAAAACTTCAATATACCAGTTGCAAAATGGATTGATTTATCTACGGTATCAATTAGTACATGCTCTGCATTCTCTGTATTATTTTCCGCTACTATTAAATGATTCCTGTTTTTAAAAATGCGATGCGTAGGCGATTGTATAAAACTGGCATTATCTGCATCAAAAAGTTTTTGTATTCCCGGGATTTGCCTTGAAGAAAAAGAAAAAGCTTTCAGGTATTCCCAAAGCAAAGTTTTTTGCGCAGGATTTTTCTTCCATAGTAAAACAGGCAGATAGTACTCTTTGTTGTTGAGAATAAATAATTTTTTCTTTTGCGAGGCTATGGCTTCGTTGTACAGAATGCTTACCTCTTTAAATCTTTCAATATTATCCAATACATTTTCTTCTGCGCCAGGCAAATGTTTTTTTATTTCAGGAATTACATTCAGCCTGAATGCGTTTCTGGTAAAGTCATCTGTAAAGTTGGTGTTATCTGTCCTGTAGCCAAGTTTTTTTAGAGAATAATCTGTATCAAAATAATCCTCTAAATCCTGTCTGGCAGCAAATAAAAGCGGCCTTATCACCCTGTCGTTTTTCTCTGGAATACCCATCAGTCCTTTTACACCTGTGCCTCTGAAAAAATTCATCAACACAGTTTCCACATTATCATTTGCATGATGAGCAGTGGCTGTAAAAAGCAGGTTGTCACTTTGCTGCATTAGTTCTGAAAACCAATGATAGCGAAGATTTCGGGCAGCTTCTTCAATGCTTAGGTTGTTGTTTTTAGCAAACTCTATTGTATCGAACCTGGCTACGAATAATTCTTTATTGAAATGCAGTGATAATTTTTTTACAAATGCTTCATCTTCATCACTATCAGCGCCTCTTAGCTGAAAATTGCAATGTGCAATAGCAAAATCAATATGCATGGCATGAAACAAATCGGTCATTACACAACTATCCAATCCTCCGCTTACGGCAAGCAGTATGCGCTTATCTTTTGTATAATAACCGGCAAATTTTTCTTTCCAGTTTTTTTGAAATTGCTTTAATAGCGACATGATTTATTTTTCGGAGAAGAAATTTTCGGGTTATTTATTTCCTTTTGCCCAACTGTCTTTCAAGCCTACAGCACGATTAAAAATAAGCTTTTCACCAGTAGCATTTTTATCCAAAGTAAAATAGCCTTTTCTTAAAAACTGATAACCTTCTCCTGTTTTTGCTTTTGTTAGTTCAGGTTCTGCTTTCGCGTGGGCTATGGTAATAAGAGAATCCGGGTTGAGATAATCAGTGTATTCGCCGGGTACATCATCCATATCCTCTTCTGTAAACAGCCTGTCGTACAAACGCAATTCTACATCTACAGCATCTGTAATGCTCACCCAGTGCAGTGTACCTTTAGGTTTTACACCGGATGTATCTGCCCCACTTTTACTATCGGGCAGGTAGGTGCAATGTATTTCTGTAATGTTTCCCTCCGCGTCTTTTATGGCTTCGGTGCATTGAATGATGTAAGCATATTTTAAACGAACCCATTGCCCCGGCGCCAGACGGAAAAATTTCTTAGGCGGATTTTCCATAAAATCTTCGCGCTCTATGTAGAGTTCTCTGCTGAAAGGTACTTTACGATAGGTGAGCTCTTCCGCTTCCGGGTTGTTCTCTGCGTCTAACATTTCTGTCTCATTTTCAGGATAGTTGGTAATAACCAGTTTTACCGGATCGAATACCACCATTCTTCTGTAGGACGTTTTGTTCAGATCATCTCTAACAAACGATTCCAGCACGCTTAAGTCAACGGAATTTTCTCTTTTTCCAATACCTATTCTGTCGCAAAAGTCACGAATACTTTTGGGTGTATATCCTCTGCGCCGCATACCGGAAATGGTAGGCATACGCGGATCGTCCCATCCGTCAACAATATTATTATTGACCAATTGCAGCAGTTTTCTTTTGCTCATTACTGTATAAGTCAGGTTGCGTCGTGCAAACTCATATTGTTTAGAAGGAAATATTTCCAGCTTTTCTATTAGCCAGTCATATACTTCACGATGTGGCACAAACTCCATCGTACAAATAGAATGCGTAATGTTTTCTATAGAATCGCTTTGTCCATGTGCAAAATCGTACATAGGATAAATGCACCATTCATCGCCGGTGCGGTGATGATGCGCATGTTTGATGCGATACAAAATTGGATCGCGCATGAGCATATTACCAGATTCCATATCAATTTTGGCGCGCAAAACTTTTTCTCCGTCTTTGTATTTACCGGCACGCATATCGGCAAAAAGCTGCAGGTTTTCTTCTACGCTCCTTTGCGCATATTTATTTCTTTTTCCCGGCTGGGTTGGCGTTCCTTTTTGTTCGGCTATTTCTTCGCTGCTGCTATCGTCTACATACGCTAATCCTTTGTTGATGAGCTTTATGGCATATTGGTATAATTGCTCGAAATAATCTGAGGCGTATAATTCATTTTCCCATTCAAAACCCAGCCATTGAATATCCTGCTTAATGCTATCAACATATTCGGTATCTTCCGTTACAGGGTTGGTATCGTCAAAGCGGAGATTGGTTTTTCCGCCATATTTTTTTGCCACCCCAAAATTGAGACAAATGCTTGATGCATGTCCCATATGCAGATACCCGTTGGGCTCCGGTGGAAAGCGCGTCATTATTGAATGATGCTTTCCAGACTGCAAATCTTCTTCTATAATTTCTTCTATAAAATTCAATGATCTTTCTTCTGCCATAATTTAATATAATACTATCTGCAAATGTAACGAAATGTAGCAAATAATATGAAAGAGAATAACCTGATATATAAGCAGTTTGCCCAAAGCAGGCGTTTGTTAATGCTAAATAATGTATTTTGAAACATGTTCTTTAAATAAAAAAAGAGATGGCAGTTACTTGGCTCATCTCTTTTTTTAAAAACATTATTCAAACACTAATAGCCCAATATCTTCAACATGCTCTGAGCGGTTTGTTCTTTAGCGTATACCCAATCTGTAAGCTTGCCGCTTTTATCATATTCAATTATCACGTGTTTGGGCGAGGGAATGAGGCAGTGCTTAATACCGCCGTAGCCGCTTATTTGGTCCTGATATGCTCCGGTATGAAAGAAGCCAACGTATAAAGGTTTCTTGTTTTCCGGGTCATTTTCATCCTCTTCACTTTGTGTTTTGGGTAGAAATACTTCATTGATATGTTCTTCTGAATCGTAATAATCATGCCCATCGCAGGTGATGCCGCCTAAAACTACGCGTCGGTATTCATTGCTCCATTTGTTAATGGGCAACATTAAGAATTTCTCTCCAATACCCCAGGTGTCGGGCAATGTGGTGATGAATGAAGAATCTATCATATACCAGGTTTCCCTGTCGTTTTGTTCTTTAGCGCCAATCACGCTGTAGATGTGCGCCATGCTTTCTCCTACCGTATAGCTGCCAAACTCGGTGAAGATATTCGGTACAGGCACCTTTGCTTTTTTGCAGGCAGATTTTATATTGCCCACAATTTCATTGATCATAAACTGGTAATCGTATTCAAAAGCCAAGGAGTGCTTTATTGGGAAACCGCCACCGATATTGATAGAATCCAACTCGGGACAAATCTTTTTTAACTGGCAATATAAGGTAATACTTTTACGCAACTCAGACCAGTAATAAATATCGTCTTTGATACCTTTATTTAAAAAAATATGAAGCATCTTTAGCTGATACCTGTCTTCATTGCCTTTTAATTCGTTTACATAAAACTCCAACACATCTTTTGCCCGTATGCCTAAGCGTGAGGTGTAGAATGGGAAACTGGGTTCTTCCTCCGCAGCTATTCTTATACCTAATTTGAAAGGATTGCCTGATCTGATATTGCGCTTATACATTGACAATTCATCTTTATTATCCAATACCGGAATTACGTTTGTAAAGCCAGAATTGATAAGCTTTGCAATGCGCGAAGTATAATTTTTTTGTTTAAAGCCATTGCAAACGATGAATATGTTTTTATTTATCTTTCTTCTTTTATACAAAGAATTGATAATCTCTATATCGTATGCATAAGACGTTTCCAAATGAATATCATGCTTAAGAGCTTCTTCCAGCACAAAGGAAAAATGCGAACTTTTGGTACAATAGCAATAATTGTACTTCCCTTCGTATTTATGTTTTTTAAAAGCTTTTTCAAAATAGCCTTTAGCCTTATTGATGTTGATGCCAATCTTTGGCAGATACGAAACTTTTAAAGGCGTGCCGTGCTTTTCGATCAGATGTTTAAGATCAATACCATTAAATTCTAAATAACCATTCTTATTTAAGTCAAAGCCTTCCTGCGGAAAGTGGAAGGTTTGTTTCACCAGATCGGTGTAGGTATTATTCATTTCTGCAAAAGATGATTAATAGGTTTTTAAAATATTATCGGGTGCAAAAATAGAGAAATATTTCAGATTATTTACATAAAAAACAGGAGCCGTATAATTGCTCCTGTTGTAGATAATGATTTATAAAATCTTAGTGATGATGATTGTGTATCTTTTCGTTGAAGGCTTCTTCGCTGATGCTTTCTTCCTTAGCGGTCACCTGCGTGCTCAATACGTTGAAAAGCTTACCAATCCTAATTTGCCCGTGAGCATCTTCAATAAATTTCCTGTCGTTAAGCATTCTGTCTGCGTAGTCATTTACCCAATCTGCATTTGCGTCGGCAGATATTTGTCCGCCCAGATATTGCATCAACTGATTTTTAGCGAATTCTTTAATTTCATCAGGTTCTACCTGAATGTTGTTATCAGCACTTAGTTTAGAGGAAATCAAAGCCCATTGCAGTTGCTTTACAAACTCAGGATATTCTTTTTCCACTTCTTCATCGGTCTTTTGTTTTTCGCCGCTAACCTTTAACCAACGTTTCAGGAATGCTTCAGGGAAATCGATAGTTGTATGATCTACTAATTCATGATAGATCTGATCCTGCATTTGCGCATTACTCTGCCCTTCAAAATAAGCCTGAATATCATTTTTTAATTCTGCCTTAAACTCTTCTTCGTTCTTGATTTCTTTGTTAGGAAATACTTTTTTAAACAGCTCTTCATTCATTTTAGCTTTCTGCATCAAACCCAATTTGGTAATTGTGAATGTAACAAAAGTATCTTCGGGTTTTTGTTCTTCTTTATTTAAGCTAAGGTCGGTATATACTCTATCGATAATTTTTTCATCGTCAAAAGCATCAGTTAATTTTACAGTTACCACATCCTCTACTTTTTTACCTTTAAAAAGCTTTGCTGCTTTTTTAGAAAAATCTTTAAAAGTAAGAGAACTGCTGCCTTTTTGGGCATCTTCGGCAATGATGCCGTCTTTATCTGAAACTGCCGCTTCGGTATTGATGATGGTGTCGGCCTCTTCCACTGTTTCGGGATTGGTATATTCTCCTGCCCGGCGCTGCGCGTTTTCCAGTTCTTCGGTCAATGTTTTATCAGATACATCAATCTTATATCTTGTAACATTAATATTTTTCGGATCAATATTAACTTCCGGTTGCAAGCCTACTTCAAAATTTAATAAATAATCTTTCGGATCATTTACATCTACAGCAAATTCATCCTGGTCTAAAGGTAAAGGCTGACCAATAATTTCTAAATTATTTTCTTTGATATAATCGTTTACGGCTTTGTCTACTACCTGAAAAACCTGTTCGCTGAAAATACCCTGACCATACATTTTCTTAATCACGCCCGTGGGCACCATACCCTTTCTGAAACCGGGTATATTAGCCGATTTCGCATATTGTTTCAAGCTTTTTTCAAAGCCCGGCAAATAATCTTCTTTTGTAATATTCACAACCAACTTGTCGTTTAAACTGGCTATATTTTCTCTTGTAACTGTTGCCATGTAGAAATTTTTTTACACTGTTTTTCTAATTATAAATTTATAGTTTCCGGTAAAAGTTTTTCTTGTTTTTTTTCAACTTTAGCCAAAAACGGAGTGCAAAGGTAAGCTAAATATTTAATTTTCTAAAAAACAAATATCTGCTGAAACCAATACTTTACAATGGCTATTTCTGTACTTTTGGTTGATGGAAAGCTCTTTAGATATACACAAAATATTTTTAAGAAAAGCTACTGCGCAGGATGTAGAAACAATTTGGAATATTATTCTGGATGCAAAAGAGCAGATGCGGCTGGCAGGAAGCGCACAGTGGCAGGACGGTTACCCTAAAAAAGAAAGTATAGAAACAGATATGGAAAACGGCTATGGCTATGTTCTTACTTCTAAAGAAAAGATCATTGCATACACCGCCGTAATTTTTGATATAGAACCGGCATATGAGATCATTGAAGGGAAATGGCTTACACAGCAACCTTACGCCGTAGTGCACAGAATGGCGGTAAGTAAAGAAATGAAACGAAAAGGTATTGCTCATTATTTTTTTCAACTTATAGAAGAAATGGTCGTAAACAAGCACGTATACAGTGTGCGGGTAGATACCAATTTTGATAACCAGCCTATGTTGTCGATCTTAAAAAAACGAAATTATGTATATTGTGGCGAGGTATATTTCCGAGGCGCTGCCAGAAAGGCTTTTGAAAAAGTATTGACATAAAGCTTCGTTACCATAGTTTTTTATACTTATCATTTTCTTCAGGCTTCCACCCGTAGCGCGGCTCAAAGTAATTCCATAGTAAAGAAGATAAATTTCTGATCAATACAAAACCTTTATTATCCTGCCCCCAGGACTGGTCCTTCTGGTTCTTTGTATAAATAGCAAATACATAATCGCCGTGCGGCGCATTTACCAATACCACTTCAGACCTTGACTGATTGATTGAGCCTGTTTTAGAAGCCGCTTTAATATATGGCGGAATCTGACTTAAAGACCGATGATCTAAATACATATTGCCTAAAACCCTGTACATTTCTTCACTTGCGGCTTTGCTCACTATTTCACCTTTTCTTATTTTTTCCAAGAGCGTAGCCATTTCTCTGGGCGATGCCTGTCCCCAGCCATATTGCGTTCTTTCGCTTTCTCGTCCCGGTGTTCTGGAGTTCACTCTTATTTTATTAAATCCATAGCTGGCTAACAGATTATTGATTGCCGTGCCCGTGCCTGCCAGCTCCTGCAACCATAAGCTGGAAGAATTATCACTAACGGAAATGCTCAGCATTTGCACCTGGCTGAGCAAAATATTAGCGCTGTCTGCCAATGACGCCACAATGCCTGCGTCTCCTTTGTACAGTTCTTTTTGCTTATCTATCTTCAAATTTTGGTTATACTTTAGCTCTCCTTTTTCTATTTTATCAAAAACGCCTGCCATAATGGGTACTTTAATAGTGCTTGCCGTAGGAAAAAGCTCATCGGCATTGATTGCTGCTACTTTCCCCGTTTTCAAATTCTTTACGTATATGCCTACCTCTCCGTCGAAGTCTTTTATTAACGCTTCTATCTTTTTAGTCAGTTTTTTGTCTTTGGTAATCCGTTGTGCATTGGTTTGTAAAGTCATAAATAAAATAAATAAAGACAGAATAATAGAGTGTTGCATTTGATTTTGTAAAGATTAATTTTAAATATTTTGCTATCAGGTATCAAATATAAGTAAATACAAAAAATTTTATAGTTTAACTTAACAAAAACATCAAATTGAGTTTTAAAATTATCTTTATATTCGCTTTGAATAAATGATGTAATTCAGTGGATATAATTCAACTTTTGCCCGATAACATAGCCAATCAAATAGCGGCCGGAGAAGTAATTCAGCGGCCGGCTTCGGCGTTGAAAGAAATGCTGGAAAACGCGATTGACGCGGGCGCCACGCAGATAAAGGTTTACATCAGCGACGCGGGTAAAAACCTGATAAGGGTAATTGATAATGGCAAAGGCATGAGCGAAACAGACGCGCGTATGGCATTTGAACGACACGCTACCAGCAAAATCCGTAAGATAGACGATCTGTTTCATATTAAGACCATGGGATTTCGGGGCGAAGCACTGGCTTCTATTGCCGCTGTGGCACAAGTAGAAATAAAAACCAAAAGGCCCGAAGATGAATTGGGCACACACATTGAAATTGAAAACAGCGTGGTGCTGACACAGGAGCCCTGCTCCTGCCCTGATGGTACCAGCATTTCCATGAAAAATCTTTTTTTCAATGTTCCTGCACGCAGAAATTTTTTAAAAAGCAACGCAGCAGAAACTAAGCATATAGTAGAAGAATTTATTCGTGTGGCTATGCCCTTTCCGTCGGTCTTCTTTTCGCTTGAAAATAACGGTCAGGAAATTTTTCATTTGGAACCGGGATCTTTAAAACAGAGAATAGTACAAATACTGGGTAATAATGTGAATCAGCATTTAGTGAATGTAAAAGAAGAGACTGACTATCTCAACATTTACGGTTTTATCGGCAAACCCGAAGCTTCCCGCAAAACAAGAGGCGAACAGTACTTTTTTGTAAACAACCGTTTTATTAGAAGCGCTTATCTGAATCATGCCGTAACAAGCGCCTTCGCTGAACTTTTGCCTAAAGAAAATTTTCCGTTATACACTTTATTCATAGAACTAGATCCCGCGCAATTAGACATTAACGTGCATCCGACCAAACAGGAAATAAAATTTGAAGATGAAAAAATAGTTTACGCGTTTGTGCAGGCCGCCGTAAAACACGCGCTGGCACAATCAAGCATAGCACCGTCTTTAGACTTTTCGCTGGATGCCGGCATACAGCAATTAGACGCCTTAAATAAACCCTTCACCGATCGTGATAAACAAAGCGCGGAGTCTTCGGGACTATTTAAAACTTTTACCGAAAAAAACCAGGCACATTTTATTGATCCTTCATTAAAATCAGAACTCTCGCATTGGCAAGATTTTTATACCCCTTCTGTTTCATCATTGCCAAAAGAAAGCTCATTGCCGGAACCGGAAAAATCACTAGACACTGATCTTTTTAATTTTTCCGAAAAACCGGCTATACAAACTATTGGAAATTGTATGCAAATTTCCAATACTTATATTGTAGCAGCCACAGCTACCGGATATATTTTAGTGCATCAACAACTGGCGCACGAAAGAATTCTTTATGAAAAATTTGCCAGAACCATTGTGAACCAAAAAAGTGTAACACAGCAACTGCTCATTCCCGTTACTATAGAATTATCTGTTGCCGACAGTATTTTGCTGGAAGACCTGTTGCCTGAATTAGAAATACTGGGCTACAAGATTGAGCACTTTGGAAAAGATACCTATGTAATACAAGGCGTGCCTGCCGATGTGAGCGCAAGCAATGAAACACATGCCATAGAATTGCTTTTAGAACAATTCAAACATTTTAGCAGCGAAATCAAATTCAGTAAAAGAGAAAAAGTACTGCGCTGTATTGCCAAGCAACAGTCCATAAAATCGGGAAAAAAACTGGACAATGATGAGATGAAAAACCTGGTAGAAGAATTGTTTCTCTGTCATACGCCGAACGTTTCTCCAAGCGGAAAAAAACCTACCTACATAGACTATAATCACAGTAGTTTAGAAAGATTATTTGGCAAACAATTTTAATTGATGTAATTTTGCCTGTCATTTTTTCTGTTATAATAATTGTTCGCCTTGCTTTTATGACATTTTTTCCAGTATAAATTACACAGAAAATTTGGAACCAAATTTGTACATTGAAAATCAAGATTTTACTTAAAACTAAATTTTAAATTAAATAAATATGGCACTAGAATTTACAGATGCTAACTTTCAGGAAGAAGTTTTGAAAAGCGATAAGCTTACTGTTGTTGATTTTTGGGCAGAATGGTGTGGACCTTGTCGCGCTATAGGCCCCGTGATTGAAGAGCTTGCTACAAATTATGAAGGTCAGGTAAAAATTGGAAAACTGAACGTAGACCAAAACGCCCATACCAGCATTGAATATGGTATTACTTCTATTCCGGCTATTCTGTTCATTAAAAACGGAGAAGTTGTAGATAAGCAAATAGGCGCAGTTCCCAAATCAGTAATCGAAAACAAAATCAAAGCTCACCTGTAAACAGCCGACTTAAACATTTAAAGTCAGAAGAAAATCAGCTTTTGACTTTTTTTGTTTTCTATCAAAATTTTTATTTTGTTGAATAAAAATTATTGTATCATATTTGCAATTGTAATTATTCATAAAATTATATAAATTTATTTTTACCAAAAAACCTTGAATGGCATTATCTAGAAGAAACAATAATCCACGTTTCAGAGCTCAACCCGAGCCGGAACACAGAATAAACGAAAGAATTAGAGTTCCTGAAGTACGTCTTGTAGGAGACAACGTTGAAACAGGAATTTACCCTACCGCCAAAGCATTGGCCATAGCGCAAGAGCAGGAACTTGATCTTGTAGAAATATCTCCTACCGCGAAACCTCCTGTTTGCAAAATAGTTGAGTACAAAAAATTTCTTTACGAGAAAAAACGTAAGGAAAAAGAAATGAAAGCCAATTCTAAGCAAAGCGAGGTAAAAGAAGTACGTTTTACACCCGGTACGGATGATCATGATTTTGAATTTAAAACCAAACATGCCATTAAATTTTTGCAGGAAGGCAATAAAGTAAAGGCCTATGTACAATTTAAAGGACGTGCCATAATGTTTAAAGACAGAGGTGAATTGTTATTACTAAAATTTGCTGAAAAGCTTAGTGAACACGGCGCTCTGGAAGGTATGCCTAAAATGGAAGGCAGAAGAATGCTGGCAATGTTTGCCCCTAAATCAATCAAAAAAGCAACCGGTGGCAGTAAAGAAAAACCACAACAGGATAACAATAAATAAGAAAGAAAAAATATAAAGCATAAAAAGTCCGATACTACGAATCGGATTTTTTTATGCTTATTGACTGATAGCATCAATAGCTTTCATTATCTCTATCCCTTCATGCAAGCTGCATGGATTCTCGCCTTCACCTAAAAAATATTGCACAATTTTTTCAATCATGGGCTGCTGGATATGCTTTTGAGCATGAAACAGCAAATTTTTCTTTCCGGCGTGTGTTACTAATTCTACCTTAGAATTACCGAAAAAACTAAAAGTGATCTTGCCTTTAGTACCAATAATTTCACATACATCTGTGGCTGCTTTGGGCGAAGAGGAAAAGTTCCATGTACCGTTCATGACCACGCTGTTTTTAAACAAAATATTTCCCGCTACCATGTCGTCCGCATTGTATATTCTTGCCTGGTTTACCGATACGCCGCTGGCTTCGGCAATTTGCCCGAAAAGAAAATAAGCTACATCTATCTGGTGCGGTGCAATATCATGAAACAATCCACCACCCGCAATTGAAGGATCTACCCGCCACGCGTTTTTCTCCAGCTTTAATTCAGCAGGACGCAACACAGGTTGATGATAATGAATATTCATCATCCTCACTTCGCCAAACACATCCATATTGATCAATTGCTTTATGTGCATATACATGGGCAACGTACGACGATAATGCGCCACTACGGCTTTTATATTGGCCGCGGCCGTTTTATCCGCCATTATCACGGCTTCTGCGGTATTCATGGCCATAGGTTTTTCTACATAGAAAGGTTTACCTGCTTCTATGCATTTTAAAGCATATTCCAGATGCGAAGATGGTGGCGTAGCAATATATATAGCATTCACATCTTTATCATGAATGAGATCATCGGCATTACTATACCACTTGGGAACTTTATGTCGTCTGGCATAATCTTCTGCTTTCGCGGCGTTTCTACGCATTACGGCAGTCAATTTTGAATTTTCAACTTTATTAAAAGCAGGGCCGCTTTTTACTTCCGTTACATCTCCACAGCCGATGATTCCCCAACTAATCTCTTTCATTTATACAATTTTGATATTGAATACAATTTATATTAAATACAGAATAATGTAAAAATACAAAAAGCATTTGTACATTACATTCATAAAGTTACTAATCAATAATTAAATTTGCAATCGTATTCAAAAGGTTTTATAAAATAAAATCTTTCATTAAACAATTTTCACTCATACTAAAACAGCTACCGATGGATTATATAAACGATGTAGAAGCAGAACTAAATGAATGGCATACAAAGATGATGAAAAGTCCGCATTTGTTCAATAAAATGTCGAAAGGCGTACAAAATAAGATCAACAGCTACATACCCGAAAAGATACACAAAGCCATTACGCTTGTTATAAGAGAAATGATAAAAGCTGTTTTGCTGGGTTCTAAATTTACAACTCAGCAACCCTTGCAAAATATAGGTTTGCAGGAGAGAGATAAAAAAGCAAACACCAAAATATTAAATTATTCCTATGCCGCCGCCGCGGAAGGAGGCATTACCGGCGCGGCGGGCTTTGTGGCGGCCATGGCTGATTTTCCACTTTTTCTCACCATTAAAATCAAGATGCTGTACGAGATAGCGGCTATTTATGGTTTTAATCTGGATGAATTGAAAGAAAGAATTTTTCTGCTGCATATTTTTGAACTTGCCTTTTCAAGCAGGCAGCATCGCAAACAAATTTATTTAAAAATAAAAAACTGGAACCGTTACAGCAATACAATTTCTGATAATGTGAATGACTTTGACTGGCGCAGCTTTCAACAGGAATACAGAGACTATCTTGACCTTGCAAAAATTGCTCAGCTGCTTCCGGTGATTGGTGCGCCCGTTGGTTTCTTTACCAACAGAAATCTAACCAGCAAATTAGGCAAAACGGCTATGAACGCTTATAGAATGCGCATTCTCAATTAAAAAAAGTCCGAGGAATAATTCTCCGGACTTTTTAAAATATGAATGTGAGCTACGGCTTATTCAGAAGTAAGTACTGCCCGCATATATTCTTTATTTAAACGAGCAATATTGTCTATGCGTATGCCTTTAGGGCAGGCAGCTTCGCAAGCGCCGGTTGCCGTACAGGCGCCAAAGCCTTCTTTATCCATTTGCGTTACCATGCTTACTACGCGTCTTTTCCTTTCCGGATCGCCTTGTGGCAATAAAGCCAGCTGTGTAACTTTAGCGCTGGTAAACAGTAAGGCTGAGCTGTTTTTACAAGCTGCCACGCAGGCACCACAGCCAATGCAAGCCGCAGCGGCAAACGAGTCGTCAGCATCTTTTTTAGGTATAGGCAAATTATTAGCGTCCTGAGCATTACCGGTATTAACAGATATGTATCCGCCAGCCTGCACAATTCTATCCAAAGCTGTTCTGTCTACTACCAGATCTTTTATTACTCCAAAAGCCTTAGCACGCCAGGGTTCTATAATAATAGTATCGCCATCTTTAAAAGCGCGCATGTGCAATTGACATACAGTATTCTTTTCCCAAGGTCCGTGTGGCTCCCCATCAATCACCATAGAGCACATACCGCAAATGCCTTCGCGACAATCGTGGTCAAAAGCTATAGGATCGGTTCCCTGTGCAATCAGTTTTTCATTCAGCACATCAAGCATTTCCAGGAAAGACATTTCTGAAGAAACGTTTTCAACTTTATAATCTTTAAATTCTCCTGAGGTATTCCTATTTGGTTGGCGCCATACTTTCAAGAGTAAATTCATATTGTAATGTTCCATAAATTTTCAAATTATCAATTTCAGCTTAATTATTTATAATTCCTCTGCGTAGGTTTAATTACCTCGTAGTTCAGTTGTTCCTTATGCAGTTCCCATGCATTTTCTCCTTTATATTCCCATGCCGATACGTACATATATCCATCGTCATTTCTCATCGCTTCTCCTTCCGGTGTTTGATACTCTTCTCTAAAATGCCCGCCACAGCTTTCATTTCTGTCTAACGCGTCCAGGCACATTAACTCTGCCAACTCCATGAAGTCGGCTACCCTTCCGGCTTTATCCAATTCAGGATTAAACTCCTGTATATTGCCGGGTACGCGCAGGTTTGACCAAAATTCTTTTCTTAGTTCCTTTATTTCTGTTATTGCTTCTCTCAGTCCTTGTTCGTTACGTGCCATACCGCATTTATCCCACATTATCTTTCCTAATCTTTTGTGGAAGCTTTCTACCGACTCTGTTCCTTTTATGTTCATCAGCTTTTTGATCTTATCTGCCACTTCTCTTTCGGCCTGTGCAAAAGCAGGATGATCTGTAGGTATTGGCTTGCTGTATATTTCATCGGCTAAGTAGTTACCCACTGTGTAGGGAATTACAAAATAGCCATCTGCAAGTCCCTGCATTAAAGCAGATGCGCCCAAACGATTGGCGCCATGATCGCTAAAGTTAGCTTCACCTAAACAATACAATCCGTCTACGGTGGTTTTCAATTCGTAATCTACCCATAATCCGCCCATGGTATAGTGAATAGCAGGATATATACGCATAGGTACGTCGTAAGGATTTTCACCGGTAATCTTTTCATACATATCGAAAAGGTTGCCATATTTTTCCTCTATCACTTTTAAGCCTAATGCTCTTTGCTCCTGCTGTGATGGATGGTCATTGCCGCGTTTTCCGGCTTCAATTTTACCATAGCGCATAATGGCATCGGCAAAATCAAGATAAACGGCCTGCTTGGTAGTACCTACTCCGTAGCCAGCATCGCATCTTTCTTTAGCGGCTCTTGAAGCCACATCGCGCGGCACCAGGTTACCAAATGCAGGATATCTTCTTTCTAAATAATAATCTCTTTCCTCTTCGGGTATATCGGTTGCTTTACGATTATCTCCTTGTTTTTTGGGTACCCATATTCTGCCATCGTTTCTTAAGGATTCAGACATTAATGTGAGTTTGGACTGATGATCGCCTGAAACCGGTATACAGGTAGGATGTATTTGTGCCATACAGGGATTGCCGAAATAGGCACCTTTTTTGTGCGCGCGCCAAACGGCTGTACCATTGCTACCCATAGCGTTGGTAGAAAGATAGAACACATTGCCATATCCGCCGCTGCAAATCAAAACCGCGTGACCAAAATGTCTTTCCAGCTCGCCGGTAATTAAGTTACGTGCAATGATACCTCTGCATTTACCATCTATATTTACTATATCAAGCATTTCATGACGGTCATACATTTTTACCGTACCCAATGCTATTTGTCTTTCTAAAGATTGATAAGCGCCTATCAGCAATTGCTGACCAGTTTGCCCGGCAGCGTAGAACGTACGCTGTACCTGTGTTCCGCCAAACGAACGGTTATCAAGCAATCCGCCGTATTCGCGTGCGAAAGGTACACCTTGCGCTACACATTGATCTATGATAGCGCCGCTTACTTCCGCTAAACGATAAACGTTGGCTTCGCGTGCACGATAGTCGCCGCCTTTAATGGTATCGTAAAACAGACGGAATACAGAGTCTCCATCGTTTTGATAATTTTTAGCAGCGTTGATACCCCCTTGTGCGGCAATTGAATGCGCACGACGCGGAGAATCCTGAAAACAAAATGCTTTTACTTTGTAACCCAGTTCGCCCAAAGTGGCAGCAGCGCTGGCTCCCGCCAAACCTGTGCCAATCACTATTACCTCCATTTTCCTCTTATTGGCCGGATTTACAAGTTTACAATGACTTTTGTAATATTCCCAGGTATTTTCTAATAATTGTCCTTCAGGTATTTTAGATTCTAACATATTTCTCTGATAATTTGTATTGACGAATGAATGATGATGTTTGTGGCAGAAGATATTATTCTTTGATTAAGATATCCAGCCAAAATAAAAGCTGATAGGCATTAATGCAAAAATAAGCGGGATAAGTATGGAATAAATAACGCCGCAGGCATTAATAAAAGTATTGTATCTTTTGTTGTGCACACCCAGCGAGCGAAAAGCACTTTGAAACCCGTGCAATAAATGGAAGGCCAATACTATACAGCTCACCACATATATAATTACAATCACAGGATTGCTGAATACGTATTTCATTTCTTCGTAAAGAGGAATCTCTCCGTCTAAGCGCACCCAATCCTGGCTTGACCTGTTAGGTATCCAGAAATGAGCCAGATGTATAATTAAGAACATTAAAATCAGTACGCCTAAAATACCCATGCTGCGGCTGTACCATTTGCTTCCGCGATTGCCGTAATTTCTTTTGTAACCAATGCCGCGTTTGGTTCTGTTTTCTGCTTCGAGCATTAAACCCTGAACGATGTGCAGAATTATAAATAGAAACAACCCTACTTCTAAAATACGGGGAATTACATTGCCACCCATAAAGTGAGCTCCTTTTTCGAACATCTCGCCGCCGTCATTGGCCCAAATGGTTGCGTTTAACCCGGCATGAACGATCAAAAAAAGAATCAGGAAAATACCTGTGCCGCCCATGACTATTTTTTTGCCTACTGAGGAAAGAAAAAATTGTTTAACTGTCATATCTGTTTAGAATTGATAATTTAAAAGTTTATAGGCAAATGTAAGGAGTTTAATCTTACATTACAATTTTATGACAATGATTTTTATCATGAGATTTATCAGGTAATTCATAATAAAAAAGCCTACCCGAAGGTAAGCTTTTTGTGTTGAGGTTAATTATATATCTGATCGTAGTATTCTTCTGCCATTCTATCGCTGTTGAACTGGAAGCGTACATCGTCCATTCCGTTTTTGATTATCTGGCGCCATGTATCATAGTCTTCGTAATACAAAGGAAGAATTTCATTTTCCAGTATTTCGTACATTTTTTCATAATCGTACTGATCCTGTTCTTCCGTGCTCATATTGGCATAATCCGCTTTGGGAATTACAAACCCATTGTTGCCGTGTTTTATAAATTCGGGAATCCAGCCATCGTCTGTAGAGAAGTTTACTGCTCCGTTCATACAAGCCGTCATGCCGCTTGTACCGGAAGCTTCGCGGGGTACACGCGGATTATTTAACCAAAGATCGGCCGCCTGTTTTACGCGCTTGCTTAACTGCAATTCGTAGCCGGTAAGGATAGAAACATTGTGATACAGGTTGGCCTGGCTTTCTATATAGTTAAAAGTATCTATGGCCGGCTGGTCTAAAGGATAAGGCTTGCCCGCCCAAATAACCTGTACAGGATATTTTTTATTTTCAACTAAATTTCTGAATCTTTCTTTGTCGCGCATCAGGAAATCGGCTCTTTTATATCCTGCAAATCTTCTTGCCCACACAATGGTAAATACATTGGGATCAAAGAGATTACCGGTTTGATCCGATACAATTTTGAATGCTCTTTTCTTTAAATATTTTTTTCTGTCATCGAAACGAAAATCATCGTTATCTTCTTTGGCTTTATACAATTGCTTGTCTGCCCAATATTTGTAATCCTGCGCGTTGGTGATAGCTTTGATTTCGCAAACGCCTTCATGCTTATACCACATATCTCTTGATACATGGCCGTGCAGTTGCGATACACCATTGGCAATGTGTGACAGGCGCAAGGCGCACAATGAGTGATTAAAACGATTGTCGTAAATCCCAGAAACCCTTCTCACCTCATCGGCAGATAAGCCGGAGAAATAAGACATTTTGTAGCAAAGATTAAAATCATGTTTTTCGTTGCCGGCCTCTTCAGGTGTATGAGTAGTGAAAACCAGTTTTTCTTTTACCTTATCTACACTCTTGAATTTTTGCAGCAGGTAAAACGCCGCGGGCAAACCATGTGCTTCATTCAAATGATAAATATCCCTGTGCAGGTTTATTTCATCTAATAGCTTGGCGCCTCCTTTGCCCAATAAAATATACTGTGCAATTTTGGTGGCTTCGTTGCCGTCGTACAGTCTGTGGCAGATCGTTTGAGATACGTAATCGTTCTCGGGCGTATCGGTGCTAAGGAAGAACATGGGCGCGGTCTTAAATGTCTCCGGATCAAGATACCATACCTTTACCCAAACAGGAGCGTCATGAATTTCTATCTGAAATTTAATTCCTGTATCTTCTAAAAAATTATAATTTTTTTCTATCCATTTTACTTTCATGGATTGATCATGCTCTCTCAGCTGATCGTAATAACCGTATTTCCATAATATGCCAATTCCCACTAAATTCTGAGAAAGAGAATAAACACTTCTCATGTGCGAACCCGCAAGAAAACCCAGTCCGCCGCTATATGTTTTTAAAGATTGATCTATAGCAAACTCCATTGAAAAATAGGCGACAGCTTTCGAATATTTTTCGTTGATGTTATAAGGCATTTGAAAATTCTTAAAGTCCATATTGTATTTATATTTTATTTGATCAATAATTTTGAGTGGCGAAGGTAACCTAAATTTAGTTATTCCTAAAAGTCTTAATAAACTATTTACTTACGTATGTGGATAAATCATTTTTCACTGTTTTAATTTATTATTATGCTGAAAAATGATTATCCGACTAAAACAAGCTACATCAATAGAATTTATAAAATAAATTTTCCATCTATTAATATATTGTCATTGTCGCTGGTACAAACGGCATACTGAAACCCTTGCTGAATGCAGTAAGAGCCCGGTATTCCCTGCTTGTTTAGCGCGAGAAATGCTACCTGTATATCCTTAGCCTTACTGCCATTTCTTTTTATAATACGCTCTGCGGCTATTTTGCAGGCTTGCTCAGGCGTATGTCCCTGGCGCATCATTTCTACAACTAAATGTGAACCGGCAATTTTCACTACCTCTTCTCCTAAGCCCGTAGCCACGCATCCGCCCACTTCATTGTCAACAAACAAGCCTGCGCCAATCAACGGTGAGTCGCCCATCCTGCCACGCATTTTAAAAGCCATACCACTAGTGGTACAGCTACCACTAAGATCTCCGTTTTTATCAAGTGCCAACATACCGATTGTATCATGATTAAAACTTCCGTCTTTAAAACGACGCGGTATATCGTAGCTGTTTTTTGTAGTACGCTCCACATTTACCTGTGGTTTGTATTCGGAAGTTTTCAGCCATTCTTTATATGCTTTTTCTGCCGGCTCAGACAACTTTTGAGGCTCCAGACGAAAGCCCTGCTCTACAGCAAACTGCTGCGCGCCTTCGCCCACTAAAAATACATGCGGCGTAAACTCCATCACACGCCGTGCTACGGAGATAGGATGTTTTATTCTTTCTAAAAAACCCACGGCGCCACAGTTGCCTTTTTCATCCATGATAGAAGCATCGAGAGTTACAAAGCCATCACGATCGGGGTTGCCGGCAAGTCCTACACAACAGCCAATTTCATTTTCCGTAACCATTACTCCCTGCTCTACGGCATCTATGGCCTTACCGCCTACTCTTAACACCTGCCATGCGCCCTTATTGGCGTTGATGCCCGCATCCCACGTAGAGATGACGATAGGCTTATTGCCGTTTTGCAGAGGTTTAGCCTGTGTTTTTTTAAATAAAATTGTTCCTAATGAAAGAGAACTAAGCTGTAAAAATTTTCTTCTTGATTGCATGATGGAAGATTTAGAATAAAAAAGCGAACCCCGTTTTGTGAGTTCGCCTTCAAAGTTAATTCATTTTATTATTTTAAAATTTCTGCCAGTTTAGTATGTAATTCCGTTCCGCGCAAATCAATAGCGATAATTTTTCCGGAAGGATCTAAAAGAAAATTAGCAGGAATGCTTCTCACTCCATACTCTTCTGCCGCCGCATTTTGCCAGTATTGCAAATCGCTCACATGATAAGGCCAGGAGAGTTCATCATCGGCAATTGCTTTGAGCCAGTTTTCTTTTTTCCTGTCTAATGAAACCGAGTAAATGGTAAAGTTTTTATCTTTAAACTTGTTGTAAGCCGCTACCACATTAGGATTTTCTGCACGGCAAGGTCCGCACCAGCTGGCCCAGAAATCAATTAACACATATTTTCCGCGCAAAGAAGACAATGCGATATCTGTATTACCCGTAGTGTCTTTTTGTACAATTTCCGGCGCCATTTTTCCGGGAGCGGTTTTTAATTTGGCATCCACCACTTCTCTTAATTGGGCTGTAACAGGATACTGTATAGCAGATTGCTCAATTAGCTTAAGCAGCTCATCCATTTTAAAAACATCTAAAGACATCATATGCATAGACAGCAACAGCGGTGCCGCAAAGCTGTAGCTATTGGCTGCTATTACTTTTTCGGCAACTACGGCATTTTGCTTTTGCATAGCGCCAAATTCTTCTTCATACGTTTTCATCAGCTCTTCATTGCCTGCTTCACTGGCGGCAGCATATTTTTTATTGAAGTTTTGCATCCATTCTGCATCGCCATTATTCATTTTTAGCTGATACTCATTCAATACATCATTGCTGCCAGTGCCCGCAATTTGTAAGCTTTCCAAAGCATTATGCTTACCTTTTACATTTATAGTTCCTTTTTCTAAAATCAGAGTGCTTCTGCTTCTTTCTGCCGCGTCATTGGTTACTATGAGAGAAGAAATTCTGGAATCGGATATGGTATCTTTTAAAAGAAATTTTCCATTAATGATTGCTACGGAATCTATTTTTTGCTCATCAGCCATTCGGGTTATAAGATAAGCCTTACCGGACTGTATGCCTTCAATGTTACCATTAATAGTATATTCACCTTTTTGCGCGTATGTATTTACTGATAAAGCAATACCGGCAAGTAACAGGATTTTTTTAATCATGATTATTAATTATTAGTTATAATAGAATTTAAAAGTAAGGAAAAAGTTTAAAGTAACACGAAAATTAATGAGCAAAATCTTTTTCGTAATTTCCCTGTATACGCTCAATAGGCGGATTGTAATAGCCGAACTTTACGTTAGGGAACTCTTCTTTAATAGTATCCATCAGGTTTCTGACACCCACAAAAGGTTGTGTTTCGGTTACGCCCATCAAACCTAAATACCAGTCAGGGTCTATATTGAAATTGCGCCATTGTATCATTGAAAGGTCTGTGTCTGCTATCAATTTTCTTAAAGCTTCATATTCTGCCTCTGTATCTGTCATACCAGGAAAGACAAAATAGTTGATACTCGTCCAGCCGCCGTAGCTTTTTACCACCTTCAGGCTTTCTATAATATCTTCAAATTCGTAATTATTGGGCCGATAATAAGCAGTGTAAATATGTTTTTGGGCCGAATTAAGACTTACTCTTATACTGTCCAGACCCGCTTCACATAAGGCTTTTACAGCATTGGGCTTAGAGCCGTTGGTATTAATATTAATGCTTCCGTTGGTAGTATGTTTTCTAATTTCAATAATAGCATCGCGAATAGTTTCCCACATTAGCAATGGCTCACCTTCACAACCTTGCCCAAAGCTTATCAAAGGATATGGCGCTGATAAAAGATGCGGAACGGTAAACTCCGTTACTTCTTCTACCATTGGTTTAAACGTTAATCTGTCCTGCGTGGCAACAATTGTTTCTTCTTCTGGCTGAAAAGAAATACAGCCAATGCAATTGGCATTGCAGGCCGGCGACATAGGCACGGGGCACTCCCATCTTCCTAAAGATAAATTTCTTGCGGCCGGGCAATGATAAGTATTGCAGCAATTATTCATCAGGTGCTGTACCAGCCTGTTATCGGGATAGTTCTTTAAAAGTTCCAGCGCGCCGCTTTGAATTTTATCATTGTCGTAGCCCGCACATTCCTGCCTGATATCCTGTTCAATTCTTAATGCGGTAACGTAAATTTGATTGTCTCTAAAGCCTGTCGCCGTGTAGCAAAACAAAGGTAATGTAGGGGCCTCTTCCAAAACAGTTTCGTATGCCGCCATATATAGCCCTGTATGTGCCGGAGGAATAAAGGCGGCTACCGCCCAACCTTTTTCGCACAGGCGCATTTCTCCTGTTTTTACGTCGATACCAATGCCGCGTCTGCCCGGCAACTCGTACAGATTACCCCCTTCGGGCAGCTCTATCCAATCCTGCTCATCTACGGGTAAAGCATCCCAACCCGCCCTGCCAACGGCATACAGCGATTCGTCTTCAAAAATATTTCCGTTCCCGTCTGAATATAATAAATACATAAAAAGTCTTCTGTTTATTCCAAAAATGGAATTTATTTTTATTCTAAAATATCTACTTCAATACCCAATCCTGTTTTGTATTGCAAAGATGCATAACCATTATGAAAATTTATTCCTTTGGCCACATCTTCTGCCAGCAATAATGGGCCATCCATATCTACCATATCAAGCTGTGGCAATAGATTGGCTATAGCAGCAGTGCCTATTGAGGTTTCATTCATACTACCGGCCATTACCTGTAAGCCAAGCTGTTTAGCTTTTTTAATCATGCGCAAGGCCGGTGTAAGCCCACTACATTTGGTAAGTTTGATGTTGATGCCATGAAAACGTCCGGCACATTTTTCCACGTCATTTTCAAACACGCAACTTTCATCGGCAAACAGCGGCAGTACTGATTGTTCATACAAAATTTTCATGCCTTCAAAATTGTCTTTGGCAAGTGGTTGTTCTATCATTTCTACCCCAAGTTCTTTGAGTTGAGGTATCTTTTCCAGCGCTTCTTCTGTTTGCCAGCCGGCATTTACATCAATTCTAAAAAAAGCATCTGTTTCTTTTCTTAATGAACGAATTATTTCTACATCGTTTTCTGTGCCTAATTTTATTTTGTAGATAGGATATGAATTGGCTTTCATTTTATCTGCCATTTTATCAATGGTATCAATACCTATTGTATAATCTGTCGGGGGAATATTTTCCCATTCGGTATCAAACATTTTATACAAAGGCTTGTTGTTCATTTTGGCAAAAAGATCCCATGCCGCTATATCTAATGCACAAACCAGAAAAGGATTGTCAGGAAAAAGATGATGCAGATAATGCCAGTATCTTTCAGGCTCGGTCAGTGCAAATTTTTCAACCATTGATTTTTTAGCTTCTAAATCAGCTATCATTTTTTCTACCGTAATATTATAATACGCAATGGCTGGCGCCTCGCCGTAACCGGTGAAACGTCCTATGCTAAGCGCTACAATCAAAGCTGGCTGATGTGTTTTGGTACGTCCTCCGGAAATAGTAAAAGGATACTTAAAAGGTGTATTGATCTCTTTGTAAAATAATTGCATCTTAGTAAGGTATGGATGCAAAGATATTATTTATATTTTATTGAACAGTTTTATGAGCAAAACTAATCAATCGGTTCTATACGCGAAACGGTATAGCCTATAAAACAATCATCTGCACATTCTTTAGGCACATAGCCTACAGAAGATATCATACCATTGTTTTTTGCTTCAAAATAAATAGTATTGGCTTTGCGGTCAACTTTTAAAATTTCGTTTTTGGCTTTATCGTAGATTTCGTCTAAGGTAATAGCTTTAAATCCTTCTGTATGTGAATTAATATTTGCCGCTGTTTCATTATACTGCTTTACAATTTCAAATTGCCATTCACCGTTCACATGTCTGGCGTTTTTTGCTACATAATTCCGGCCGGTTACCTTGCCGTTTTTCACGTGCAAAGTGGTTTCTGAACTGAAATTCGTCCATGAATGGGTTGTAAGTACAAACGTGTAACTATTGTTACTCTGGTGTTTAAACTGGTTAAATATCCTTTCACTTCTTGCAAACGCAGCCTCATAAGCAACCTGCTTATTACACGAAAAAAGAAACAGAGTGGCAAAGCTTAGGAATAAAAGTTGTTTCATAATAAAAATCATTCGATTAGATGATAATACGCAGTATCGTTCTCAAATGCTACAAAGCAAAATAAAGTTTGCCTTTTAGCGCATAACTGTTTATTTTTGACCAATATGAAAGCCGGATTTGTAAATATATTTGGAAAGCCCAATGCAGGCAAAAGCACATTGCTAAACGCTTTTTTAGGCGAAAAACTGGCCATCATTTCGCCAAAAGTGCAAACCACACGACATAGAATAAAAGGATTTCTGAATAAAAAAGACGAATACCAAATTGTATTTTCCGATACGCCGGGCATTATAGAACCGAAATACAAACTGCACGAAAAAATGATGCGCTCTGTAAAAAGCGCGTTAGAAGACGCGGATGTAGCCTTATTGATTGTAGACATAAGTGATGACCTGGAAGAAAACGACCAGATTTTTTCGTCGTTAAAATTAAAGGTACCCTGCATTGTAGTGCTGAACAAAGCCGATAAAGCTTCCAAGCAAAAAGTAGAAAAGGCACAGAATTTTTTTATTGCAAAAAATTATTGCAAAAAAATAGTTGTCATCTCCGCCTTGCAGCAAGCCAACCTGAACGAATTGCTGGACGCCGTGATAGCGTTGCTTCCTGAAGGATTTCCTTTTTATGATGAAGATGACCTCACAGATTTACCCACCAAATTTTTCGTAGGCGAAATTATTCGTGAAAAAATATATGAACTGTTTGGAGATGAAATTCCTTACCACACCGCCGTGATAGTAAATGCCTTTAAAGAAAAAAATACACTGATAAAAATACAGGCCGACATTATAGCGCAGCGCGAAACCCAAAAAGCAATTTTAATAGGCGAAGGCGGCAAAATGATAAAAAAAATAGGAACTTTGGCACGCGAAGACATCGAAAAATTTTTAGACAGTAAAGTTTTTCTGGAACTTTTTATAAAAGTGCGCCCTAAATGGAGAGACAATGAGGCCCAGCTAAAAGAGTATGGGTATTATTAAAATTACAAAATTACAGATAACAATTCCAGGTTCTAATTAATAGATTCTGAATAAAAATAAATTAAATGAGTTTTACGATAGCGATTGTAGGAAGACCGAACGTGGGCAAAAGCACTTTTTTCAACAGGATGTTGAAAGAACGCAAAGCCATTGTGGATGATGTAAGCGGCGTAACGCGCGACCGGCAATATGGCATCAGCGACTGGAACGGTAAATCGTTCAATGTAATTGATACCGGAGGTTTCATAGCGGATAGCGACGATGTGTTTGAAAAAGAAATTGCCAAACAGGTTTTGATCGCCATTGATGAAGCAGACGCTATTATTTTTATGACAGACGCAGCCACAGGCATTACCGATCTGGATACAGAAATGGCTAATTTGCTTCGCAGAACCATTAAACCCGTTTTTCTTACGGTAAATAAAGTAGACAATAACAATCGCCAGCTGGAAGCCATGGAGTTTTACAGCTTTGGATTTGATAATGTTTTCTTTATAAGCAGCATGACGGGAAGCGGCACAGGAGAATTGCTGGACGCCATTACAGAACTAATACCGGCAGATAAAGCAGATGCAGAAGAAAGTGAATTGCCCAAGATTGCCATTATCGGACAACCGAACGTGGGCAAATCTTCCCTGCTCAATGCATTGACCAATCAGGAAAGAACCATAGTAAGCGATATTGCCGGCACCACCCGCGATACCATTCATACCCATTACAACCTGTTTCAAAAAGAATTTGTACTGATAGATACCGCAGGCATCCGAAAGAAAAATAAGGAGAAAGATGATTTAGAATTTTATTCTGTCATTCGTGCCATACGTGCTATGGACGAAGCCGACGTTTGCATGCTGATTCTGGACGCTGAAAAAGGTATTACCGCTCAGGATATCAATATTTATTCTCTTGCAGCCCGCAAGGGTAAAGGCATTGTAGTATTGGTAAATAAATGGGATTTGATTGAAGATAAAACAACCAATACAGCAAGAGATTATGAAAAAGAATTAAAAAGCAGGCTGGCGCCATTTAACGATGTGCCCATTATTTTTATTTCCGCGATAGAAAAAACAAGGATCTTCCAGGGAATAGAAGCAGCGCTCGCCGTTTTTGAAAATAAAAAGAAAAAAATACCAACCAGCCAGCTCAACGAAATTATGCTAAAAGCTATTGAGGCCTATCGGGCGCCGGTTGTACGCGGCAATACCGTAAAAATAAAGTTTGTAACACAATTGCCAACACACGTACCCTCTTTTGCTTTTTTCACTAATTACCCTGAAGATATTAAAACGCCGTATAAAAATTATTTAGAAAATCAACTACGTCAAAAATTTAACTTTAAAGGTGTACCCGTGAGAATCTTCTTTAGGAAAAAATAAATTTGTGTCGATTGATTAGTCCGCGACTGATATCTGAATATGAAGTACTAAAATCTAAATACTAAAAAAACAATGCTTAAAAATTTCGACTGGAAAAAAGACTTATTACCTCACCTGATTGCCATTGCCATATTTTTGTTGTTGGCACTGATTTTCTGCTACCCTGCTTTATCAGGTCAGGTACTTTCGCAGCCTGATATTATTCACTGGAAAGGAATGGCACAAAACGCCTTTGAATACAAAGCCATACATGGACATTTTCCACTGTGGAATACACACCTGTTCAGCGGAACACCCAACTATCAAACCGCCATGGATAACAGTGAGTTTGTTCCCAATCATTTCATCACAATTCTCTCGTTAGGACTACCTAACCCTGCTTCCTATTTCTTTTTGGCAAGCATCTGTTTTTATATTCTTACCGTAGTTTTCAGATTCAATTTACTAGTAAGAATTCTTGCCAGCGTTGCGTTTGCTTATTGTACTTATAATCCTGTGATCGCTGTTGCGGGCCACGAAACCAAATTTCTGGCTATCGCATTAATGCCTGCCTTACTTGCCGGCATTCTTTTAATTTTCAAAAGAAAATACATTATCGGCCTGGCTGTAACCTGCTTGTTCGCTACTTTGCAAATGCGTGCCAATCACATACAAATCACCTATTATCTTTTGCTTGTAATAGCTGTTATGACCATTGCCTTTATCATTCACTGGATCAAAACGGGGCAATACAAACACATGCTCATAGCGCTTGGGCTTTCACTTTTAGGCGGCGCAATAGGTATTGGCAATTTTGCAACGGTATTGCTTACCACTGCGGAATATTCAAAATATACCATGCGAGGAGGAAAAGCATTGGAAATTGCAGAAGGTGGCTTGGCTAAAGAAATAGAACACACTAAAGGACTGGATAATTCTTATGCATTTATGTGGAGCATGCACAAAGCGGAACCCCTGCAAATGATGATGCCCAACGCGTTTGGCGGCGGCTCTGCCAACACTTTTGCCGAAAACGAAAAATTGGCAGACAACCTTTCCGGAGCTGGCTTGCCGGGAGAAGCTGTAGCGCAGTTATCGCAAATGATACCGCAGTATTGGGGAGGCTTAGAAAGCACATCGGGGCCTGTATACATCGGCATCATTATATGCTTACTGGCCATTATAGGTTTTGTATTTAAAATAAAACATCGCTGGTGGCTACTGGCCGCAACTCTTTTAGGCATTATACTGGCTTGGGGTAAATACTTTGGGCTGAATGATACATTGTTCAATATCCTTCCGTTATACAATAAGTTCAGAGCACCTTCCATGGCGTTAGTAATACCGCAATTAACACTTCCGTTAATGGCAGCTCTATGTTTGCAGGCTTTATTATTTAATACAGAAACAAACCCGAAAGAGTTTATACAAAAGCATTTCAAAAAAATAACCTACGCTTTAGGCGGCACTGTAGTTTTGTTATTGCTAATATATTTTATGAACGACTACGGAGCAAGCCTGGATGAACAATTGAAGCAGATGTTTGCCAATCCGCAAGCGGGCGGTGAAGCAGTAGGTGCTTCTGTTATTAATGCTTTAAAAGACGCGCGCAAGGATATGTTCTTTTCAGGCATTTTGAGAGTCATTCTATTTTCTGCATTATTACTCGGTGCTTTGTATTTATTTATGAAAGATAAATTAAAAGCCACTGCTCTCCTACTCATTCTTACCGTAGTGAATACTGTGGATCTTTTAGCTGTAGGTAAAAAATATATGAATGCAGAAAACTTTATGCAGCCCGAAGATATAGAGTCACAGGCTTTTTCTTTGAAACCGTACGACCAGCAAATATTGCAGGATAAAGATCCGCATTACAGAATATTTAACCTGGCAAACGGCGATCCTTTCCAGGATGCCGTTACTTCTTATCATCACCGTTCTATTGGTGGGTATCATCCTGCTAAGCTGAGCATCTACCAGGATCTGATACAAGGTCAAATGTCAAGATCTATTAACCCGGGCGTATTAAACATGCTGAACACAAAATACATTGTAGGTCAGGATGGAAATGTAATGACAAACCCTGAAGCTTTAGGCGCTGCCTGGTTTGTAAAACATGTACAATTGGTACCGAATGCCGCAGCCGAAATGAACGCGCTGAACAACTTCAACCCGAAAGATACCGCTTATGTTCAGGAATCATTTAAAAGCGCGATTGGCGCCAATACCGCGTTTGACAGCACCGCCAGCATACAACTTACCAGCTACAGCAATGATGAAATCAAATATAAAACATCATCGCAAAGCAATCAATTTGCCGTATTAAGCGAGGTGTACTATCCGGCGGGATGGAACGCGTATATTGATGGCAAAAAAACTGAATACGCTAAAGTAAATTACGCATTACGTGGTATAGCAGTTCCTGCCGGCGAGCATGAGATTCTCTTTAAATTTGAGCCGGATTCAGTAAAAACAGGTAATACGTTAATTGTAATTTGCAATAGCCTGCTCTTGTTGATCTTACTTTTAGCCATTATATTTGTTATCAGAAAAAAAGCAAAACCTACAGTTGATTAATTTGCTCTCCATAGCACCTTACAGCTTTTTGCCCGCACAAGGTGGCGGGCAAAAAGCGATTTATCTGCTGTATAAATACATTTCCATGAAAGTGTATTTAACAGTAGTTTCCACTAAATCTAACAAACCGGAGAAAGTAAACTATTCAGTATTCAAATTTTTTTCCGATTCGCCTTTCCGCTATATCAATCTTTTTTATTATTACAAAATAAACAGGCTGGTAAAAAAGAAAAAAATTACCCATCTTTCCATAGAGCATCCTTATATGGGATTATTAGGCTTGTATGTGAAATATCAGTGCAACTTAAAGTTTGTCATTCGTTCGCACAACATTGAATCGCTGCGCTTTAAAACCATTGGCAAGTGGTGGTGGTGGATGCTGTTCTACTACGAAAGATATGTGCATCGCAGAGCTGACCATAGTTTTTTCATTACCGAAGAAGACAGGCTATATGCTGTAAAACATTATAAACTCAAAGAAGAAAAAACCTCGGTACTTACCTACGGCACAGAAATATATACCGCGCTTAGCGAACAGGAAAAGAAAGCGCAGGTAAACAAACTAAAGGCAGAACACGGCATTCCGGAAAGCGCTACCCTGCTTTTGTTTAACGGCACTTTTGACTATGAGCCCAACTTAATGGCGTTGAAATTATTACTTGATCATACAATGCCGCTAATCTTGGACAGAGATCCAAACTGCTTCCTGATTGTTTGCGGAAAAAACATACCTAAAGAAATAGCTGCTAAAGAATATAAGCAGGTGAAAATTCTTGGTTTTGTAGATGATATACATGCCGTATTTAAAGGTGCTGAAATATTTTTAAATCCTGTCTGGATCGGTGGTGGTATCAAAACAAAACTGGTGGAAGCATTAGGTTACGGCTGCTCTGCCGTATCTTTTTCGAACGGAGCATTAGGGATTCCGCAAGGAATTGTAGACAGGAAAATAACGGTGGTAAAAGATCTGGACTATCACACCTTTGCTGAAGAAGTGATAAAAATAAAGCCTACCATTTATGACATAACGCCGCATAAATTTTACTTCCAGTTTGGGTGGGAAAATATCGCGCAACGATTCGTAGATAAAATCAACGTGATTGATTGATCGTTTTTAATACAGACTCGTACAGCAGATCGGCTGTTTTTTGCCAGTTGAAAAACTCTTTTCTTTTTTTCCCTTTTTCAACAAGACTTTGGCTCAGTACCGTATTATTCGCTACTTCCTCTAACCCTCTGGCTATATCATTTTCCTCAAAAGGATTCACTAGGAAAGCCGCGCCACCAGCCACTTCGGGCATAGAAGTAACGTTGCTGCAAACAACAGGCACTGCTGCCTGGAACGCTTCAACAATTGGCAAACCAAATCCTTCAAAAGTTGGTACAAAAGCCAGAGCTACAGCGGATCCCAGCAAATTTTTCAACTCTTCATCGGTAACCCTCCCGGTAAATATTATATCGTTTTTAAAAGATATTTCGCTGAGAACTTTATCAAACATTTTGTGATCCCACAGAATATTCCCGGATAAAACCAGTCTGTGTTTTTGCTGCGGATTATTTTTCCTGAAAATATCAAAAGCCTTTATCAATCTTATCAAATTTTTGCGCGGATGCATAGAGCCTACAAAAAAGAAATAAGGATTACCGTCAGTATATTTTTGTCGGGTGTCTGCTATTTCCGTTTTTGATAAAGGTTGAAACTTTTGTTTGATGCCACAATACACTACATCAATTTTCTCTGCCGAAACTTTGTATTTATCAACAAGATCATTTTTTGTATAGGAAGATACGGTTGCTATTCTGCCTGCTTTAGCGGCAAATCTGGGCATAAAATTTCTATAATACAATCGGTTTCTAAAAGGCAGATCCTGTGGATAATGCTCAAAGTTCAAATCATGAATCACCGGCAGCTGTGGTGTTTTAGCACCAAGACTCAAAAAGCCTTCAATGCCAATAAATATATCCGGCTGATGTTTGCGTAAAAAATATTTCACTACTGTTTCCATATATACAACATATAAAACAGGATGCCGGTATGGTGGCAAAACCCTATGAATGCTTACGTTGGGGAAATTGAAATAATCTTCTGTAAATTTTTTATCGCATAGTAAAAGAATTTCATCTTGCGGATGAGACATAGCTAAATGCCTGACAACTTCTATACAAAAATTGCCGATTCCATCCACATTTTTATTACGCAGTATCCAACAGTTAATGGCAATCTTCATTTTATCTTTCCTTTTAAATAAGTTGAAAACATTAGTAATTTAGAAACGATCCCTTTATTCAACATCTTTAAAGAATATTTTTTTTGTACGTTAAACATACTCTTAATCTCATCGGGAATTTCATCGTGAACTTTATTGGCAAACTCATTCCAGTTTCTTATTTGTAAATTGCGCAGCAAACGCCAATAATAATCATACACTACTATATTATTAAGTATGCTTTTTCCTAATTTATTTAATAGATATATGTTTTCCGGAATTTCCACATCTCTGTTCCTAAAAACCTGTTGTGTAATCTGATGTTCGCCTAAACCAATGTTTATCAGCGGTTGATCGATATATATAAAGTCCGTTTCTTTTAGAGCTCTTATATAAAACTCAAAATCAACTACCCATTTTATATTTTCGTCGTACCATATCTCTCTGTTATTTTTAATCAATGTAGTACTCGGATGACCTATATAATTTTTCCGAAATAGAATTAAAGGATTTTTTCTTAGCTGATTTTCAATTATAGAATTTACTTTTTCTATAGATTTTATTTTATCGTTTTCATACAAATGATGTGCGGAAAAAATAAAATCTTTGACGCCCGATTGCATTGTATATGCTGCAAATATTTCCAAACTTCTTGTATTGGCAAACCAATCATCATTATGCATCAACTTTATCCATTTTCCTTTTGCAAGCTGTATTGCATTATTCCAGTTGGCAGGAGAGCCCAGCGCAACAATATTTTTATGATAAACAAACGGAAAATAATTTTTATAAGATTCAATAATGATTTCCAATTCATTATCAGGACTATCGTCTGAAATAATTACTTCAAAATCTTTGAAAGTCTGATGAGCAATAGAATCCAACAGCCTCGAAAGAAAAGCCGCATTTTTATATGCAGGGATACAAATGGAAATCAGCACACTCATTTATTAGTCTTTAAAAGCAAATATATTTAATTGTAAATCGTATAAAGCAACTTTACTTTTATCATAAAAAGGTCTTGGGTAAACATTATCGGCTTCCTTAATGTACCATTTATAATTATTCTTTTCAAGAATAGAAAAAATAGTATTGAGCTTGTACATTTCAGTATATAATCCGTGATACTCAATAAATACATTATCCACATTGGTCAATGAAGAATCAATATCCTTCAGCACTTCATATTCTGCTCCTTCAATATCTATTTTCAAAAAATCGACTTGTTGGTTTAAAATATTTTTCAATCTTTCGGTTTCTACTTTTACAATATTGCTTTGTACGTTGTGTGTTTTATCGTATACAATAGCACTTGACATATCATTGGTTTGTATAAATTCTATAGGTTCTTCGTTTATCCAAATTGCTTTATTTATCAACGTTATATCTTTGATATTTTTCCACGATGAAATATTTTTTTCTGCAATGAAAAAATTCTTTTTATCCGGTTCATATACTATCACTTTAGATTCGGGATATTGCAATTTAAAATACAATGCACTTAATCCTATAAAACCGCCACAATCAATGATTACAGGCTCTTTGGTTTTGGGTTTAAACAAATACACTTCATCAATAAAAATCTCTTTGATGGCATGTAAAAACTCCTGCGGGTTATAAAATATTACAGAAACATCATCGGAGTATTTGTGTACATATCTTTTATGTTCGGTAGCATGTTTGTAATATTTCTCTTGTGTCCAACTGATATTAAATCTGGAATAAGGTCTCGATGTAAGTTTTTTCGCTTTCTTAGAAATAGCTTTGGATATAGTATTAACGATAGGTATACGCATAAGTTGTTAACTTCTTTTTTGTGCAATACTTAATAAATGAAAAGGCGAAAACTGTTTATTTAAAAGCACATCACAATCACAAAATTCCAACATGGTATTAATTGTTTCAAAATTAAATACATGATGATGAACACAACGGTTTTCAAAATTATTCCATGTTCTGCACTTAAATTCATCTTTAGATAATGACGTTTTTTCTTTAGTAAAATCGTGCAATTCTATTACTTCACTAAAATGTGTATTATCTGTCTCTTGCGTATTATTTTTATAATCTTCCAGCAAATGCTGGAAAGTAGTATATGGGCGTTTAACATCGAAAGTATAGTTTTTATCCGGCAAAACAAGACATATTTTGGCCTTTGATTTTAATACACGCAGCCAGTTTTTTAACGCTGCAATCGGATTTGCAATATGTTCCAGACAGTGAGAAGAAAGCAAAAAATCATAATGACTATCGGGCACTGTAGCTAACACAGCAGCCTCATCAATATATTGATAGCCGTTTTGCTTATTTTTATAATATTGATAAGTATTACCTTTATGAATACTACCCTCCCAAACTGTTTGCTCACTAAAGTTTACACCATCTATTATACCGGCGTATAAGTATACGGGAAAAATACCTTTTAATGAAAAAATAGCGCTTGGTCCGCCAATTTCAATGCCTTTTAATCCTGAGAATTGTTTAGCTATGTCAATTGTTTCACGCTTATTTTTATTCTTTAAATAAGAGATATTCGTTATCAAGTAATCTTGAAATTTCATACCTTGCAAGATAGATATTTTAATCTAATATTTCATGCAAAATATTGTTGGCGTTGTTATATTGTATAATCCGGAAAAGTCTGTAGCTCTAAATATTATGAGCTATGCAAACAAGCTTGACAGATTGTTTATCATAGATAACAGCTCTGAAAGAAACGACTTATTTGCATCATTGATAAAGAACCGCGGGGTTTATTTTCACGATGGGAAAAATGAGGGAATTGCAAAAAGACTTAACCAGGCTCTATTGCTGGCAAAATCCTGTGGCGCATCTTTCTTGCTTACTATGGATCAGGATTCTTATTTTGACCCGGAAGATCTTGACAACTATTTTTTAAGTATCAGCCGTTTTTCGAATATAAATTCAGTGGGAATGTTTGGCATAGAACATGAAGGCACTTCTCTTTCATCTAGCAAATCTTACGAGCAGAACGTAATACTTATTACTTCGGGAAGTGTAATAAACATGAAACTTTCAGATGCTATTGGTCAATTTGACGAAGCACTTTTTATTGATGCTGTTGATGATGAATATTGTTTAAAAATTTTATCTAAAGGTTTTGAAACCGTAAAATTCAATCATCTCTTTCTTCATCATCATTTAGGAGAAACAAAATCATTTCGTTCTCTAAAAAATCTGCGACCCACCAAAAGAGTACTGCATTCACCGGTGCGGCTCTATTATATGATTAGAAATAATTTATACCTCAAAGCCAGATATAGAGCGCAATTCAAGGACTATTTCAAAACAAAACAAAGAGATATAAACAACCGTATTAAAAACAATCTATTGTACGGAAAGCAAAAAATAACTACATTAAAAATGATTGCAAAAGCCTACAGGGATTTTAAAAATAATAAAATGGAAAAGATACAGAGTAGAAATTAATGAGCCGTATTCAACAATTCTTTTCGGTATTTATCTAAAATATTAGACTTACGAATAAAGCCCAGCATCTTGCCATTGGAATCTGTTATAGGTAATACGGAATTTGTATTTTCTGATATTTCAAATTTATGCAATGCAGAATCTATATCGTCTTTCAGCGTAAGCGGCTGCTCTTTTTGCATAAAATCCAAGGCTGTAATCTTATCCGACATTTTCATTTCTTCCATAAACACATGCTTAAAATTCTTAAGACGAATCACGCCTTTGTACGCATCGTTTTCATCTATTACGCCATATACATCTTTATCGGAATGCACAATCGTATCAAGGATCTGATCCATTTTTGCAGATACGGGCAACAACGGATAATCATGCTGCACCAGCAGCCCCAATTCCAATCTGCTCATGAGATACGTGTCTTTGTCTGTAACGTCGATACGATGATCTCGCGATAACTTTTTCATTTCATACGAAAGTCCTTCAAAAGATTTTACTACAAAAAAACTTATAGCAGCCACTATCATTAAAGGTACCAGCAAAGAATAACCATTGGTGACTTCTGCACTTAAAAATATGGCGGTGAGCGGAGCAAAAAATACGCCACTGAGCATTCCTGCCATGCCGGCTACTATAAAATTAGACATGGGAATGTCTACAAAACCAACCAGCTGACAAAATCTTCCAAAAATAAAACCTAATAAACCGCCTATAAATAATGAAGGAGCAAAACTTCCTCCGTTGCCGCCGCCAAAAAGTGTAAAGCCGCTGGCAAATATTTTAAGAAACATTACGGCCAAAAGGTATAAAAG
>JAEWKC010000030.1 GCA_023386235.1 Bacteroidota bacterium | reverse complement strand
GCCGCATATGCATTCTTTCCAAAAAAACCTTCCATAAAAAAGGATATAGAGGAAACTAATCCTGAACTCATTGAACAATTTCAAAGACAAATGCAATTATTGCCAGCTGCTTAACCAGAACTCAGGTTAAAAGCTTGATTTTTCATTACAAAAGGCTATACTTCAGTTAATATTTACTTGTTTATTTGTTATTTTTAATTAACTTTAATTTTCATTTGCTTAAACAATAGGTACATTTTGATTAAAGCTATTAAAAATAATGATTCTGTCGCTTTTAAAAAGTTCTTTAACGAGTACAGCGAACCCCTTTTTTATTATTTCTTAAAAAAGACAAAATCGTATCCTGATGCAGAAGAGCTGGTACAACTCACTTTTATAAAGTTCTGGCAATACAGGCATTCACTATCAGACAGCGTACCTGAAAAAATACAATTGTTTCATAAAGCCCGCCTTGTTTTTATTGACTGGCTGAGAAAGCAGTCTACCATAAAAAAATACCAGGGAACACTGGAAAGTGAAGTCATAGATAGGGAAGAAGAAAAATACAATGATCCGCGAATAAAAAAAATTTATGACAGCATTGCCCAACTTCCACCTAAAAGAAAAGCCGTTTTTGAGCTTTTTGAATTTCATGGTTATTCTTACAAACAAATAGCAAAAATATTACATATATCTTCTAAAACCGTGGATAATCATATTTCTCAAGCCATTAAACAGATTCGAAAAATGCTTTCCTGCATAGCTTTGTTTTATTTTTTATAAATTTTTTTGACTTTCAATAGGGAATTTTTAACTATCAATCGTTATAAGTTTCTAAATGGAAGATTCTTTAGACATTTTAATAAAAAAGTTTATTGCTAACAATTGCTCGAAAGAGGAGGCTGAATACGTGATTGATAAATTGCTTAGAGAGCCTGTACTTATTGAGCAGTATTTTTCAGTGAATGAATGGGACGACATTTTAGCCAACGAAAATATCCAGTTATCTACTCAATCAAGAAAAAGAATTGAAAAAGTTGTTTTTGAAAAAGTTTCTTACAAAAAAAGAATTACATATTATATACAATACGCCGCTGCCGCCTGTATTTTATTTCTGATTATTTTTTCTTCTTCCCAATTTTATTTCAAAGACAGAGAATCTAATAAAATGGGTGCTACTACAACTCTTATTAAAAAACCGTCGGTTGATACTAAAAAAGTTTATGTAAATACAAGTGCTTATGCAAAAGAAATTCAGCTTCCCGATGGGTCTGTCGTTCAGCTCAATTCCCATTCTTCTATAACTCTTAAAAGTTCATTTCTTTCTAAAAGAGATATTTTTCTTAACGGCAACGCTTATTTTATAGTAGCCAAAGACAAAAACCACCCTTTTACTGTTTACGAAAATGGCATTGCCGTAACAGCGCTGGGTACAGAGTTTTGGGTGAGAAGTGATAAAAGTACGGTTACCGTTTATTTACACGAAGGAAAAGTTGTGGTAAAATCCACTGATGCAGACTTTCATTTTAAAGCAACAACATTGCTGCCCGGTCAGGATTTTAGTGTAAACAAAGAAGACAGAATCACTATATTAAATCTAAATAAGCAATTGCCGAATAGCGTTGCTGTTGCCACTGCCGGATTCATAAAAGAAAAATCTTCTATTAATATTAATGGAGACACAATGGAGTTTTATTATACACCTATTTACAAAGTGCTGGAAACCTTAGAAGATTATTTCGATGTAAAAATTATATCAGAGAAAAAGAAAAGTTCAGCCGGCAACCAGTTTACCGGTAAAGTATATCTTAAAGATTCTGTAGAGTTGATCCTGAATAAAATAAGTGAAATAAACGATATTGATTTTCATATTCTGTTCAACAAAAAAATCAGGCAAGACAGTGTAAATATGCATGAAAATATACGCACACAAGTAAGCGTAAATCTTCAAAAAAACATTTCAGCCGAATTGAACTCTCTTCCGTTATCTGCAAAAAAAGCCAGCCCCCATGTATTTACAGATACATACAGGTTTTCTCCGGCTATCAACATCACCAACGATTATATAGCCTTTGAATATGTTCCGCTCAGTTTAGTGTTTCAAACGCTCGCAGACTATTATCAAACAGATATTGAATACAAAGGAACAAGCAAAAACCAATTTACCGGAAAGGCTTATCATCAGGCTTCTGTTGAAAAATTTATCAAAAATATCTGTAAGATTAATTCACTTAAATATTCAAAGAAAGAAAACAAAATAATAATTTATGAATAATACTTTAAATAAATCGCTATGATAAAAAAATATAAATTAATCGGGCTGTTTTTACTATGCTTTGTAATAGCCAGTACCGCTATGGCGCAAGGTCCGCAAATAGAGGGCTCTGTTCTTTCAGAAAGAGGGGATCCATTGGCAGGGGTTACCGTTCGAATAGTAGAAAGCAATAACAATGCAAACACTCGGCTTACGGCTACAAACGCATCAGGTATCTTTACCTTTAATAATGTGGTTTACGGCAGTTCTTACAATCTCTATTTTGAATATATAGGGTATGCAACTGATTCGTTAATTGACTACAGAATCAACACTAATGGAAAAAACACACTAATGATCCGTTTGACAGAACAGGCTTCCGATCTTGACGAGATAGTAGTTGTAGGTTACGGCACACAGAGAAGAAGCTCTGTAACAGGTGCTGTGAATCAGATAACAACAGAAGATATTAAAGGAAAGCCTACTCCTACTTTGACAGAAGCATTGCAGGGCGTTTCTCCTAACCTGATTGTTCAAACCAATAGCTATGAACCGGTGCAGGGATTGAATTTAAATATTCGTGGTATAGGCACCATCGGAGATAACAGTCCGCTGATTGTTATCGACGGAATCGTCGGAGGTGATATGAATCTGATAAACGCCGGAGATGTAGAATCAATTAGCGTGCTTAAGGATGCGGGAAGCGCTGCAATCTACGGATCCAGGTCCGCAAACGGTGTGATTCTTATCACCACAAAAAAAGGCAGGAGAAACACCCGACCCACTATTAATTATAGTGGTACAATAGGCTATCAGGTTCCTAAAATATTGTACAAACCTGTACACGGCTTTGAAAACGCCATTTTAAAAAACCAGACACTTGTAAATGGCGGACAATCTCCTTTGTTTAGTCCCGATGAAATAAGAGCTTTGAAAGATAGTGGAGACGCTCCATTCTTTTTAGATGAAATATTTAAAAAAGCTCTTTTGCAAACGCATAACCTCAGTGTATCTGGCGGTAGTGAAAAATCAACATACATGATCTCTGCCGGCTATACCGGGCAACAGAGTAACTATGTAGGTCCTGATTATGGTATAAAAAGATATACCTACAGAACCAATCTTTCTACAGAAGTGGGCAGGTTAAAAATTACAAGCATGCTGTCTTATGTTCATACAGATAACAAAGATCATTCTTTTGCTACAGGATTTTTAATGGCCGATGCACAGCGTGTACCTGTCTATTATTACAATAGAATGAAAGACGCAAACGGAAACTATCTTACTAACGACGCCTTGCAGGAATTTAATCCTTTAGGCGTATTGGAAAAAGGCGGTTTCAGAAAATACGACGATGATCAGATCATGGGTAATGTAGAAGGTGATTTTAAAATAACAGATTTCCTGAAACTGAGAGGTACCTTTGGTATTACGCGTACAGCCAATCATCAATACTCAAGATTGTTAACATTGAACTTTGTACCAAAAGGGACATGGGGAGCAAACAGGGATACATACGATGAAAATTATAAAGGCTCTTTAACCAATTCTAATCTGATTTTAGATTTCAATAAAACTTTCAATGGCAGACATGTTACTTCCGCGCTTGTAGGTTATACTTATGAATATTACAAAGGAGAATCCAACTCAATTTTAAAAAGATTTACCGATCCTGAATTAGGCACTCCCGGCACAGGAACTATCATAGTTCCAGACGGTTCGTGGAATACACCTAACAGAACTCAGGAGTGGGGTTTAAACTCTGCTATAGCTCGTGCTACTTATGCCTACGATAATAAATATTTCGCCGAATTTAACTTCAGGGCAGATGGTTCATCAAGGTTTGCCAAAGCAAACCGTTGGGGCTATTTTCCCTCTCTTTCCTTAGGCTACAGGATATCCGATGAAACATTTATGCAAAATTACAAGAATAATGTAGGAAGCATAAAGCTAAGAGGTTCATACGGAAGTTTGGGAAATCAGAACGTGGGCAATTATCAATACCAAACAACGATAGGTGCAGGTGTAAATATGTATGGGTTCAACAATAACCCTGTTAGCGGTGCCAATTTTGCATTTGCCAATAGGGATATAAGATGGGAAAGACATAATATTTTCAATATTGGTGCAGACCTCACCTTCTTTGAAAATAGGCTTAGTATGTCTCTGGATTATTTTAACAAGCATACTGTAGATATATTACTTAGTCCACAGGTGCCCGGAATATTCGGAAGCGGATTGCCTAACTACAATGCCGGAGAAGTAAGCAACAAAGGATGGGAAATAGACCTTTCCTATAATAATAAAAATGGAGAAGTAAAACATTTCATCAACTTCAACTTAGCTGATACCAAAAATGAATGGTTAAAGCTTGAAGGAGGCAGACAGCTAATAGGACTGGAAGAAGCACAATTACTAAATGAAATAGGCTTTCCCCTTTTCTCTTATGTGGCATTGAAGCGTGATGGCTATTTTCAAACAATGGAAGAAATCCAGGCGGGACCAAGAGTGCCAGGACTGAATGTACAACCAGGCGATAATCGTTACGTGGATGTTGACGGCAACGGCATTATTAACGAGAGAGATGTTTTTGTATTAGGAAATGCTTTCCCGCGTTTAACCTTTGGGTTTACGTATAACATCGCCTACAAAGGTTTTGATTTAAATATTTTCATTCAGGGTGTAGGAAAACGATCTACATTCCTGAGAGGTGAACTGCTGGAGCCATTTCACTACAATTATGGTCAGACGATGTATCAGCACCAGTTAGATTTCTGGACGCCTGTTAATCCCAATGCAAGGTATCCACGATTGGCCGAAAGCGGAAGCGCTTCTAATGTAAATAATTTCCGCAGAGGCTCTGATATGTATTTGTTTAACGCAGCTTATGCAAGACTTAAAAACGTACAATTAGGGTATACTATTCCACCACGTTTTGCAGAAAGGGCAGGCATGAAAAATTGCAGAATATATGTAATAGGAAGAAACCTGCTTACATTAAGCCAGCTTAAATTCTATGACCCCGAAGCTACCGAGTTTGGAAATAGAATGGACAACAGAGGCGCCAATACAGGAAGAGCATATCCCACACCGGTATATTACGGGTTTGGTTTAGACATAACATTTTAAAAAAAATCAGCAATGAAAATAATAAACAATATCATCATAATTGCTTTTATCTCTGTTGCAATAAGCGCCTGTAAAAAGCTGGACATAGCTCCTACAGACCGCTTTACGGATATTACCTACTGGACCACGACAGAGAAAGCAGACAGGGTTGTAAATACAGCCTACTCACAAATATCACATCCCGGATTCTTCTTCTTCAATGAAGGACTTTCAGACAATGCTTATAATAGCAGAGGAGATGTAGAAGGCGTAGCATCAATAGCAGCAGGAACGTCAGATGCTTCTTTAAGCAGGTATAAAAACGAGTGGAACTGGCATTACACAGGCATTAAAACCTGCAACATTTTTCTGGAGAACGTAGACAGGGTGCCCGATATGGATGCTTCGCTTAAAGCAAGAAGAAAAGCAGAAATCAGATTTATAAGAGCCTATCATTATTTTATGCTTTACACTTGGTATGGCGATGTGCCGCTTTTTGAAAAAGACATTACATTGGAAGAGTCCAGAAGCATTGCACGTACTCCTCGTGCACAGGTTGTAGACTTTGTTTTGAAAGAACTCGACGAAACAGCCAATGTGCTTCCGTTGAATACGATGCTAAACGAAGCAGACAGAGGAAGAATTACCAAAGGAGCAGCTACCGCGCTTAAAGCAAGAGCCCTTTTGTATGAAAGCAGATGGGCGGAAGCCGCTGCCGCTTGCGAGCAACTGATAGACGGAAGTGCAGGAACCTACGCTCTATTCTCTTCATACGAAGGACTATTTTTACCACAAAACGAATACAATAGCGAAGTGATATTTGACCTGGGATATGTACCTGAAGTCAGAGCTTACAATACTTTCTTCGACTTCGCGCCCATTTCTGTTGGCGCCAGGCTTAACAACTATGCGCCCACTCAGGAGCTGGTAGACAGCTATTTAATGAAAAATGGTAAAACAATCAGAGAGGCAGGCTCGGGCTACGACGAAAACAACCCTTATGTAAACAGAGACGCGCGGCTTGGCTATACAGTAGTTCATCATTTATATCAATGGAAGAGACCCGATGGTAGCACAAAAACCATTTACATAAAGCCAGGCAGCGATCCTGACCAGGAAAATAAGTTCGACGAATACGGTGGCACTATCACATCTGCTACAGGATATTACCTGAGAAAATATTACGATCCTACGTCTTCTACAAACTTCCTGTCGGGGCTTAACCTGATAATGATAAGATATGCCGATGTGTTACTAATGTACGCTGAAGCAAAAAATGAATTGGCACAGTTCAATGAATCTGTCTGGAACAGTACACTACGAGCTTTAAGAAGCAGAGCGGGATTCACAGATCCCGGAGCACTTTCCTATAATGCAGCATTAACACAGGCAGATCATAGAAATAGTATAAGAAATGAAAGAAGAGTAGAGCTGGCAATGGAAGGTTTACGTGTTTTCGACATAAGAAGATGGAAAACCGCTGAGGTAGTTTTAAACGGATGGGCTCACGGAGCTAAGTACGGGCAGGCAGGTGTTGACAACGGTTATATAAGAGCCAACTTAAGACAATTTGACCCTGCCAAACATTATTTGTGGCCAGTGCCGAGAGATGAACGAAACATGAATCCTAATTTAACTCAAAACCCCGGATGGTAATAATCATAAAATCACTTTAAAAAATACATACAATGAAAAATAATTTTTTAATCGCTTTTCTCACAATATTTTCTTTTGCAGCATTTATAAGTTGCAATAAAAATCAGGAGTTGGATCATTTAAAAGTAAGCCCTGTTGAAACACTCTTTTCCCCGGCAAATAATAAGTTTATAAAACTTGATCCTAAAGCCGGCACCCAGACTTTTGAATGGCAGCAAGCCAGAGCAGAAGATGGAGGTTTGGTTATGTATGAAGTGTTGTTTGATAAAGAAAACGGAGATTTCTCTCAACCCATTTATTCATCACCGTCTGACGATAACGGTGCCGCTACCAGGCTTACTTTAACCGATGCTCAGTTAAATAAAATAGCCGAAGCCGCCGGTATCAATCCTACCAATACGGGAAAAATCAAATGGACCGTATGGGCATCAAAAGGCATAAATGTTGAAAAAGGAACCGCCACTTCAGTTTTGGAATTGGAAAGACCGGCGGGCTTCACCGAAATACCTTCAGTGCTTTACCTTACAGGATCTGCTACAGAAGCAGGAGCGGATCTTTCTAAAGCTATAAAGATGAAAAAACTCAGCACCACTTCTTACGAAATCATCACATCATTAAAAGACGGCGAATATTTCTTTGTAGACAGAAATACAGGTACACCTATAAAATTCTCTAACAATAATGGCAATATTGTAGTAGATGGAACCACGAATGTTACAGGCACTAAAGTATACAGGATTGTAGTTGATTTTGAAAAGATAACAGTTGATGTAAAAGAAATAAAACGTTTAGAATACTTCTTTGCTCCTGATGATAAATATATCCAGATGACATACACAGGTAACAGTATATACAAACTAACTACTACGGTAACCTTTAAGCAGGAAAGTTGGGGAAGAGATGAGAGGTATAAATTTATGATGGTATTCAACAACAATGGAGAAGACGAATTTCTGAGACTTTCCAGTGCAAACAGAGATAACCAGAGACCAACATCCTCTTCACCGCTATCGTACTGGGAATTTGGCAGTTATGATCCTGACCGCTGGAACTACACTTTTAAATTTGCTACAGAGGTAGATGGAAAAGAAGTGGATATTATTGCCGACTTTAGTCCTTCTTTAGAGAAATACACACACAAGGTTATTATCAAATAATTTTATATCTCCGCCCGGCATTCTTTCGCCGGATGGAGATTCTTTTTAATTATAAAAAAATACAGATGAATATCAGAAATTTATATAAGCTATTGCCCGCATTTCTTTTGACGTTGGCAATGCAATCCTGCCAGGAGAAGGAAGTTCCTTTATTTCCGCCGGAAGAAAATCAGGAGCCTAATCCTATTGTTTACAACTGGGCGTTAACGGCAGATTCTGTTCAGGATAAAACATATACCGCTTTTTTATCAAGAAATGGAAAATATTTTAACCAGGATAATCAGGGCAACGCCACTTTTCATTATTGGCGCAACGCGCATGTAATGGATGTTTTAGTTGATGGGTTTGTAAGAACCAATAATAACTTTTACAAAACCAGAATGCTTGCATTATTAAATGGAATTAAAGAAAGCAACGGAAATACTTTTGCCAATAACTTTTATGACGATATGGACTGGCTGGCCCTTTCAAGCCTGCGAGCCTATCATGCTACAAACGAGCAGCCATATTTGGACGCCGTAAACTTTTTGTGGAATGATATAAAAACAGGCATAAATGATATTATGGGTGGAGGTGTAGCTTGGAGAAAATCGCAGAATTATTATAAAAATACTCCTGCTACAGCGCCGGCAGTTATTCTTGCAGCAAGGCTTTATCAATTAAACAAAAACGCGGCAGATCTCAATACGGCCAAAACGCTTTATACATGGCTGAAGAATACACTTGTAGACCCTGCTTCAGGAATTGTTTGGGATGGAATAAATGCTAACAATGACGGGCAGGTTGACAAAAGAAAATATACATACAATCAGGGAGTTTATATAGGAGCCGGACTTGAGCTATACAAAGCTACAGCAGACATCGCTTATTTAAATGATGCTATTAAGAATGCTAATGCCACAATGAATGATCTGGAACTGGCGCCTGCCGGATATTTGAGAGGAGAAGGGCAAGGTGATGGCGGGTTATTTAAAGGAATATTAGTAAGATATATGGCATTGCTTGTTCTCGAAAACGCAGTGCCTAAAGCTGACAAAGACAAAATCATTGCATTTCTAAAAAACAACGCACAAACATTGTATGTAAAAGGTATTAGCAGGCCCCAGTTGTTTATTAGTGCCAACTGGCAGCAACAGCCTGAAAACACTACAGATCTCTCTACCCAGCTTAGTGGTTTGATGATGATTGAAGCTGCTGCATTATTACACAAAAATAATTTGTTTTAATGTGTATAACTTTTTTACTATTTCGGATTTATACAATAATTATTCTGACTAATAATTGATAATTTGCAATTCATATTCTCAATGTATTTCACTAACAAAAATATAATCTATGAACACAAGAAAAACTATGCTAAGCTTTGTATTAGTTTGTTTTTTTACCATGCTGTATCTGTGTGGTAATGCGCAAACACAAAGAGTTTCCGGGTTAATTACAGACTCCTCCGGAGTAGGCATTCCTAACGTTTCAGTAAAAGTAAAAGGCAGAACAACCGGCGTGGTGTCTAACATGTCCGGAAATTACTCCATTACTGCCGACAACGGTGATGTACTTGAATTTTCTTCTATTGGTTTTACACCCGAAGAGAGAACTGTTTCCGGAAGTTCGTTAAATGTAACACTATATTCTTTTACAGAATCTGCCGGAGATGAAATTGTAGTGGTTGGTTATGGTACTCAAAGAAGAAGTGAAGTAACTACTGCTATTGCCACTATCAAGGCTGAAGACTTTAATCAGGGAGGAGCAAGGAACCCTATGGATTTGATTCAGGGAAAAGTTGCAGGATTGAATATTACCAGAACTCAAGGAAATAACCCAAACTCTGGTGTTTCTATTCAATTGAGAGGTGTAACATCCTTAACAGGTAGCAACAATCCACTGATTGTTATTGATGGTATTCCGGGTGGCAATCTTGATTTACTACAGCAAGATGATATTGCGTCAATGGATGTATTAAAAGACGGTTCGGCTGCAGCTATTTATGGAACAAGAGCAAATGGAGGCGTAATTATAGTTACTACAAAAAAAGGAAGAGCAGGAGAACCAAGGTTTGAATTCTCAACATATCTTCAAAGAGAATTTGTAGATAAAAGACCTGAAAATCTTAATGCGGCCGATTTTAGAAAGTTAATATCTGAAGGAGTTATTAACAGCGATCAGGATTTTGGAGCAACAACCGATTTGTTTTCTGAGCTTATCAATAAACAAAACTTAAGTCAATATTATAACTTGGCAGCTTCCGGAGGTACAGCAAACTCCAATTATAGAGGTTCTGTTTATTTCAATGGGGCACAAGGTATAGCCAAGCAAAATGAGAGAGACCAGTTTGGTGGAAGGATAAACTTTAATCAGAAAGGCCTTAAAGACCTCCTAACTTTACAAATGAATCTTGCTGCAAATGTAAATAAAGCAAACCTGCAAGGCGGTAGTGGCGGAGATTTTGAGCAAGCTATTCAATGGAATCCGACGGCTCCTTTATTAGATGCTGAAGGATATGGAGGATTTACGCAATTACAAACGTATAATAATTACAATCCACTTTCCAGATTAGCATACAGAACTGCTGAAAGAGATCAGCAAACATTTTCAGGAGATGCCCGATTGATCTTAAATCCTTTAGAAGGGCTAAATATTTCCGCTTTCGGGTCGTACATGAGAGATATGTATAACGACCGCAACTTCCGTGCTTCTCAGGATTGGGACCAGAGGCCTCAGTCTGTTTACCAAGGAATGTCATATGCCAGAAAATACAACTGGCTTGCTTGGCAAAAAACATTTGAATCTACAATTGACTACCAAAAGATTTTTGCTGATGTACATTCTTTCAATATTTTAGGAGGATACTCCTACCAATACGAAACTTGGGAAAGATTTGAAGTACATAATAACGGCTTTTCTTCAAATGCATATATGGATTGGGACTTAGGAGCAGGCTCTGCAATCAATAACACAAAACTGCCCAGACCTGGAATGGGAAGCAGAAAAGAAGACAATACGCTTATTGCTTTCTTCGGACGCGTTAATTATGCATATGATAATAAATACTTTTTGCAAGGTGTTTTGAGAAGAGAAGGTTCTTCAAGATTTGGAGCAAATAATAAATGGGGGCTTTTTCCGGCAATATCTGCAGGATGGAATATTTCCAGAGAAGAATTTATGAGTTCTGTTTCTGCAGTAAACAATCTTAAATTGAGGGTTGGTTACGGTGTTACTGGCAATCAGGGAATTCCCAATTATCAATCGCTTATGACTCTTTCTACCGGCGGAGTTTATCCACAAGATGGCGTCTTTTTTCAAACCTATGGCCCTGCAAGAAACCCTAATCCAAATTTGAGATGGGAAAGAAAAAGTGAGTTAAACTTCGGATTAGACTATGCAATACTTAACAACAGAATCAGTGGTTCTTTCGATGTGTATAATAGAAAAACAACAGACTTGTTATATAGTTATTATGTTCCACAACCACCTTATATTCAAGACAGGTTATATACCAATGTGGGTGAAATTACCAGCAAAGGCGTAGAGTTATTAATCTCTGCCATTCCTATCCAAAAAAGAGACTTTAGCTGGACTATTGACTTCACAGCCAACTCTCAATTTAACAAACTCTCCAAGCTCTCCAGCGAGAACTTTCAGGCAAACTTTCTTGAGTTTGCAGGATTGCCATCTCCAGGAAACTTAGGTAATGCTATTAGAATTTGGGAAGGAAGTGACATCGGAAATTTTTATGGTTATAGATTTGCCGGATTTACAGATGATGGCAAATGGCAGTTCTATAAAAAAGACGGATCGGTTGCAGGGGTTTCAGACATGAATAGTGAAGATCGCACAACAATAGGTAATGGAGTTCCTAAATATCAGGCTTCCTTAAACAATTTATTCAAATATAAGAATTTTGATCTAACAGTTTTCTTTAGAGGAAAATTCAAATTTGATATTTTAAATGCAAAAGATATATATTTTGGAAATAAAAAGTGGTTGCCAAACAATTTACTGCAATCGGCTATTACTACTCATGACAAGTTGAATGATGATCCTCAATATTCCGATTATTACCTAGAGAAAGGAGATTTTGTAAAATTAGATAATCTAACGTTGGGATATAATATTCAAAATATACTAAATGATTATATAAAGAATTTGAGAGTATATATTACAGGAAGGAATATAGCTACCTTTACAAAATATTCAGGTATAGATCCCGAACTTTTAGACCTAGGATTTGAAGCCGGTGTAGATGCAAGAGGTTTCTATCCACGTACTAAATCTTGGTCAATTGGTTTACAGCTTGCTTTCTAAAATATCTAATCACAAAAATATTCGATAATGAAAATAACTAATAAATATTCAATGATGGTACTTACGTTGAGTGCAAGCTTAATAATGCTTATCTCCGGGTGTACTAAACTTGATGAAAAAACATATAGCGATATAACAAAAGACAATTTTTATAATAATAAAAGGGAAGTTTTGCAGGCAGCATTAAGACCCTTCACACACATGCAGGCGTGGATGGCTCCTACTGGCCAAAATGGCTATTGGTTTCATTCTGAATCTTCTGCTGATCAATTAGCGTGGCCACAGAAAGGAAGACACGGCTATGATGGAGGAGACCACATAAGACTTCATTATCATACATGGACGGCAGATGAAGGAAGAATGAGAGATGCCTGGAGATTGATATGGACAGGAGTAGGTTTTGTAAATGCTGCTATTGCAGATATCTCACAAGTAGATGCCGTTAAGGTAGGGTTAAGCCAAACCGAGCTTACTGCAATAAACGCAGAATTGATAGTATTAAGAGCATTCCATTACATGAAAGCTATGGAATTGTGGGGTAATATACCAATAGTTACTACAGTTGGAGAGCCTCAGTCTCCTGAAACTCGGCCGAAAGCGGAAGTGTTCGAATTCGTAAAAAAGGAATTGGAAGAAAATGTTCCAAATCTTCTACCATATTCAAATGAAATTATAGGGAGAGTTTCACAAACGGCTGGCTATGCCATGCTTTCAGAATTATATCTCAATGCTGAAAAATGGGTGGGAACGCCTATGTATGATCAATGTATAGCAGCGTGTGATAAAATAATTTCAGGACAAGCGGGAGGCATTAATGGAGGTCCTAAGTTAGCTGCCAACATTAATGAAGTTTTCAGTAATGTAAATAAAACTTCGCCAGAGCCATTATTTCAAGTAGCTTTTAGTAGACAAGGCGGTTTTACATTTGATTGGGGAGGCTTTTTTATGGGATATGATAATATCAAACAAGTATTAGACGTGGGATATGGCGGCTGGAATGCTTTTGTAACAATTCCGTCTGCTTTTGACGCATTTGCCCAAAACGATCTTAGAAAAAAAGAGTGGTTTCTATTTGGCCCTCAATACAAATATGGGACTACAGAACCTGTGCTCGGAACCGAAGAGTGGAGCGGAAAACCTTTTGTATATGTAAATTCTATTAGAAGAGAAAGTGAAGGAGACTTAACTAGCGCGGGTGGCATGACTAAAGGAGAGGAAAACAGTGGAGCGAGGTTTAATAAATATAAATCAGGAAGACTTTCTGATGCCAATTATCAAGAAAACCATTACATATTATACAGGCTAACAGAAATTTATTTCAACAAAGCGGAAGCTATCATGCGTAAAAATGGAGGAGTAGCTACGCAAGAGGCTGTAGAGCTGATTAACGCATCTAGAAAACGTGCTTTTTCAACAGCAGATTGGCCTAGTGCACAATATACAACTGCTAACCTGAGCATGGATGAACTCTTAGCAGAAAGAGGACGAGAATTTATTTTTGAAGGAAAAAGAAGGACTGATTTAATACGTTTTAATAAGTTCGTAACAGCAAGTTGGTGGGACCATACCCCTTCCAATGATCCAAATAGAGAACTTTTCGCTATTCCTAACACTCAACTAGGAGCTAATCCAAATCTTAAACAAAACCCCGGTTATACAGAGTAAAAAAAGTAGTAACATACAGAGGGGCTGCAATTTACCGTCGGCCTCTCTTTTTTTAAACATTCTATAATGCATCTTTCTAAACAATTATTAATTCTCTCTTTAGGCTTGATATTTCTTACTTCATGCGCTGTGAAAAATACAACAACGCATTCTCAGCAGGGAAATAATAAATGGTATGTGCTTGCAGACTATCTTCAAGAAAAGTTGAATAGCGTTTTCCTTTCTAAAGACGGCAAATATTATGCGCAGGACAATGCGGGAAATCAAAAATTTCATTACTGGCACAATGCACATGTGCTTGATGTTTTAGTGGATGGTTATGAAAGAACAAAAGACGCAAGATATATTCAAAAAATGCGCAACCTCTTGCAAGGGATGTATGCCACTAATAACAACAGTTTTATCAACGATTATTATGACGATATGGCGTGGCTTGGATTGTCGTCCATCAGGGCCTATCAGAATACTAAAGATATTGCATACCTGAATGCGGCAAAGACACTGTGGCAGGATATGCTAACCGGAATCAACAATAACGACGGGCGAAGCCTCTCCTGGTCTAAACCAACTCCCGAATTTAAAAACACTCCTGCAAACGGCCCTGCAATTATGATGGGGCTGCGTCTTTATAAAATTACTAACGATAAAGCATACAGAGACACCGCAGAAATGTTTTACAACTGGCTGGTACCAACGCTTATACAACCTGAAACGGGCTTGTCGTGGGATGGTATTAAAAATGGCGAACTTGTGAAACCCATCTATACTTACAATCAGGGATTGTTTATCGGCGCTTCCGTAGAAATGTTTAAGCTTACCGGCAACAGGCAGTATATAGCACATGCCTTGCAAACAGCAAAAAGTTCTATCAGCAGTGAACTGGTTTCCCCAAGTGGCATATTGAAACCTGAAGGACAGGGAGACGGAGGACTTTTTAAAGGTATATTTATCAGATATTTTGTAGAACTGATAAAGTTAAAAGAAGTATCAAAAGAAGACAAAGCCTGGCTTCTTGATTATATAGTAAAAAATGCTGAAACTCTTTATTCATCAGGGGTAAATCATCATTCGCTTTTAATAAATTATAATTGGAACAAGCAGCCTGCCGGCACTATTGACTTATCCACTCAACTAAGCGGCATGATGCTGATAGAAGCTATGGCAGAACTACATCAAATGGCTATTATAAAATAATTTTATAGTATTGCGAGTTGTCGCTCGCTAACAGGCAATAAGATTTTTTAAGACGTGCTATTCGGTAAAAGAAAAACATACGATATAGTAAACTGAAAATGACCACTAATAAATAAAATAACATATATATGAAACGAAGAGAATTTGTACAGAAAACAGGCGTATTAGGTGCAGGCATTGCCATGGGCAATATGTCTTTGGCGGCCAAAAGCCAGAATTTTCCGGTAGTAAGAACATCGCCGGACAAAAGACATTTTACAAGTAAAAGCGTTGAACAGGCCATCAAAACTTTTCAGTCTAAAGTTAAGAACAAAGAGCTCGTATGGTTATTTGAAAATTGCTTTCCCAACACGTTGGATACAACCGTTTACTATAGCGAAAACAACGGAAAGCCTTATACCTATGTTATTACAGGAGATATAGACGCTATGTGGCTCAGGGACAGCTCTGCCCAGGTTTACCCCTATCTGGAATTTGTAAAACAAGACATGGCTTTAAACAAATTAATACAAGGCGTTATCAACAAGCAAACCGAATTTATATTGATAGATCCTTATGCCAATGCTTTTTATAATGATCCGGCTAAGAAAGGTGAATGGCAGAGCGATTTTACTGACATGCAGCCCGGCATACACGAGCGAAAATGGGAAATAGATTCTCTTTGCTACCCTATAAGATTAGCTCACGGGTATTGGAAAGCAACGGGTAACACTACCCCCTTCGATAAGAATTGGATAGAAGCAATAAAAGCAACACTAAAAACTTTTAAAGAGCAACAGCGTAAAGACGGTAACGGCCCATACAAATTTCAGAGAAGAACACAAAGTCCTACAGATTCACTTCCCATGGATGGATACGGCAATCCTGTAAATCCGGTTGGACTGATTGTTTCTTCCTTCAGGCCCAGCGATGACGCTTCCATTTATTCTTTCCTTATTCCTGCCAATTTCTTTGCTGTTACCAGTTTAAGACAGGCGGCAGAAATGCTCAGGGTAATTCACAGGAATAATTCACTTGCGGGGGAATTAACGTCGCTTGCTACAGAAGTAGAAAATGCTTTAAGAAAACATTCGATTTTTACACACAGTAAATATGGAAAAATATATGCTTTTGAAGTAAATGGTTTTGAAAGCTATAATTTAATGGATGATGCGAATGTTCCCAGTTTGCTGGCAATGCCTTATTTAAAAGGTGTACCTTCTACAGATCCTATTTATCAAAATACCAGAAAGTTTGTATGGTCAAAAGATAACCCGCATTTTTATAAAGGCTCGGCAGCAGAGGGTATCGGCGGCCCGCACATAGGGCAAGATATGATTTGGCCCATGAGCATCATTATGAAAGCTCTTACGTCAAAAAACGATTCGGAAATAAAATGGTGCATAGATACTTTGCGTAAAACACATGGCGATACGGGCTTCATGCACGAATCTTTTCATAAAGACAATCCCAAGAAATTTACCCGTTCCTGGTTCGCCTGGACGAATACACTTTTTGGAGAGCTTCTTTGGAAAACATTAAAAGAGAGACCACATTTATTGTCATAATAAAAGAAAGGGCTTCATGCTCTGTAGATTTTTATGTATGTTTACAGAGCATCTTTTTTATAGATAACTACATGGTTCATCTTGCTAACATTAAATTCAACATAGTATAAACAAATATTTAAAAATATGAAAAGACTTCTTCTGTTTGCAGCATTTATAACACTTGCAGCTACTTCTTACAATCAGGTAAATTCATTTCCTGCAAGCCCGGTTGATTATGTAAATCCATTAATGGGTACTCTTTCCAAGTTTGAAATGTCAAACGGCAATACTTACCCGGCCATTGGCTTGCCTTGGGGTATGAATTTATGGACTCCTCAAACCAATACAATGGGCAACGGCTGGGCATACCAATATACGGCCGATAAGATCAATGGATTTAAGCAAACACACCAGCCTTCTCCTTGGATGAATGACTATGGTTATTTTTCCATGATGCCTACAACCAATAAAATGGTTTTCACTGAAAAAGAGCGCGAAAGCTGGTTCTCGCACAAGGCGGAAGTGGCACAGCCCCATTATTACAAAGTGTATCTGGCAGATCATGATGTAACTACGGAAATTACACCTACCGAAAGAGCGGCACGCTTCAGGTTTACCTTTCCTAAAACAGACAGCGCGTTTGTAGTAATAGATGCAATTGATAAAGGAAGTTTTGTAAAAATTATTCCCTCAGAAAATAAAATTATAGGCTATACAACCCGCAATAGCGGCGGTGTGCCAAAGAATTTCAAAAACTATTTTGTTATTCAATTCGATCGCCCGTTTGATTACGTGAAAGGCTGGGACAATGGCAACTTCGTAAACGCAACAGAAATAACCAGCGAACACGCGGGTGCTGTTATTGGCTTTAAAAATATGCAGCGCGGTACGGTTGTAAATGCTAAAGTAGCTTCTTCTTTTATCAGCCACAATCAGGCACAGGTAAATCTTAATAGGGAAATAGGCACTAAAAATTTCGAAACTTTAAAAAATGAAGGAAAAAAAATATGGAACGATGTGTTGGGTAAAGTAAAAGTAAGCGGAGGCTCAGAGTCACAGGTGCGCACGTTCTATTCTGCTTTGTACCGTATGGTTTTCTTCCCGTTAAGAATGTATGAGTTTAACTCTGCAAATCAAATGGTACACTATAGCCCTCAAAACGGCAATATAGAAAAGGGCTATATGTTTGCAGGCACGGGCTTTTGGGATACGTTCCGCGCTCTTTATCCATTCCTTCACTTTGTATACCCTTCCATTGCTAAGGAAATGCAGGAAGGCTTGATCAATAATTTTAAAGAAGGCGGCTGGCTGCCGGAATGGTCTTCGCCGGGATATCGCGGTATTATGATCGGCAACAACTCTGCTTCGGTGGTTTCAGATGCCTACCTGAAAGGCTTGAGAGGATACGATACTGAAAAATTGTGGGAAGCATTGGTGCATGGTGCAAACAACGAAGGTCCTAACGCTACGGGACGCAGAGGTGTAGAGCATTACAACAAGCTTGGCTATGTACCCAACGATGTAAATGTAAACGAAAATGTTGCCCGCACACTTGAATATGCCTATGATGATTATGCCATCTATGCTTTTGGCAAAGCAATAGGAAAGCCCGAATCTGAAATAGCTATTTACAAGCAGAGAGCAATGAACTATAAAAACCTGTTTTATCCTAAACATTTACTGATGGCACCAAAAGACAGCAAAGGAAACTTCGCCGATTATTTTAATCCTTATTCCTGGGGCGGAGATTTTACGGAAGGCAACAGCTGGCACTACTCTTGGAGCGTGTTTCAGGATATTGAAGGACTAAAAGGCTTAATGGGCGGGGATAAAAAATTCATCAATATGCTTGACTCTGTTTTTATTATGCCTCCCGATTTTACAGGCTCTCGCTACGGTGGCATTATACATGAAATGCGCGAAATGCAGGTAATGAACATGGGGCAGTATGCACACGGTAACCAACCCATACAGCACATGACTTACCTGTACAATTATACTTCAGAACCCTGGAAGTCGCAATACTGGGTAAGAGAAGTATTAGACAGAATGTATCACTACGGACCCGACGGTTATTGTGGCGATGAAGACAACGGGCAAACTTCTGCATGGTATGTGTTTTCAGCACTCGGGTTTTATCCCGTAACGCCCGCCGGCACACAATATGTAACGGCTGCTCCGCTATTCAAGAAAGCAGAAATAACTTTTGAAAACGGCAAGAAGCTTACTATCAACGCACCGGCAAATAGTCCGCAAAACAAATATGTACAAAGCATGACGCTAAACGGCAAACCGGTTGTAAAAAATTATTTGGAACATTTTGACCTGCACAAAGGCGGAACCATCAATGTTGTAATGGGCGCCAATCCTAACAAAACAAGAAACATAGGAAACGCGGCTCATCCGTTCTCCATGAGTACAGATAAGTAAATTATCTTTTAGAATATTGCTAAAAGCTGCCGAATTTTCCCGGCAGCTTTTTTCTTTTATAAAAAATATGATTCTTTCGTAAATTAGCTTTCTGAATTTAAAATCATTAAAGAATGAAGAAGCCTGAAGCCAATACCCATCAACTGGTATCGTCTATTGTTTCTCTTATTGACAATGCTCGAAAGCGTGTTGCCGCTACTGTCAATAGTGAACTGACGATTTTGTATTGGAATATAGGAAAGCAAATTAATGATGATATTTTAAAAAACAACAGGGCCGATTATGGAAAAGCTGTAATTGCAGAATTAAGCAAGCAGTTATTAAATATTTATGGTGCCGGATTCAGTAAAAAAAATCTACATTTATTTGTAAATTTTAATAGTTTGTTTCCAAATGCTGAAATTGTGTACGCAATGAGTACACAATTAAGCTGGACACATATTCGAATTTTAATCCCTGTAAAAGACGCTGTAAAACGCGAGTTCTACACACAAATGTGCATTCACGAAAGATGGAGCGTACGCACGTTACAGGAACGAATAAACAGTATGCTTTTTGAACGGACAGCCATAAGCGCTAAACCGGAAAAAACAATCATCAATGAATTGGAAATACTAAAAAACGAAAAGAAGATTACTCCCGATCTGGCATTCCGTGATCCGTACTTTTTAGACTTTTTAGGACTTCATGATACATACAGCGAAAAAGACCTGGAGGCAACCATTCTCGCAAACCTGCAAAAGTTTATTATAGAAATGGGATCGGATTTTGCTTTTTTATCACGTCAAAAAAGAATTGTAATAGACGATGAGGATTATTATATTGACTTATTGTTTTATCATCGTGGCCTAAGATGCCTCGTAGCCATAGACCTGAAACTTGGCAAATTTAAAGCTGCTTATAAAGGTCAGATGGAGTTATATTTGCGCTGGCTCGAAAAAAATGAAAGCAGGGAGGAAGAAAATAAACCGATTGGTCTTATTCTTTGTAGTGAAAAATCTCCTGAACAAATAAAATATCTTATGCTGGACGACAACTCTCCGATAAAAGTTGCAGGATATATGACACAGCTTCCAGATCGGAAGGTATTAGAAGATAAACTTCAAAAAGCCATTCGCATTGCAGAAAATAACATAAAAAACCACTTATAGAAATGAAAAAAATAATTTTTACCGCTGCCGCGCTTTTAGTAACCGGCATTTTATTGGCACAAAACAATAAAACAGATTGGGCAAACTCTGGAAGGTACGCAGAAGAGAATAAAACGGCTCCAAAGGGCGCGGTTGTGTTTATGGGCAATTCCATCACTCGTGGCTGGGTAGAAAATCGTCCTGAGTTCTTTAAAGAAAACAACTATGTAGGACGTGGCATTGGCGGGCAAACAAGCGCGCACATGCTGGTACGTTTTAGAAGTGACGTGATTGACCTAAAACCGTCTACTGTTGTCATTCTTGCCGGCACTAACGACATTGCGCAAAACAACGGATACATCTCGCTTGAAAATGTTTTAGGCAATATTATTTCAATGGTTGAGCTGGCAAAAGCCAACAATATAAAAGTGATTCTTTGCTCTGTGTTGCCGGCTGCAGAGTTTGGATGGAGAAAAGAATTAAAGCCTGCCAATGATATTATACAGCTAAACCAGATGATTAAATTTTATGCTGCAAAAAATAATATTCCTTATGTAGATTATCACACTGCCTTAAAAGACGAAAATAATGGGCTACCCAAGAAATATGCCGGCGATGGTGTGCACCCGAACAAAGAGGCCTATTTAATAATGGAACAGCTGGTACAACAAGCCATTGGCAAAAAAACAAAACTGAAAAAAGACCGCAAATATTGGTTTTCCAATTAACAGATTTATGATTGGCTTTATAAGCAAAATCATTTTTAAAGGATGATAAAAGGACACTATTGTATTAAATATTTCCATACTTTTGTCAGCGTTTTTAAATAAAATTTCTTGTTTTAATCAGAAATAAAAAATGAAAGCAGACATTGCGGAAACAAAGCAGCCACACGGCTTTTCCATTACTGAAGACTGGACAATTGTTATTCTCGGGTTCTTACTTATAGCACTCGTTTTATCAGGAGTTAACATAGAAACACCTGCATTTAGCTGGAAAAACTCGCGCGAACTTTTTGAAAAAGTATTTTCTGTAAGTAATCTTTTTAAAATATTTTTTCAGTTTGTAGTTGTCTATGCAACAGCAGTGCTGGCTATGCTGCTGATGAAGAAGCAGGCAAAGCCAATGCTTCTGCTTTTCCCTTTTATTTACATCGTTACCATATTAGCATTGATACTTGCGGGAAATACAGCCATGAGAGATCTTAATCTGGAAGCTGTTATTTTTAGTCTTTCTCTCGGGCTGCTTATCAGCAATACCATGAAGGTGCCGGAGCGCATAAAGCAATCGCTTAACTCAGAAATGTTTGTAAAAATAGGATTGGTACTTTTAGGTACAACCATTATCTTCAGAGATATATTAAAAGATGGCGGGCTGGGAATTGTGCAGGCTTTGATAGTGGTGCTGTGCGTATGGTATTTTGCTTTTTATCTTAGCAAGGCATTGAAGATTGATAAAGAAATGGGTTTAATGATTTCCAGCGCGGTTTCTATCTGTGGTGTATCTGCAGCCATTGCCACATCAGGGGCAATCAAAGGCGACAGCAAAAAGCTCTCGTACGTAATATCTTTGGTGTTGATTGTAGCCGTTCCCATGATGATATTCATGCCCTACATTGCAGAATATTTAGGTCTGTCGCAAAGAGTTACCGGGGCCTGGCTCGGCGGCAGCATTGATACTACAGGAGCCGTGGCCGCATCAGGCACGCTAGTGGGAGATGAAGCTTTAAAAACCAGCACTATCGTTAAGTTTGCGCAGAATGTATTGCTGGGTATTGCCGCCTTTGCCATTTCGGTTTACTGGACCTTTGTGAATACCAAAGCCGGGGCGAGGCAGGAAAAGCCTACTTTTAAAATCATTTGGGAAAGGTTTCCAAAATTCATTATTGGTTTTGTTGCGGCTTCATTACTGTTTTCATTTGTGCTGTCACCCGAAGCGGCCACGCTCGTTAAAAACGATCTTAAAAACCTGCAAAGCCTTTGGTTTGCGCTGGCTTTTACAAGTATCGGGCTGGAAACAAAATTTTCGGACATATTTAAAAAGGAAAATAAAAAACCATTGTACGCTTTTTTAATAGCCCAGCTGTTCAACGTATTGCTTACGCTTTTAATAGCCTGGCTGCTTTTTAGATAATGTGATTATAATCTGTTAGTACTATACGTAAGAAATTAAGCGGATCTTCTTTTCGTTTGATATTGAGAACATTTTCTATTTTATTAGCCGTTTCCACTGCCAGATAATATCCCTGATCCTGATGCTGCATAAGAAGCACGTCTTTTATCAGTTGAATATCTTCAGAAGAAAGCCTGGAAACCTCAAGATAAACTGCTACGTAATTTTCGATGGTGGGCATATAAATCGTCTGCTGCAAAGATTTTTTAGGCTTTGTAGATACCACAGTAGTATTTGCCGCAAGGTCTCCAAGTCTTTGCGCCCTGTTGGTTGCCGCTACAGATACCACCGCTATCACACCTTGCGACAGAGCTATATCAACCAGCCTGAAAAGCCAGCGCATAACGTACTGGCCAAAAGATGGCTGACCTCCATCAAGGCTTATTACTTTTATCTTCATTATTCGCTTACCTACAGATTGACCATTCAAAAATATTTCGCACAGCAAATGATACAGCATGATAGGAAAGAGTAAAATAAAATAACCTAAAAAACTGCTTAAAGATTGATTAGGTTGTGTTTGAGACAGTAATAGCATGGCCACTATAAAATAAGCCATGAACAATACATAGTCAAGTAGAGCTGCGAGTATCCTGCTGCCTAAACCTGCAAGCTCATACTGCACATCAATATTTTGGGCGGTAGAGATAGAAATGTACGACATCAATCTAAAAATTAATATTTATATTTTGGTTATTATAATGCAAAAGAAAACTATTTTTACAATAATAAATAAATCTTCTGTCAACTTTTTAGAAACCTTGTAAACTTTATGCGCGAAAGCCAATTTTTGAATAGCAATGCCGATAAATGGAAAAAGATGGAAGGTGATGCGGTCAATCAGCATTTATCTGCTGACGACCTCGCGCAAAGCTTTATAGAAGTTACAGATGATTTGGCTTATGCCAAAACTTTTTATCCTAAAAGTAATACCGTAAATTATCTTAACGGACTGGCTGCTTTGTACCATCAAAAAATTTATAAAAACAAAAAAGAGCATCGCGGAAGAATCATCTGGCTTTGGCAGTACGAGCTGCCTTATCTTTTTAAGATCTACAGAAAAACAATGTATTTGGCCTGTATTATTTTTGTATTGAGTCTTCTGGTTGGCATTTTTTCAGCTATTTACGATGAAAGTTTTATCCGTTTGATAATGGGCGACAGCTACGTAAATATGACTCTTGAAAACATTAAGAATGGCGACCCGTTTGGCGTATACAAAAAAGACGATTCGCTGCCCATGTTTTTAAGTATCGCTTTCAACAATATCAGAGTTACGTTTTTTGCTTTTGTAAGCGGTATCTTTTTTTCAGTAGGGCCGGTAATTATACTTTTTCAAAACATATTGATGCTGGGAGCCTTTGAAGTATTTTTGTTTCAGCAGGGACTGGGTTTGCAAAGCATTTTAGTGATTTTTATTCATGGTACGCTCGAAATATGGGGCATTGTAATAGCCGTTACTTCCGGTTTGGTGTTGGGCAATAGTATTCTGTTTCCCGGTACATACAGTCGCATAGAATCACTGCTACGCGGCGCAAAGGATGGATTGAAAATTGTGCTCGGCATGGTTCCTCTTTTTGTAGTGGCTGGTTTTCTTGAAGGCTATGTAACCCGTCATACACAAATGCCTGTATATCTTAGCGGATCTATTTTGCTGCTAAGTCTGCTTTTTATAATCTGGTATTTTTTTCTCTATCCCAATAAGGTTTATAAAAAATACAAGGCTGGTTTTAAAGAACTAAACAATACTCACTCAAACTTTATACAATGGTCACAAAAAAAATCGAATTCAGAAAAATAAGAGATTTCGGAGAAAACATTACCGATACCATAGGCTTTATCAAGCAGGAATTTAAGCCCTTATTTAAACCCTATGTATTAATAGCCGGAGCATTTATATTGATGTCCAGTCTTTTTCTTGGCCTTTTTGTGGGAGATATTTATGGCAACGTTTTAGAATCTGTTGTTAATGATACGGATCCGCTGCCCCAATTTTCCGGCTTATCCATTGGCAGCTATTTGGTGTTTCTTATCCTGACGCCCATTACCATAGCTGCAATGAATACAGTGATCAGTTGCTACATAAAATTGTACAGAGAAAAAAACAATAACTCACCGGCTTTTGAAGAGGTATGGAGAGAAGTGACAAAGTATTTTGGGATAGTGCTGCTATTTTCTTTTCTATATGTTTTTGCAGTAGTGATTGGCTTGTTTTTATGTTTGCTTCCCGGTATATATTTAGCTATTGTGCTGCTTCCTTACGCCCAGGTTATCATTTTTGAAAATGAAAGATCGGTTGGCAGTGTTTGGAACAGATGCGTTTATTTAGGGAAAGAAAACTTTTGGATGACCTTGCTTCTTTATATCTTACTGTCTATGATCGTTTCTTTTGCATCAAGCGCCATAGGAATGCTGGTAGCCGCTGCAATAGGATTGGCAAGCTATTTTATTACAAAAGATATTTCCTCAGCCGCAGGTATTTTATATGGCATAATATATTTTTTCAGCTACTTGTTTTATATCATTTTACTGGTGAGCCTATGCCTGCATTATTTTAATCTGGCAGAGAAAAAAGATGGTGCAGGTCTTTTGCAAAGAATACAGAATATGGGTGGCAGTAATGACGAGCATTCTCACATGGAAGAAAGATATTAAACTGAAAAAATAAATGAAGCGGTTGTTCATCTATATTATTTTATTGTTTTGCGCGGGCTATTATTCAACGGCGCAAACCGTCATTCCGCAGGATACTGCTTCTGTCATTGTAGTAAGAAACGTGCAGCATAATAAAATTGAGGAATGGAAGCAATCAAAAGATTTTAATTATGAAAGAAGCTCTGAAGGGCTGTCTCTTTTACAAAGAATAAGAATGCAAATTCTGAATTGGTTAGGCGAATTTTTTTCAGATAAACAGAGAGCCGACGCGTTTTGGGTTGTATTTACAGTCATTTGCTTAAGCATTGTTGCATTTGCCATATACAAGCTTACCGGAATGAGCGCCGGCAGTATGTTTGAGCGAAGCAGTAAAAGAAATTTGTCTTTTGATGAAACAGAAGAAAACATTAATGAAATAAATTTTGAAGCTGCCATAGCGCAAGCAGAAAACAACAACAATTTACGGCTGGCTCTTCGCTATCAATACCTGAAGCTATTAAAATATCTCTCAGATAAAGGCGCGATATTGTGGAAGCCGGAAAAAACCAATCACGATTATATACTGGAGATGAACAGGCAGCCGGAGTTTATACAACTCACCAACGAATTTGAATATACCTGGTACGGAGAAAGAGAGATATCTGAAGAGGCGTACGAAGAAGCAAAAGCATTTTTTAACCGACAGCAAAATAAAAATTGAAGACATACAAAATATATTTAGCAATATTTATTGGGTTGTTGGCATTGTATATTTATATTGAAGTCTCAAAACCCAAACCTGTCAACTGGGAAATATCGTTGAAGCAAAACGATAAAAACCCTTATGGTGCTTATATTCTATACCATTCCTTGTCAGACTATTTTTCCGGAGCTCATGTAGAAGTGAGCCGTTTACCCGTATATAGTTTACTCTCTCGCAGAGATTCTTTGCCGCATAGTCGTTCTGCTTATTTTCTTCTGGCTCCTTCTTTAAAGTTTTCTAAAGAAGATGTGGCCAAATTACTGCAATATGTGCAGAAAGGAAATTATGCATTTGTTTCGTCCAATGCTTTCAGCAGCTATTTGCACGATACGTTACACTTTGCTACCGACCGTACAATAGAACTGCTGGATTCTACCTATATTAATTTTACCAATCAAAAATTGAAAACTTCAAAAGGTTATACATTTCGAAAGCTCACTATCAACAATGCTTTCAAAGAAACAGAAAGAAAAGATTCCTTATATATGCTTGGTTACACCATGCAAAACAAAAAACCGAATTTTCTGCAATTCGACATAGGAAAAGGTAAGCTTTTCTTACATGCTTCCCCGCTTTGCTTTAGCAATTTGTTTTATCTTACCGGCAACAATGCGGACTATGCAGACAAGGCTCTGTCATACATTCCGGCAAATATTACAAATATTTATTGGGATGAATACTACAAACAGGGAAGATACGGCTCTGCTACTCCTTTAAGGGTTTTACTTGCTAACTTCTGGACAAAATGGGCGGTCTTTTTCGGGATGGTGCTGCTGCTGATTTATTTATTTTTTGTCACCAAAAGAAAGCAGCGTGTAATTCCTGTAATAAAACCGCTGCAAAACAAATCGTTGACCTTTGCCCAAACCATAGCATCGCTTTATTATAACAAAAGAGAAAACACTTTAATAGCAAATAAAAGACTACAGTACTTTACCGATTTTGTACGCCGTCGATACGGTATTACACAACATATAACCGATGAGCATTTCACGGAAACGCTGTTACGTAAAAGCGGAACAGACGAAGAAATTATAAAAAAAATTGTAGCACGCGCTAAAGCGCTGGATTACCACATTACAGATAATGAACTGGAAATATTCAATAAAAACCTGGAAACATTTTATCAATCAGCAAAAGTATAATTATGGAAGAAAGAATTAATTTATCGGAATTAAACGACGCGATAGAACAAATAAAAACCGAGATAGGCAAAGTGATTGTAGGTCAGGAAGAAATGATAGAACTGTTGCTGGCAGCCATTTTGGCCGAAGGACACGTACTTATTGAAGGAGTGCCGGGCGTAGCCAAAACCTTAACGGCTAAACTGTTGGCAAGATGTATGGACGTGCCTTTCTCAAGAATTCAGTTTACGCCGGATCTTATGCCCAGTGATGTATTGGGCACAACGGTTTTCCATCCTAAAGAGGCTGTATTCACTTTTAAGCACGGACCTATTTTTAGCAACATTGTTCTTATTGACGAAATAAACCGTTCTCCCGCAAAAACACAAGCCGCGCTGTTTGAAGTGATGGAAGAACGTCAGATAACATACGATGGCATACGTTACCAAATGCCCGAGCCATTCATTGTGCTGGCTACGCAGAATCCGCTGGAGCACGAGGGTACTTATCGCTTACCTGAAGCGCAACTGGATAGGTTTTTATTCAAAATACTAGTACGCTATCCTAAGCCTGAAGAAGAAGTGAAAATACTTGCAAACGCACACAAGGGCATTACTGCACATTTTAACGAAGCTGTGCATGCTGTACTAAATGCTGAACAAATCATGAACTTCAGAGAAGTGGTAAAGCAAATTCATGTAGAAGAAAAAGTAATGCAATATATAGCCGATCTTATCAATGAAACACGCAACAATAAGTCTTTGTTTCTGGGCGCGAGCCCGCGTGCTTCTGTGGCCATTCTCAACAGCAGCAAAGCGGTTGCAGCCATGAATGGTAAAGACTTTGTAGTGCCCGACGATATTCTCAAGGTGTTGCCGGCAGTGCTTAATCACAGAATAATTCTTACGCCCGAAAGAGAAATGGAAAATGCCGAGCCACAGGATATAATCAATGAAATAGTGAAAAAAATAGAAGTTCCAAGATAGTATCATGAAACAGCTTGCGCGCAAATATATCAGCAGTCTTTTCTTTACACCCAGATTCTTTATCGCGGGCATACTGGTTGTAGCGTTGATGGTGCTGCGTTTTTTTGCTGACTGGCTGGGGATACTTCCTTTCATAGCGCTGATAACTTTTATAGCACTTGCTATTATTGAATACGGTATTTTGTTTATCAAAGACAAAGCTATTATTGCACAAAGAAACCATGCGGAAAGGTTCAGCAACGGAGACGAAAATCCCGTGCATATTTTTATAGACAGTCGCTATAACTTTAAAGTCACCACTAAGATTATTGATGAAATACCGGTGCAGTTTCAAGACAGGAATATCTTATTTGCAACAACTGTTTTGCCCAATAAAACATCTATTATCCATTATACCCTGAGACCCGTAAAGCGCGGCAGCTATAGGTTTGGGAAAATTTATGTTTACGTTTCTGCCATGATCGGGTTTATAGAAAGGAGATTTTCTTTTTTGCAGGAAAAAGAAGTTGCGGTATATCCGTCGTTCTTGCAGATGCGCAAATATCAGTTGATGGCTATTAATAATCGTCTTTCGGAAGCCGGGCTAAAAAGGCAGCGAAGGCTGGGGCATAGTATGGAGTTTGAACAAATAAAAGAATACGTCAACGGCGACGATTATCGTACTGTAAACTGGAAAGCAACAGCACGCAAAGGAGCTTTAATGGTAAACAATTATGTAGAAGAAAAAAGTCAGCAGGTATTTTGTGTAATAGATAAAGGAAGATTAATGGAAATGCCTTTTGAAGACCTGAGCCTGTTAGATTACTCTATCAACGCTTCTCTGGTGCTCAGCAGCATTGCTTTGCAGAAAGAAGATCGGGTGGGTGTTATAACTTTTGCACATACCATTGATACATTGCTGGCTGCTGAGAAAAAACCTGCTCACATACAGAAAATACAAGAGGTTCTTTATCATCAAAAAACAAAATATCTCGAAAGTGATTTCGAAAAATTATACATCACCATCAGGAGAAAAATTGCTCAACGCAGCCTGATAGTTTTGTTTACCAACTTCGCATCTATAGGTGGACTAAAGCGCCAACTGCCTTATCTGAAAAAGATAAGCAAAAATCATTTGCTTGTGGTGGTATTTTTTGAAAATGCCGAAATGAGTAAAGTGCTTGAAACCCGAGCCCTGAATTTAAAAGAGGTATACACGCAAGCTGTTGTAGAACAATTTGAATTAGAGAAAAAACAAATTGTATACGAATTGAAAAGCTTAGGTATTTTATCTATTCTCTCTAAACCACGAGATCTCACGGTCAATGTGCTGAATAAATACCTGGAAATAAAGACCCGACAAATGTTGTAAAATGTTTACAACTCTTAAGCAACAATCTATTCTCATCCGCAAGATAAATGTTACCTAGTTCTCTGTAAAGTAAAGCATTGTTTTGCAAGGTACCTGACAATCTTCTTAGATATGGAATAGCATTTATATACGCCTGTTGCAGTTCATAAATATTTGCCATAAATCTATTTGCCGTAATGTCATAAGGATTTTTTTTTCAATGTATTATCCAAAAGCTTCATTGCACGGTTATAATCTTTCATGAAATAATAAGAACGTGCTAAATCATTGACTAACTCTACATTTGAAGAATCCAAGAGCATATCTTCAAGCTGTTGAGCGGCTTGGTCGTACAGTTGATTATCCAGCCAATGATAAATTTTATTTCTTTGAAAAGTTGTGTCTTGTGCTTGTACTAAACAAGGAATATAAAATAATAATACTATCTATAATTTCTTCATGCAAGAATAATTTTTTAAAAATCGATTATTATAAAAATATAGAAATCCACTCTCTGGTATTTTTTCAAAAAATCTGTACTGTTTCAATTGTAATATAACTAATATTTTAATTCTATAATTAATTTTTTAATTTTAATTTTTCTTTTGTAAAAAAACAATAACATTTCTGCCTTCTTTTGTTTCATTAAAAAACATTGACGAAATTTGCCTTTCAAAATTTGAGTTATGATCTTACAAAGAAGAAACAGAATTGTCAGAAGAAACGCGTCTATAAGAAGTTTGGTTGCCGAAACCATACTTACACCCAACGATTTTATTTTGCCGATTTTCATTGAAGAAGGAAAAGATGTGGTAGAAGAGATTGCTTCCATGCCGGGCACATACAGAAGATCGATCGATAAAACGATTGAAGAACTGAAAGAAGTGTGGAGCCTGGGTGTAAAAAGTGTTTTGCTTTTTGTAAAGTGTGATGACTCATTGAAAGACAATACCGGCAAGGAAAGCTGGAACAAAAACGGGTTGATGCAAAATAGCATTAAAGCCATTAAAGACGCGCTTCCTGAAATGATTGTAATGACCGATGTGGCGCTGGATCCTTACTCTGAATACGGGCACGACGGCATTGTGAAAAACGGGGAAATTGTAAACGACGAAACCGTTGAGGCGTTAACAAAAATGAGCCTTTCTCATGCTGAAGCAGGCGCAGACTTTATTGCGCCGAGCGATATGATGGACGGCAGAATCGGCGCGTTTCGCCTGGCTCTGGAAGAAAATAATTATCCGCAGGTGGGTATTCTCGCTTACAGCGCTAAATATGCCAGTTGCTTTTACGGACCTTTTCGCGATGCTCTGGACAGCGCGCCGGGCTTTGGGGATAAAAAAACATATCAAATGAACCCGGCCAACAGAATGGAAGCGATCAATGAAGTGCTGCAGGATGAAGAACAGGGCGCAGACATTGTAATGGTAAAACCCGCTATGGCTTACCTCGATATTATTCGGGAAGTGCGCGAAAATGTTACCATTCCGGTAAGCGCTTATCATGTAAGCGGTGAATACGCCATGATAAAAGCTGCCGCAGAAAAAGGCTGGCTGGATGAGGATAAGGCCATTTTGGAAAGCCTTATCTCGATAAAAAGAGCCGGTGCCGATCTGATAGCTACTTATTTTGCCAAAGACGCGGCGAAGTTGCTGAATAAATGAATCTTTTTTACTTCCCTTCTTCGCTTAGCTCTTCAAGCAGCGCCGCGGGCAATTGTAAAGAAGGCTTTTCGGTATTGATGGTATTTTCTCCTTTCTTGGAGATAATGACAGTAATGTTATCGTTTGGAATATCAAAGAATATATTTGTCTTGTATTGATTGCATCTGTTGGTTTTACAGGCGCTTACTTTAAAAATGTCATTGTCTTTTTGTTCAATAGGCTGTTCTACAATCCAGTTGGTTTCCAGATTTTTAAATTCTTCTGCTCCCAGCAGCAATGCCAGCCTGTCTTTAATTACCGCAAACTGAAATAGCTGTACATCCGTTGCCTTCTTTTCGGCAAAGCTCCTGATAAAGCCAAGCTGCTGTTGTGTGCTGTCAAACATAGAAGACGGTTTATCCGATACCTCGTAGTTGCCAATTAAAGAGGCGCTGCCTTTACAGAATCTTGCCAATACGTCGCGATCCCTGAATTGTGTAGTAAACACATCCAGTGTTTTTACCTGCATGTGCGGCACCTGGGTTATATACATTAGTGCTGTATCTACGCCGGTAGTAATGTGTGTAAACAGCGTGTCATTTTTCTTAAAAGCTCTTGTTTCCAATGTACAGCTGTCTGTGCCTTTAGAGGCTACTGTACTAAATTTTACCAGGAATCTTCCTTCTACGCTGTCTTTGCGTATCACCAGTCTAAGTCTTAAACCTCCCGAGCCAATCGTGTGCTGGCTGGGATTAAAATATTCTCCGATAAAATCTACCGGAGGTTTTATCCTTACCGAATCGGCAATAATTTCTGTTTCCTCCCGGGTATTGTCTTTACACCCGACAGATAGTACAAACAACGCAAATAAAATAAATAGATTTCTCATAAATAAAGGAATAAACGTATGGACTTTATTATGAAGTTAAAAGTATACATTTTTTTTAACTAACTGTAATAAAAAGTTATTTAATTAAATTTATAAAAGCTTGCCTACATTTTTTGCTAATACATTCTTCCGGCTTTCCTTTCCAATTCAATTACTCTGCAGTTTTTTATTTCCTTTCCTTCAATATCAAATTTTACCAGCGTCTGCACTTTGTGCCAGCCCTGTATGCCGCACGCGCCGGGGTTTATATGCAGGCAGTTCAGTTTATCATCATACATGATTTTTAAAATATGCGAATGCCCGCTGATAAATAACAATGGCTTTTGCTTCATGATATTTTGCCTTACACCTTCAGCGTACCTTCCGGGATAGCCGCCTATATGTTTCATCATTACTTTTACATCTTCGCAATAAAAAAGATTGTACTCGGGGAAGTCTTTATAGATTTTGGGATCGTCAATGTTGCCGTATACGCCACGCAGCGGTTTAAAATCTTTCAGTGCCTCTATCAGTGCGGTGCTGCCAAAATCACCTGCATGCCAAATCTCGTCGCAATCGGCAAAATGTTTAAAAACACCGTCGGGCAGGTAGCTGTGCGTATCTGATAACAATCCTATGGTTTGCATAAATTATTTATTACAAGATGGTTTTGCTTCAAATTTATGTCTTTTTGTCGTATGAAATTTTTTTGCACAGATTTTGAGCTGTAACTTTGATAATCTGCCTGCTAAGACAGATATTATACAAATCATCATTATTATTTTAAAATATGGATATAGGAAAAGAGTTTGAAAAATTTGCAATAAAAGACAGGGGCATCAGCAGCGCTACGCTGCACAATTACGGATACGGATTTACCAATCTTACGCCATACATTATTGAAGAAAGACCCATGAACGTGGCGTCAATGGACGTTTTCAGCCGGTTGATGATGGATAGGATCATATTTCTGGGCGAGCCTATCAACGATTATGTGGCCAATATAGTAACCGCTCAGTTGCTGTTTATGGACAGTACAGACCGCACCCGCGATATTCAAATGTACATCAACAGTACCGGCGGAAGCATCTATGCGGGCCTGGGCATTTACGATACCATGCAATTTGTAAGTCCGGACATTGCTACCATTTGTACCGGTATGGCTGCCAGTATGGGCGCGGTGTTAATGGCGGCGGGCGTAAAGGGCAAACGAAGCGCGTTGAAGCACAGCCGGGTAATGATCCACCAGCCGAGCGGCGCTATTGGCGGACAGGCATCAGATATTCAGATCCGTGCGCAGGAAATCAAAAAGCTTAGAAACGAACTGGATGAAATCATTTCTTTCCATACAGGACAAGATAAAGAAACGGTGGCTAAAGACCGCGACAGAGACTTCTGGATGACAGCACAAGAGGCTAAGGATTATGGGCTGATAGACGAAGTACTGGTTAGTAATCCTAAAAAGCAAGAGCAACAGGCCAACAATTTTTAATATAAAATACTTAATTATACAATGAAAATGCACTATAAAAATCCTTTTTTAAACGATGAGGAAAACGATGAAGATGAGCCGGAAATAAAAGAGAATCCGGCCCAGCCCGATGTGCAATCGTCCTTTATCTTAAAAAAACAGGAAGAACTTTTTCTCACTAAAAGAGCCGTATATTTGTGGGGACCCGTTGACGACAAATCGGCGAAAGAAATAGTATCCAAACTTCTGCTGTTAGATGCAGACAAGCCTGGCGAAGAAATTAAATTCTTCATCAATAGTCCCGGTGGAATTGTTACCAGTGGCATGGTCATATACGATACCATTAAAATGATTCAGTCGCCAGTAAGCACTATCTGCATGGGTTTGGCGGCAAGCATGGGATCTATTTTACTCAGCGTAGGCGAAAAAGGCAAAAGATATATTTTCCCGCATGGCGAGGTAATGATACATCAGCCAAGCATTGGCGGTTATTTTCAGGCTACCTCTGCCGACATAGAAATTCAGGCGGAGCAAATTGAAAAAACAAAACAACTGAGTGCAAAAATATTGGCAGACAACTGCGGCAAATCGTTAGAACAGGTTTTGAGAGATTTCGACCGTGATTTTTGGATGGACGCGCAAGGCGCTATAGCATACGGCATTGTGGATGCTGTTTTAGATAAATTGTAATTATGGCAGTTAAAAAAGAAATATCCTGTTCCTTTTGCGGGCGGCCAAGATCGGAAGTGAAAATATTAATTTCCGGGCTTGACAACGCGCACATCTGCGAAAACTGTATTGAAAGCGCGGATGATATCATTCGCCAGGAACTGGATTTTACCGATAAAATAAAAAAATCTTCGCTAAAGCTCAGCGTTCAGAAGCCCATAGAAATAAAAAACTACTTAGATCAATACGTGATAGGGCAGGATGTAGCAAAAAAAATATTGTCAGTCGCCGTTTATAATCATTATAAAAGAGTTTTACAAAAATCCAAAGACGAAGCTGATGAAGTAGAGATTGAAAAGTCAAACATCATCATGGTAGGCGAAACGGGCACCGGAAAAACCCTGCTGGCAAAAACCATAGCACGGTTGCTGAATGTACCTTTTGCCATTGCCGACGCTACCGTATTTACCGAAGCGGGATATGTAGGCGAAGATGTGGAAAGCATGCTTACCCGGTTGCTGCAAGCCTGTGACTATGACGAGCAGGCGGCAGAAAGAGGGATTGTATTTGTAGACGAGATTGATAAAATTGCCCGGAAAAACGACAACCCTTCCATTACCCGGGACGTGAGTGGCGAAGGTGTGCAGCAGGGATTGCTTAAAATGCTGGAAGGTACCGATGTGCTGGTGCCACCACAGGGAGGTAGAAAGCATCCCGAACAAAAGATGATAAAGATGAACACCCGGAACATTCTTTTTATCTGTGGAGGCGCGTTTGACGGAATAGAGAAAATAATTGCCCGCAGAGTAAACACCAATGCCATAGGCTTTGGCGTAAACAAAGAAAAGCAGGAAGAACAAAAGAAAAACCTGCTGCAATTTGTAAATCCTACAGACCTGAAAGCTTTTGGCCTGATACCTGAACTTTTAGGCAGGCTTCCGGTGGTAACGCATCTTGATCCTTTAGACAGAGAAACGCTGCGCAGAATAATTACCGAGCCCAAAAACAGCCTTACCAGGCAATATCAAAAACTGTTTGAAATGGAAGGCATACAACTTACGGTTGATGACGATGCCCTGGATTTCATGGTAGATAAGGCGTTGGAGTTTAAGCTTGGTGCACGCGGACTGCGTAGCATCGCGGAGCATATACTCAACGATGCCATGTTTGAATTGCCGGGCACAGACGTGAAAGATTTTCATATCTCGCTCGCGTATGCCAGGCAGCAGTTCGAAAAGAGCAAACTGGGTATGTTAGGCGCAGCATAAGAAAGCTGGCTTATTTGCTGTAGAGCATCTGTACCTCGTTTCCTGTATTGCTGTCAGAGGTAATCAGGCGCAAAACCTCATTGTCTTCCAGTAATGTGATGTTCAGTAATGTTCTGTCAGAGCCGGAAACTTCCCAGTATTTCCCGTTTACGTTCTCCCACTTTGAAGTGCCTTCGGCTTTTTCACAGCCGCCGCCCGTTTCTTTCGGAGCGCTTGTAGAGATGGTCATTTCTTTTTGAGTCACCCTAAGATAACTGTCTTTAAAGCATTCCCTGTTACTTACATCTATCGTTTGGCCATTGGTAACAACTACTTTTAATTTCCAATTGCCGATGATGGGATCATCCGGGGCATTATCGGTTTTTTGGCAAGACATTAAAATGGTGATGGCTAAGACACTTAATAGCAGCAGCGTTCTACAAAGACTTCTTTCTGGTTTCATGGCATATATTTTTGTTGATGATAAAAAAATTATCACACAAAAATATTATACGCAGGAAGCTTTGTCAATCCTTTTAGTTAGGGCTTTTTAGCTACTGTTTTTAGGGGAGATGCGGCTGTTTCTGCTCTGTCAATCCTGGTCTTAATTCAAAACCTTAATGCCCGAAGCCGTGAATCTTGCTTTTTGCTGAGGTTCGGTAATGGCATCTATTTCTGCCTGAGGTTTTTTAGCGTCTTCCGCGTAGTGCTTCAGTTCCTTTACAGAGGTGGTTTCTATATAAGCCTGTCCATTTAAAAGAATTTCTTTTCCTTTCATATTATCCGGCACAAAAAAAGCGTAATCTTTCATTTTTACAAACAGGGTATCTCCATTTTCCATAGCCACATTCATCCAGCATCCTTTTTTAGGACATACGTCTACAACCGTGCCTTTTACCTGAACGGCTACTTTATTGGAGTCAATCACTTTGTTGGAAAATTCGGAAGGTTTCAGTACTTTTTTTTGGGCAAAGTCACTGCCATACAGGCTGCCTTTTTGTGCGGGAACGCGCTCCTGCGCAACAGAGATAAAAGTAATGGCGCTAAAAGCGAACAGTAGAATTATTATTTTTCTCATTGTAGTAGTTATATTTTATTTTAGAAAAGAATTTATTGGATTAAGCTATTTTATACTTTCTGATATCTATTATTTCTTCGCAGAAACTGTATTCATTTTTATCGTTACTGGAAACAATCACTATTTTATCCCCGGCATGTTGTTTTACCAGGTTTTGATATAATTCATATCCTTCGCTGTCTAAATTGGTGCAAGGTTCGTCGAGCAATAAAATTTCCGTATCTGAAAATATGGCCTGCGCCAGCTTTATCCTTTGCTTCATGCCGCTGCTGAAGTATCTTATCTGCTTATGAGCCGCTTCTTTTAAGCCTACAGCTTCTAAAATATCTTTGGCATTGTTGGCTTCTTTAAATTTTTTGAACGAAGCATGAAAATGTAAAAACTCTAAAGCGGTCATTTCTTCTATCAACTCTAAATAAGGAGCCACAACAGCTATATGCTGAAAATAATTCTCGGGCTTCAGCAGCTGTTGATTTTTTTTGTAAAGGCATTTTCCTTCTTTAAGGTCCATTGCGCCGGCAATGCATTGCAGCAGTGTGCTTTTGCCCGAGCCGTTGTTTCCTGTGACAGCGTAGCTTTTTCCTGAAAAAAAACGATAGTCCACGCCTCTGAATATCCAGTCTCGGTTGTATCTTTTACCGGCGTTTTCTAACACTATCTCAAACATGTATATAAATCTTAAGATTAATCGGGCGAAGTTACCGCTGATGATTTTTTTATGATGCCTACCTCACTTTGTCTGATAAAGCTTATAATTTCATCTCTTTCGTCACTGGCTTTTATTTCCTGTTCTATGTATTCCAGCGCTTGCGATACGTTGAGGTTATGATTGAAAATAATGCGGTACATATCCATGATGCCGTTTATTTTTTCGGTAGAATATCCGCGTCTTTTTAATCCCACGCTGTTTACACCACCGTACGTAAGAGGGGTTCTAACGGCTTTTACATAAGGCGGCACATCTTTGTTTACCATGCTGCCTCCTGCTATGTATGCATGTTTGCCAATGTGCGTAAACTGTTGTATGGCAGACATTCCGGCAACAATGCTCCAGTCATCCATTACCACATGACCGGCCATTTGGCAGTTGTTGCTCATGATGCAATTGTCGCCAATGATGCAATCGTGGGCCACATGACAGTAAGCCATGATTAGGCAGTTTTTGCCTACTTTGGTTTTCCACCTGTCAGCAGTACCTCTGTTAATGGTTACAAATTCGCGAAGCGTGGTATTGTCTCCTATTTCAACGATGGTTTTTTCTCCATCAAATTTTAAATCCTGGGGTATGGCAGAAATAACGGCGCCGGGAAATATTTTACAATTCTTGCCGATTCTGGCGCCATCCATAATGGTTACATTACTTCCAATATAGGTACCTTCTCCAATTTCAACATCTCCGTGTATAACAGTAAAAGGATCAACTTTTACGTTATCAGCCAGTTTTGCATTGGGATTTACGTATGTATGCGGGTTTATCATATAAAAATATTAAAAAGCTCTCTTTATCTTATACGTAAACGCAGTTAAAAAAGCTTCAATTTTGCAAATTTAATTATATTTATGAATTATTTGTATTTTCCATTTGTTTTCTGGTTTTCCTCTTCTACGCCCCACTCTTGCAAAAGCGTCTCTTTTTTAGCAGCAGAAACATTATTTTTATGGTAATGGGCTGCAATTCTTTTTTGTCTGAAGGCTTCGTAAACAGTAACGGCGCAGGCCACTGAAATATTTAAGCTTTGAATAATGCCCACTTGCGGAATCAGGAAATTGCCGTCTGCCAGGTTAAGCATTTCCGCGGTGATGCCATATTTTTCATTGCCGAAAACCAGTGCCATGCTTCCTGTAAAATCCATTTCGTACAAGTCTTTCGCGTCATGGCTAAATGCTGTTGTATATATTTTGGCAAAATGCTTTCTCAGGTCATGTACGCATGTAGCGGTATCATTGTATTCATGAATTGTTAACCATTTTGCCGCGCCGGATCCGCTCCTGAAACCAATTTCCTTGCCCAGTTTTTTCTTGTGTGGGGGAATTTGCGTGTTTAATATATATACTTCCTGCATACCAACGGATTCACAACTTCTGAGTACAGCGGCTATGTTATGAGGATCTTCTATATTTTCCAATACAACGGTAATGTTAAACTGTCGTTTATCAATGACTTTTAATAGTTTTTGCTGCCTTTCTTCTGTCATGCAATCGTGTTTTACGTTTCCTTCATAAACTGCGCTGTGGCATCCAGCTGTTCATAAAAATCTTTTCCATAACGACGAATCAATGGTTCTTTTAAAAAAACATACACGGGTACTTTTAATGATTTTCCTAATTTGCAAGCCGCCGCGCATAGTGTTTCGCGCGGTTCGTAATTTAGGTATTCTACATTGTCATCCACGCTGCTTTTCGATATTTTTATGGGGAATAAATGACAGCTTATAGGTTTTTTCCAGTCAATTTTTCCATCGTTAAAAGCGGATTCTATGGCGCATTTGATAATTCCTTTTTTGTCGTGATAGCCATAAGCGCAAATAGCATTATTTATAGTAGGCGTTACATTCCCGAAATAATTATCGTATACAAATTTTCCTTGCTTTTCTACTTCAGCGATGCCTTTTTTTGTCATGTATGGTTTTATTGCTTCATAATTGGCTTCAATGATTGCGCACTCTTCTTCTTCCAGGGGCGCGCCGGCATCTCCGTCTTCGCAACAACCGCCTTTGCAGGCCACAAGATCGCACACAAACTTTTCTTCCACAACTTCGTCGCTGATAAGTAGCTCATCAATTACAATCATAAAAAAAATTTATTGTAAATACAACGTAATAAGATTGATTTTGTTATTGGCACGCAGAATTTTTTTTTAATCCTGAAGATCTATGGTTACTTTTACTTTTTGCAACCTGTTTTTAGCCACTTCCAGTACAGTAAAGATAAAGTCGCCCGATACTACCTTATCATTCGCATTGGGTATTTCTCCGGCAATCTCCAGCACAAGCCCGGCAATAGAATCGTTGTCGCCTTTAATGAGGTCAAAGGTATCAATAGGCAAATTCATGATTTTGCATGCATCGGTTATTTTTACATTGCCATTGAACAGGTAGTTGTAATCGTTTATTTTTTCATAGGGGTTTTGCTGCTCATCGTGCTCGCCCTTTACTTCTCCTATCACCGACGCATGGATATCAGCAATGGTAACCATGCCGCTGGTGCCGCCAAACTCGTCAACTACTATAGCCATAGACAAATCTTCTTTTGCAAAATCATTCAATAGCTCTTCTATCATTTTATATTCGTGTACAAAATAGGCCGGCTTAATGATGGTATGCCAGTCAAATGTATTATTTTTTATATGCGGTAGCAAATCCTTAATCATTAGAATACCTACGGTTTCGTCAAGATTTTTTTTATAAACCGGCAGTTTGGTATAAAATCCTTTTTGAATTTCTTTAATTACATCTTTAAAGGAAAGGTCATGCTCCAGGCCTACTACATCCAGCCGTGAACGCATTACCTGCTTTACGGGTATTTTACTAAAGTTAAGCACCCCTTTCAGAATTTTCTTTTCTTCTTCAGAGGCTTCATTTGTCTTTACTTTATTAATAACGTTATCAATTTCCTGGTTGCTGAGTGTGTTGGAGCTTCTGTTAAACAAAGAAGCTTCCAGTCTGTTGGCAGAGGTAAGCATCCAGGAAGATACTCTGCCGAAAATATAATAGATAAACTCTGTAAGAATGCCGAAATCTTTAGAAAAACGTACATTTTCCTGTGCCGCGTAAGCCTTGGGCAGGCATTCACCAAAAAGAAATATTACTAAAATAAGCGTAATGCTCTTGAGCAAAAACATCCATCCTTCGCCAAAAGAAGGTTCGGGTATCAGTACATCAATCAGCATATTGGCGGTAAATGCAATAGCCAAATAAAAAAAGATGCTTGCCAGCTGCATGGAAAACAGCAGTTCCTGCGGCTTTTCCAGCAGATCTACCACTCTTTTATAAGCCGGCTGCGGTCTTGTTTTGATTACATTGATATCTTTCTGCTCCAGTGATAGAAAAGCTACCTGCGAGCCGGAGGAAACAAATGCCAGCACAAACAGCCCAAAGAGCACAATGGATAAAACCGTTGTTATTTGCGGATTAGGAACTTGCAGCAGTATAATAATATTAAGCAAATCGGTCATTTTTCTACACCCGTTTTTATGAAAAATATATTGCCGGTGAAGATATTATAATTTATCTTTTCCATGAAAAAAACCTTTATTGCGCAAAAGCATTCCAGCCTTGCGCCGTAAGATCAAAAGTGTTGCCTCCTCTGGTACGCAGTTTGGTTCCTTCCTCCCTGTCTGTCATATAACCGATTACCGCAATTTCTTCATTTAGCGTAATCTTGTCATAATCTTCCTGCTTCAGTGTAAAAAGCAATTCATAATCTTCCCCGCCATTTAGCGCGCACACGGTAGGGTCCAGGCCAAACTTAAAAGCTGCCGCGCGCGAGCGCTCGTCTATGGGGAGCTTGTCTTCAAACAACATACAGCCAAGATTACTTTGTTTGCAAATATGCAGCACTTCGCTGCTTACGCCATCGCTTACATCCTGCATAGCGGTAGGTAGTATATTATTTTTCTCAAAAAAATCAATTATGTCTTTTTTTGCTTCGGGCTTTAATAATCTGCCCACAATATAATCTTCTCCTTCCAGGTCGGGTTGAATGTTAGGGTTTTCCATGTAGATAGCCTTTTCTCTTTCTAGAAGAGTAAGCCCGAGAAATGCCGCGCCCACATCGCCGGAAACACAAATAAGATCGCCTTTTTGCGCGGTGCTGCGCTTAATGAATTTTTCCGGAGCCACCTCTCCAATTGCCGTAACAGATACAATAAAGCCCTTGCCTGAAGAGGATGTGTCGCCGCCTATCAGGTCTACATTGTATTTTTTACAAGCCGCGTATACTCCTTCATAAAACTCATCCAGCGCTTCTAGGCTAAACCTGTTGCTGATGCCAATGCTTACAGTAATCTGCGTTGGCTGCGCGTTCATGGCATACACATCGCTGAGGTTTACGATCACCGATTTGTAACCCAGATGTTTTAATGGCGTATAAGAAAGATCAAAATGAATGCCTTCTATCAACAGGTCTGTGGTGATGACTGTTTGCTTTCCGAAATGATCTATCACCGCCGCGTCGTCTCCAACGCCTACAATAGTTGAGGCATTGTAGGTTTCAAAGTTGCGGGTAAGGTGTTCTATTAATCCAAATTCGCCCAAAGCGGCTATTTCCGTGCGTTTTTCCATTAAACGAAGATACTTTAAATTGATTTGATTTATTATTTACTCCATACAATATTTTCTTCTTTAAGCAAGGGCAGGCCGCTGAAGCGTAATATTAAATTGGCTACCACCACCACATCTCGTCCGCAATAGGCCGCGATTCTTTCCAGGTCGTTTTCTTCGTAATAAACGTTTCGTACATCGCTGCCTTTTATATCTGTTTTAGATGTGGGTACTTCCATTACATGTGCCAGCAGATCAAGCGAAATATAGCTTTTATAATCGCCAAATCTCCACCAATGCAGCGTGTCAATGGTTCTGGTTTCCCAGGGCTTTGCGGCATGATCGGGCAGAAATGCGGGAAATGGTAAGTGATTGGCGTAGATCCTTCTGCATATATAAGGTATGTCAAACTCTTTTATATTATGCCCTGCAAAATTAAAGGCGGGGTACTTGGTGGCAAACCTGTCTACATAATTTATGAATTTTTCTAACAGCTCTTTTTCATTATCGCCGGCAATATTCATGACTTTTATGCATAGCTGATCTTCTTTTGCGTAAAGATATCCTATAGATATACAGATAATTTTTCCGAACTCGGCTAAAATTCCGGCTCTTTCATTATAGTGCTGGTCATAATTTTCATCTTCAGCAATAATTTTAGCATTTTTTTCTATGAATAAATCCCTCCATTTTTCGTTCATATTGAAGAAGTTTTTATTTTGTGGAACTGTTTCAATATCTATGAAGAGATTAGATAGCAATTTATTGACGCTAATTGACATAGTTTCAGTAATTTTATTTAAAGTTATAAATAAAAAATGGCTTATTCAACAAATCCTACTACGGCAAATCCCGTTCCTCCTGCCGGGAATGAGAATAATAACGGGAATAAAAAAACCTGGTACATAGTTTTAATAGCGCTGCTTATTGGTACCTGGGGTTATTTATTTTATGATAAGGCGAGAAGCAACCGGGAAGAAACGGAATTAAGAACACAGATAGTAACTACCGACTCTTTGCGCAATGTGGTACAAATGCAATACGATGAAATATCGCGGGAGTTGGATGCTACACTGGGGGAAAACACCAACTTAAAAGGCACGCTGGCAGAACAAAAAAATGAAATAGACCGGCTTAAGGCGCAAATTCAGCAAGAACTTTCCCGAAGCAACGGAGATTTACAGCGCGCCCAATCGCTCATTGGCGAGTTGAGAGGCAGGGTAAATAATCTTTTGGCGCAAATTGACGTGCTTAAAAAAGAAAATACCCAGCTTACGGCTTCTAACCAGATACTTACCCAGCAAAATGATACTTTACAAAAAGCCAATATAGCAATAGCAGATACACTGAACGAAACCAGAACAGAAAAAGCAAGAATTGAAGACGAAGCGTCCACATTGAATATTTCGGGGCTAAGCATCACACCTATTTCAGTTGGAAGAAGTGGTAAGGAATCTGAAACCACGCGCGCCAGAAGAGCAGATATGCTGCGCATCAATTTTACCATAGGAGAAAACAGGATTGCATCATCGGGCAATAAGTCTTTGTACGTAATAGTAACCAACCCCGACGGCAATGTGCTTTCTTCGCCATCAATGGGTAGCGGCACTTTTACTACGCGCCAAAACGGGGAAAAAGTATACACCCGACAATTAAACGTGAATTATACGCAAGGAGAAAGCCTGCCGGTAAGTTTTACGCTCACACAAGAGAATCCATACAAAGCCGGAAGCTATAAAGTAGATGTATACAACAACGGTTACAGAATTGGAGGAGGTACCGTATCTTTAAGAAAGTCTATTATATAATAACGCAATATTTTGAAAGTCACTCAATGTATTAAAATAAATCATAGTATCACGGTTACGCCAAATATATCCTGAATATTGCCCTTCGGGCAATTAAAAAGAAAAAAAATGAAAAACTATTTTTTTATATTATTAGTAGCGTTGACGGCGGTTGCCTGCAACAACAGAGAAAACAGGGGCACTGCCGCCCGGGACGCGAAAACAGAAAAGATTGTGCGCAACCAGATCAAAACGGAAGCTACCGGCGGACTGGTGGTATACCAGGCGTTCTTAGTACATCAGGATGGAGCGCTGGTGGGCAGAAGCAATACCATTAAAGCAGGAGAAGATGCAGAACTGCGTTTGTTTGTAAGAGGCTGGGTGGGTCCTGACGGAATTATTTCAGTAGGCGCTTCGCAGAATTTTGTTTCAGACAGAGGAACGGTACTATGGGAAGAGCCGGATTTATTTGCCGAAACAGGTCCGGTAACGGTAGACCAGGCACAGGTAATTCGCGTGAATATTCATGTAGGCATTTATCAACCCGAAATAAAACATTATACTACAGAAATAAAGGTTTGGAACAAAACCAATCCTTCGCAATCCGCTACGGCTAAAATTAAGTTTAAAGTAGCACAGTAGATTTTCGTTGAAATGCGTACATTTTCGTTTTGTTCAAACTTAATGATAGTGCAGAAATAAACAGAGAAGTTTGTGCCCAGTTCTCCGTACTATCAAAATAAAATATATATTCTGCTGTTTTAATTTTTCTCGTACACTTCTCTTGTGTTCATCAACAATCCCTTGCTCTCAATATCAACTCTCTAAGTTTCAAATTCAATTCAACTTTCTTGTTAAATTGTTTACTTCTCGAAATTGCAGCTTTTAATTTTGTAATTTCTTTCTGTAGGGCATCTTCATCTTTTAGATTTTTAACCAATTCGGTTATTTGTTTAGAACTATCTTTTTCATTGGTGAATTGAAGGCAGAAATTTCTGTAAACCCAATCAAGATTATTTCGTAGCTCCAAAGTAAACGGTGGATCTGATGCGCTCTTCCAATTGGAAGAAAATGTATAATCTATTACTGCCACGTTTTCATTCTGTGGATTGGAATGTTTTACTGAAGCCGATAAGTAATACTCTTCTTCAAATAAGATTTTGAAAATTATATGATAAGGAATGGCTTTGTCAATCACTGTAAGAAGGTCTTTAATCTCAATCTTCTTCTTTAGTTCAATGGTGAATATCTGTATCTCTTGAACTTCATCTCCTGTTAAATTGATGGTATCAAGAGATAATTTATTCTGCCAAACTATCCTTTTTAAATTTTCGACAAATGATTTTTTCTGCTTTGAATTACAGTACGATTCAAAAGCATTTTTGGGAATAATCCTTCCAATCTCAGTATTTCTGGGCAAATTGAACATGATTTTACTTTACAATCAAGAATGAAATTAACTTAAAATCTTCAATTCCTTTAAACTTATCCTTGGAAACGGTAGTTCCGCCTGCTCTAAATAAACTTAATATCTCTTTTTCTTCTTCTGTTTCAAGAATAGTCCCAATTGATTTTTTTAATAAATCAGAATACTTGCCCATGTTGTGATATTCATCTGTTTCAGCATTTATTTGCTCACATAATTTCACAATTGGCTCTTTTATGCCTTTACACAACATTCGAACCGCATCTAATATTTTCTTTGAATCGATATGATTAAATAGTAATTTTCCATCGTGATCCATGTAAACAAGATAAAATGGGTGCAATCGATTTAGCTTATTGATATTGATATTTTCATTCACATTTTTAAGAACGAAAATAATTCCAGGTTTTAGTAATTCCGTGGCCTGAACAACAGCATGAATTCCTTCCGGTATATCCGTCATTTCGCCATATTCTTTAATGAGATTCGAAAGATCAATTCTAAAATCGTTCAATCCCAAATCTGTAATGTCAATTCCTTCCCTTAAATCTTCTAAATCGGTAACTTCTTCCTGTAATTTTTGTAACTGAATTTTTCTGTATTCGTGGTCTTTTTGGTCTACTTTAAGAATGTTATCGTCTGCTGTACTTGCTAAATCTGAAATCATCATTCGATCTTCTACTCTTTGTTTCAGATTAATGTAATGATCCAAAGTCATATCCGGCCAGAAGTTGACCAAAGTAATTGAATCATTTTTCGAACCAATACGGTCAATCCTTCCAAAGCGCTGAATAATTCTCACCGGATTCCAATGGATATCATAATTGATCAGATAATCACAGTCCTGCAGGTTTTGCCCTTCAGAAATACAGTCTGTTGCAATTAATATGTCAATTTCTTGATTGATTTTCGGAAATAACAATGCTTTTTCTTTTGACAAGGGTGAAAAGCAAGTTAGCATCGTATTTAATTCGGTTGCAACTTCATGGGCTGTAGTCGCTCTTCTGGAACCAGTAATTAACGCGGTATTAATTCCTTTGTCTTTCTTAAATAGCTTGGAAAGATTTGCATATAAATAATCTGCAGTATCAGCAAATGCAGTAAAAACTATGACTTTTTTATTATTTGCATTAAACGGATTCTCAATTTTATGAGTAATGTTCTTAATGAGATCCTGCAATTTATTATCCGCTGCCGGAGTAATTTTGTTCACTTTACTGAGTAATTCTCTCAAGACAAACAGGTCTTCTTCCAAGTCTTCTTTCCATTGTTTTCGATCGAGATCAGCTAAATGAACTTTAACTTTTTTTCCGAACACATTTTCTTCATCTCCCCAGTCAGAATCCCAATCAAAGTTTTCATTTTCCAAATCGAACTCCGGGCTTGTTAAGTTGTCTAATCCTTCTTTGGACAAGGCATTTATTGTATTTGTAATCTGTTTCAATACGCCGTCACTGGTCAAACGGAAAGAATCAATCGAACTTTCCAGTCGCTTAAGCAGGTTAATCCGCATTAGGATTTTCAGATTTCCTTCTCTATCTTTTTGAGTCAATTTACCTCCTTTTGTTTGCTTATCATACATTGCATCATATTTTCCCATCCGACTTGGAAGAATATACTTTAAAGGTGTATAAACCGACAAATTTAAGCGACTCAGATATTCTGCAACTTCAATATAGGTTAACGATTGATCAGCTGTTAAAGCGCATTCTAATGAAACTGGTTTATTTCTTATGGGAAATTTCCCAATACCATCGGTGTCATAGTAAGTTGTAATATGTTTTCTGGAACGGGCAATACTTAAAGAATCCAAAATTTCGAAAAAATCAAAATCTAACATTTCCAAAAGCTGCTCAGCAGTTCGTTCGGAAATATCCATTTTCGACCATTCATTAAAAGCAATTTGCGCTCGTTTGAAAGTCCGGTCTATCCCGTGATCTACATCCAACTTTTCATCGATTAGGGCGGCATCGCCTTCATATGCCAATGCCAGTTGATTTTTCAGGTCGTTGAAACGGTTATTGACCGGTGTTGCTGAAAGCATCAAAACTTTGGTTTCAATACCTTCCCGCATTACCTTTCTCAAAAGCTTTTGATAGCGGTTTTCCTTATCCGAATACGTTAGACCTGCGTTTCTGAAATTGTGCGATTCGTCAATGACCACCAATCCGTAATTCCCCCAGTTTACATTGGCCAGGTTCCTGCCGTTGCTCATTCCGTTCTCTCGTGAAAGATCGGAATGGAACAAAACATCGTAATTAAAACGATCTTTTGCAAGAATATTATTTTTATCGTTGTGCCGGTAGGTGTTCCAGTTGGCTTCCAGTTTTTTAGGGCATAAAACCAAAACATCCTTGTTGCGCATTTCGTAATATTTGATGATGCCTAAAGCTGAAAAGGTTTTACCTAAACCCACACTGTCTGCAAGGATACAGCCTTTGTATTTTTCCAGTTTATTGATGGCACCAATAACAGCATCTTTCTGAAAATTAAAAAGCTTGTTCCAGACCACAGTATCCTTAAAACCAACACGATCGTCAGGAAGATTATCCAGGGTTAAATCATCTAAGAAATCACTAAAAATGTTGTACAAAGTGATGAAATAGATGAACTCCGGACTGTTGTCCTTGAACGCTTTTTCAAAATACTGCTGCACTTTCTGGGTTACATCCTCCAGGTCTTCCTCATTTTCCCAAATCTGATTGAACCAATCTAAAAATGCTTTGCTGTTGGGAAAATCATTTTTCTGAATAAGTGTGGGAAATCCTTTCTTAGGCGTTATGCCCAGATCTGTAGTAGTAAAGCTCTGCACATTGTTCCAGCAATATTCTGCATCGTCCGGATTGTGTGCATGGATCATTCCGGTGAGGGCGGAACCAACCTGTTTATTGGATTTGAAAGTTGCTTTCTCTTTTACCCATTTGCTGCATTCCTGGGCTATGGCTCTTTGTGTAAGCTGGTTTCTCAGGCGCAATTCAAATTCGCCGCCGCAGAGGTCGGCTTCTTTGAATAAATGGGGAATGAAAAACCTGGGAACTTCTTTCTTGAAATTTTCCTGTAGAAAAGTAGGCGACGTGAAAATAAAACGAAGCTCCTCAATTCCCTGAAGCTCCTTTCTCAAAGCTTCAAAGGCATAAATGGAAAATGATGAAGCAGCAATGGCGAGCTTGCTTTTCTTGCCGATGTTTTCTTTTAAATCGTCTATTAAACGGGTATTTATGTTGTCGATTAGTTTCATAATTCGTGTTCTATTTCTATCCATTCAAACAAGTATTCATTTTTATATTCTATTTTGAATTTTTCGAGAAATTCTAAATATTCTTGTTTAAACGTTTTGGTTCTATGGTGTTGCTTTTGATTTTCGATATAAGCTATTACATTATCCAATGCAGAATGGCTGTAAGAAAATGCACCATAACCTTCTTGCCAATTAAATTTATATTTTATAAAACCTTTTTCTTTGATAAAATCGTTGGATGATTTTTTTATCTCCCGAACTAAGTCTGATAAACAACAAGATGGTTTCAATCCAACTAAAATATGAATATGATCAGGCATTCCATTTATTGCGAGCAGTTTTTGCCCCTTATTACGAATGATTCCGGTTATGTATTTATATAATTCTTCTTCCCAAGTTGTTTGGATAAGGGATTCTCTACCCTTTACGGCAAAAACGACCTGAATGTAAATTTGTGAAAATGTACCAGACATAATTCTTATTTTTTATTTTTAAATCCGAAGGATTTAATGTTTATAGAATTTTCATTGTTGTGAATGTGCGACCCCGACGGGGTCGTACTTTATTTCATTCTATTTTTTTATAAACATTATATCCCTGCGGGATATTTTTAAATCCGAAGGATTTTAATGTTTATAGAATTTTCATTGTTGTGAAAGTGCGACCCCTTCGGGGTCGAATGTGATAATAATCTCATCGTTCTATAAACATTTCATCCCGAAGGGATGATTAAATCACTTTCATTTCGCTTTGCGGCGCTAATTGCTTTAATAATTGTTTTACATTTTCTTTGGCGGTATCGTCTTTGAAACCTCTATCTCGGAAGACGATACGCAATGGTTTTTCTTTGGCTGCTTCTTTGGCAAAAGCTTCATCAATCCCATTATCGAAACAGCAATACAGAGAATCTCCTGCTACGGCATACACTTCTGTGCCGGCAATGGTTTTGCGTTCTATCGGTAAAGACAATTCTAAACCCCAATCCAGCATAATTTGGGTAACCAAATCCTCCGCAGTGCGGTCTTCTTTTACATTGTCTGCAAAAAGGTCTAGCGTGCCTTGGTTATACTCCTGCGGCTTGTAATACACATCCTGCATATTGGAAGAATCTAAACGATAGACACGGAAACCGTAATCCTGCTCATCTTTATACTCTGCAAACAAACCCTCTTTTTTGGCTTTTTCTGCTTTTTCTTCTTTTATTTTTTGGGCAGCACGGCGGATGCGTTCTTTGCCTATTTCGCAAATGTTTTTGTAACCTGCTTTGTAGGCTTCGCTTTTTTCTTCAGTAGCTTCTGGTAGCTGTACCATAATGTATTTGCGATTTCCCTGGTCTTCTGCATTAAGTTGCATTACGGCGTGGGCGGTGGTGGCGGAACCTGAGAAGAAGTCGAGAATGATGTCGTTTTTACCATAAGAAATCATTTCCAACATTTTCAATACTAACTCTACAGGTTTAGGAGTATCAAAAGCCCCAGATTCAAGCAAGGATTTTAGTTTTGCCGTTGCATTTGATGTATACAATTTTTCATCCCACCAAGTTGTTGCAGTTCTTCTTGATTTTTCAGCTTCCTTTAAATAATATTTTTGTTGTAAATTATTTGCTGTAACTACAATTAAACCTTGTTTAAACATTTGAGACATTCTTTCTTCTGAAAAACGCCAATATCCTGTTATTCCTTCAAACTCATAATATGGATTACCTTTTTTAGCCCCTCCAGGACCATCAACTGGAACTAATTTATATTTACCATTTTCATCTTCTTTGTCAAATCCATCCAAAATAGGATTAAGTCCAATTTCTTTTCGTTTTGAAAACAATATTCTTTCATCTTTTGCGTAAAAAAGTATTGTATTATGATTGGGTGAAATAATTTTATCATTTGACACAGAGGCTCTTGCTTTGTGTGCAATTTGAGCGACAAAATTCCCTTCCCCAAAAATCTCATCACAAATTTTACGAAGGTTATGCACTTCATTATCATCAATAGAAATAAAAATAACTCCATCTTCAGTCAAAAGATTTCTTGCCAGTTTTAATCTTGGGTACATCATCGAAAGCCAGTCAGAGTGGTAGCGTCCACTGGTTTCCGGGTTGGCTACCAAACGTTGGTTGTATTCGTCTTTCTGGCCGCTTTCAAAAAGTTCTTCAGCACCTTCTCTGCTGAAATTGTCTTTATATACAAAGTCTTTCCCAGTATTGTAAGGCGGATCTATGTAAATCATTTTTATTTTGTTCAGGTAGCTTTCCTGCAGGAGTTTAAGCACTTCCAGGTTGTCGCCTTCTATGTAGATATTTTCGGTGGTATCAAAATCTACAGAATCTTCGCGCACAGGGCGCAAGGTTTTGTTGGTGGGGATGTTTGCGGTTACTATAGCTTCGCGTTTGCCCGGCCATTCCAGGCGGTAACGTTCTTTGTTGCCTTCTACAATTTCATCGGAAAGTTCCTGTTTTAGCAGGTCAAAATCAATTTTTTTGCCTTCTGCCGTTTCGGTAACGCAGTGTGGGAAGAGTGCGGCTATTTTTTCGATGTTCATAGCAGTTATATCGGTGGATTGTAAGTCTAATTTATCGTTGTTCATATTATATTATTTTTTTTACCACATAGGCACATAGGTTTTTACTTTAATTGTTTATATTTTTTCTATGTATCTAAGTGGTTTATTTAGTCTAATTCACTAAAATATTTATTTACGAATGTTTTTTGTCCTTCTTTAAATATATTATTACAATTGAAGTTTATCAAAATGCCTTTTGGTACTTTTAAAAGGTTCATATAGTTCAGAAGCTGCGCTTCATGTACTGGATGTAATTCTTGAACTGCTTTTAATTCCACCACCAAACAATTTTCTATAAACAAATCGCATCGAAAGTCAATATTTAATGCTTTTCCTTTGTATGTTACAGGAATCCTCATCTCTGTTTGGAAACTTATTTCTCTATGTTTTAACTCTTCCATCATACATTGCAAATAAACACTTTCAAGCAAACCTCTTCCCATAATTTTGTGTACTTCTATAGCAGCACCCAAAACTTGGTAAGTCAATTCGTCTAAGTATTTTTTTGTAAGCATTTTGTTTCTTTTTTACCACATAGGCACATAGTTTTTTATTTTTCTATGTATCTATGTGGTTTATATTTATTTTAACTGTGCAATGTCTCTTAATTTGTCGTAAGTAGCAATCACATCAAATTTCACTTCGCCATTGCTGATGGTTTTAAAATGTTCTTTGGCACAATGTATTTTTAATTGTTCAATTCCTCTCAGGTCGTTTGCGTTTTCAGAACCTTTGGTTTCTGCTACAAAATAAATATGCTTTACTTTTTCATTATCCATTACGATTGCCCAATCGGGACTGTAATTTGCCACGGGCGTAGAAACAAAAAATCCTTTTGGCAATTTGGCGTAAACAACTACTTCCGTTGCCTGCTCTAAATTTCGGGTAAATTCTCTTTCTATTTTAGAATCGGTTTCCAGAAAGTCGTAGATGTGTTTCTGCAGCACTTCATCATTTCGCTGAATGCTTTTTACATTGGTAAAAACAGTTTTGGCATCGAAAGACTCTTCGGTTTTGTGGTACGCAATGTTGTTGATGATGAGCGAAGCTTTGGTTTCGTTGATCAGCTTGGCGCATTTGGCAATGAACTCTTCGGGATTTTTCTGAATCAATAAAAATGTTTCAGGATTGAGTTTTTTTAAAATGGCAACAATGGTGCTGCGTTTTAAGTTGGTAAGTGCTTCTATCTCACCTACGATATCGTAGGTAACTTCCGTATAAAGATCGGAAGACAATTTTTTGGAGTCTGATTTGGTTACATATATGGCTTCTCCTTCTTTCAGCATGGCTTTATCCATCATTCCCATTTCACCGGTTTTTATTTCGTATTTGCGGTCGGAAATATGAAGGTCTGCGTTGATTCTTATTCTGCTTTCATCTATCAGTTTTTCGGTATCGAATTTCACTTCGTACACTGTTTTCAGACTTATTTTTTTCCAAAGTTCCTGGAATTCCTTTTTTGCAAAGTTTCTGTTTACCGTTAAAGGGATGGTATTTCTTCCGTCTTCAGGTTTGCTTGCTTCACCATTATAAACCGTTTGAAGTAATTGGCTGACTTGTGTAGCAAAAGCAGCCAAATTTTCGGGAACGGTAACCTCATTTTTTTCGATCAGTTCTTTTCCTTCAGGTGTAATTTTATCATCATCATCCAGAATGTCGTGTTTGTACAGGAACTTGTTTAGTTTTTTGGCGTCTTCATCCGTCAGGCGGAGGCTTTCTCCTTTTTCGTTGGTGAGTATTTTGCCAACAAAGAACCTGCTGTCGGCTTTTACAGGACGGTCTTTCAGAGATTTTGCGATTTCGGTCTGCAGGCCTTTTGCGAAATTTTCATAGCTTTCAGATGCAATCACAGTAAGAACATTCAGGTCGTGAACTTGCTCTCCCACTAATTCAAAATCTTGTCTTACGCCTCTTTTATCTACGGCTAAACGCATTCCTCTACCAACTTCCTGTCTTCTTCTGGTTTGGCTTCCACTGTCTATATTCTTCAAAGCACAGATTTGGAAAACATTCGGATTATCCCAACCTTCTTTCAAAGCAGAATGCGAAAAAATAAAACGAGTGGGTTCGTCAAAACTTAACAGTCGCTCTTTAGCTTTCATAATCAAATCGTAAGCAGAGACATCGTCGGAATCTTCACTTCCTCTTTTAATCGTTGGATCAACAGGTTTCCCTTTTTTATCTATCGAGAAGTATCCGTTATGAACGAGATCTGCATCATCTCGGTGTAAATATTCCAGATAATTTTCGGGAGCATAAGCTTTGTGAAGTTTATCGGCGTCCGTTTCTATCACATAATCAGTATATTCCTGATGAAACAAATCTATGAAATCATTGATGGCGTTCCGGTATTCTTCTTCAAAAATCTGTGCGTATTCTCCAGGTTCGGGTTCTCCCATTTCGTTATATCTGCGGTATTTTTCCACCGAATCAATAAAAAATAAGGATAGTACTTTTATGCCTTTTTCATAGAGATATTTTTCCTTTTGCAAGTGGGATAGAATCGTTTCCCGTATTTGAATTCTTCGGAAAGCCAGTTCATCTTTATCATTCAGCACATCGCCTGGATAAATATCTTCTCCATTGACTACAATTTTGTTGTGATAGCCATTAACTTCAGTAACCAAACTATTTTTGTAGGCAGGTAATCCACCTGAAATTTCGTACAAATCTGTTCCTTGCTCTATTTTTTCACGCACTCTTTTCACACCATTGCCCGAACGTTTTTCATATTCCAAAAAAGCCAGTGGCGGTTTGTTGGCACTTAAAGAAATATGCTCCAAATACAAATATCCCGTTGTTCCTGAAGAACCTTTCAGATTAATTCCTTTCACCTGAATTTTCTTCACCAATTTTCTATTGTAGGCATCTAGAGCATCCAATCGAAAAATTTTGTTGTATTCTTCCGCATGAGTAGCCGAATAACGCAGAGTAAACAGCGGGCAAAAATCCTCCATGCTTTTCAGTGTTACCGAACCTTCTCTCCCAACAGATTGTGGTTCATCTATGATGATGATGGGTTTAGTTTGTGCAATAATGTCTATCGGTCTTCTTGAACCGAAATGATCTAATTCCTGATGAATTCTTCTGGCATCTGCACCTCGCGCGGCGAAAGCTTGAGTATTGATGACCATCACGCTGATTCTGCTATCCGAAGCAAAAGTTTCAATATCCTGTGGTCTGGAAGAATTGTAGATAAACGGACTGATTTTATGTCCATAAATTTCCTGAAAGTGGTCTTGTGTCAGTTCAAAAGTCTTGAAAACCCCTTCACGAATGGCAATACTCGGAACAATGATAATGAATTTACTCCAACCATAATGCTTGTGTAATTCATACATAGTGCGGATGTAGGTATAAGTTTTGCCGGTACCGGTTTCCATTTCTATTGTGAAATTATATCCGATGTTTGCGCCTTTCACCTGATCTATTTTTTGGTTTTCAATCAGGTAATGTTCTCGCTGAACTGCAAGAATGTTCTCAAGAATCTGGGATTCTGTAATTTGAATTGGAGTATTTCGATAGCCAATCAATTCTTCCACTTCAAAATCAAGTAAAGCAATACCTTTGGCTGCCTGCTTCGCTTTTCGGAGGATTTCGTCATTCCTTTCCAGCGTAAAGTGGTTGGTTTTCATGGCTTGTCCTTCAAAACATTTTACCACGGCATCTACAGCTTGAATTTGAAACCCCTGTTCTTTAAACTGTAATTTCATAGATTTCTGTAAAAATCAAAATTAAATGTTGAAGATACAGAAAGGTAGGGAAAAGAAGAAAAGAGAAACTGGATTTTTCTGCTGCAAAAGGGAAAAAGATAAAGTTTTTTTATCGCTTCACTTTTCCGCAGAAATTTTGAAAGAGTTGATTAATGCGGTGAGTAGAAATGAGTGTTTTAATATGTAAAAGTTAAGATATACATATCGGCACAATATTATATAACATTATAAAAATATCAAACAAAAGAAAACAAAATAAAGGTATTTACTTTCCGATACAAAAAGTAAAAACCCTTTACTATCAAGGGTTTCAGCTATTTGGGCAACATTAGGGCAACAAGGTTGCTAATATCAAAGGAAAGTGTATAACAAAGAAAGGAAAAAATATTGATTAGTGAAGTGTCTGAAGTGCCTTATCACTTGCGAGGGCAATTAAGGTGTGGTTACTTTCTAACGCAGTTGCTTTGCTACTGCTTCGGATTGTAAACCCATATACTGGCAAAATTCTTCAATGGTTACAACTTGGTGTTGTTCCTTACTGAAGTACTCCTTAATCTTCTTAATGAGCTTCCTGCCGTACCTGTCGCTTCTGCCTGTGATTACCATAATATCTTTTGGGTAAATGCACATTCTATTCATTAATCAAAAAACTAATTTTCATACTTCATCTATGCCTTTGCTATGGCTTTGCCTTAGCTATTCAGTAAAGTATTTACTGCAAAGATAAAACTATTTTTAATGAGGTATGAACGGTGTTTGTTGGAATAATATGCACTTATCGGAACGAATGACTTCGGCTTTTTGTAAAGGCTATTTATGTATGATATTTTTGGATTGATATTCATTTTTAACCCAATTAAATTTTAATAAAATGGCTCAACAAAAAGGTATAATCAAGCTGGACGGTACTATTGGTGGTATCACATTTTACAAGTCCAAAGACGGGTATCTTGCTCGTGAAAAAGGCGGTGTATCTGCCGACAAAATCGCTAACGACCCTGCGTTCCAAAGAACCCGTGAAAATGGTGCTGAATTTGGTAGAGCGGGTAAAGCTGGCAAAGTTCTTCGCACTTCTCTTCGTGCATTGCTTCAAAACGCTTCCGATAGCCGTATGGTTAGCCGCTTAACTACTGAAATGCTTAAAGTAGTACAGGCGGACGCTGTAAATCCTCGTGGTGAAAGAAATGTAATTGACGGGGAAGCAGAATTGCTGCAAGGTTTTGAGTTCAATATTAATGGTAAGCTCGGCACTACTCTCTATGCACCGTTTACGGCTGCAATAGACCGTGTTTCCGGTGCGCTTACTGTTGATATTCCTGCATTCGTACCTATCCATATGCTTGCTGCGCCGGGTGGCTCTACGCATTACAAAATCATTTCTGCAGGCGTGGAAGTTGATTTTGAAAATGAAACCTATGTTATGGATACGCAGGACACTGCAATCCAACCGTGGGACGCAACTGCTACGGCTGCAATCAACCTTGCTAATGCCGTACCTGCTGCAAGCACTCACCCACTTTTCCTTGCACTTGGTATTGAATTTTATCAGGAAGTAAACGGACAAATGTATCCGTTAAAAAATGGTGCTTTCAATGCCCTGGCACTGGTGAAAGTAAGCGGTGTGTAATCTCAACGAACTTTCTTTCAGTTAATAAATTAGCTCCTGTTCTCAGGGGCTTTTTTATTTTAGGGCATCAAGGCAAAAACGAATGTTTTACTTTTTTTGTTTTGATATTAGAAAGCCATAACAACCATTGCAAATAATCTTCCATTCATTATGATTAAGCACTTCAACTTTTGTTTTGGAAACCTTGTTAGCATTGCATCTGTCGCAATGGAATGGTTGAGCTTTCTCTGATTTTGTAATATTGAAACGGTTCATATCATTGTCCAATTTTGGTAGAATTTCTTCCAAAATTAAAAAATCAAGTAACGAAATGTAAATGAAATGCCCTAAAAGGGCAAATCAGATACAAAACGAAAGCCTGACGGCAAACAATGAGCGAAAAGACCGCCCGGCAAATGATAAACCACAACCGAACCATAACGGAAGGCTACAGGACGGCGGCGCAAATGCCTACTAAAGAAACAACGAGGAACGGAAGAAACGCTGCTGAAAGGCTCAATGGCGGGGCGGCGCTGACTGATAATACGAAGCTGCTTATTCATAATAAAAAATTTATGTGCATTCTTCACGTAGGCGGCGCAGTCCAACCAAAAGGAAACGGAATAAGTCCCGAAGGGTGCAGAAAAATGAGGCTAATTTTTGCGAAGCATAGCCTTATTTTTTCTGCATTATGCCGTAGTCTTTTGGTTGGCTGCTTTTGGCTTTGTGCGTTAGCCCGCCGAAGTATCTTTGCACATTGAATATTTTTATTATGGGCAGCGAAGTTTGCTTCAGGTCGTCCGCCTTCTGTCCTGCCTTTTGCAAGAATGACTTCTCTTGTTTCTTTTGGCAAATAAAAGCCACTGTTTAGGGCAAAGGCTTCGGTGTTTAATTTGATTGCGGATACTTTTTTTTGAACCAATTTGGAAAGGCTTCTTCAAGCCGTTGCATATTTCCACAATCGGCAATTTTGTAAGCTTCAAAAAGTGTGGTTTGGAAGGACCCGAAATTTCCTATTAGTCCTTCCTTCCACATTTCAAAAAGTGTCTTTGTGTTGTCGTTCATTGTATTGATATTTAAAAGTGAAAAATGAAATTATTTGCTGCGTAAATGGCGGTAAATTAAAGCCCTGCGCATATCTGCAATTAGAGCGGCTCTTTCTAAATATTGCTTTTGCAAACGCTCGTAATTCCGTGCCTTTACTGCATCATTCGCAAAATCTTTGTATGTAGGGCGAAGCCTTTCGGCTGTTTCCCACACCAATTTTTTAAAATCTCCTATACGGATAAATTCAATGACTGAACCCACTAACAAAGGGTGAAAGCCTTTTGTAAACCAAAGACCGTAAATAATGGACTTGTAAAAATCAAATTCTTCTTGAGTTCTGCATAAAATAGCAAAGCAATTCGGGCAAGGATTTTCAAGCGGTTTTCCGCTGTTTAAGCCTTTGCAAAGTGCAAACAAAGTGAAAGCTGCATAAGAATTTTTAGGGCTATACTGCTGAATTTTTGGGGCAACCATTGTTATATTTTTTAGAGGTTACTTCCCTGCTCTCGTGAAAAACCATTTTTCAAAAGAAAAAAGGGAAAAAAAGAAAGCATTTCAGAATGGCGGCGTAGCTAAAAAGCCAAAAGGAAACGGAATAAGTGCCGAAGGCTGGCAAGGCATAAAAAATAATATCGGCGAAGCCGACCATATTGCCTTGCCATTATGCCGTAGTCTTTTGGCTTTTTTATTGTGCGGTAGTCCCGATAGCTATCGGGATGCAAGCCGCCTATTTTTGCGACCTTTTTTTTCCGTATTTTATTTTGATTGAAAAATCAATTCTTCGTTATGCGAAGCATCAATTGAATGTTGGATTTGTATTTAATTTTTTCTGTGAAAGCCATTCTTCAATAAGCGAAGCACAAACGGAATATTGTAATTGTATTTAGGCAGGGTAAACAACTCGCAGAAAATAAAAAGCATACAAACGGATTGAAGCGTGGGCTTCTTGTGAGGAACGAACAAGTGCAAGTGTGGTGATTGAAAGAGGCAAACGGAATGGTTGGGTATGGAATGAAGCTGCACTGGGGCTTTTTTGTGTGTTGAGCAAAGTGGTAAAATATTTAAACAACACTTTGCATTGAGTGGAAGCTTAAAGCCCGTGCAGCGTAATGAAATTGTATAGCTCCGTTTTGCCGAAAGAAAGAACCACTCTTGCAGTGTGGCGCTCAAAGGCTGGTGCAGGATAAGCGCAGCAGAATGTAGTGTAGGAAAGTGAAGTGAGGACGAGGAGCGAGGACGCAACGGAACGCCGAAACGGAATGAAGCAAGCTGCCTGCATCCTGCCGTAGCGCATAGCCGATAAACAAAATATGCTTTTTATTTTTCTGCACCGCTGAAAATGGGTGGGTGGGGTGCGTGGGTGAAGCGAGGGGAAAAAACACGGCTTCCGAGCCCTGAAAATATCAGCAAAGCCAATTGTGTGTAGGGATATTTTTCAGGGTGAGGCTATGGCATTGGATACTTAACATAATGTTCTTATAGGACATTTTTTTTGTGTTGGCATAGTCGCCTATAAGCGTGGCTAAAAAGTACTATAAGGCAACATTATGTTTAAGTAGCTTCCGCCGTTTTACATACTGGCATAAGCGAAGTGGTGGTGGTGGTTGGAACGAAGCGGCTCTTTGCTGCTATGCTTGTGCGGTAGCTTAGCTCTTTGCCGACGCCAATTTTGTTGATATTTTTTGTGTCGGCGATTCACTTCGTGAATTGGCAAGGCAATGTGCTAAAAGCGTAGGCTGGGCATAGCTTGCAAAGAGTATGACAGTTGTAAACGGCGGCAATGCCATAGAAGGCAGGCATCGCCTGGCTAAAGCCGTGTTTTTTGTGCGTGGGCTGTATTTATCGGCTTAGGGATAGCAGCGGAAAGCCCGCTGAAGGTTTGTGCGTTTGCCTTGTGGCGGACTTGTAGCGGATAGCCCGACACGCCAAAGGCGGGCAAGCCCATAACAAAAAAACCGCATTTCTGCGGCTTTTATATTTTTTTTAAAACTTCATCTTCTGTATTCGTACAGCATTGAGGATTGCCAATAAAGCTACGCCTACATCTGCAAATACGGCTTCCCACATTGTGGCTAAACCACCTGCGCCTAATACAAGCACCACGGCTTTTACTACAAATGCAAGGGTTATGTTTTGCCAAACAATTTTCCTGGTTTGCTTTCCGATATTGATTGCCATTGGAATTTTACTTGGCATATCATCTTGTATTACCACATCGGCGGTTTCTATGGTGGCATCGCTGCCTAAACCACCCATTGCAATGCCTACATCGCTTAGGGCTACTACTGGCGCATCGTTCACGCCATCGCCTACGAATGCGACGGTCTCGTTTTTGGCTTTTATTTCCTTTACTTTATTCACTTTGTCTTCGGGCAATAAATCGCCAAAGGCACTTTGAATACCCAACTTGCTGGCTACATCATTTACTACAGTTGATTTATCGCCGCTTAACATTGTTGTATTTACACCCAATGTTTTTAGTTTATCAATTGTAGTTTGTGCATCTGCTTTTATGCTGTCTGCAATGGTGAGATAACCTGCAAATTTCCTATCATACGCTATGGCAATGAGTGTATAAACAATAGTGGAAGGGTCAATATCGTATTGGATATTTTCCTTGTCTAATAATTTGAAATTGCCTACCAATAATTCTTTGCCATTGATAGTAGCTTTAAGACCGTGCCCTGCAATTTCTTCTACATTTTCTAAGGCAATACTATGGTTGATTTCGCCGACATAATTATGAATGGCTGTTGCAACCGGGTGTGTGGATTTGCTTTCCAATGCATTTACCATCTGCATTATTTCATCTTTGTTGAAGCCATCTTTAATATTTGCTTCCTGCACTTTAAAAACGCCTTCGGTCATAGTGCCTGTTTTGTCCATTACCACATTTTGAACATTCGCAAGCGCATCTAAAAAATTACTCCCTTTGAACAAAATACCATTGCGGCTGGCTGCACCAATGCCGCCAAAATAACCCAACGGAATGCTAATGACCAATGCACAAGGACAACTGATAACAAGGAATATTAATGCCCTATAAAGCCAATCCCGAAACACATAAGTTTCAACAAAGAAATAAGGAAGCAAACAAATAGCTAATGCCGCAAACACAACAATAGGTGTGTACACTTTTGCAAACTTGCGAATGAATAATTCGGTAGGTGCTTTTTGTGCCGTGGCATTTTGTACCAATTCTAAAATCCTGGAAAGCTTGCTATCTGTATAAGCTGTGTTTACTTTTACTTGTGCAACTGTGTTCAAATTAATCATACCTGCCAAAACCGTATCGCCTTTTTGTTTGGTGTCGGGCTTGCTTTCGCCTGTAAGTGCAGCAGTATTGAACGAAGCTGTTTCAGAAATCAATTCTCCATCCAAAGCTAATTTTTCGCCTGGCTTTAATTGAATAATACTGCCGATTGCTGCTTGTGCCGCCTTAATAGTCTTAGGTTGGTTGTTTTCTAAAATGGTTACTTCATCGGGACGCTGGTCTAAGAGTTTGCTGATATTTCCTTTGGCTCTTTTTACAGCCAAAGTTTGGAATATTTCACCTACTGCATAGAACAACATTACTGCCACTCCTTCGGGGTATTCACCAATGGCAAATGCGCCAATGGTGGCAATGCTCATCAATAAAAATTCTGAAAAGAACTCACCCTTTGCAATGCTTTTAAGTGCATCCTTAATAACAGGTAGCCCAACAGGGGCATAGGCTGCTATGTACCACGCTATGCGCAGCCAACCTGCAAACCAACTTTGAGGAAACCAATTATCAAATGAAATAGCTATCATCAACAATGCAAATGAAATGATAGCCGGCAGGAACATTTGAAAACTGGACCTGTTTGCGTCGTGGCTGTGGACGTGCCCATCGTCGTCTGAATGCTCTGTGCTGTGGTCGTGGTCTAATTCTTCTTTGAACCTTGTACCGTGGAAATGACCATCGCCTTTGAAATGGCGCTCTCTTGTTTTTTCTTCGATAACGGGTAATGCTTTGGCACCTTCCTGCTGCACCAAATTTTCATCGGCTTTTTCATTTATTTTTTCTTCCTGCGGCGAACAGCAAATTTGCTTGCCGTGGGCATCGTAGATATGTTTGTGTTCTGTACTCATTATAATCTTCTTGTTTTAGATTGATAGGAAATGTATTGCTCACCGTGTTGTTTTTTCAGAAATTCTTCTTCTAACCTTATTTGTATGTGTATAACAATATAGGTAGTAACCAAAATGCAAAGGGAAATGGCATTGGGAATAACAAGAAATAATCCTGCCACACAAATAATCATTCCCAAAAAAATAGGATTTCTGCTAATAGAAAACAGCCCTTTGGTTATTAAATCCGTTTTGTTTTGTTCATCAATACCAATGCGCCAACTATTGCTCATTTGCACTTGCGCAATGATTATCCATATTAAAGAAATGTGGATTAGAACTATCGCCGCCCAACGAATATTTAGGTTTTGTAAATAAGGTATCGGGATAGTAAATTGATAAACATTTCCAAAGCTGTACATTAGTATTACAACAAACAATGCTGCTAATAATACTTTCATTACATTGCCAATATAGTTGTGTGCATTGGGTTCTTTGCCGAAAGTAATTGGGTTAATACCTGTGCTTTTGTATGTACGGTATGAGGGTATTACAAATGCAAAAAGCAATACAAGGATATAGAAAATAGGCAGATAATATTTTAAGAAATCATTCATAATTTATGCAATTTTTAGTGTCCGTGTTCCCCTTCGCCTGCGTTAACAATTTTTGCCATTACGAAAAAAGCATTCTTAGTTACGATTTTTGCACCCTGTGGAATTTCCTTTAATGCAGTAATTTGCGTATAACCCAAATCAGAAGTTCCCTTGGCTATTGGGATACGCTCAAAAGTGATTTCATCAACTATACTTTTCGGCTTATCGGCTTCCTTGTGGTTATGCGTGTCTTCTTTTTCGTTTGGATTTTCGCTTTTGTGTTCATCTTCCGAATTCCTATCTGTAACAATAAAAATATAATCCTGACCTTTATTATTTACAATTGCATCGTTGGGAACGGCTGCGCCTATATTTCGATCTAAACTAATCATTGCGGTAACGCTCATTCCATCTATCAATCCATACTTATTGCCCGTAACTCTGGCGTGTACAGGAATGGTTTTGCTATCTCCTTCAAATGCAGAACCTATGGAATAGATTTGTGCATCGTATTCTACACCCGGATTATTAGTTAGCGTGAAGTGTATGGTTTGTCCTGCTTTAACTTTTGGCAAGTCTTTTTCATACACATAAATATCTAAATGCAGTTGTGCATTGCTTACGATTTCCGCAATAGGTGAAGCCATATCTACATTACTCCCTATTTGAGCAATTACTTTGCTTATGGTTCCGCTAATAGGCGCTCTAACTGCTAATAATGAAGAATAATTTTGCGAAGCCCCTATGCTTCCCAATTGCTTTTGCAAACCTGAACGCTGGCTTCTTAATGTAGCCAATTCCGTTTGGGCTTGTTGCAGCCTTTTAAGTGGTGCAGCATTGCCTTCAACCAATTGCTTTTGGCGATTAACTTCTATTTCAGCCAATTTTATTTGAGCATTCACTTGCTGTAATTGCTGTTGCATCTGTATTAAATCGGGATTGGTAATAGTGGCAATAGTTTGACCTTTTGAAACAAAGTTTCCCGGCTGCACATTCAATGATTTTACAACACCACTATAAGCCGGTGTTACAAATGCTTTGTTTTGATTAGGCACGGTAAGCATTCCGTTTACCTTTACGGCATTGGTAAGTTCTTTACTTTCTATACTTCCTAATTCAATTCCAATGGTTTTAATTTGTTCTGTAGAAAGCGAAACCACATTTTCGTTTTCGTGTTCATTATGCGCTTCTTCCGCTGCTTCAGTTTTTGTTTCCGGGTTTTCGGAATTATTCTTGCAGCTTGAAAACAAGCATACACCGATTATTAATTGAAGAATTAAAAAATAATATTTCATTTTTTTATTTTATTGATTGAGATAATATTTGTACTGAATGACTGATTGGTTGTATTCGTTTAATGCCTGTAAATAGTTTTTCTTAATATCAATGGCTTGGGTAAAAAACTGCGACATTTCTGCAAAGCTGATTTCGCCTGCCTGATAACTTAGTAAAGCAGCTTTTATGATTTCTTCGGATTGCTTTAGCCCCGAATTTTCATAAAAAAGCAACATTTCATTTGCCCGCTCAATTTCTACAACGGCATTATTCCGCTGGGTATTAAACTGTAATTGCTGATAAGATAATTGTTGTTGCTGCATTTCTACTTCTGCTTTTGCAGCCAATACTTTGCTACGGTATGCTGCTTTGCCAAAAAGAGGAAAAGCTGCTGTAACCGAAAACCCTGTATAGGGGTCTTTTGCACCATATAATCTCTGCGAAAATAGACGACCTGAAAACTCTGGCTTATTGGTGTTTTGCTGTACACTGATATTTGCATTGGCAATGTTGATATTTTGCTGTTGCAAGGCCAAAGAAGGGTGCTGGCCTTCTGCCATAGAAACAGTGTACGATAATTTTTCCAAAGGCTTGGTAAGCGGCAGATACATTGTATCTGTATTAAGCAGCATACTTAGCTGTTGTTGTTGCAGGGTTATGTTCTTTTTATTTTGCTGCAATTGCGCTTTTAGCTCTTTCATTTTTACTTCGGCGGATATTCTGTCAAGACCCGCTGCTTCACCCGTCTTTACCATAAGGTCGGCAGCTTTATACATTGAAGAATACATAGTATCCAACCTTTGGTATAATGTGCTTATATCCTGTAAATACCAAAGTTGATAATAGGCATTGTTTACTTCCTTGCGTATTACGGCATCAAGCATAGCTTTGTTCATTTCGTAATATTTCAACTGCTCTTCAAAATATTGCCTACGGGCTTTGTATAAGCCCGGCCAAACAAAATTTTGCGATACACCAATTTTCAAAACACCTTTAGGGTCGCTTGGGCGCATATCTTCATTTTCAACAAAAACACCTGTTTTAGGAATTTCCTTTGAGGCGGTAATGTCGTAAGTTGCCTTGGAAACCTGTGCTTTGTTGACGCTGTATTGAAGATTATTATTAAACGCAATGTTTACTGCTTGTTCAGGTGCTATCCTTTGCTGAGCCATAGCATTAAAACTGCAAAACGAAAGAAACACCATCAACACTGCTTTTACACCCAATTTATTATTACGCTTAAAATTGATTTTGGTATTGAACAAAATATATAAAACGGGTAAAACAAATAAGGTTAAAAATGTTGCTGTAATTAAACCGCCTATTACAACAGTGGCTAATGGTCTTTGAACTTCTGCTCCTGAACCCGTGCTAATGGCCATTGGAAGGAAACCGAGTGAAGCTACCGCCGCCGTCATCAGAACGGGACGCAATCTCATTTTTGTTCCTTCAATCACTCGTTGAACGACATCTTGCATTCCTTCTTTTGCAAGGTCTTTAAAAGTGCTGATTAGTACAATTCCATTCAGTACCGCTACACCAAACAAAGCAATAAAACCAACTCCTGCCGAAATACTAAAGGGCATTCCCCTTAGCAATAATGCAAAAACACCACCAATGGCGCTCATTGGAATGGCAGTAAAAATGAGTAAGCTCTCTTTAACCGAACCAAATGTGAAGTAGAGTAATAGAAATATTAATGCCAATGCTAAGGGAACTGCAAATTTCAATCGTGCCGAAGCTTCTTTTAAGTTTTCAAATGTGCCGCCATAAGTGTAGAAGTAGCCCGAAGGCAGCAGGTTTGCTTTTGAAAGTTTTTGTTGAATGTCTTCTACAACTGTTTCTACATCTCTGTTGCGTACATTGAAACCAACTACTATTCTGCGCTTTCCATCTTCACGGCTAATTTGTGCAGGCCCTTCCTTAAAGGCAACTGTAGCTACCTGCGATAGTGGAATTTGTACTCCTTCAGGCGTTGATATAAAAAGGTTACTCACATCATCAATAGAATTTCGGCTTACGCTATCTAACCTTACGACCAAGTCAAACTTCTTTTCATCTTCAAACACAACACCTGCTGCCTGTCCTGCAAAAGCGGTGCTCACGGTGTGATTAATATCTTCAATATTTAACTCGTATGAAGCTAATCTTGCCCTGTCGTACTGAATAGTTATTTGCGGTAAGCCTGTGGTCTGCTCTATTTGTGGTTCGGTAGCTCCATTTACCTGCTGCACTACTGCTGCAACCTTTGGTGCGATTGCCGCAAGTGTATCAATATTTTCTCCAAATATTTTTATGGCTACATCCTGCCGTACACCTGTCATTAATTCGTTAAACCGCATTTGTATGGGTTGTGAAACTTCAAAGAAAACGCCGGGTATCATTTCTAATTTTTCCATCATTTCCGCAGCCAACTCATTATAGCTCTTTGAAGATTTCCATTCTTTTTTCGGCTTTAAGGTTACCATCAGGTCTGTTGCTTCGGGGGGCATAGGGTCTGTTGGCACTTCTGCGCTACCTGTTTTACCAACTACAGTTTTTACTTCCGGAAAGGCCTTTAAAATTCTGCTTGCCTGCATTGAAGTTTCAATGCTTTGCGATAAAGAAGTGCCTTGTGGTAAAATACAATGCACGGCAAAATCACCTTCCTGCAATTGTGGTATAAACTCACCACCCATTCTGCTGAAAAAAACAAATGCAATCATTAGCAATGCGAAAGACACACCTACTATTGCATACTTTACACGAATGACTTTTTGTAACAAAGGCGTGTACCACCGTTGCAGTTTATCCATCATTTTATCTGCAAAAGTTTTTTTGTGTTTTATATTCTTTGATAGGAACAAAGAAGTCATCATAGGGATATAGGTAAGGGACAAAATGAGCGCTCCAAGAATGGCGAACGCCACCGTTTCTGCCATTGGCCGGAACATTTTGCCTTCAATACCCTGTAATGAAAGGATAGGCAGATAAACAATGAGAATAATTATTTGTCCGAAGGCTGCGGAACTCATCATTTTTTTGGCACTGCTTCCGACGGCTTCATCCATTTGCTGTTGTGTGAGTTTACCGGCTGGTTTCAAGCCCAAATAATGCAGGCTGGCTTCTACAATAATTACCGCACCATCCACAATTAATCCAAAATCTATCGCTCCTAAACTCATTAGGTTTCCACTTACCCCAAAGAGGTTCATCATACCCAAGGCAAAAAGCATTGATAAGGGAATAGCGGAAGCTACAATAAGCCCGGCTCTTAGATTTCCTAAGAAAAGAACTAATACAAAAATGACGATTAGTGCCCCTTCTATGAGGTTCGTTTTTACCGTATTGATAGCCCGGCTCACCAAATCTGTGCGGTCTATAAAAGGCTCTATCACCACATCATTAGGCAGCGATTTTTGAATAGTAGATATTTTCTCTTTTACCCTGCTAACCACATCAGCGCTGTTTTCGCCCTTTAGCATCATTACTATCCCGCCTACTGCTTCCTTTTCACCATTGTAGGTAACGGCACCATAACGAACAGCATTTCCAAAACCTACATCAGCAACATCTTTTATAAGAATAGGAACGCCGCCTGGCGTTTTTATTACCGTGTTTCGTATATCATCCAATGAACTTACCAAGCCAATGCCACGGATAAAATAGGCGTTAGGCTTTTTGTCAATGTATGCGCCGCCTGTATTTTCGTTGTTTTTTGCTAACGCATTGAAGACATCTGCAATGGTTACATTCATTGCTTTGAGGCGGTAAGGATTTACCGCTACTTCGTATTGCTTTAGCAAACCGCCAAAGCTATTTACTTCTGCAACACCTGCTGTACCATATAATTGCCGGGCAACAATCCAATCCTGCATTGTGCGCAAATCCATTGCGGAATATTTATCTTCTGCGCCTGTTTTTGGGTGAAGTACATATTGGTATATCTCTCCAAGCCCTGTACTAACCGGTGCAAGTTCTGGCCTGCCTATTCCATTGGGAATTTTCTCTTCGGCTTCTTTTAATTTTTCATTTACGAGCTGGCGGGCGAAATAAATATCCATTTCGTCTTTGAACACGGCAGTAATAACAGATAGGCCGAAACGAGAAATTGAGCGTAGCTCAATAAGGCCCGGAATATTAGCCATACTTTGCTCAATAGGATAAGTAACTAATTGTTCCGTTTCCTGCGCTGCTAAGGTTGGTGTAAGTGTTATGATTTGTACCTGATTGTTGGTAATATCCGGTACTGCATCAATGGGTAATCTGGCTGCACTCCAAATACCCCAAATAATTAGTCCTAAGGTAAATAGCCCTATAAGGAACTTGTGCTTTATACTAAAGCCAATAATTTTATTAAGCATACTTTCATTGTTAAACTGATTGATTTTTTGAAATAGTAAATGACTGTATTGCTACGCAATACAGCATCATTGAATTAAAAATTCAGCTTAACAATATTTGGGCGGCTGCCAAACGGCTTCTAAAAAGCCTGTGAGGTAGTGGGAATGGTAGAAGGAAAATTTTAGTTGGTTAGCCAACGGCAGTTTTTTGTACACAAGAGCAAAAGTTGGCAGTTTTGAAACGGCCACACTGCAACAGGAACAGTGGCAAAGCGGTGGGCAATGCTCGCTCTCGTGCTGGTGGTTATCGTGGCTTTGTGTTGCTGACACCTGCGTGGCTGTGGGTAAATTGCAATCCTGTGCATCTGTGCAGGGCATACCCGAAAGCAGCAAAATATACAGGCTCAATATGAATGCAATTATTTTCACGAGTGGCAAAGATAAATTCTGCAATTCAGTTTTGCAAGTTTTTAAATGCAATGGTGTTGCAGGGGGTTAGAGAAACCAAAGGTTATCCTTTCCAAATTGTGGAATATCATCGCCGTCAAAATGTGGGGCAATTTGAGCAACCATTTCAGGATATTTTATAGTAATTGGTAGGTTTTGTTGTTTTACAGACTTCCAATAAATGCGGCTGAACTGATACACTTGGTCTATCAAGCCCTTTATGGTTAAAGGTTCTTGTAACTGGTTTTTGTCGCTACAATCTATCTTCAATTTTATTGGAAATGGAAACCCTTCGCTTTCTTTGAAATCATTGCTATTATATCTCGTATTGTTGCAAAGCAAGAATTTATTATTCCCAATATTTACAAATGTGCCACTAATAGGCATTAGGTTTGACCAATTGCCGTCAAACAAAACTATATCTTCTGATTCTGTTTTATTAATCGTAATGATAAATACCGGTATTGATAACCCCATTTGATTTAATGCCGTTAGAATTGGTTCAAGCTCTTTGTCCGACATTGTTTTGTAGAAATGAATAATAAGCCTATCTGGTTGGTTATTGAGCGTTGTAAATTCTCTTACTGCATTTGCTATTGAACCTGCCAATACTTGTATTTCAGAACGCAGGAAGTATTCAAAACGGTTGAAGCCTCCTGTATTGTTGAAGCTAAATGCAGAACCTATGTATTGTGTATCGGTATCTACTTGTTTAAATGCCCCTATACCTACGATTAATTCATTTTTAATCGGTGTATTTAAACGCCAAGGCACACCGTCCAATTTTGCCAAGATTGCCACGGCAATATTTGCCAAACTGAAAACATAGTTGTTACCGCCCTGAATTACTTTGTCCGCATCAATACATTGTGAGGTAATTTTTCTTTTTAAAAGTTGCTCTTTGACTTTATAGTAAATCTCTCTTTTCTGCAAGTCTGATTCAAACTTTGAAAATGGCGTAATGTAAATGGCTATATATTTAACGTCATCGTCAAAATTCCGATTTGATAATTTCGTTTCAATTTCAGCAATTGGATTCTCAATGTCTGAAAACGGTATGCTAAAGCCTTCTTTTGTATGAAATAAAATCTGCGAAAAATTGGTTAGTCCTTTGAAAAAGCCGAGACCGTTTGATAGATACTGGTTTAACTTTTTTGCCACTTCCAAATTGGTAGAATGGAAGATAAAAAATAATTGAACATTTGGGTATGGCGACTTCTTAAATGGACCATAAGACTTTATACCGTTATAAGGTACATAGTCTATGCCTGTAGTATTATCCCTTTTACCGAAAGTTAGCAAGTTGCTGTCCTTAGTGGTAGTGTTTAATTTGGAAGCTGGTACATTATAAAAGTCAAGACTATGCAAAGGTATTCTTTCCAAAAACTTAGCATCCTTGAAAAACTTCGTTGCAAATGCGTTGATTTTACTTAAATAATTTTTGTACCTGTTATCTCGTGGTGGTGCTTCTGTTGGATAACCAATTGCTTTTTTTAATTGTTTTCCCAATATGGGAAAAACTTTTTCATAATTAATCTCTTCTTTCTCAAGTAAGCTTTTGTACTTCCACAATTTGTTGCCGTATAATACCCAATTGAAATTTGAAGCATCATATTTCTTGATTAAATCGGCAATGCTTCTGCGGAATACTTTTGATTGACCGTCATATGACACTAACAATTCCGGATAATCACTCACATTGTGAAACTGAACTTTTACCGTAAACTTATCATAAGTACTAAAATCAGATTTTGAAGCATTTGCAACAGGAAGCCAAACTTGTGTTTCCCTAATGAAGCCTGTCCTTACAACCTGCTCTTTAATCTTGCTGAAATAATAATTAAGCTGTCCATTGTAAAACCTTTTTAGCAGGTCCTGATTTTCAGTTTTGAAGTCAATGGAAAGCTTAGTAAATCCTTTTGTTTCTCCGATAAAAGTTGTGTAGATAAAATCTGCATCAGGGTTGTTGGAAATATTTGGGAAAATGGAACTTATGTTTTTTGGAAACAGTGTTTTATGCAATCGTGAAGCACTGCCATTATCATCAAGGCTAAAGTAAAAATCTATCGCTTGTTTAGGATAGTCAAATGTTAGAATATTAAAGAATAATTTTTCGGACATAGTGAATTGAACATTTTGGTTAAGGTTTTAGGTTATAATTATACTTTCAAATCACTTACAGAGCCAACTACTCTGTAATTGACATTATCAATAACTGCGAAGTGCTTTTCTGCACATTCAATTTTCATTCTTTCCCTATCCCTAAGCAGGCTTCTATCCTTTGCAGCTTTGGGGTCTTTGGTTTCGGCTACGAAGTAGATTTTTGTTTCTTCGCCGTCCTCTCTTTTTATTAAAGCCCAATCAGGATTGTAATTTCCTATTGGTGTTTTGATTTGGAATTTATCAGGCAACTTCACATAAAATAGAATATCCTCCCTGCTGTCGCAATCCTCTGCAAATTTCTTTTCAGGACTGCTCAATGAATCAATTACTATGTAATTGTAAAGCGTTTTACGCTGGCTTTGTACTTCAATCAGGTTTTCTAAATAGTGCTCTATCTCCGCAGCTTCAAACAATTTCATTTCATAGACCTGCCCTGCTATTTTCTCGTATTCTATACCATTGATTTTAATTCTGTCAAACTCCTGCTTTATGATTCTTACAACCGTATCCATAAATAATTGTGGATTGTTGAAGATTTCATTTAGCCTGTTGGATTCTAATATTATTCTTGAAATAGTATCTCTTGTGAGTTCTGTTTTGGATTGGATATAAGCCACGAAGTCGGGTATTTCATACACTGCATCTTTGATTGTCTTAACCTTTGAAGCTGTTTGTGTGCCGCCAATTTCTATTAACCTGCCTTCCTTATCTCTTACAAACTTTGTAATGTGCTTATCCCTGTATATTTCGGGCTTGGTAATAGTTTCCATTTTTTTAAGGGCAGCCGCACAATTCTTGATTAATACTTCGGTGCTGTAATCAACCTTGTATTCTGTACGGTATTTGATTTTATCCCACAACTCTAAGAATAGTGTATCATCTAACCACTTATCTTTTAGCTTCACCTGCTTGCGTTCCCTTGCATTTTTAATCCTGCCTTCAAATTTTACTCCGCAATCTTCCTCTATTTCGCTTTGTAATGCTTTTGAAAATGCTTCGTAAGATTCATTGGCAATTACTGTAAGGCGGTTGATAGGTCTATCTAAATTTCGTGCTCCTGATTGGTCAACGCATAGGCGTAAGCCTCGCCCTATTTCCTGCCGTTTCTTAATGTCTGACTTGGTTTCGTTGAGGGTGCAGATTTGAAATACATTGGGATTGTCCCAACCTTCACGCAAAGCAGAATGACTGAATATGAAACGCAAGGGTGTATTAATATCCAACAACCTTTCTTTATCCTGCATAATCAGTTTAAAGGTTTCATCATCTGCCTTTGTGGACTTGCCTTCCTTAGAATCCTTAAACTTCCCTTTATCCTGACTAAAGTAACCGTCGTGAACCTGCTCAGGTTTGTAGCTGTACAAACCTCTATATGCCGGCATAGCTTGCCACTTGGAAAAGCTTTCTTCAAACCATATTGCAAACTTGCCTTGTACTGGATTGCCCTGGTCGTCATAACTGCGGTAATTGGCAACCCTATCAATAAAGAATATGGAAAGGACTTTGATACCCTTGCTGCGTAATTCTTTTTCTTTTTTGAAATGATTTTCTACCGTAGCATCAACCATTTCTTTTAGTATCTGGTCTGTCAAACCTCCTACTGCCTGACCTTTGTACACTATCTTGCCGCTTGAAAACTCTATGTAGCCATTATCTGCATCCATTTCGTTTATCACATAACCTTCTTTGTAAATATCCCAACCATTAGAGAGCTTGTATAAATCATCGCCAATCTTAGCCGATACTTGCTTTTTGGTAACACCTGATTTTTCGTTTACGAAGATTGTAACCTTGGCTGTTATGGATTGCTTGGCAGTACGGAAACTATCAACGCTGATAAATGCGCCTGAACTGTCGTTTCGGGAAACAACGGAATCTACTTCTATCTGCTTTACCAATCCCAAATCATAAGCCTTTACCGGGTCTAATTTGTAGATAAGATTATACAGGTTCTTATGTGTTGCTGAATAACGAAGCGTAAATAATGGATTGAGATTTGCAATTGCCTTCTTACGAATATCCGTTTCCATATTCTGCGGCTCGTCAATAATTACAATCGGGTTTGACTTCTGAATGTACTCTATTGGCTTCACGCCTGTTTCCCTTACCTGATTGATAACATTGGCATCTTTGGTAAAGCTGTCAATATTAATCACCAATATTTGAATGGCAGTACTCTTGGCGAAATTGCCTAAATCGGTTATCCTGCCTGAATCATAAACTTTGTAATCGGCAGGCTGATTTTCGTAAATTTCCTGAAAGTGTTCAAAGGTTATTTGAAGGCTTTTTAAAACACCTTCCCGAATGGCTACCGAAGGCACTACGATTACAAACTTCTTGAAGCCATAGACTTTGTTCAGTTCGTAAATGCTGCGCAAATACACATAGGTCTTGCCCGTGCCTGTTTCCATTTCTATAGAGAAATTGGGAAATGGTGCCACTACTGTTTTGCCTTCTACAATGCCTTTGATATTTGTATCATCATTGTACCAAAGTTTTTCAAGTGTGGGTGCGCTTTCTTCTTTATTGAGGGTATTATTTTCTTGAACCTTGGCAAGGTTTGCTGTAATTTCTTCTTCTGATAAGGCAAGATTATTTCCTACGCCTGAATCCGTAAATACAATGCTGGCACTCCCTGCATCGGTGAATGAAAACTCAAAATCTGAACTATTCAAATGCTGCCCTTCAAACAAATCAATCACGGATTGAATTGCATCAAGCTGATAGGTTTGGTTTTTATCGAATTGTAGTTTCATTAGCTCTGAGATTTTCTAAGTTCGTTATCCAATTATTGAAACGAGGGCACTTTTGCCTAATTCGCAATAAACCAATTGCCTCTGCTATTATGTTGCCATACACTACCTTGTTGTATCCCTTAATAATTCTCTGCAAACGATGCGATGGGGAAGTTTGCCGATTGTTATTTATCATTTCCGGGTTGGAATAATCACTAAAGGTTTTATTCAGTTCTTGCATACCAACCAGTTCATATTTTGGAATAACTTGCTGAAAAATATTTACATCGTTAAACAGCAGCCCTTCAAACTCGTGAAGCTGCATATAAGGAATAAAACGATTGTTATTAATGTCAATTCTCATTCCTTGCTCCAAGGAATCCATCATTGCCTCCTTATCAACTAATGTATGTGCAAGCTCCCATTGCGGAAACTGGTACTTTTCATACAACCCGTAATAGTCAATTAAAGTAGTTACATAGGCATTGCTGTCCTCTTTTAAGTGCCCTTCAATTTGTTTTTTCAATACATCCCACTTCACAATTCCTCCTTTTGTCTTTTTAATGAGCGGGGGCTGTATATGCAAACCCATTCCAATAAAATGATGGTATAGGATGGTTTTACAAAAATCCTGCTCTGTTTCACCTTCACATATAATGATTATTCTCCTCATTATTCAAAATTGGGTTGTCCTGTATTAATGATATTGCGCTTCCATAAGTCATCAATTGTATAATCTGTCAACCAATCTGCAAGCGTGTCGCTACTCAATCTTTCAAAAACACTTTCACCATTTATCTGGTCAACAGTTAGTATATCCTCGGGTTCAAAATGGCTTATTAAATCCGTTGATTGTGTAGCAGCAATTACCTGACAACCTTTGGCTGCAACTGATTTTATCAGTCCTGCAAGTTTTGCAATGGCTGAAGGGTGCAATCCAAGTTCGGGTTCATCTATAATAATGGTTTGGGGTAACACCGGCTGCATAAAAAGTGTGGTCAACGCTAAAAAGCGAATTGTGCCATCGGAAAGGTCGTTGGCTCCGTAAATAGTGGAACTGTATTTAGATTGCCACCTGAGCCTAATGTCTCCGGTTCTTTGTTCGGGACGAAAAATAAAGTCAAGAAAATATGGCGCTATAGATTGAATATTTTTAATTATTAAATTATATACAATCCTATTTTCTCCATAAATGTTATACAAGTAAGATGCAAGGTTTTGACCTTTATCATAAAGCCGGAATTTACCGTTTTCAATGTTTGATGGCAGGTTAAAAGGTGAATTTTCTCCTGTATCGTGAAAATGGTATTTTTCTAATGAAGAAAGGTACGCTCTTATGTATTCTGCACGAGGCTTAAAGTTGTTACGAATATTGGATTCAAATGAAAATGAGGCTATGGGCAATGGGTTAGGTAAATTAGGATTTCCGCTATACCAAAGCCCTTCTTCTGTAAAAACAAAAAACTCCTCAGACTTTTTTAAAGTAAAGGAATAAGCATTACGACCAAATTTTAGAAAAGCGGATACTTCCTGTGTTTCCTTGTCGCCATTATGAAGGAACTTTTCCACGCCACCACGAGTAACGACATATTCCCGAAGGTTCTGATTGTAAATGTTTTTCAGAAATTCAAAGAATGATAAGAAATTACTCTTACCACTACCATTTGCTCCAATCAAAATATTGATTGGGTTTAGCTTTATGTCCAAATCCTTAATTGATTTGTAGCCTTTTATTTTAATTCTTTCCATAACAAATGGATTTTAAATTTCTAAATCGTTTTAAACGTTATCCCGCTTTCTTCCAGCTTCAGTTGCAGGTTGGTTTTCGCCTGGTCTTGCCCTTTGAAAAGGCTGTCTAAGAAAATAGCTGTTTGGGGACGTAGCACCAGCAGCTTGGGCTGCACTTCGGCGGTATATTTATCCAATACAAAGGCAAGGCGACTGTCGGCGGTGGTGTATATGATTGCATCTTCTGCAAGCGAATGCTTTTGAATGGCTGCAGTAAGTGGCATTCCGTTTTTGAGCAGCAGTTCCCAAAGTATGTTTTGGGTTTGCGCACCTGCTTTTTGTGCGGTGGCAAACATATCCATCTGCGTTTGCAGTTCTGCTTCGTTGGTGGCTATATCGCCACGCCATAGCTTGAAGTTGCTGGGTGCAAGGGTGAACTTGCGGAAACCCAAAGGTTGCTTTTCTTCAAACTGCATTTCGCTACCTCGCTGTGCCTGTATTTTTTCGATTACTTTTTTGATACGGGCTTGGGTAATATCGGCAATAGATTTATAGCCTGCCTTGTATGCCTCGCTGCTTTCATCGGTTTTTTCGGGCAGTTGTATGCAAATGTATTTACGGTTGCCGCCATCAGCTTCGTTCAGCTCCATTACCGCCTGTGCCGTGGTGCCGGAACCGGCGAAGAAGTCGAGAATAATGTCATTTTTATTCAATTCCACATTAATACCCTGTTCAATCAGGATATTTAGTAACGAAACAGGCTTAGGAAATGAAAAAATATTTCCATCCAAAATTTCTCGTGTTTCTCTTGTTCCATTTAGAGTGTATCCTGCATCCAAAGAAAGGATAGAGGAAAATCCCGTAAAAGATTTATTAAGTTCGGATAAGAATTTTTTCTCACGTGGTCTTCCATCAGATTTAGCAGGAAATACAATTCTTTTTTCTTTTATTTTGTTCTCCATTGTTTCCTTGGAGTATCGCCATCCAGTTTCCGCAGGTGGGGAATAACTCAATCCTGTATCTGGATTTATTATATCATAATGTAAATTTGGTCGTTGTCCAACAGTTGCTAATCCTAATATGCTATTGCTCATCCAATCGCCTCTTTCATCTTTATCAGGATTTGAATATTTATCTAAACTAATTTCCTTACCTCTTAATGAGCCAGAATTTTTTCCAAAAACAATTACATATTCGTGGTCATTTGAAACTCCATTTTGAGTACGGCTATCAACAATTTGCCTGCTTTTCCAAATCAAGCTGGTAATAAAATTTTCCTCCCCAAAAATCTCGTTCATCAGCAGGCGCAGGTTATGCACTTCGTTGTCGTCAATGCTAATGAAGATAACGCCATCGTCTCGCAGCAGGTTGCGGGCAAGAAAAAGGCGGGGCATCATCATATTGAGCCAGTTGCTATGAAACTGCCCGTTCTCTTTGTTGTTTTTCCGAAAAAAACCTTCCTTCATCAGATAGCCCTCATCGTCCTTATCGCCAATGCGGCGCAGGTATTCTTCCTTGGTCTCGCTAAACTTGTCGGGGTATATAAAGCTGTCGCCGCCGGTATTATAGGGTGGGTCTATATAGACCATTTTCACCTTGCCGTAATAGCTTTTTTGCAGGGCTTTGAGGGCATCTAGGTTTTCGCCTTCTATCAGTATGCTTTGGGCATTTTCCCAATCCACACTGGCATCCGCATCGGGCAATAGCGTAGCGGTGGTGGGGCTTTGCAGCACTTTAAAGGCTTCTGCCTTGCCTGCCCAATCCAAATGATAGCGCTCGTGGTCGGTATTGATATTTTCACCTAAGAGTTGCTTTAGCTGGTCTATGTTCAGCTTGTCTTCGGTGAAGGCAGCGGGAATGATTTCTTTCAGCTTTGCAATTAAGTCTTGGGTTATGTTCAAAGATTGTCCGTCCATATTAGTTCTTGGTTATTCTTTTTTCAGTTTTTTTAAGTGCCTTGTATGCCGCAGGTTCTTCCTCCACGATATTCATAATCTTGTCGGATAACCAAATCACCATAAGCCGTTCTTCTTCCACTTCAAGCAATGCTGCTAATTTGGAAACCTGCTCCCGTTGGGCTGTCCGCTCTCCTCGCTCTATCTTGCTTATTAATGCCGTGTCAATCTCCAAAGCTGCGGCAACCTGCCTAAGCAGCAACCCTTTGCTCTCTCGTAACGCTCTTATTGTTTCTCCGAATGTTTTATCAGACATACGTTGGCTTGTCATATGCTGTCAAATGTACTAATAAAAACAGAGAAAAACCAAACAAGGGCAAGAAAAAGCTAAAACTGTTAGTAAAGGAAATTGAGGAAACGCAGGAAAGGCAGGAAATTGGATAACATAAAAAAAAGGAAAGCGTTGCCCGATAAGGGCGGCTTTCCTTAGAATTCTTAAAATCCTGAATTTACTTAGGTTCGGTTTTCTGATAATCGTTCTGCTTATCTCTATGCAACAACCCACGCTTGCAGAAGTCGGTAATGTAGCCTTCGGCGGTTTTTTGAGGAATACGCAATTCATTGCAAACCTTTAAATAGCCTTGGCGGTTGAAAGATTGCGGTAAAGCTTCGTAGAAGCGTTCCTTTTGATTTTTGCGTTTGGGCTTGGGTGCATCTTCAGGCAGTTCGGCAAAGACTTTGCCCGAATGCCTTACCAATACCTTCACCATTGCCATTACTGTTTGAAAATCCCTGTCCTCGCAAATCAGCTTACTTGCAATCTCGCCGTGTTCCATAATTCGCAGCGCACATAAAACCATACAAATGCGAAAGGCAATCAAACCAAGACGGCGCACCGTAGCCATATAGTCCAATCCTTGCAAAGCAATGTGTGTGCTATGCAGTTGCTCAAACAAAGTGTTGAACTGTTGCTTCTGGGCTGCTGTAAGCGCAAATTGCAATTCATCTCCATTTGCAAGCATTTGGTACAGGTTGAAAAAATCATTACCTAAAACGTCAAAGAAATCATCCAAACCGTTGTCGCTGTCAAAAGCAAAAACATTTTTCCAAATGACCTGCACATTCATAAAGTAGAAAATAAAACGGCTGAACAAGCCGTTCTCTGCATTGGGTATGAGTGTGGCAATCTGCTTGGGTGTGCCTGAAAGTACCGTGGACAAACAAGGTGCTTCAATGTCGGCATATTCCCTATCTGTACGGCGGTAATAGGAAATGGTTTCGTGGTGAAATGCCTTGCGAAAACCTTCGCTGTAATTGCCGTAATCGGACTTGAACGCTTGCGCCAAAGTATCACCCTCGGTTTCAAACATTAGCCCACGGCAATTATTGTCGCTCAACAATTGATACACGCCTGTAGTGCTGTTGTTTGCTGGAATGAACAACATTTTTTCAGGGGGCTTGCCGGGCTTTTGGGCATTGCTGTCCTTGCCTTTGCTTTGATTGTACTCCAACATTTCGGCTTCGTACTGCTTCTTCAATAGTTCTGCTTGTTCCCGCAACTGCTTATGTACAGGTTTAACCAACTGCTTGCAGTGGATTAACCTGCCCTTACCTGCTGAGGCTTGCGCCGTAATGAAAAGATACAAATTGGGGAAAACCCGCTTACCGTCATAAATGCCGTAGAGCTTGTGTAAACAAGCACTAAGGCTTACAATGCTGCCCAATATCAAAATATCCTTTTCTTCATCGCTTGTAGCAATGCCAATGACCGACTTTAAGAAATCAGGTAGATTGTCGTACACCTGTTGCCCGAAAGTGGGCAACACTTCGGGCGGTGCATCTTGCAACTGCGCTTGAGGTGCAAGTTTTACACCTGCTTGCTTGGCGTGGAAAAAGAATGTAGCAAGGGTTATACCTGTACCATTTGCTTTTAGACATTTGTCGTATTGCTCGTTGCAATCGGTAGGCGTATAATCGCCATAGAAGCAACTAATGCGGTGAAAATAATCCCTTCCGCTTTCGCCAAACGCATCAGCGAAGGCGAAGCCAATATCTCGCCATTCGGCGTAAGCCGTGGCAATGTCCAATCGCTTGGATTCTATTTCCTGAATTACCTGTTCAATTTGTTCATTACCCGGCAATACAATTGGCTCTTGCTTCACCGGCTCTGCTGCTACTTTTTTTGGTTGCTCCAACCAATCAGAGGGTTTAAAAACTTTCTTTGCCATATTATGGAATGTATTTGGGGTTAATAAATGCTTCGGCATCGTGAGCAATGAAGCAAGCTCGGGAAACGTCCTTGCCTGATTGGTCAATGTCCAATCCGTAGGTTTGTTTTATGTAGCTTGCAATGGCTCGGAAATAATCCTGGTGCGTGGCTGTTGATATATCAATTGGTATAATCCACTTTAAGCCGTCACCTGACGGCGAAATGAATAAAAGCTCCGTATCAAAATATTCATCCTGCAATAGCATAGCTTTCCATTCAGCAATATTGCTGATATGGTCAAAATCGATAGTGAGCAATCCTGAATGCCTAATCAGCGCATCATCACTTCTTTTGGAAAATATGCCTGAAAAAGTAACATAATCAAATCTTGCTGCCTTGAATTTTCGTGCAGCTTTCTTGTCCTGAATGTTCCTTAATTCAATAGTCTTTAGATTGTAACAATCATCTTTCAGTAAATAATAAACTTCCAAAAGCGTAGCTGTATCATTGGGAATTGTATTCGTAATAGGTGCATTAAAAAAGCTGAACGAAGGACAATGAACAGGCTTAGGCGCAGGTTCGGGAATGCTCGCAAAATAATGCTCCTCTAAGATTGGCGGAACTTTTGGGCGTAAGCGCAAATTCATTTCTTCATTTAAGAATTGAATTAATGCATCGTCTTCCAACTGATAGTGTTTCGCTGCAAAGTCAAATACATTTCCTGCCGGAATAGCTTGTTCCAAATCTTCGTGAATTGCTTCATTATTCACAATTTGAATATGCAAAGTGGGCTTATCCTGATTGAAAGGATTTTTTGTGGGTTTGCAGTCCCTTCCCGAAAGGGAAAGGACTGTTTCGCCCGGATAATAGTGCTGTAAAATCCTTGCATAAATCTTTAAGCCATAGTGGGTATTCCACAATATTGATTCTCTATTTAGTTCCATTACTTACGGTTTTAGTAGGTGAGTAATTGGATTCCAACAGGGCTTCAATATCTGCTACTTTGTAGTAGAATTTTCCCTTAACACGGCTGTAAGGCAGTGTTCCGTTATCTCTGAAAGTCTGTAAGGTTCGATTACTTACATTGAGTGCTTTTGCAACTTCGTTGCCGTCAACCCAAGCTTCTTTCAAGTTGTCCAACTTAGATTTCTTGATTGAAAGAATGTAAGCCCTTATTATTTCAAAGTTTTCTTCAAGCTGTCTGAGCAGCATCATTACTTCATTCATAATCTTGGTTTTTGATTGTGAAGAATGTAGTCGCTCGCCATCTTGTCTATTTCCTCCGAAGTAGTGTTGCGGTTGCGTAGCAACCAATCATCCAACTCACTCCGCTTGAAGTAGATTTTTTTGCCGTTGGGCTTGTAATGTGGAACGCTTCCTGTACTAGTTAATTTGTACAGGTGTGAATGCGATAGTTCCAAATAATCGCAGGCTTCGCCGAAGTTTAAAACTTCCTTGCGAACCAAGTTCTGAGCTTCAAGCAGCTTCGTAATTTTTTCAAGCTGCAATAAGACTTTGTCCATTTTAATATTAATTAAAAAGTTATTAAAAGGACTTTGCGCAAAGTCATCGTTGTTTTCTCAACGATACTGCAAACTTGGTAAGAAGGGGCTGGTAATGCAGAAAGTGGTAATTTGGAAATGGCAAAACCCTTGCTGGGCAAGGGTTCTAAAAAAAAGTGGTAATTTGGATTGGTAAAATGACAGAAAATTACCGCAATTTATCCGCAGGTAAATTGGTAATCCAAAAGTGATTATCTAAGAATTGGGCTAAGGCATTGGTATCATTGCTCCAATTTCGGAATTGCTTATCAATTGAAGTGGTATATCTATGGTCGATAAACTTTCTTATATCAACCGGCTGCATTGCTCTTAGCTTCACAAAATTTCTTTCTAAAAAATAGTTCTTTGCAATTATCGCTTGGATTGCTGCTGCCAATAGTTGTTTGTTGCCGTGGTCGTCAATAAAATTGTAATCTTTATCAATCAGGTTGTGTAAGAAAAGTTCTTCTTCAAACGCTGCAAAGCGTTGTTCATTTCTAACAACTTTTGTATAAGGCAGTACGCCTTTAGGGGGGTCGTTAAAATCAAAAGCTTTCCTCTCAAAAGTTATTGCGTGGGGGTCTGCCTTAACCTGCGAAGCAGGTGTAGGCAAGTTGATTTGGTCGGCATTAGTGATTATGTAGGACTGCAATTCTTGCTCTGTAAAAAACTTTTGGTGCAGTTCATCTGCGCTAAGTGCATCATCATTCAGGAACTGCGGGAAGCTGTTCTGAATTTCCAAATACATAAACAATAAATTGTACTTCACTAATTGGATAATGTAGGCTTCATCAGCTTGGGCTGCATCGCTGCTTGATAAATGAGCTGTCCCTTTAATCTCGCTCCAATGCAGCTGCCTTTCTTCAATAATATTATTGGCTTCTTTTAGCTTCTGGGCTAATGGCTTTAAAGATTGGTGCATTACTAAATATATCCGCTCTTTGTCGTTCAATGCTGCGTCCATTTCCTTCTTAATATGGTTGAGAAAATGGATAGCGCCATTGGCAATTATCAAGCTGTAGTATTTGCGCTTTGCGTTTAAAGGGTTGCTGAAAGCAACTTTGTATTTCGGTTGGTGATTGTAAACTTCGTTGGTAACTTCTCTTACTAACTCTTTGTACTTTGCCTCCGGCAAAGACCTATTGTTCCAAGGGCGAAGCCCTAAGAACAATAAATCGTGAAAAACGGAAAGTGGGTTGTCTGGCATCGGCGTATTTTTAAATTCCTATTTTGATTTTGTTTGCTGCAACTGTTTTCTTTTCATCTATTACATTGGCGTAAATCTGAGTGGTCTTTAAGTGCCTATGTCCAAGTAATTTGCTAACCGTGAAAATATCAGTACCTAAAGTGAGTTGCAAAGTGGCGTAAGTGTGCCTTGCACAATGGAAAGTAATGTGCTTGTCAATACCTGCTTTTATAAACCAACGGTAGAGGGAATGATTACGACTGTCGGAATAAATCATATCAGGAAAAACATTCTCGCCTGGTTCTCCTCGCTCGCCTGTAAGGGTGTATGCTTCATCGGAAATAGGTAAGGTTTCCGAACCTTTGGTTTTCTTCTGAATGAAGCGGATATAATGCCCAAGCTCTGCCGACTGCTGCATCTCGCTCCACTTCAATTTTTGAATATCACTGAAACGAAGTCCGGTAAGGCAACTGAATAAGAAAGCTCGCTTCATCAGGTCGTTACGACAATCAGTTTTTGCCAATGCTTTGACTTCATCCAATGTAAGGAACTCACGCACTGGCTCGCCTTGTGGCAAACCTTCCACTGTTTCCGCAGGGTTTCTATTAATAATACCGTCTTTCACGGCTTGCTTTAATGCTGCCTTGAACTTATTGAAGTAACTGTTCTTGGTATTCGTGGAAAGCTTTGCTCCTGTCTTCGTTACTGCCTTCTTCACCAAATATTCTTTAAACCCTTCTACAAATTGCTTGTTGATTTGATTGAACTGAATATCTCGTGGGCAATACTTTTTAAGGTGCTTGATTGTACTATCCCAATTGCCATAGTTGCCCATACTATCCTTGCGCTTCTCGGCAAGCATTTCCATATAGGAAATGAAGTAGCTTTTCATCTTCTCTTTATCGTGCAGGTCGTAGGTGTTGGATTCAATTTCCAAATGCCTTTTGCTGCGTATTGTTTCAGCTAATGCAAGAATTTTTTTGTTTTCGTCCTTTTGGAATTTGGTAAGTGTTCCCTTCTCTGGGTCGGGGGTTAGGTAAAGATTGAGGTATTCATACTGTCTTTTACCGTTGCTGTAATATTCTAAATACAGACTGATTTTCTCACCTTTTTGGCGTTGGCGCAATGTTACTTTCATTTTCTTTCAGTTATAAAAGTTCCTAAAAATCCCTAACAGAATATCGGGCAACAAAAAAAATGCTGGGCAACAAATATTCCATTTGGGCAACAAATAGGCAACAAAGATAAGTAAAAAAGGGCAATCGGGCAACAAAAAAGAGAAAGAAAAAGGAATAAAAGTATTGAAAAACAAGTACTTAGCAAAGAAAAGAAAGGTATTTACTTTCCGATGCAAAATTTTCCGAATATAGTTCCCAATATATCTCTGTCTACTTCCACTTTTCCTGTAATCTCACCCAAATAATACAAGGCGCCGCGGATATCAATGGTAAGCAGGTCTCCCGAAACGCCTTCGTTCATTCCTTGTTGAATGGCCATCAGGTTTTCTTGCATTTTGATTAAAGCGTTGTGATGTCTGGCATTGGTAATAATCGTATTTTCTGTATTTATTTTTTCGCCTATCGCTTCTTTAAATAATAAATTTTTTAGCTCTTCTATACCTACGCCCGTTTTAGCCGAAATAGAAAGTGAAGCTGCGGCTGAATCAGATATTGTATTTTTTACATTCGCATCTTGCCACACATCTGTTTTATTGTAAACTGTAATAGTTTTATCGGCAAACGCATTCAACCATGAAAAATCGTCTTCATTTCTATCTGTTAAATCAAGCAGGTATAAAATTATATCGGCATTGGCTGCGTTTTGTTTGCTTCTTTCTATTCCTAAATTTTCGATGTGGTCGGTTGAGTGTTCTCGTATGCCGGCGGTATCAATCAGTCTGAATAAGATACCATGGATATTTACTGTTTCTTCAATAGTATCGCGTGTGGTACCCGCTATTTCACTTACAATTGCGCGTTCTTCGTTCAGCAACGCATTGAGCAGTGTTGACTTTCCGGCATTGGGCTTGCCAATGATGGCTACTCTTACGCCGTTTTTTATAGCATTTCCCAATGCAAAAGACTGAATTAACTTTTCAACTTGCAATTGTAACTTTTCAACCAGCTCTTTGAACTGATCACGATCGGCAAACTCTACATCTTCATCGGAAAAATCCAGTTCTAATTCTATCAATGCGGCAAAATTAATAAGTTGTTCGCGCAGCGCTTCCAGTTCGTTTTTAAACCCGCCCCGTAATTGGTTCAATGCGGTTTGCTGTGCCGCCTTGCTCTGCGAAGCTATCAAATCGCCCACGGCCTCTGCTTGTGTAAGATCTAATTTGCCATTTAAAAAAGCGCGCTGGGTAAATTCGCCGGGCAGCGCTAATCTTGCGCCATGAACAAGTAAGGCATTTAATATTTGCTGTTGTACGTAAGGCGAACCGTGACAGGAAATTTCTATAACATCTTCGCCCGTATAAGAGTGCGGACCCTTAAAAACAGAAAGCACTACTTCATCTAAAATAGTTTCTTTATTTTTCAATAAACCATAGTGTATGGTATGCGAAGCAAAGGCATGCACATCTTTTGAAGGAAATAAAGCATCTGCCACATGAAAAGCCTTGCTGCCGCTAAGGCGCAAAACGCTTATTGCGCCCATGCCCGGAGGTGTAGCTATAGCTGCTATCGTATCTTGTGAGCCGGTATAAATTTCCTGCATGTAAAAAATGTTTTTTCAAAAATAGCATTTCTTTGATAAACTTATAAAGCTAAATGATTGTCTCTCTCGTATAAAAATGCGAAATTTGCACATTCATTGAATAATATTTTTTTATGAGGATAAGACTTTTTTTATCGGTATGGATTGCCGCGAGTGTGTTGTGGAGTTTTCAGTCCCATGCACAAATCTCTGTTCCAAGGGATTGGCACACGATGGATTTACAAACAGATTCTGTATATGGCGTCAGTCTTTCTAAGGCTTATGATCTGCTCAAAGGCAAAACTTCACAAAAAGTAATTGTAGCTGTAATAGATTCCGGCGCAGATACTCTATCGGAAGATTTAAAGAATGTACTTTGGGTAAACACCAGAGAAATACCCGGCGATGGTATAGACAATGACCGGAACGGATATATTGACGATGTATACGGATGGAACTTTTTGGGCGATAGAAATAATATCAACAACAATGTAAAAAAAGACTCTTACGAAGCGGAGCGTGTTTATTTCAGATATAAAGATCAATTTGAAACCAATACTTCCGGTAAGGTAAGACGCAGCCAGCGCAAGGCTTACGCAGACTGGCTAAAATCAAAAGAGTTGTTGGCTAAAGATAGTAAAGAAGCGAAAGACATACAAGTCATTCAGCGTATGCGCGCTATGTTGCCACAGCTTAAAAACGAAGCAGCTGCATTAGGTAAAAATTTTACTGTAGAAGATGTTATTAAATTTGAAGCGGTTACCGATATGCAAAAAACCATGAAAATGGTTTATATAAATTTGTTTGGCCACTTACCACAAGGCACCACCGCTAATCGTATAGAGCCGGAGCTGGACAAAGTAATTGTAGCAAAAAGAAAAAGTATACAATTACCCATAACTCCTCCGCCAAATTATAGGGGGAATATAGTTAAGGATAATTACAACAATATTAAAGATCGTTTCTATGGCAATTATAATGTAGCGGCTCCTGATGTTACACATGGTACGCATGTATCGGGCATAATAGGCGCACAAAGAAATAACAATTTAGGTATTGAGGGTGTAGCAGATAATGTAGCATTGATGCAGCTTCGCGCGGTGCCTGACGGCGATGAGCACGACAAAGATATTGCATTGGCTATCAGGTACGCGGTAGATAATGGTGCTAAAATAATCAACATGAGCTTCGGCAAGCAGGTTTCTCCTCAGCAAAAATGGGTAGAAGAGGCGCTTCGTTATGCCGAGAAGAAAGATGTACTGGTAGTACATGCCGCCGGTAATGACGCACGCAGCATTGAGAACGCACCTAATTATCCTACAAAGTATCATGGTAAAAACGAAAACAAGGCTTTTAAAAATGTGATAACCGTTGGAGCAAGTGGCGCTACTGAAAAGAACCTGGTGGCTAACTTTTCTAACTTTGGCAGCAAATCGGTAGATGTATTTGCCCCGGGCGTAAGAGTACATTCTACAATGCCGGGCACAAGCAACTACGCGGCTTTGAGCGGCACCAGCATGGCATCGCCGGTGGTAGCAGGAATAGCGGCACTACTAAAATCCTACTTTCCTAAAATGTCTGCCGTACAAATAAAAAATGTTATTGAAAGATCTGTTGTGAAGATTAACTTTCCTGTAACCAATCCGGCTACAAAAGAAGCAACAACATTAACAGAGTTAAGTAAAACCGGTGGAGTTGTAAATGCCTACAACGCAGTATTGCTGGCGCAGCAATTGTATCCGTAAGCATGAGAATAGCTGTATTGAAAAGGCCTGTCGCAAACAAATGCGACAGGCCTTTTCAATGAATAACAAATAAATTATTATTCCGTATTCGCTTTCAGCTCCAACAAAAAGCCTTTAAATTTATTTAATGATTGAATGAGCTTCAGGTTTACTTCAATATTTTCCTTATGCGCTTTCATATACTTTCTGGCTCCGTCTATGGTAAACTTGCGCTGGCGCAGCAGATAGTATATTACCTGAAGATTTTTGATATCCTCGGGGCGAAAAAGCCGGTCGCCCTTTTTATTTTTCCTAGGCTTTAAAACGGGAAATTCATTTTCCCAAAATCGCAAAAGAGAATTGTTTACCCTGAACCATTTGGCAACTTCTGTTATGGAATAATATTGTTTTTTAAATAATTCTTCATCCTCCGGGATGCTTATAAGATCTATTTCCGCATCAATTTCTTTAAATGATTTCCTGCCGCGTTTTCTTACTACTGTAATTTTTTCATCGGGCTGATAGATGGCAGCAGGCGCAATTTGTTCGTCGATTATTTCTTCTTCTGTCTCTGTTTGTGTAGAAAAATCTTCGGTTGCAATTACTTCAAGAGCTATCATTTCTTTTGTTGATGAGTCTACAGCTTCTGGTTTAGTTTCGGCAGACGTTTCTTCTTGTATGGCAGCAACTATATCATCCGCTACAAAAAAACAAAACTGCATGGGCTCAGGTATTTGTTCTTCCTGCTGTGTGGCAGTAGCGGTAAAGCTTTCAGCGGCATGATCATTTTGTGCGGATTGGGCAGTAGTGCGTTTTGCAACTGCTTTCTTTTTAGGTTCCGGCTGCACCGGATCGCCCAAATCAAAAAGAGATAACTGCTGTGTCATTGAGTAAAATTAATAAATTATTTTAGAAGAATAGTTTTACCGGCAGATAATTTGACTGCAATCAACCGGTTTTACTAAATAACGATGTATTTTTGTCTCGAACAGATACTATATAAAGATAAATAACAGAAAAAAAATATTAGTAACAGGCGCTACCGGGTTAGTCGGTAGTCATTTAATTCGCCGGTTAGCTGCTTCTCAAAACAACATTATTGCTTTGAGCCGGAGCGGCGCTGATGTGGAAGGCGCCGAAGGTGTAGCCTGCGATATTTTAGACGTGGCTTTGCTGGACGAGGTAATGCAGGGAGTAGAAAAAGTATATCACTGCGCTGCTATTGTTTCTTTTCATAAAAATGCACAGGATGAGATGCTGCGTATTAATGTAGAAGGTACAGCCAATATAGTAAATGCCTGTATTGACGCGGGCGTAAAAAAAATGTTGTACGTAAGTTCAGTGGCCGCGCTGGGAGAGCCCGAAAATGCCGTACCGGTAAACGAAAAAAACGTTTACGCGGGGAAAGGTACTTTTTATGGAAAAACAAAGTTTAATGCTGAAATGGAGGCTTGGCGCGGCAATGCAGAAGGCTTGCAAATGGTGGCGGTAAATCCGTCTATCATTTTAGGCGCTTCCGACTGGAATGCCGGTTCTACGCAATTGTTTAAAAATGTGTATGAAGAATTTCCCTACTACACCGAAGGTATACATGGCTTTGTAGATGTATGCGATGTTGCGGAAGCAATGGTGCAACTGATGGAGTCGGATATTTCCGGCGAGCGATTTATCCTGAACGGAGCAAATATTTCTTTTAAAGAATTGTTCACGCTGATGGCGCACACCTTTGATAAAAAGCCGCCCGCTAAAAAAGCAACACCGCTGATGTCGGAGATTGTTTGGAGATTATCTTATCTGTCAGCGAAAATAAAAGGAAAAAAATCGCTGCTCACTAAAGAAACTGCTAGGTCTGCCCAAACGAAGGTTTTGTATGATAATTCTAAAATACTGAATGCGCTACTCGGGTTTACTTTCACTCCTATGGAACAAACTATAAAAAGGATAGCCCAAGAGCTAAAACAACGATATAAACTCGTGTAGTATAAATATTCCTAGTAAAAATTAGCCGTTTTTTTAACAAACTCAACTAACATGTATTAACTTTAAACCTTGAATTGTGTTAAAAGGTTTGCGATAAAAAAACTTTTTCGCAACTTTGCAATCTTACTTACAATAAGTACACTAAAATACAGTTCTAATGAGGGGCATTAAAACTGTATTTTAAAAAATTTAAGTAGAAAATTTGATTTGTTAACCTACATTATTGAAATCAAAAGTTATGCCAAAGAGTGATTTTAGTAATGGTTTTTAAAATATTTTGGATGAAAAAACTTTTTGTGATGCTGGGAATGAGTATTTTTTTCTTTTCATTTGCAGCGCCAACTGTAAACAAACACGAAAACTTACCGGATGAGAAAAAATTTCCTTCACTGCTTCCTGAAAAAACTACCAGCACCAATTTAGCCGTACGCTATATGGATTCTGTATATAACAGAGTAAACCTGGGAAGAACGGGCCTGAAGAAGGATGTTTTTTATAAAGCCTATAAAGGCTATCAGCATCTTTTGAATGAAGGAAAAATAAACAAGCCCGATATTTTAACCATTGTTGATTATAGTCAGTCAAGCAAAAGCAGAAGATTTTATGTGATCAACTTAAAAACAGGCAGGCTATTGTACAATACATATGTTTCACACGGTAAAAACTCCGGTGGCGAATATGCCAACAGTTTTTCTAATGCGCATAATTCTAACAAAAGCTCATTAGGCTTTATGGTTACCGGCAATAGCTATGTAGGCAGAGCAGGATACAGCTTAAAATTGCATGGTATGGAAAACCGCTACAATAGCAATGTGTACGGCAGAGGCGTGGTAATGCATGGTAGCGACTACGTAAATCAAAACAGGGCTGATGAAGGCGCAAACATGGGAAGAAGCTGGGGCTGCCCGGCTGTGCCGCAATCCTTATCAAGAGAGATCATCAATTTATTAAAAGATGGCAGCTGCTTTTTTGTATGGGGCAATAATAATGATTATGCACGCTCTTCCAATATTGTAAATGCAAAAGTAAGCTGGCCGGGCCTGAGAGATATGGTAGAAGCCGAAAACGCAAAACTGGCTAAAACAACACCGATAAAAGATAATACTAATACTGATACTAAAGTACAGTTAAGCAAGCTGAATTAATTAATCCAATAACTTATAAACGAAGTCGGCATTCTAATATTCTCAGAATGCCGACTTTGTTATTGGGCGTACTGTAAATTTTTCTATTTCTATGCCGGTGGATTTTCAATACTAAATCCGTTATCCTGTGCAAATTTTTGTTGTGCGGTTACAATGTCCTGTACTAATTTATCCTTATTATCCACTACTTCAATCAATTTTTCAGATTCCTGTTGAAAAGCGGCATCTTCCTGAGAATAATTTGCCAGGGAAGAGTAAGAAGTGTACACAGATTTGATTCCTTCAAAATATTTAATGGCGGCTTGTTTAAATTCTTCTCCGCCTTTTACGCCATCAGGTATCTTCTCAGCGTTTATTTCGTCAATGGCTTTTTGTACTTCGGCTTCCATTTGTTGGGCGGCCAATTTAGCACTGTCGTTTTTTTCTTCATTAAAAAAGCGGGCAATAGCTTCTTCGGTTTGGGTGATGACCGGAGTAAGTGCTCTTTCCTTTGAGGTGATTTTTTCACTGTATTCAAAAGCTTTTTTAGAGGAGTTGCTGCCACAGGCTACAAACAATATTGCAGCTGCCAATAAGGGTAATAATTTTTTGAAGTACATATTTTTTATTTTTTGGTTACTCAAATATATTATTTAATAGCCAATTTTTCAAGAATGTGCCGGTCAATAGCTTTTTTTTTAATAATTTAGTGAAATAACAAAAGCTGAAAAGATGAATGAACATTTTGCTTTCGTAAATGGGAAAATTTATAAGCAACAGGATGCCGGTATCAATATTTCAGATCTTGCCCTCCAGCGCGGATACGGAATTTTTGATTTTATTCGTACATATGATAATCGCCCGGTTTTTATTGACGACCACCTGGAACGCTTTTTTTATTCTGCCGAGAAAATGAATCTGAAAATAAATTACTCTTACGAGCAGTTAAAAGCTTTTATTTTTGAGATTATTGAAAAAAATCATATTCCGGAATCGGGTATTAAAGTAATACTTACAGGAGGTTATGCAGAAGATGGCTATACAGTTGCTGATCCAAATCTTATTATAACTCAAATACCAATCAGGTTAATTGAAAAAAACTTTGAGCAAGGCATTAAATTAATTACCAAGGAGTATCGTCGCCAGTTTGCGCGTGTAAAAACTATTGACTACCTTATGGGAATATTTATGCAGCCCGAGATAAAAGAAAAAGGTGTAGATGATGTTTTGTATTTTTTCAATAATGAGATAAGCGAATGCCCGCGTGCCAATTTTTTCATTGTTACGGAAAAAAATAAGATCATCACCCCGGCTCAGCATGTATTGCGAGGCATCACCAGAAAAAAGATACTGGAATTTTCAGAATTCGATTGTATAGAAGCCACTATTAATACCGAAGATATTGCTTTGGCGAAGGAAGCATTCATTACCAGCTCTACAAAAAACGTATTGCCCGTATTAGAAATAGACGGAAAGAGAATAAGAGACGGAAAGCCGGGAGAAATTACAAGAAAGATAGCGGAAAGATTAAAAAAATCAAAAGAAGATTACTTAAGTACTTATTCCGTACCTGAAAACGAGTAGGTAAAAACACAAGAGACAAGGGATTGTCGGGAGGCAATCTTCCTTCTATTTTTGTTTTCAAAATTAATCATTAACCTAAAAATTGTTTGAAAATGAAAAAGGTACTCTCTCTGGTATTCTCTCTTTTTTTGTTAGGCTTGTTGCAAGGTTCTGCGCAAACCAGCAAAACGGAAGAATCCGCACCAGAAAACGGAAAAGACTATGCCACGCTCTATGTTTATCGTCCGGGCAATGTTGAAGGCGCTATTGTCGGTTATGAACTTAAGGTTACTTACGCCGATGGGAGCGAAGAAAAATTAGGACGTATAAAAAACAACAGTAAATTTGAAGTAAAACTTACAAAGGAAGGCAAGGCCGAGTTGTGGGCAAAAACTGAAAAATACGTTTCGGCAACTGTAGATGTAAAGTTTGGCGAATCGTATTACTTAAAAGCAGGTACTAAACCAGGCTGGGCAATGGGACAACCGGAGCTTACTTTAGTTTACCCTGACCAGGGAAAAATCGATTACGAAAACTTCGGAAAAAAAAGAGCTAAGAAAAATAAAAAGTAAAAATAAAAAAGGAGTTATCTTAAGACGGCTCCTTTTTTATTTACATACATAAGAATAGATAAGCAGTTAATTCAATTATATTCTTACAGCCCATTCGGCTCCGCTGATATCTATTAACTTCAAAGTATAATTTTCTTGTATATTTAATGAAGCGTTCTCAAGCTGTAAAGTGAGGTCTGCTTTAGCTCCCAGCGGAATTACCAAACTGTGCTTACCGGGTTTTATCTTGGCTACATAATGATTATGAATTTGATTTTTTGGAAACTGAGATAATTCTTTTCCGTTTAATTCTTTTACAATCACCCCTTGCTTATTTAAAATTTGTATGCCAATAAGAAATGAACCATATACATCGGCGCCTTCCGTTCGGTATACTTCAAACTTTAGTTCAGAGTGGTTATGCCTGATATTGGATATTTCTATTTTTGGTTTAACAGATTTATTGTGCAATGTTCCCCATACGCCTCCATGAAAATATTGATTGGTAAACAATGTAATACTAAAAATCAGGAGGGCTCCTACCAATACAAATTGCTTGGGATTGCTGAGTGGGAAAGGTCCTGAACCCAGCCAATAAAACCATTTTGTATAAGTGAAACGGCTGTTCCTTTGCATAAAATAATAATCTAAGGAATAAGTTCCACTCCCGGTAAGAAACAACGTAAACCCTGATGCAATACCCAAAACGCCTATTTGCCATTCATCTAAACAAGTAGTACCTAACCAGCCGGAGCCTAATAAAATACCCATTGCTAATCCAAAAATGCCTATGCTCATTAACCGGGTAAATAAGCCTAAGATAATGAACAGCCCCACAATGGCTTCTATAATAGTAAATACAACCATTGCAGTGTGTAATGCATTGGGGTGCGTAACCAAATACTCAATAATAGGCTTTATGCCTAAAGCGTTTGGTAAAAAATGATTGAATTTTTCTCCGATATATCCCGTCTCTTCGGGAATAAGTTTATTGTCTATGATAAGTCTGCGCCAAAAAGCAGAGAAATATGTCCAGCCTATCACCATACGAATAGCCAATGTATACAAACCAGCCATATCAGCTGGTGAATGTATCGTATTATTTTTCATTGATTTTTTTATATTTAAACGAGTAATAAAATTTGTTTGCAGCACGATAAAATATGCTTATGCCAAATCCAGTTTCATTCGTTTAAATAAAATATATATGGGGGGACTATTGCAGGTTGTATTACGGTAGTGCTTATTTTTTCCTATAGAAGTTGCCTTACTTGTGTGCTGTAGGGCAGTAAAATAAGCAGGCAAATGGATATCGGCCGACAAGTTGCGACCGTTTGTTATTGAGGTTGTGCTATGCCAATAGCTACAAGTATTTAATTGGCTGGCATTAGTCTTTGTTTTGTTTAACGGACTGTTGTATTCAGCTCCAAAAGTATGGAAAAGAGATTCTTTTACACCACAAGGAGCTAATGAAAATAAAACAAGGAGTAAAGCGATTGTTCTTTTATAAAAACTGATATGTGTATTTACACTTGGCATGAAGAACAAAAATACTACAACTTCACAGATAAGAGTAAGCTTTAAAGCAAACGTATTGTTATAAATGCCGTATTGTTCAATATAAAAGATTGAAAAAAATAGAGAAAAGAAAAATGATCAATAAGTTACTTAATCACATCTTTCAATACATCGCAGAAATTTGATTCTATCATCATTTCGGCCTGGTGTATCATATTTTTGAAAGCTTTGTCGTTACTGATGCCGTGCGCGATAATCACGGGTTTGTTTACGCCCAGTACGGGAGTACCGCCATAGGTTTCGTAGTGGAAGTTTTTGATATATTCGTCATTCTCAAAGCCGCGCCTGCAAGCTATTTCATAGAAAGATTCGGCCATTTTCAGAACGATATTACCCGTAAAGCCGTCGCAAACAATAATGTCTACTTTGCCGTTAAACAGGTCTCTGCCCTCTACATTGCCATGAAAGTGAATGTGTGGATTTTTTTCGAGCAGGGCATAAGTGCTGAGAGAAAGATTATTGCCTTTTTCTTTTTCTTCGCCTACATTCATCAGCCCGACAGTAGGTTGCGCAATGTTCAATACTTTTTTGGCATATACGGAGCCTAAAATGGCAAATTGGTTCAGATGTTCCGCTTTGCAATCTGAATTTAGCCCTACGTCTAACAATAAACCTGTTTCGCCGTTTAACTGCGGTACAAATGTGGCAATGGCCGGGCGCTGCACCCAGTCGATAGCTTTTACCGAATACATAGAACCCACCAGCATGGCGCCGGTATTGCCGGCACTAATAAAGGCATCTATTTTTCCTGTGGAAAGCAGGTGAAAGCCCACTGATATGGAAGATTGGGGTTTTTCCTTAAATGCTTTTGTAGGATGTTCGTTGTAGCCAATTACCTGAGGCGTATCTACAACCCTGATGGCAGGATGATTTTGTAAACCGTGCTCTTGAAAGAGCGGTTCTAATTCCTGCTGTTTGCCAATGCAAAAAACCGAACACTCCTGGGGTGCGTCTTTAAGATAAAGAGCCAGGCCCTTTACCGCTTCTAAAGGAGCGAAATCGCCACCCATCATGTCCAGTCCGATATTCATAATGTGCTTAAGAAAATTAATTACAAATTATTTTTTAATTGCAATATACAAACTTATGCTTTGTTAGGAGCCTGTTCTGCAACAACTTTTCCTTTGTAGTATAATTTTCCTTCACTTACATGAGCGCGGTGGCGTACATGTATTTCACCTGTAGTGCTGTCTTTGCTCAATGTTACCTGCTCTGCATTGTAGTGCGTTCTTCTTTTTGCGCCTCTCTGATGAGAATGCCTGCGTTTAGGATTTGGCATGGTTTAAAATTTATAAATTATATTTTATTTTTATTCTGTATCGTTTTGTTCTTCACCGGGAAGATCTTTCAATTTTTCTAATCCTTTCCAGATACCGTTGTTTCCTTTTTCACTTTCCGCGCTCATCTTTTTCAGTTTTTCCAAAACTTCCAGATTGCATTGCGGTCCGCCAATTTCATCTTCACCACATTCTTTTTGATAAGGAATGCTTAGGTTGATAAATTCATAAATCCAGTCGTTCAGGCGCAGGTGACTTTCTTGCAATCCGATATAATAAATATCCGGATCATCTTCCTGCTCATTCATCTCATCGGGATTTTCTACCATCTTTACAATGATGTTGAACTCGTCCCAAAGATTTATTTTGAGCGGGTTGCCACACCTGTCGCAAGATACGTTTACGCTCCCGGAAATATCAAATTTCAGGCGCATTAGCGCCGAATCTTTTTCCAGCAAAAGATCTACCACAGCCTGGCAGTCGGAAAAATCCTGATCCTTATAGTCTGCAAAGAACTTATCTGTTATCTCATACCTGAACTCATGAGTACCGCGCTTCAAACTCACAAATGGTATCTCATATGCATGTCGGCTACTCATTGGTCAAAAAATTAGGTTTGCAAAGGTATGTATTTATTATTGAAATTTCAAGTTTTTATTTAGAAACCAGTGTAATTACGGGAATGATCATCTCTTCCAGGCTCACGCCGCCATGCTGAAATGTATTTTTATAGTAGTTAACATAATAATTATAATTATTAGGATAGCATAAAAAACCGTCTTCTTTGGCAAAAACAAATGATGAGTTTACGTTGGGAGAGGGCAACCCGAATTCTTTGGGATTGCGTACTGCCAGCACATCCTTTTCGGTATAGTTGAGGTTTCTGCCGTGTTTGTAACGCAGGTTGGTAGTTGTTTGCTTGTCTCCGATTATTTTATAAGGTGTTTTTACCTGAATGCTGCCATGATCAGATGCCAGCACCAGTTTTATTTTTTTATCGGCTATTTTTTTCAGCGCCTGGTGCAGCGGGCTATGTTCAAACCAGGAACGTGTAAGGCTTCTATAGCTGGCGTCATCGCCGGCAAGCTCTTTTAATACTTCCATCTCCGTTCTGGCGTGGCTCAGCATATCTACAAAATTATACACAATCACATTCAGGTCGTTTTGCAGCAGGTTGTGTATATTGCTTACCAGGTTTTGCGCGTCACTGTTATTCAGTACTTTGTTATAGGTATATTTGATATTTGTTTTTTGTAACCTGCTTATGAAAGAAGCTAAAAAATCTTCTTCCGCAAGGTTTTTACCTCCTTCTTCTTCATCATTTTTCCATTTTTCGGGAAACTTTCTTTCCATCTCCAGCGGCAGCAGGCCCGAAAATATGGCATTGCGGCTGTATTGGGTGGCGGTGGGCAATATGCTGTAAAAAGTATCCTCTTTCAGTATATTAAAGCTTTCCGCTATCATAGGCTGAATCATTTTCCACAAATCGAAGCGCAGGTTATCTACCAGAATAAAAAATACGGGAACGCCCGGCTCCAGCTCGGGAATTACTTTTTCCTTCATCAGGTTGTGGCTCATTACAGGCGCTTCTTTTTCGTTGGCAATCCAGTCGGCATAATTTTTAGAAATGAATTTAAAAAATTCTGTATTGGCTTCCTGCTTTTGGGCTTGCAGCACTTCTTTCATTTCCGGGCTGTTGGCTTTTTGAATTTCCATTTCCCAATACACCAGTTTTTTATATATATCCATCCATTCTTCGTGATCAGGGTTGTCATTTAAAGCCATGAACAGGTTGCGAAACTCCTGCTGATAAGAAGTGGTTGTTTTTTCTGCTACCAAAGATTTTGTATCCAGTATTTTTTTTAAGCTCAGTAGTATTTGATTCGGGTTCACGGGCTTTATAAGGTAGTCGGATATCTGGCTGCCAATAGCTTCCTCCATCAGGTTTTCGGTTTCGTTCTTGGTGATAAGCACAATGGGAACCGCGGCATTAAAGCTTTTGATTTGCGTAAGTGTTTCCAGTCCGGAGATGCCGGGCATTGATTCGTCTAACAGTACCACATCCGGTGGCGTTACTTTGATATATTCAATAGCGTCAAAGCCATTAGCAAAGGTTTGTATTTCGTATCCTTTTTGTTCCAGAAAAATTTTTTGAGATTTCAGACTGTCAATTTCATCATCTACCCATACTATTTTGGCTGCCGACATATTTCTCTTTTTTTACAATTTTTTTAAAGATACTGTTTGATGTATGATTTTTTGAGATAATGAATGCTAAATAATTTTTAAAGTAAAAAATAAAGAAGTAAAAAGGACTAAAAAAATATTTACATACCAAACATTTGTTATAAATATTTTTGAGGTAAACATCGCCTGAGGCAACACAGATTGAAGGGTTATAGAGTAGATTACAAATCTGCTTTTATCTATGCTTCTACATGCCCTACGGAACATGTAGAAGAGCGAGGAATAAGAAAGCTGAATAATGTTAATAAATTTGTTTTCATGTGTATAATTTTTGATTTTTTCTTTATTGTCGCATGGAATTCCGCATAAAAATATTCATCGCTGGTTGGTATAAATTAGCTCGAAATTTTTATGCTCCATTTCATGGTTGTAAAGTTTTTAAGTTTATATCAAATCTACCATCCTTTATTTCTATAATTTCCTCTCCATCTACTTCTTTAAGTTTTCCGGAAAATGTGCCTGAAAGAATTAATTTTTCTTTGTCCCCACGGGTAACGATTATTTTTCCTGAGTTCTCATAAGAACCATAGATTTCATATTTTCCCGTTTTAGGACTTCTCGTTGAACTCCATATGTAGCTATTAAGAGGTTGTGCGGCATCATAGATATCAAAAAAAGCATTACCAAGCATATATTCATGCTCTTTTAACTTTTCAAATTCATAAATATAAATATATAGTTCACGAGTTCCACTTGTTACTGACCCTTGTCTTGTATGTATAGCCCTAGATTCATTTTCCAAATCTGAATAATATCTATATAGGCGAATTGGATACTCCGGCATCACTGTGCAGTTGCATTTATTGGGTACAAACACTCGCCCATTTATTATACACCCAAAAGTATTAGCCCCTGTTTGTGTGGCGGGTGGTAAAGGCTCATTGAGAACAGGCTTGCTGTTTTTTGTGCAGGCACAAGCTGTAATCAGCGCCAAAGGCAACAAAATAGTACTGCTTAGCAAGGCACTTGGCAAAACGTACGTTCAGGCTGTCATCCCGAGCGCAAGCGAGGGATCTAAAAAAAGATATATAGAAAAGACCTTCACTATTAGGGTTAGATGCTTCGCTTGCGCTCAGCATGACAACACTCTACAAGAAAATGAAAGATTGCTTTGTCGCTCGTGCCTCGCTCCGCGCAATGACGAAGTCAGATGAGCAAAGCCTTGTGCGTGGCTTGCCTTCGGACAAGGTAGATTTTTCGCTTCTTTTACAACAATGGCAAAAGAACAATGATATTTATGCATCGCCGGAGGCGATAGAATAAACCTACGAAGCGAGGACGCTTAGCAGAACGGGCGGAAAAAAGTAAGAAAAACGCACATTTATAAGAATGGTACAATATAATGATAAAGGCTTTTCCTATGAAAGAGTGAATGGAGTGTAATCTTCTCAACTCAGATAATGAATGCTAAATAATTTTTAAAGTAAAAAATAAAGAAGCTCATTTCAATCGTTTGATACTATAAAAATGAAGTGTTTGCTGTATATTTGACTATTATTATTTCAACTTAAATATTTGATTCACATGCAAAAACTGTTCACCTTTCTGGTAGCGCTACTCGTTTATGTCACGTCTTTTTCTCAAAGTAAAATTTCTGTTATCCCCAAACCGGTAAGTGTGATAGAAAAGTCCGGGGAATTTGTATTGCCCAAAACTATTTCCATCAATGCGCCTAAAGACGCGTCAATGGCAATTCCATTGGAAATCTTAAGAAAAAAACTTTCTGTAGCCACAGGGTATAATACCATAGTGTCTACTATTAATAATCCTACCATTCATTTATCCTTAAACAGAGCCGCAGACAGCAAAATAGGCGACGAAGGCTATAAGCTCTCTGTAACTGCTACAGGCATAAGGATCTCCGCTAATAAACCGGCAGGCTTATTTTACGGCATACAAACTCTTTTACAGTTGCTTCCTCCCGAAATTGAAGGCCATGTGGCGGTAAAAAACGTAAACTGGGCAGTGCCACAGGTAGAAATTACAGACTATCCCGAGCTAAAATGGAGAGGAATGATGCTGGACGTAGCTCGTCACTTCTTTACAGTAGAGGAAGTGAAAAAGTTCATTGATCAAATGTCGCGGTACAAACTTAATATGTTCCATTTTCATATCAATGACGATGAAGGCTGGAGGGTAGAGATAAAATCGCAGCCAAAGCTTACCAGTGTGGGCGCTTGGCGCGTACCTATGATTGGGGACTTTGGCAGCTTCGACAACCCGCCTGCAGATGCGCCCAAAACCTACGGAGGGTTTTACACGCAAGCGCAAATCAAAGATATAGTAAAGTATGCCAAAGAAAGATTCATAGATATCATGCCGGAAATTGATATGCCCGGACACAGCATGGCTATATTAGCCGCCTACCCGGAATTGTCTTGTACGCCTAACCTAAAAGTAAACGTGCGGGCGGGCGAAAAATTTATTGACTGGAGCACACATACTTTGCATGTAGATAATACGCTGTGCCCTGCCAACGAAAATGTTTACAAATTTGTAGATGATGTAGTAAGGGAAATGACACAATTATTTCCTTTTGAATACATACACATGGGCGGTGACGAAGCTTTTTATACATTTTGGGAAAAAAGCCCGGCCGTAAAAGAATTAATGAAAAAAGAAAATCTTAGTACGCTAAAGCAGGTACAAGGATATTTTGAAAAAAGAGTAGAGAAGATCGTGCATAATCACGGTAGAAAAATGATCGGCTGGGATGAAATATATGAAACAGGGGTAGAAAAATCTACGGCCATCATGGCCTGGAGAGGCGATGGCGATCTGGGCGTAAAAGCGTCAAATGCAGGCCACAAAGTGGTAATGTCTCCGGCCAAATGGGCCTATATTGATTATATGCAAGGCGATAAAAGTACCGAGCCGCTTGTATATGCTTCTTTGAGATTAAACCAGACGTACGACTTTAATCCTGTACCGGCAGGCGCTAACAAGGAAAATATATTAGGCGGACAGGCTAACCTGTGGACAGAACAAATATACAACTATCGCCAGGTAGAATACATGACCTGGCCGCGCGGATTTGCTTTGGCAGAGTCCGTATGGTCTCCACAATCAGCAAAAAACTGGAGCGACTTTGTTCGCAGAACTGAAAACCACATGCAAAGATTAGATAATGCAAAAATTAAATATTCACCGGCTATGTACGACCCGATAGTGAGCGTAAAAAAACAAGACAATGAAGCCATAGCCGTTACGCTTACTCCCGAAGTACAAGGATTGAATATACATTATACATTTGATAATTCTATCCCGGATAATTATTACCCGGTTTATTCAGCGCCGCTTACGTTTCCGTTGGGGGCAACCACATTAAAAGTGATTACGTACAAAAAAGGGGAAGAAAAACCCGCGGGCAGGTTAATGACGCTTACAAAAGAGGATCTGACCAAAAGAGCAAGGTAGATGTTGAATGATAAACGGTAAATGGATCATGCTTTCAAGTTGTCATCCCGAGCGCGAGCGAAGGATCTGGAAATTAATTTATATATAAAAATGTACAAAAAAAATCCGATGCGCATCGGATTTTTTTTCATGCGCATGAAAAAATAAGCATAGGCTTATAGTAAGCCGCGTCAGGCCTTGAATATTATTTTAATAAATTAATTGTTTACTCTTTTGTAAATAGTAGAAAATTGTGCCGTTCCTATTGAAGTTCCAAATTCTAAGGTATCAAATGTAGTATTTAGTGAAATTTCAGCTTTAGATATATAAGCAATCATTTTTCTTTTCATAGCTTTTTGATTAATAAAAGTTTACTACATCTAAATTAGAGAAAGATTTTTATAAGCAAACATTTGTTATAAGTATTTTTAAGTATATCGTCGGAGGCGAGAGCATACAGCAGCTAAGCGAGGGCCTAATAAAAACACTCTCTAACACGGAACTCACCACTAAGCGAGTTCCTGCTTTTTTATTTTTCAGTCAAAATAAGGAATTTCAATCCCAAACTGTTAATTTTGCCGATAATCAGATTTTTAAATAAACATACATGTCAGGTCAATTAAAAGAAGTTCGTAACCGTATAGACTCTGTTAAGTCCACACAGCAGATCACAAAGGCTATGAAAATGGTAAGTGCTGCTAAACTGCGTCGTGCGCAGGATGCTATTATGCAAATGCGCCCTTATGCACAGAAACTGCAGGAAATGCTCAGTAATATTGTAAGTGCAGAAAATGAACTCTCTATTAAGTTAGCCGAAGAAAGGCCTGTACAGAATGTATTGCTTATTGTCATCACCAGCGACAGGGGTCTGGCGGGCGCATACAATGCCAATGTAATTAAGCTGGCGCAAAGCGTAATTGAAGAAAAGTATGCTTCTCAAATGCAAAAAGGAAATGTAGCGGTATGGAACATCGGTAAAAAAGGTTACGAAACCATGACCAGGGAAAAATACAAAACCGATGCTACCTACAAAGATTTATTACAGCAGATTTCGTTTGACAGTGTACATGAGCTGGCTAAATCTGCGGTAGAAGCATTTGACAAAGGACAATTTGATATCATAGAAATCGTATACAGCCGTTTTAAAAACGCGGCAACCCAAATTTTTACCAGCGAACAATTTTTACCTATACCTAAAGTTGCTCCGCAGGAAGGATTAAAGAAAAACGTAGATTTTATTTTTGAACCGCAAAAAGAAAAGCTGATTGCGGAACTAATGCCCAAGATACTCAACACACAATTATACAAAGCAGTGCTTGACGCCAATGCTAGCGAACACGGGGCCCGAATGACCGCGATGGATAAAGCCAGTGACAACGCTAATGAAATTCTTCGTGAATTGCGCATCTCATATAACCGCGCACGCCAGGCCGCCATTACCACAGAACTTACAGAAATAGTAAGTGGAGCTGCTGCTTTACAGGGATAATCAAGATGCACCCATGGAGTTAAGAGAAATCATCCCACATATAGAGGCACTCGTTTTTGCGAGCGAAAAGCCCTTATCAGTTTCCGACATTACAGAGCTGGTAAACAACGCTTTCGGCTTTATGGAAAACCGGATATCCGAAGAGCAGATAGAAACCGCGCTTAACGGCATTCAGGAAAAATATGCTACAGAGTTCTATGCTTTTGAAATGAAGCAAAGCGGTGGTGGCTGGCAGTTTCTCACCAAGCCCGAGTTTCATTCTACCATTGCACAGCTCAACGGAGATAAGTTTATAAAAAGACTGAGCAATGCGGCTTTGGAAACTCTCTCTATCATTGCATACAAGCAGCCCATTACCAAAGGAGAAATAGAAAGTATACGCGGTGTGAACAGCGACTACTCGGTACAGAAATTACTGGAAAAAGAACTGATAATCATTACCGGAAGAAACGAAGATATGCCCGGCAAACCTTTGATTTACGCTACTTCTAAAGGATTTATGGATTACTTTGGGTTAAATTCTCCCGAAGATCTTCCTAAAATTAAAGAAGTATTGTCTGAGCAGTTAGTAGAAGCCACTGTGATAGCAGCCACCGATGATGAAGAGCAGGAACTTCCTTTTGAAGAAATCTCTGGGCAGAATGAAAGCGGCGAGGAAATTACTGCAGAGTAAAAGATTCATATAGTTTTTCTTATTCTACAATACTTGCGTACCTTGTGATGCATTACTAAAAAGCCAATCTTAAAAAATAAATTATGCAGCCATTAGTTGGAATTATTATGGGCAGCGACAGCGACCTGGACATTATGCGTGCCGCGGCAGATGTATTAAAAGCTTTTGAAATACCTTTTGAACTAACCGTAGTATCAGCACATCGTACGCCTTTGCGCATGACGCAATATGCACAAACCGCCAGGGAAAGAGGCTTGCGTGTAATCATTGCCGGTGCCGGAGGCGCCGCACATTTACCAGGCATGGTGGCTTCTCTTACCACATTGCCGGTGATTGGCGTACCCATAAAATCCTCTAACTCTATTGATGGCTGGGACTCGGTTTTATCTATTCTTCAAATGCCGAATGGTGTGCCCGTAGCAACAGTGGCCTTAAATGCCGCAAAAAATGCCGGACTGCTGGCAGCGCAAATACTGGGAGTTGCAGATGAAAGTATTGCGGCTAAATACGAACTTTTTAAACACGAGATGCGGGAATCGGTAGAAGAAAAGATCAATATACTTAAGGATGAATGGAATAATGCATTCGATGTTACGCCCGAGCCAGACAACACAGAAGAGCAAACATAACGTAACAAGAAAACAATATTTCGTAGAAATTAATCTGAATATTTTGTATGTCTTATCGCACAAATAAGAGTATTGCTTCCTTTCACTAAAGAAAACTACGATAAACTTATTGTATTGGCGGATGACTAATTCAATTTATCAGAGTATTGCTTTTTTATCTCGGTTAGCTTTTTTATTAAAGGTAGTATTTGCTGTATTTTAGCAGAGTCGCTTGCTCCGAATTGAATACGATGATATTCATCTCCTTTTTTTACTGATATCCATGTATCGCAGCCATCAAAACAAACATCGCAGGAGTTTACATTTATTTTACTAAAGGTTTCGTATTCCAGTAAACTGATCAGTGCATTCCAGTTTACAGACGCGGTGGCCGCGGTTTTTTTAAAATCAGATTCGTCGCAAGGAGCCGTATATTGATAATCGGTGTTAACAGAAGATATATGCAAAGAATCGCTTCCGGCACACCATCCACATTGCCTTCCCATGGCAAATTCAATATCCTCCGCCGATTTATTGCCTAAAGACGCTTTGTTGCACGAGATAAAAGCTGCTAATACAAAAAATCCACAAATGAGTGCTTTCATGATTTTGTAGTTTGGTTAGTGAATACTACGCAAAAATCATTCTATTTGTTACAAATCGTTTTTAAATATTAAAAAAACTTTTCCTAAATATGTAAATACCTTTGCGCTTTATTAATTATTTTTGAAGATAATAAAAAATGCTGATGAAAATTTTAGTTGCAATAAGCAAAGTGCCCGATACTACCACAAAAATTACGATTAAAGAAGGTAAAATAAATGAAGAAGGCGTACAATGGATCATTAATCCTTTCGATGAATGGTATGCATTGGTAAAAGCGGTTGAGCTTAAAGAAAAAAATGTCGCCGCGCATGTTACTGTTTTGTCTGTAGGAGACGCGTCTTCAGACGCTATTTTGCGCAAAGCTTTAGCCTACGGCGCGGATGAGGCGGTAAGAATTGATGCGGTTCCCAATGACAGTTATTTTACAGCGGCACAAATAGCCGCCTATGCACGCAATGAGCAATATGATTTGATTCTTACGGGGAAAGAATCTATTGATTATAATCAGGGCGCGGTGGGCGGTATTGTTGCAGGCTTATTACAGCAGCCTTATGCAGCGCTGGCTACTTCTTTAGAGTTTGGAGGGAGCAATATAAAAATTACACGTGAAACTGAAGGCGGAACACAAATAGAAGAAATAGAGCTTCCGGCAGTAGTTAGCTGTACAAAAGGTATGGCAACACAGAGAATCCCTAACATGCGGGGCATTATGGTAGCCAGAACCAAACCGCTAAAATCCATAGCGGCCAATTCTGCAGTGCCACTTACAGAAGTGGTGAGCTATGAGCTGCCTGAAGAAAAAGGCGCTGTAAAATTGTTTGACAATGTAGAAGATTTTGTAAGCGCATTAAAAGATAATAAATTACTATAACTAAGATTTAAATACAATTCATGTCAGTTTTAATATATATAGAAAGCCGAGACGGAGCCTTTAAGAAAAATTATTTAGAAACTATTTGCTACGGAGTAGCTGTTGCTCAAAAGCTGGGTGTGGCAGCCGAAGTAATTGCAGAGGGCACTTCCGGGTCGGACTTGTCCGAGTTAGGTAGATATGGGATTACTAAAATATATAAAGTTGATTCGGCCGAACCGTTGTCACAGGCACAGATAATTAAGACTATAGAAAACGCTGTAAAAAATACGGCGGCGGAAATATTGATATTTAGCCAGAATGCCACTTCAAAAGCAATTGCCGGAGAGCTGGCGGCCACACTTGAGGCAGGAATAGTTACCGGAGTAGTGGCATTGCCCGATACTGAAAATGGTTTTGTAGCGAAAAAAGCTATTTATGCCGGCAAAGCCTTTGCGTATGTAAAAATCAATTCTCCTGTAAAAATCATTACTGTTAATCCTAATGTATATAAATTAGTTGAAGCTCCTGTTCAGGCAACGGTAGAAGAATTACCGCCCGGAGATGCTCCCTCTCGTATAAAAGTAACCGATAGGGTAAAAAATACAGCAGCGGTACCGTTAAATGAAGCGGAGAAAGTAGTAGCCGGCGGCATGGGATTAAAAGGCCCCGAAAACTGGCAGATTGTTACAGATTTAGCCGATGCTTTAGGCGCCGCCGCCGCTTGCAGCCGGCCGGTGTCTGACAGCGGATGGCGTCCGCACCAGGAGCATGTAGGACAAACTGGAATGCAAATAGCACCTGCATTATACGTAGCGGTAGGTATTTCAGGAGCCATACAGCATTTGGGAGGTGTGAATCGTAGTAAATTTATTGCGGCCATTAATAAAGACCCGGAAGCTTCCATATTTAAGGTAGCTGATTTTGGTATGGTGGGCGATTTGTTTGAAATTGTACCCAAACTTACGGAAGCAATTAAAAAGGCAAAGTCTTAATCTTTCCGGCTGCACATTTTAATACATCAGGACCGCGGAAGTGTGTCCTGTAATTCCAATACGCTTTGTTCTGAAAATTGAAGAGCATTTACACAATAAACGTAACGCCTTCGCGGGCAAGTTCCGCATTTTTAAAAACGGCTTTTGCTTCTGTTTCAAAAGGTTGCAGATAATCGTACTTACTGCTAAAGTGCCCTATCAACAGCCGTTTGGCATTGGCTTTTACCGCTATTTTTGCAGCCTGCTCCGCGGTAGAATGAAAGCGTTTGTATGCTTTTTCTTCCATATCTTTCAGATAAGTGGCTTCGTGATACAGCAATGTGGCGTTTTGTATAAAAGGAAGAAAGGAATCGGTATACAAAGTATCGGCGCAATACATATATGTTTTGGGTGGCGGAGGTTCAAAAGTTACTTGTTCGTTTTTTATTACTTCTCCGTTTTCCTTTACATAATCCGCACCTTTTTTTAATTCGTAATAAAAGGTGGTGGGTATTTGATAGTGTTCTGCGGCCTTTAGGTTTAGTTTTTTTAATTTTTGTTTTTGTGTAATAGCAAAACCCCAGCACTCAATACGATGTATCACTTTAAAGCAGGAAACTGTAAAACCTGGTTGTGCAAGTATTTCTCCTTCGTCTTGCAGAGGGTGACGATGCAACGTATAAGGAAATCTACTGTCTGCCAGGCTCATCTGTAAATCTATCAAACCAAATACGGGTTCTGGAGCATATAAGTGCAGATCTTCTTTTCTGCCGATTAATGCCATAGAATTGAGCAAACCTATTAATCCGAAATAATGATCTCCGTGCAGGTGAGAAATAAAAATGTGCCTGATTTTGCTTTTACGGATTTTATACAGGTTCATTTGCATTTGCGTACCTTCACCACAATCCAGCAGTAGTATCTGATCGTCAATGCTTACCGCTTGCGAAGTGGGCCTGCGCCAGTCGGTAGGTATGGCAGAGTTGCAGCCTAAAATAGTTACACCAAACATATTGCTAATTTACGGAAATAAACATTGCCGTGTTGTAAACATTCGAATTATTTATTTAAAATAAAAAAATCGTCTCCGCTGATGTGTTCTTTCACGCTCTTGCGTTGCCGAATACTTCGAGCTTCGATACCAGAGAGTTCACGAGGTTGACATTCTCTATTTCCAGCTTCTCATCCACCCCTTGCCAGCGGGGGATAGAAGAGTCGTTTTTTTACTTCCAATTTCGATTTTCCAGTTTCGCGCTTTGATCACCGACTTATTTCTTTCAATGATACTTAGAGCAAGAATTTTGATTATGGAAAAAAATTCATTTATAAAAAATAAAAAAACTGCTGTGGTTTTTACATACAGCAGTTTTTATATCATCTGAAAAATAAATTTAAGGCATAATGATAGATGATTTGCCCGGATTGATTTCAACCAGTTCAATATCAAAAATCAAATCCTTGCCTGCCAAAGGATGATTGGCATCTAAAACCACCGAATCTTCTTTTACTTCTTTAATGGTAACCTGCACGGGCTGCCCGGTTTCTGTTTGCATTTGCAATGGCATTCCCACTTGCAGTTCGGGAATCATTTCTTCAGGAAACTGTGTTTTAGGAAAATCGAAAATATGATTATCAGATAGAGGGCCATACGCCTGGTCTGCAGGTATTTCTACAGTTTTCTTTTCTCCAACCGCCAATCCGGTTACTCCTTCATCAAAGCCTGGAATCACTTGTCCGCTTCCCACTTCAAATTCAAGAGGACTACGTCCTTCACTGCTGTCAAACGTGGTTCCGTCTGTTAATTTACCATGATAATGTACTTTTACTTTATCGCCTTTTTTAGCTGTTTGCATAAATTATGTTATTTTTTGGAAAGGTAAATAAATTATTGTTTATAATTGCAATCTAAGTGTTAATATGCACTAAACTTTTTTTTATAAATCATTGAAAAACCATTATTTAATGCGAAAATTATTTCTGACTTTCATAGCTGCTTTTTGCGCTGTTGTCTCGTTTGCCCATTCGGGCGAAATACTTCCCGGGGCTTATCAAACGGAAGAGTATTTGCCCTTGCTAAAAGGAAAACGTGTGGGAATGTTTGCCAACCAGACTACCGTGATAGGCAATAGCCACTTGGTAGATTCTCTACAAAAACTGGGTATTAACATAGTTAAGATCTTTGGGCCGGAGCACGGTTTCAGAGGAACCGCCGATGCGGGCGAAAAAGTAGAGAGCTATACCGATAAAGCCACCGGCATATTAGTAGTGTCACTATACGGAGCTAAAAATAAACCATCCAAAGAAGATTTGAAAGACATAGATATCATGTTGTTTGATTTGCAGGATGTGGGCGTTCGGTTTTATACGTACATCAACTCTATGCAGCGTTTTATGGAAAGCGCTATTGACAACAACAAGCCTTTGATCATTCTTGACCGCCCGAACCCTATTGGTTTTATGATTGACGGTCCTGTGCTGGACAGGAAATATACAAGCGGCGTGGGCATGCAGCCTGTGCCTGTGGCGTATGGTATGACAATGGGCGAGTACGCTAAAATGCTAATAGGCGAAAAATGGCTGAAGACAACTGTTGCCTATGCTCCCAATGTTGACATTAAAATAATTCCCTGCAAAAACTATACACATCAAAGCAGGTATGTATTGCCGGTGAAGCCATCGCCCAACCTGCCCGATATGTCTTCAATATACCATTATCCTTCCACTTGTTTTTTTGAAGGAACTAATTTAAGCGAAGGCAGAGGTACAGAGCATCCGTTTGAAATTTTTGGCCACCCCAACTTACCGAAGCATTTATTTTCTTTTACGCCACGTTCTACAGACGGGGCAAAAAATCCTAAGCTGAAAGATAAATTATGCTATGGATGGAACATACACGGACAAACGCCTCCCGACAAAATTGAATTGAAATATCTTTTGGAATCTTACAGATTGTTCCCGGACAAAAGCAAATATTTTTTGGCTTCTAAATCTACAGCGCCCGAAGCGCAGTTCTTTAATAAGCTGGCCGGCAATGACCAGTTGATGGAGCAAATGAAAGCCGGCAAATCTGAAAAAGAAATCAGAAAATCATGGGAAAAAGACTTAACCGCTTTTAAGAAAATAAGAGCAAAATATTTACTGTATGAAGATTAAGTAGTATTAAAAATAAAAATATATTTAAAAGGAAATAGTAAAAAGTTGCTATTTCCTTTTTTACACGGGCAACTCTATTTCTATTGATGTACCTTCATTAAGTACAGAGGTAATTTGCAGTTTTCCTTTTAAAAGTGCTACACGATTGTGCAGGCTTGTCAGGCCCAGGCTTTTGCTTTCTGTAGCTTTTTTAATGTTCATACCTATACCATTGTCTTCAACGGTTATAAGAAAATTTTTATCATCCTGAGAGCATTGTACAAGTATCCGATTGGGCTTTGCATGTTTAATCGCGTTAGAAACCATTTCCTGCACCATTCTGTACACATTTATTTGAAAATTCATTGGAAGAGCGCTATGTAAATTGAGGGATACAAAACTTACTTTAATTTCATCATTGCTGTAAAAGTCACACAGGTCTTCAAGCGCATGGTTCAGCCCGTTTCTTAACAGGCTTTCGGGCATCAGGTTTCTGGAAACCCGCCTTAATTCGGAAGTGGTGCTGTTTATTTGTTCAAGAATAAGATTAAAAGAGTCGTTCTGCAGAGGATGCAGGTGCTGTGTAGACCAACTGGCAAGCTTTAACTTTATACCGGTTAGCATACCGCCCAGCCCATCGTGCAGATCTTTGGCCAGCCTTTGCCTTTCCTGCTCTTCTCCATCCATCAGAGCCTGAGTTCGCTTCAGCTCTTCTTCTTGTTCTTTTTGTTTAATTTTTTGCTGTAAGTTTATTTCTCTTTGTTCGGCCAGTTGTCGCTTATTTTTTAGAAATACAAAACTAAATACCCCAAATCCAAAAAATACAAAAGCACTAATGCCGAGCAGCCAGATGTATTGATTTTTTTTATTGATCTCCAGTTGTTTCAGTGTAATTTCTTTTTCTTTTTCTGCAGTGCGAAACTTAGTATCCATTTCTGTAATGGTTTACTTTTGCTTGCCCATATACATGCTGTCAGATATTTCTATTCTTTTCCATAAATATTCATAAGCTGACTCGAAATTTCCTTTTTCTGCCTGAATATTGGCTAATTCCTGATAAATAGTACTTGAATTGAATTTTACTTTTTTTGCAATCTCCAAATCAAGCAACGGTTTCAATGTAGCATACGCTTCGTCAGGCCGTTTCAGCATTCTTAATATCCACGATTTCATTTGTGTTAAGCGTATGTAATCATAAGACATTTGCATATTCTTGGCAGAATCAAGCCCGATGTTTACTTGATTGAGAGCTGTTTTGTAATCTTCGGTAAGTAGATGGTAAATACTGTTGATATGGTAATATTCCGGCCAGGAAATTTTTTCTTTCGAGATGGTAAGTATATTGCCTGCCTTTTCTATATGCGACTTTGCTTGTTTAAAATCTTCTTTTCTTAAATATGCTTCAGCAAATGCTAAATTCACCTGATTTTTTTATTAAGTATTTTTTGCGTTTGTGGTTCTTTTTCAAGTAAGTTAACAGCCTTATTTAAATATTCTATACTGTTTTCAAGGTTTAGCTCATTAATTAATACTAATGCTGCGGCTAAGTAATAGTTTGCCTGAATAGATCTGTTGCCTGTACTTTCGGCGTATGGTATACATTTTTCAGTCAAAATTTTAAGACATTCTTCTGCTCTGTCTTTTCTTTGTTCTACAATTGCATATACGTACCAAAGTTGTGCTTGTAAGTCAATGGCTTTCTTGTCATCCAAATTTTTAATCAGCTCAATTCCTTCCAAAGCATTTGCCTGTGCTTGCTGAAAATTAAAAGGATAAGATATAAAAGCATTTGTATAATGTTTTAATGCTTTTAGGTAAGTATGATTTTTACCAATATTTTTTGAAGCCAAAGCAATATACGCGTATGCTTTAGTGGTATCATACTTGGTAATTTCCGAGGCTGCCTGAAGCAATAATTCTGCTTTTTTCTGCGGATTATTTTCTTTGTTTGCCAACGAGAGCAAACTATCTGCCTCGTATTGCGCACTGGTAAACAATCCTGACAATAAAAATAATCCAATCAATAATATAGTTTTTTTCATAGCATATTAAATGGTAGGCTAAAAATAAAACGGATAATAAAGCCCAAAACAAGTAACTATTATTTTCCTGCAATCACAATCACAATTTCACCTTTAACGGTTTTTTGCGAGAAATATTCGGCTACTTCGGCAAGCGGACCCCGTTTGGTTTCTTCAAACATTTTAGTAAGTTCCCGGCTCACGGAGCATTGCCGGTCTGTACCCAGATATTCTGCCAATTCTTTTAGTGATTTCACCAGCCGCATAGGGCTTTCATATAACACGATTGTTCTTTCTTCTTCGGCTAATTTTTTAAGTAGCGTTTGCCTGCCTTTTTTCAAAGGCAAAAAGCCTTCAAAGCAAAACCGGTTGATGGGCAAACCACTATTGACCAGCGCAGGTACAAAAGCGGTTGCGCCGGGCAGACATTCCACTTTTATGTCATGGACAACACATTCTCTTACCAGTAAAAAAGCGGGGTCAGATATGCCCGGTGTACCGGCGTCGGTTATCAGAGCCAGTGTTTTTCCTGATTTTAATTGCTCTACCACGTTATTCAATACTTTATGTTCATTGTGCTGGTGAAAAGGATACAGCGGTTTGGTGATCTGGTAATGTTGTAATAATTTGCCCGATGTGCGTGTATCTTCACATAAAATAGCATCACATTCTTTCAGTACATCTAAAGAACGCAGAGTGATGTCTTTTAAATTGCCAATAGGAGTAGGTACGAGATAAAGCATTATTAATTTGTATAATAAACAAAACTACTAAGTTTTTGTAATTTTGCCTGACTATTATTTTACAAAGTGGCTTTAATTATCATTTTGATAATTCAGAATTTCGCCTTACCTTTGCAGACCTTAGAAAAATCAGGACGGATATAAGCAGAATCATAGCGCGCAATACTGGTTCTCTTTATACCGGCTGATGTTATTTTTAAAAAACCGGTTAAATACAAATATGTCATCTACTAAAATTCAAAACAACAGGATCAATTTTGGTAAATCAAAACATCTTGCTGCAACTCCCGATTTATTAGATATCCAATTAGAATCGTTTAGAGAATTTTTCCAGCTGGAAACCACGCCTGATAAGCGTAACAATGAAGGCCTTTTCCGTGTGTTTAAGGAAAATTTCCCTATTTCCGATACCAGAAATATCTTCGTATTAGAATTCCTTGATTACTTTGTAGACCCGCCACGCTATTCTATTGAAGAGTGTATGGAGCGTGGTCTTACGTATGCTGTGCCATTAAAAGCCAAATTGAGACTAAGCTGTAACGATGAAGAGCATGTGGATTTCGAAACTATCGTTCAGGATGTATTCCTGGGAAATATCCCCTACATGACCCCTCGGGGCACTTTTGTTATCAATGGCGCCGAGCGTGTGGTAGTTTCTCAGCTGCATCGTTCTCCGGGTGTATTCTTCGGACAGTCTACACACCCTAACGGTACCAAAATATACTCCGCCCGTGTTATTCCTTTTAAAGGAGCGTGGATGGAGTTTGCTACAGACATCAACAATGTAATGTATGCATACATTGACCGTAAAAAGAAGTTTCCCGTAACTACGTTATTGCGTTCTATTGGCTTTGAAACCGATAAAGATATCCTGGAGCTTTTTGGTATGGCTTCTGAAGTAAGTGCCGATAAAAAATCGCTCGAAGAGCAAATGGGCAAAAAACTGGCCGCCCGCGTATTGCGTACATGGGTAGAAGATTTTGTAGACGAAGATACCGGCGAAGTAGTTTCCATTGAGCGTAACGAAGTGGTTTTAGAGCGCGATACCATTATAGACGAAGACGCTGTGGATGCCATTCTGGATTGCGAAGTAAAAAGCGTTTTCATACAAAATGAAGATCTTAGTGGCGACTACGCTATTATTTACAACACATTAAATAAAGATACTTCCAACTCTGAGTTAGAAGCGGTACAGCATATTTACCGTCAGCTAAGAGGCGCGGACGCACCCGATAATGAAACCGCACGCGGCATAATCGAAAAATTATTCTTTAGCGATAAACGTTACGATTTGGGTGAAGTCGGCCGCTATAAAATTAATAAGAAATTAACGGTAGAACAGGGTTTGAATGTAAAAGTTCTTACCAAGCAGGATATTATTGAAATCATTAAATACCTGGTAAAACTTACCAATAACAAAGCTGAAATTGATGATATTGATCACCTGAGCAACCGTCGTGTACGCACAGTAGGCGAGCAGTTGTATGCGCAGTTTGGCGTAGGTCTGGCAAGAATGGCCCGTACTATTCGTGAGAGAATGAACGTGCGCGACAATGAAGTGTTTACTCCCGTAGACCTTATCAATGCCAGAACTTTATCCTCTGTTATCAATTCATTCTTTGGAACTTCACAGCTTTCTCAATTCTTGGATCAGACCAACCCGCTGTCAGAAATTACACACAAGCGTCGTATTTCTGCTTTAGGTCCGGGTGGCTTAAGCCGCGAAAGAGCAGGCTTCGAGGTGCGTGACGTACACTATTCTCACTATGGTCGCCTGTGTACCATTGAAACACCGGAAGGTCCTAACATTGGTTTGATATCAACTCTGTGTGTACACGCAAAAATTAATGATATGGGCTTTATCGAAACGCCTTATCATAAAGTTACAGATGGTAAAGTAGATCTTAAATCGGTACAATTCCTAAGTGCGGAAGAAGAAGACGAGGCAAAAATTGCACAAAGCTCTGTTGAACTGACCGAGAAAGGAGAATTTGTAGAAGAAAGAATCATCAGCCGCGAAACAGGTGATTTCCCTGTATTAGATAAAGAAGAAGTGGAATTTATGGACGTGGCGCCTAACCAGATCGTTGGTTTGTCAGCCTCACTTATTCCATTCCTTGAGCATGATGATGCCAACCGTGCGTTGATGGGATCCAACATGCAACGTCAGGCAGTACCATTGTTGCTTCCTCAAACACCTATTGTTGGAACAGGTTTGGAAGGCAAAGCGGCGCGTGACGCGCGTATTCAGATACACGCGGAAGGAAATGGTGTGGTAGAATTTGTTGATGCTAAAGAAGTGCATGTAAGATATAACAGAAGTGATGCCGAAAGACTTATCAGCTTCGACGACGACCTGGTAGTATATAAATTAACCAAATTTATTAAAACCAACCAGGCTACCTCTATCATTCTGCGTCCTGCTGTAGTGAAAGGCCAGCAGGTAAAAAAAGGAGACTTCTTAACTGAAGGATATGCTACCAAAGGTGGCGAACTGGCACTGGGACGTAATCTGCAGGTAGCTTTCATGCCCTGGAAAGGTTACAACTTTGAAGATGCCATCGTTATCAACGAAAAAGTAGTAAGAGAAGATTTATTTACTTCGGTACATATTGATGAATATGAATTGGAAGTGCGTGATACCAAGCTGGGAGAAGAAGAATTGACACCAGATATTCCGAATGTGTCTGAAGAGGCTACAAAAGACCTTGATGAAAACGGAATTATCAGAATTGGCGCTACCGTTCGTGAAGGCGATATACTGATTGGAAAAATCACACCAAAAGGAGAATCTGACCCAACACCGGAAGAAAAATTATTACGCGCTATCTTCGGAGATAAAGCAGGAGATGCGAAAGACGCTTCTTTAAAAGCTCCAAACGGTACGGAAGGCGTGGTGATTGATAAAAAACTATTCCAGAGAGCAAAGAAAGATAAAAATAAAAAGCTACGTGAAAAAGCTCAACTGGACAAGATAGAAGCAGCACATAATAAGAACGACGAAGATCTGAAAGAGCTATTGCTGAACAAGCTGCAGGTGTTACTAAAAGACAGGCAATCTGCAGGCATCAGTAATAATTTTGGTGAGATATTAATACCAAAAGGCTCTAAATTCAACCAAAAGAATCTTGCATCCATAGATTATCAAAATATCAATCCTTTAGGTTGGACCGGCGACGAAAGCATAGATAACAGTATCAATGTATTGTTGCACAATTTCAATATTAAATACAACGAAGAGTTAGGACGTTATAAAAGAGAGAAATTCAACATTTCTATCGGAGACGAACTACCCGCGGGCGTGCTGAAGCTGGCTAAAGTATATTTGGCAGTTAAGCGTAAATTGAAAGTGGGCGATAAAATGGCCGGTCGCCATGGAAATAAAGGTATTGTAGCTAAAATAGTTCGCCAGGAAGATATGCCGTTCCTGGAAGACGGTACACCGGTAGACATTGTATTAAATCCGTTGGGCGTACCTTCTCGTATGAACCTGGGTCAAATTTACGAAACAATCCTTGGATGGTGCGGTAAGCAATTGGGCGTAAAATTCGCTACACCTATTTTTGACGGTGCAATGCCGGAAGAAATCAGCGAATACTGTGAAAAAGCAGGCATTCCTGAAATGGGACATACCTACTTGTATGACGGTGAAACTGGAGATCGCTTCCACCAAAAAGCTACAGTGGGCGTTATTTATATGATTAAACTACACCACATGGTAGATGATAAAATGCACGCGCGTTCTATAGGACCGTATAGTTTAATTACCCAACAGCCATTGGGCGGTAAAGCACAATTCGGTGGTCAGCGCTTTGGTGAGATGGAAGTATGGGCGCTTGAAGCCTACGGTGCATCTAATATTCTGCAAGAATTACTAACTATTAAATCGGATGATATTATAGGTCGTGCCAAAACGTATGAAGCTATAGTAAAAGGCGATAATGTACCAAGACCCGGAGTGCCCGAATCATTTAATGTATTGATTCACGAATTGCGTGGTTTAGGATTAGATTTAAAATTCGAATAAAAATTAGTATCCTTACAGAATTTATATATACAGAGGCCATCCCGTTTAAAGGATGGCCTCTCTTTTGCTGTATATATTAATACATCAACATATTGAACTATGGATAAGCATAAAAGTGAATCTCCAAAAGAACAAAAAACAAAGACCACGGTAAATAAGCTGGCTAAAGAACAAATGACAGAAGATCCGGAAATGCAGCACCTTCCTACAGAAGGCAAAAAGCCGGGCGAAGTGGAGGACTTTAAAAAAAGTCTCAAGAACAATGATGATAATAAACACAAACTCAAAACTCAAAAATAACAATGACCGCTAAGCACGATAACCTGGTTCCCGAACAATACGAAGGCGCTTATTCCGATACCGTAAATTCCGCCTCTTTTTCTACATCAGAAAAAGCCAGGCAGTTTTATGCTATTGTAAAAAGCAGGCTTAAAGATGTAAATCATTGGAATAAATATGCCGGAGAAGCATTGGCAGATTTTACTTTGTTAGATATAAATGGAAATAAAGTTGAGCGGGATCCGCAGGAAGGGGATTATTTTAAAATAGATGTGCCGGGTATTGGCAATCCGTCTGGAGACGGCTTTGATTTTGTACAGGTAGAGAAGATAGAAGAAAAAGAAAATGAAGATGAATCTGCGGTCGCTATTACAGTGAGGCCTGCAGTAAATCCGTTGAATGAGGATAAAGATGTGGCACATTTTTTCAATGAAAAAGCTACCAGTACTTTCATTGTAAGATTAGAAGATACAACCGTGTATGCAGAAGTGCATGGTCGAAATGAAAAACCTAATATAAAAGAGGTCGATTTTTCCGACAAAGTACGCAACAGTATTGTTGCCACCGGTGGAGTACTGGGCTTTAGCAAAATACAATGGAGCGCGCTCACCAATGGCTTAGTTTCGGATAAGGCTTGATCACCGGCAGTATAATACTAGAAGATTTTGCAAACTCTGCTTTTTTACCGCGATGATGAAACTTTCAAAGCTTACGGCAAAATTGCGCCTACTTCCATGTCGCATCTATGACCAGGCAATCCGTGTTCTGGATTGGGCTTGCCTGAAAACCCGGAAGCGGTTTGCTCTACAGGTGCCGTATTAATATTGGGAAGCGGATTTGCTACGGGTGGTACTGCCGGCTGGGTTACCGGCGGAGTAAAAGGTAGCGGGCTATTCGCTGCGGGGGTGTTCAATGGAGCACCAACAGCAATATCGCACCTGTGTCCTGGCATTCCGTGTTCAGGATTAAGCATTACCCCCGAAGTAGGAGGTGTAATATTATTGGTAGAATTGGAAGATTCGTTTGTTGTCTCGTTGTTGTTACAGGCAATCAAAAACAAGCAGAAAGTCAATACAGACAGTACAGTTTTGGTATTCATCATTTTTTTATAAAATTATTTGCGGTTTTCTTTTACATAAGTTTCTTTACATTCAATGGCGCAAAATCCATAGATATTGTCATCAATGACTGCTGTGTCTGCAATGCCTGCCGATAAAGGCATCTGGCATACAGGATCCTTGTCTGAAGCAAACTGCACATCGGCAAATTTATTTTCTTGCGGCGCACTATGCATGGCAGATTCGTGAGTAGTGTTAGCAGATTCTGTTTTATTGTCGCTGTTAGTACAGGCGCTTAAAAACAAGGCAACTGCAAACATGGAAAATATTGCTTTCATTGAAAAATATTTGAAAGATTATGAAATACTTGAAGGCCAAAGTTAGTAAATTTTATTATCATTGTTTTAGTACCAAAAAATTATCTCCATGGCAAACAAATTAATCAATGAGTCAAGTCCTTATTTATTGCAGCATGCACACAATCCGGTTGACTGGTATCCATGGGGTGAAGAAGCATTGCAAAAAGCCAGAGAGGAAGACAAGCCCATTTTGGTTTCTATCGGCTATGCCGCGTGCCACTGGTGTCATGTAATGGAAAAGGAAAGCTTTGAAGATAAAGATACTGCCGAAATCATGAACAGGCATTTTGTGAATATAAAGATTGACAGAGAAGAACGCCCGGATCTTGACCACATTTATATGGATGCTTTGCAGGCGCTGAGCGGAAGTGGCGGCTGGCCCTTAAATGTATTCCTTACGCCCGAAGGAAAACCTTTTTATGGAGGCACTTATTTCCCCCCAAAAGATTATTACAACCGACCCTCCTGGAAGCGTGTGCTGGAAAGCATTTCACGGGCTTATAATGATAAAAAAGACGAAATTACACAACAGGCACAAGGGCTTACCGACTATATATCCAATGCGGGAAATTTTGCTTTGCCAAAGGAAAAAATAAAATTTTCCATAGAAGCCATCGACACTGTTGCCAATAATATTCTTGAAATCGCCGATAAAGTTTGGGGAGGATATGGCAAGGCACCCAAATTTCCGCAAACATTTACTATTACAACTTTATTGCGTAGTTATTATTTTACAGGAAATAAAGAGGCACTACACTCTGGATTGTTAAGTATAGATAAAATGATTGCCGGCGGCATTTACGATCATGCCGGCGGAGGTTTTTCCCGCTACAGCACCGATGAATATTGGCTTGCACCACATTTTGAAAAAATGCTGTATGATAATGCTCTGCTTATTTCCGCTTTATCAGAGGCGTTGATGATCACAAAAAACAGCAAGTATAAAAAAATCATTGAGCAAACCATCCGGTTTATTAAAAGAGAATTGATGCACCCGAAAGGAGCATTTTATACCGCATTAGATGCAGACAGTGAAGGTGTGGAAGGAAAATTTTATACATGGAGTAAAGAAGAGATAAAAGAAATATTGAAAGATGATGCGGAAAAATTTTCTGCAATATTTGATATAAAAGAAAATGGAAACTGGGAAGGAACGAATATTCTTTGGAGAAATAAACCTGCCGAAGAATTTGCCCAGCAACTTTATATGCATGTTGATGAGCTGGAAAAATTTGTTGATGCATGTCTTGAAAAATTAATGCAGGTAAGAGACCAGCGCGTTCGTCCTGCACTGGACGATAAGGTTATTCTTTCGCAAAATGCGCTTATGATCACGGCGCTCTGTAACGCTTATGCAGCAACAGGTACAGAAGAATACCTGCATACAGCGATGCACAATTGGCACTTTCTGGAATCAAATTTATTTGATAAGAAAAAAAACGGTTGGTACCATACCTGGAAAAATAATCATGCAAAAATTCCTGCGTTTTTAGACGACCTTGCTTGTTTAATAGGCGCTATGATTGAATTGCATACAGCAACCGGTAATAATGAATTTATCATTAAAGCAAAAGCGCTTACGGAATATGTTGTTGACAACTATAGTGATGAGCAGCAGGTGCTTTTTTATTTCACTCCTTCTTTTCAGGAAGATGTAATTGTACGCAAAAAAGAAATACATGACGGGGCCACGCCTTCGGGTAATGCTGTGATGGCGCATAATCTGTTGAGCCTGTCTTTATGTTTTGATAATCAAGAATGGAAACAAAGAAGTGAAAATATGTTGCATTCAATAGCCGCGGCGGTTATACAGCATCCCGTATCTTTCGGAGTGTGGAGTATGCTTCTTCAAAAGTTTGCAGCAGGAATGAATGAAATAGTTGTATCGGGAAAAGATGCGGAAACCGTTGCTAAATCAGTGCTTCAGCAATATATACCCAACAAGGTATTATTCTCGTCTCACAAAAGACTTGAGCATCTTCCTTTGTTACAAGGTAAGTTTGATTCAATAGAAAACACGCAGATTTTTGTATGTAAAGATTACGCCTGCAAAAAACCTGTAGATTCGATCAGTGAAATGATGACGCAGATTAACTGATTACTTTCAGCGTATTTTTTATCTTGTTGGCCAGATAGATCAGCTCTATATGATCATTGCTGAGAATGGTTACATGTCCCATTTTTCGTCCGGGTTTTGTTTGCGTTTTACCATAGAGATGTACAAATACATTATCCATTTTCAACACCTCTTCCAGTCCGTCATACTTAGCTTCGCCGGAATAGCCTTGTGCTCCTAAAATATTTACTATAGAAGAAGGAATGATTTCTTTTGTTTGCCCAAGCGGGTAGCCGAGCATTATTCTCCACAGCATATCGTACTGGCTGCAATAATTGCCTTCAATGGTATGATGACCGCTATTGTGTACACGCGGAGCGGTTTCGTTTACATACACTTCGCCGTACCTGTCTACAAATAATTCGATAGCAAAAATACCTGCGCTATCCAGATTTTTTACCACTTTTTGCGCCATAGCTTCGGCTTTCCAAAGTATTTCTTTGTTAATGCGTGCCGGGGACAGCTGAAAATCGAGCAGGTTTAGTTTTTTATCAAAAATCATTTCTACCGATGGAAAGAAGACCATTTGTCCGCTATCATTTTTAGCTACAATTATGGAAAGTTCTTTTTCTATTTCTACTTTTTTTTCCAGCACGGCAGGTGCGTCAAATGCTTTTGCAATGTCTTGTATGTCTTCTATTATTTCCACACCACGCCCATCGTACCCACCTTCGCCCAACTTATGTACGGCAGGAAATAAATCCGTATGATTTTTTACTTCCTCTTTATTTTGCGTAATGACAAATGAGGATGTGGGAATATGCTGATCTTTATAAAAATTCTTTTGAGTGATTTTATTTTTTATAATTTTTATAGCCGAAGGCGTAGGATACACCCGTACGCCTCTTCTTTCCAACTCTTCCAGCGCTTCTACATTTACGGCTTCAATTTCTATGGTTATTGCATCGAGGTCTTTTCCAAAATTAATTACATCGTCATAGTTCTGAATATTACCTAATGTAAAGTGATGGCAAAGATGAGCGGCCGGGCAAAGGGCGTCATTTTCCATAACAAAAGTTTCCACTACATAATTAGCCGCTGCCTGAAGCAGCATTCTGCCTAATTGTCCTCCACCTAAAATTCCAACTTTTTGCATATATATGATTTGAAAGAGTGGCAAATTTAACTATTGCTACATATATTTATCTAAATAAAACAATATTTTTGTTGCTTATGAAAAAATTTGTTTTGTTACTGCTGAGCATTTTTACAATAGCAGAAATCAATGCTCAATACAATATTACCGATATGCTTAATCTTTCTCCGGCAAAGACTTTGAGCATGAAACAGAAAGAAACGGTGCTAAGAAATGATTTTCTTAAGGCGGGTTTTAACTATCCCGTAAGGCAAATTCTTATTCGTTCTTTTAAATATGACCATCAACTGGAAGTATGGGTAAGAAATGCTGAAAAAGACGCTTTCACATTGTTCAAAACGTATGATGTATGCGTGATGGCAGGCGACTTGGGGCCAAAAAGGCAGGAGGGAGATTTCCAGGTGCCGGAAGGTTTTTATTACATATCTGAATTTAAGCCCAACAGTGAATTTTATTTAAGCATGAAGCTGAACTATCCTAATGAAAGCGATAAGATATTGAGCGACCAGATTAACCCGGGAGGAGAGATTTATATACACGGGAGCTGTGTAAGCGTGGGTTGTATACCTTTGCAAAACCATCAGGTGGAAGAGTTGTATTTATTGGCAAGCGGTGCAAAAATGAACGGGCAAAAATACATTCCGGTGCATGTATTTCCTTTCCGGTTTAATAACAGAAAAGCATTGGAATATTATTCAAAATATTCGAAGGGAGATTATAACAGCCAGCGTTTTACGCTTTCTTTAAAGGAAGTGTATGATTATTTTGAAAGAACTAAAAGATTACCCCTTATAGGCATCAACCCCAAAGGCGAATACCAGTTGCTGAGCGCTTTATAGAGAAATTAGGTAGAAACTTTAGAACATTACAAAGCAAAATTTTTATCCCATCGGGATAAATGGTCGGTAGAATGTCAGAATAACAGATCAGGCGTTCCGAAGGAATGCTTGGTGTTCTATGTGATTGTATTGCTACCCACGTGTTTTCGCCTACGGCGTAAATGATACCTGAATTTCAACCGCCGGTTGCCACAAAGTGTAGTAATAGCTTACGGCAGGAATGTACCTCTTAAATTTTGTATTTATTAAAACGATAACGAAAATAGATTAGCTGTAAACGAGGCTGTAAAAGCAATCAGAAAGCTATACTTTGGAGGTTCTTGCTCAAATCAGGGGTTGTGCAACGGCTACCGATGTTAGCGGCAGTTTTTATTCTTCAATATTTATTAACCAATGTTTTTTATTTACTTTCATTAAATCTTCTTTATAGGTCTGTTCATTCAAATACTTATAGCTATAATATTTCAATGGTATTGAATTAGGATAATTTTTAAGTCCTTCGTCAATATACCTTTTCAACTCATTTTTGTTTTCAAATAAATTTAAAGTCTCAACTTTATAGACATAAACAATTGTCGGTATTTTATTATAAACATTTATAAATTCTTTTTCTAAATAATTTATAATATCTCTTTGTAGTTCAGGTTTTAAAATTTTTTGCTCAGCCGATTTTGTAATTACTTCTTGATAAAACATTAGAGCTGAAAGCAAATATGTATTTTTTGATTTTCTACTTTTTTCAAATTCTCTAATCTCGTCAATTGTGCTTTTACTTAATTCAGAAACTTCATTTTGTAAAGCTTCATCATACATTTTCTGTGTAAGATTTAAGCAAGTAAAATCATTTTTATCAACTTTTGTCCTGTCTTTAACATTGTCAAAAGTTTCTTCAATTATATTTTTTTTAATCTGAGCAAAAGTCGTCAAAGTAAAAAAGATGAATACAATAAATAGAATTTGTTTTTTCATTGTCTGTCATTGTTTACGGGCGGGTCGTTAAAATTGCCGCTAACGGTTTGCGTGTATGAGAAGTAGCGGATTAAAAAGGACTTCACTTTCAGTTTGATACTGACTTTTATTAAAAGCACAGACCTTTGATTTACCACTAAACCCGCTATTTCTTATACACGCTGTTGTGCTCTCGTGCATTTTATTTCCAATCATTTATTTGTTCATATATCTTAGTCTGCCATTGCTTTATGTCCTCCATAACACCAATTGAAATCAGACTGCAATCATTGCTACTTAACTCAGAATCTGTCTCTTTGTAGAAAAGACCTGATTTTATACTTGATTCCGAATTAGGATAAACTAAAGCCACACGTTTTGCATTATAATATTTCAGATAAACATACATTTGTCGCAAATCATGTGGTGATGGATTACTCTGTTTAATATTTTTCCACTTTGTATCCAAAACAATACAATTGTCTTTGTCTTTATTTATCACAATGTCTGGTTTCATTTTTGAATTATAACCAATAGTTGGTTTCCAAAAGTCTTTTGTGTTTTGAGCAGTTACCGTGCTTCCTGCCTCTTTATATTTCCGTAAGCTTGAATATACAAATCGTTCCCATAAATAATTCATATCAAGCATAAGTGCAAGAACATCATTTGTTCCAACTTTAATATCAGGGTGGTAGTTTAATAATAATAACCTAGCAATCTCAATTGAGTTTTTATATTTGCTTGATTTCCTATCATAAATCATTCGATTAAAGGTGTTTTCTGAAACTTTTAAATCTGGCATTTCAGGAAAGTCAAGCAATAAGGACGAAATTCTGCTTTGCAGTTTAATATTGCAGTTAATTCTCTGTAATAGTTTAAGTGACTTGAACAATATTTGATGAAAAATATGTTCCCTGTCATATGTGGTGTAATTTACAAAGAAACGTTCTTTGTGAATTAGATTTGCATTTATATGTTTTGGGAAATGAATACTCCCTTTTAACGAATTCAAATTACCAGACGTTTTTCTGTACCTCTTTATTAACCCACCATGTAGTAAATATTCAAGTTCACAAACAAAAAGTTCGAAGTACAATTCTAATATCGAATTTGCCCGAAGGTCAAGAGAAGTTGAGCTTGGTGTGTGAATGTCAAATAAACCCACAGCATGAAGCATTCCAATTAAGACTTTCCTCCAATCTTTAGTTTCAAGGTCTTTGTCTGCTTTGGGTAATATTTCAATTGTTGTTTTACCAACCATTAATACACCGACATATTCATTGAATTTTATTCCATTATGAATAAGGTCAAAATATGGAACACCATTTTCACCATATAACTGTTGTAGTGCTTTTAGTTGACTTGGTGTTATACGGTTGTCCCCACGATCAATATGTATTCTATCGTGCTCGAAAACTGTTATATGTGACTGACTCTTAATCAAATCATTATTTCTTTAAAAGTATATTAATTGCTAAAGTAAAATCATCGTCACTCATTTTAACAACATCTTTAAGACGATAAACTTTCCGCTCAATCAATGAACTGCTATCGTACTCATCATATTCAGCGAAAATATCTTCGTCTAACTCGTTTTGATTATCTACTATAAAACCTTTTCCAAGAACAAGTCCAATTTTGCCGAAATCTCCATAAAAATATTCTTGAAGTAACGGGATAATTTTATTATTAAATGCTTTCTTTAATGCCGATAGACTATTGATATTTAAAAAATAACTATGACCAATCATGTGATCTTTATCGACAAGCTTTTCAATCCTTTTATTGACTACCTTTAAAAGCTCAACTAAGTCAATTTCATTAATGAATCCATCAGAAGTTTTACCAACTGTTTTAATCAAATTGGGTTTTGGTGGCATTTCAACAAAACTAAACCTTCTGCGTAATGCAGTATCAAGTGCTTCAACACTACGATCAGCTGTATTCATCGTGCCGATTATGTATAAATTTGTTGGAATACTAAACTTTGTTTTAGAATAAGGAAGCGTAACCGAAAGTTCGTTTTCTTCTCCTTCTCTTTTATCTTCTTCAATAAGCGTTATAAGTTCTCCAAATATTTGTGAGATATTCCCGCGGTTTATTTCATCAATAAAAATCGCATAGTTTTGGTCAGGATCTTTTCGTGCCTTTAAACACATTTTTTTAAATATTCCATCTTCGATTTTGTAGGTTAAATCATTTTCACCCTCATTAAAATTTGGTTTAATTCCTTCTACAAAATCCTCATAAGTAAAGGATTGGTGAAACGTAACAAATTCATATCTGCGAATTTCAATATCAGAATCTTCACTAAATCCTTTTACCTCTTCATGCAATTTCAATATTTCAGGTGCTTGTTGAACGACCTCTTCGTTAACTATTTCCCAAAATTTATCATTGGTTTTATTAAAAATTAAAGGTGAGCCCTTTTTACTAACTTTTACACTTTCACACGATTCAATTGTATGGCTTTGTAATTGTCCCCAGATAGTTGGAGTTACAGTTGTTGAATTTGAAAGAGATGCTTTTAGCTGTAATAATTCATGATTAAAAATATCTGCTACCTTACTTTTTCCAATGTCTAATAATACAAGTGCAATAATCTCCCACCATGACCTATCTACAACAAAAGATTTTAAAAACTCGTCTCTTGAAACGGTTGATTTTCTTGAGGTAAATTTGTTAAAATAATAAGTGCTTAATTCATATGTTTTACCTGTTCCAGGAGGTCCGAACAATATTACATTCAGATTCTCTGTTAAATTATCCGATATATCCTTTTGGATTTTAGTAACTGAAGAAATTTTAACATTCTTAGGAGAATCGTTCAGAATGATATCAACTTCGGTTTTGAAATAATTGACTAATTCTTTGTAGTCAAATTCATCAGGTGTGTTTGTAACTCTCTCTTTTAAGAAAGTTTCATCACTGTGCCTGTAAACTCCATAACTAACCTTCCCATGATGAAAGTCAAGAAAAAATTGAATGCCAGTTGATTGTGATTCTTGTTCCTTATTGTAAATCGCAAACCAAAGTCTATCGCTTCCTTGCTGTCTTGCTCCTTGAAAATCAATTATTGTTTGGTTTACTTTGCCATCAATTTTAAGGTCTGTAATTAGTTGCTTAATAAAAGAATTTACAAAATCTCTAATTGGGTTATGTCCATAGAATGTAATCGGTGGATAAAACAAACTAAACCATTGCTTATAAGCTCTAAACTGATTCTCCTTACCATTTCTATGTTTATCCAATAAATTTTCAAGAATCTCAACAGTTAGTGTTTCTCCGTTTTTAAGAAATTCAACAAGTTCCTTTCGTAAATCAACAATTACACCTGATTTCGTTGAGTAATAATCGGAACACTTTTTCAATTCACTTTTCGGTACATTGTTTAATGCTTCAACTAATTTCTCATGATTCTCATAGTAATCCTTAATCTGAGCGGAAGTCCGACAAACTAATTCGATTCCTTGTTTTATCTCTTTATTATCCATTGGAGTTTTTATTTATGCAGTATGTTTTTTTTGCATGGAGCACAACAGTGGCGCTTGACGAAGTTCCGAAAAAAATGCGAATTTTTTCAAAACTTGTTTTAGAAAAAATAGGAGCATTTTTTTCGGAGCCAAATTTTGTTAAGCGTCTTGTTGCACGCAGCCCATGGGC